>NZ_JARPQB010000015.1 GCF_029478665.1 Pseudomonas entomophila
GCACCAGGTACCCCAGCGCCGCCCCCACCAGCACCGGCCCCAGCGCCGCGCCCAGGTTGCCCAGGTTCTGTGCCCCGTAATAGACACCCCGCAGGTGCTCCGGCGCAATCAGGTCGATGAACATGTACTCGGCCGGAATCACGATGATCTCGCCCAGGGTGAACACCAGCATGGCAACACACCAGGCCAGTACCGAACCGGCCAGGGAGAAGCCCAGCAAGCCCGCGATGAACATCGCCATGCCGGCCATCAGCCAGGGCATCAGGCGGCGCCGGTTGATGCGTCGGCCGATCAGGTACTGCAGGGCGATCACCGTCACGGCGTTGGTGGTCACCAGGTACCCGACCAGTCGCGCCGCCTCCTCGGGGCTGCTGGTGACCACCAGGTACTGCGACAGGTAGGCGGTGAACTGGCCGAACACCACGGCGCTGAGCACACCGCCCAGGGTGAAGCACACCAGGCGCCGGTCGCGGGCCAGGCCCAATGCCACCTGGGCGAAGCCGGCGCTGGCCTGAACTTCGGCGCGGGCCTCCAGGCCACGGGCGCCCAGGCGCTGGTAGGCCAGGCACATGCCCAGGCCGATCAGCGCGGAGGCCACGAACGGTAGATGCCCGTCCACTTCGATCATGGCGACCCCAAGCATCGGGCCGACGGCATAGCCGATGTTGCTCAGGGTGTACTTGACCGCGAACACCTCCGCGCGCGCTTCCACTGGCAGCAGGGCGCAGAACCCCGCCTTGGCGGCGATGTCGACCATGGCCAGGGTCAGGTTGATCAGCACCAGGCAAAGGAAGAACAGCGCCGCCGATGGGCTGGCGATGGCGCCGGCGAAGGCCAGCGCGAAGATCAGCAGGCTGGCGATGACCAGCGTATGGTTGCGCACGGTATCGACCAGGTGCCCGCCGTACAGGCTCAGTAGCGAAGCGACGATCAGCGCGCCGCCGATCAGCAGGCCGATGCGTCCGACCGTGAGCTGGAAATTGTCGGCCAGGTAGACCACCAGGTAGGGCAGGGTGATGGCTCGGGCGAGCGTCAGGGTGAAGGTGGTGAGCAACAGAAGGCGTACCGGCTGCGGGTAGCCTTTGAGAGCGGCAAGCATTGCGACGTCCTGGTCTGGGTGGGGCGGTCGCCAAGCATATTCCAAGGGGCATGGGGTGCGCTATATCTGCAAAATAGATAACAGATAGAGAAATTACCCGTTATATGGATATTCTTTATGGGCATAAGATGATTCCACCTTACACAAGGCCAGGAGACATCCCATGCCATGCACCCAGACTCGCGCACCGTCGTGGCGCCCCTTCAGCCAGTTGGCCCATCCCCGCGAGGTGATCCGCCAGTTCACCCCCAACTGGTTTGCCGCGACCATGGGGACTGGCGTGCTGGCGCTGGCCCTGCATCAGGTCCAGGTGCCACTGCTCGATGCCGTGGCCGAGGGCCTGTGGTGGTCGACCATCGGCCTGTTCGCCCTGTTCTGTGTCCTGTATGGCGCACGCTGGCTGCTGTTCTTCGACGAGGCACGGCGGATCTTCGCCCATTCCACCGTGTCGATGTTCTTCGGCACCATCCCCATGGGCCTGGCCACCATCCTCAACGGTGCGCTGGTATTCGGCCTGGCACGCTGGGGCGAGGCCGTGGTGCCGTGGGTCGAAATGCTCTGGTGGCTGGACGTGGGCCTGGCGCTGCTGTGCGGCGTGGCCATTCCCTACCTGATGTTCACTCGCCAGGAACACAGCATCGACCAGATGACCGCGGTGTGGCTGTTGCCGGTGGTGGCGGCGGAGGTCGCCGCAGCCAGTGGCGGGCTGCTGGCGCCGCACCTGGTGGATGTGCACCGACAGTTCCTGGTGGTGATCACCAGCTACGTGATGTGGGCCGTGTCGTTGCCGGTGGCCTTCAGCATCCTCACCATCCTCATGCTGCGCATGGCCCTGCACAAGCTGCCACCCGCAAACATGGCGGCGTCCAGCTGGCTGGCGCTGGGGCCGATCGGCACCGGCGCGCTGGGCATGCTGGTGCTGGGGGGCGATGCGCCGGCGGTGTTCGCCGCCAATGGCCTGGGAAGTCTGGGTGAAGTGGCCCGGGGCCTTGGGCTGGTGGCTGGTATCGTGCTCTGGGGCGCCGGGTTGTGGTGGCTGCTGACGGCGGTGTTGATCACCCTGCGCTACATGCGCCAGGGCATGCCGTTCAACCTGGGCTGGTGGGGCTTCACCTTCCCGCTGGGCGTGTACTGCCTGGCCACCCTGAAGCTGGCGGCCTGGCTGGAGTTGGGTTTCTTCAGCGTGTTCGGCCAGGTGCTGGTGGTGGCGCTGGCGCTGCTCTGGCTGCTGGTGGCCAGCCGCACCCTGCGCGGGGCATGGCATGGCGAGCTGTTCGTCTCGCCTTGCATTGCCCGGCAATGACGGCGGGCGTTCACTCAGAGGTTGGGCGTGTAGCTGAAACTGCCTGAAGCTTCTGCGTCGGTGAACGGGGCGATCGGCGACTTGCGGTTCAGCATGTCATTGACCATCGAGCCCGGGAACATCTGGATGCTGTTGTTGAAGCGCTCCACCTCGCCGTTGAAGATGACGATCGCCGCACCGACATTTTCCTGTTGTTCGGCGATTTCCCGCATGAAGTTGCCGAGCACTTCGGACGCCTTGAGGTCAGGGTAGGCTTCGACGGCAACGCGCAGGCCATTGAGCAGCGAGCGGGTGGCGCTCTCGGCGGCGACCAGCGAATTGCCGTTGGCCGCGCTCGGCAGCTCGGCGACGGCGCTGCGCAGGCGCGTGATCTCGCTCATCAGGTTGTGTTCATAGTCCTGATAATGGCTGACGTGCGGCTGCAGGCCGTCGAGTACCTTGCTCTTCTGCCGCTCGTAGGTCAGCACATCGGCCCAGGCCCGTTGCGCGCGGTTATGGCCACCGATGATCGCGTTGTAGTAGCTGATCACGGCCAGCAGGCCCAGAACGGCGACGGTAATGCCGATGATGACGGGTAGATCCATTGTCAGTGTTCCCTGTGAATGGCGGTTGCAGTGGGTGATTCGAAGTTGTCGTCATGCTGCTCGATGAGCACGTGGATTGCCTCCAGCAGGGTGGTCAGCGCGGGCAAGTCGATGCCAGCTTCGACAGCCTTGTAAAAGGCTCCTGGGTTGCTCAAGTCACCCGGCATCTTGAAGTCGATGAGGTTGTCATCGTCGAAGCTGAGGCAGAGCCCGGCGCCGTTGGCGGCGAATTCCAGATTGGGGTTGCGCAGGCGCGCGGTCATGGTCAGCAGGTGCAGTACCGTGACGGGCTTGGCGAACCGGGCGCAGGCCATCGCACTCGTGCCGCTGAGGGTGAGCGTGCGGTTGAAGGCGCTCGAGGTGGTTTGATAGGTGTGGGCAAGGTCGATCTTGTCCTGTTGGTCGCTGCGCACGGCGATACCTTGCACCCACGGGAAATCCACCACCAGGCTGTAGCGTCGATAGTGGTGGTAGATGGTTCGGGACCGGGTCACGGTTTCGCCCTTGCTGTTTGTCTCGGTGTAGGTCTGTTGACGGCTGTCGACGTATTCCAGGTCGATGTAGTGGTAGGCGAGGGTGTGCCGAGGGCCTTTGAAACAGCCTTTCAATGCGAGCTGTATCTGGCGGCTGTGGTTGCCTCGCGCATAATCACTGAAGGATTGCTGCAACTGGCGCAACAGCGGTTCGGGAGGCGTGTCGATTTCCTCAAGGCCGTTGGCGAACCAGCTCGAGCGCAACGCCAGTGCCCTGGACAGCTCTGGCAACAGGTTGCGGCCGCGAACGATGTAGGAAAGCGTGCTGGTGACGAAAAGGATGCTTGGCCCCGCGATGATCCAGGCGCAGGTCGAAGGTGTGAAGCCCCAGGCCTCGGACAGCCATATCAGGATTGTCCAAGGCCCCAGATAGTTGGCCGCCAGGGCGACGATCGCCAGGACTGCGAAGGCCTGGACCGCTTGCCATTCGGCTTTGTACTCGAACTGCAGCTTGCCCTTGTAGTCAACGAAATTGCCCACGATAGTCAGGAGGTCGATGGTGTTCTTCGCCGACTTCGTGGCTTCGGTGGCCGCGTCGATCATCGCCGCCAACCGCTTGTCTTCATTCATGGTCTTTCTGTTTCCATTTCCTGGGGGCATCCTGCCGAGAGGCATCCGTTGCGTCCTGCCTCTCTCATGCGCCCTGGACGGGCGTTTTTCTGGTGCCTGGCAGTCTGCCATCGCCCTGGCTGTCTTTCCAGCGCGGCGGCAAGGTTGCCTGAGCGGGCATTCCCGTGCAGATTTGTGGCTTCGCACGCCCGGCGTGCCTCCAATGACAAAGCCCAACCAGGTACAAGGACGATGAGTCACCCCTCGCAATTCACCCTGCTCGGCAAGCGGCGCTTCCTGCCGTTCTTCATCACCCAGTCGCTGGGTGCCTTCAACGACAACCTGTTCAAGCAGTCGTTGATCCTGGCGATCCTCTACAAGCTGAGCCTGGAAGGCGACCGCTCGATCTGGGTCAACCTCTGCGCGCTGCTGTTCATCCTGCCGTTCTTCCTGTTCTCGGCGCTGGCCGGACAGTTTGGCGAGAAATTCGCCAAGGACCGCTTGATCCGAGCGATCAAGCTGGCCGAGATCGTCATCATGGCCATCGGTGCCACCGGTTTCGTCACTCACCACCTGGAACTGATGCTGGTGGCGCTGTTCGCCATGGGTACCCACTCGGCGCTGTTCGGCCCGGTCAAGTACTCGATCCTGCCTCAGGCCTTGCGTGAAGAAGAGCTGGTGGGGGGCAACGGCCTGGTCGAGATGGGCACGTTCCTGGCGATCCTGGCCGGCACCATCGGCGCCGGGGTGATGATGTCGTCGTCGAACTACGCCACGGCGGCCGCCATCGGCGTGGTGGGCACGGCGGTGCTAGGTTACCTGGCCAGCCGCTGGATCCCCCGCGCTGCCGCCGCCGCGCCGCAGATGAAGCTGGACTGGAACATCTTCCGTCAGTCGTGGGCCACCCTGCGCATGGGCTTGGGGCAGACCCCGGCGGTGTCGCGCTCGATCGTCGGCAACTCGTGGTTCTGGTTCGTCGGTGCCATCTACCTCACGCAGATCCCGGCCTATGCCAAGGACTGGCTGCACGGTGACGAAACCGTCGTCACCCTGGTGCTGACCTTGTTCTCGGTGGGTATCGCCATCGGCTCGCTGCTGTGCGAGCGCTTGAGTGGCCGCAAGGTGGAGATCGGCCTGGTGCCCTTCGGCTCCTTCGGCCTGACGCTATTCGGTTTGCTCTGGTGGTGGCATTCGGGCGATGTGCCGGTCGGCGCCGTGCCCCATGACTGGCTGGCGCTGCTGGGCATGAGCCAGGCGTGGTGGATCATGCTGTCCATCGTCGGGCTGGGCATCTTCGGTGGTTTCTACATCGTGCCGCTGTACGCGCTGATCCAGGCGCGTACCCCGGAAGACCAGCGGGCCCGGGTGATCGCCGCCAACAACATCCTCAACGCCCTGTTCATGGTGGTTTCGGCGATCGTCACCATCGTCCTGCTGAGCATTGCAAAACTGAGCATCCCGCAGCTGTTCCTGGTGGTGTCGCTGCTCAATATCGCGGTGAACGCCTACATCTTCAGGATCGTGCCCGAGTTCACCATGCGCTTCCTGATCTGGCTGCTCAGCCATTCGATGTACCGGGTCGAGCACCGCGAGCTCGAGCGCATCCCCGACGAGGGCGCGGCCTTGCTGGTGTGCAACCACGTGTCGTTCGTCGATGCGCTGCTGATCGGCGGCGCGATTCGCCGGCCGGTGCGCTTCGTCATGTACTACAAGATCTACAACCTGCCGGTGCTCAACTTCGTGTTCCGCACCGCTGGCGCGATCCCCATCGCCGGGCGCGGTGAAGACGAGGCCACCTACGAGCGCGCCTTCGCCCGAATTGCCCAGTACCTGGCCGACGGCGAGCTGGTGTGCATCTTCCCCGAAGGCAAGCTCAGTGCCGACGGTGAGATCGATGTGTTCAAGGGGGGGGTGAACCGCATCCTGCAGGAGACGCCGGTGCCGGTGATTCCACTGGCGTTGCAGGGGCTGTGGGGCAGTTTCTTCAGTCGCGACCCGAACAAGGGCTTCTTCAAGCGCCTATGGTCGCGGGTGACCATCGTGGCCGGCGCCGCCATCCCGGTGGAGGCGGCGCAGCCCGAGGCGCTGCGCGAGCAGGTCAGCCTGCTGCGCGGCGATATGCGTTGAGGGGGAGGGAAGCGGAGGTCAGCTGGCGCTGACCTTCAGGCCGACCAGGCCGGTGATGATCAGCGCGACGCTGGCCAGGCGCACCAAGGCCATCGATTCGCCGAACAGGATGATCCCGGCGATCACCGTGCCGACCGCGCCGACGCCGGTCCAGATGGCATAGGCGGTGCCCAGCGGCAGCTCTTTCATGGCCAGGCCCAGCAGGCCGAGGCTGATGACCATGGCGCCGACAGTGAGAATAGTGGGGAGCGGGCGAGTGAAGCCGTCGGTGTACTTGAGGCCGACAGCCCAGCCGACTTCGAACAGGCCGGCGAAGAACAGGATGATCCAGGACATGGTGAGTCTCCATCATTATCAACGATGGGGCCGTCCCCGTAGCGATCACGCACTGCGTCGTGAGGTCGTCCTCACAGTGCGCACTATAGTGCACATTTGTAGGGGTGGGTGCAAGCCGGGTGGATCAGCGGTGTCTGGCGGTTCGCCGGCAAGCCGGCTCCTACGCGTTCAAGTAGGAGCCGGCTTGCCGGCGATAGGGCCGATTCAGACGCCCTGGGGAATCTCCTCGCCCCCCAGCGCCTCGAACAGCGCCGGCAGGAACTCGGTGAAGGTCATCATCATCAGGGTGAAGCTGGCGTCGAATTGTTGCTGGGCTTCATCGCCGCCATCCTGCTCGGCCTGCTCCTGCAGCAGTTCCTCGAACTTCAGGCGCTTGATCACGGTCTTGTCGTCGAGCACGAACGACAGCTTGTCCTGCCAGGCGAGGGCCAGTTGCGTGACCACCTTGCCGGTGCTCAGGTGCAGCTGGATCTCTTCACCGGTCAGGTCCTGGCGCTTGCAGCGCACGATGCCGCCGTCTTCGCCGGTGTCGCGCAGCTCGCACTCGTCCAGTACATAGAAGCCTTCGGCGGCTTGTTGCGACTTGACCCAGTCGGTCATGGTCGCGGCCGGGGCGATCTTCACGGTCACCGGCCGCACCGGCAGCGAACCCATGACTTCGCGCAGGGTCGACAGCAGGTCCTCGGCGCGCTTGGCGCTGGCCGAGTTGACCAGGATCAGGCCCAGGCGCGGGGCGATGGCGGCGAAGATCATCGAGCGGCGGATGAACGCCCGCGGCAGGAAGGCCTGGATGATCTCGTCCTTGATCTGGTCGCGTTCCTTCTTGTAGACCTTGCGCATCTGCTCGGTCTCGATTTCCTCGACCTTCTCCTTGACCGCGTCGTTGACCACGCTGCTGGGCAGGATGCGTTCCTCTTTGCGCGCGGCGATCAGCAGGAATTCACCGCTGACGTGCACCAGGGGAGCGTCGGCGCCCTTGCCGAACGGGGCGACGAAACCGTAGGTGGTCATCTCCTGGCTGGCGCAGGGGCGGGCCGGCTTGCTGGCCAGGGCGGCTTCCAGCGCTTCAGGCTCGAACGGGACATCCTGGGTCAGGCGGTAGGTCAGCAGGTTCTTGAACCACATGAGGGGGAATCTCTCCTTAATGCATAAGGCGGGCATTATTCTCCGAGCGGTGGTTCGAGGCCAGCCCTGTCAGAGGGCCAGCAGGCATATATAAGGAGGGAAACGCCCGGCGCAGCTAGGTCTTTGAAAGGCCTGGCATTTTTTTTTGAATTTTTTGAAAAAAGTGCTTGCCAGGGTACAGGGTCCTCCGTAGAATGCGCGCCACACCGAGACGAAGGGTGATTAGCTCAGCCGGGAGAGCATCTGCCTTACAAGCAGAGGGTCGGCGGTTCGATCCCGTCATCACCCACCACTCGATGTATAGCGCGGCGGTAGTTCAGTCGGTTAGAATACCGGCCTGTCACGCCGGGGGTCGCGGGTTCGAGTCCCGTCCGCCGCGCCATATTCAGCTTCAAGGGCCCACTGAACACCCTGAAGCTACAGAGAAAGCGACCTTAGGGTCGCTTTTTTTGTTTCTGGCATTGCGCCAGAATGCCCCCTGTCCGCCGCATGTGGCCAGCAGGCCCTGCGCCGGTTCTTATCGCAAGCAAGAGACCGACCATGCAGGATGCCAGCCTCTCTCCTTCTTCTACACAACCCACTCCGCTCCTGGGCATCGACCTGGGGACCACCAACAGCCTGATCGCGGTCTGGCAGGATGGCGAAGCGCGCCTGATCGCCAACGCCCTGGGCGAAGTGCTGACCCCCTCGGTGGTAAGTGTCGATGACGATGGCAGCATCCTGGTCGGCCAGGCTGCCCGGGCCCGGTTGACCACGCATCCGCAGCGCACGGCGGGCGCCTTCAAGCGCTTCATGGGCAGTGACAAGCGCTACTCGCTGGGTGAGCACCGTTTCACGCCTGAAGAGCTGTCGGCCCTGGTGCTGGGCGCATTGAAGCAGGACGCCGAGGCCTATCTGGGTTGCCCGGTGAGTGAAGCGGTGATCTCGGTGCCGGCCTATTTCAGCGACGAGCAGCGCAAGCGCACGGTGTTTGCCGCCGAGCTGGCCGGGCTCAAGGTGCAGCGGCTGATCAACGAGCCCACTGCCGCCGCCATGGCCTATGGCCTCCATGAGCAGAAGTTCGAACGCACCCTGGTCTTCGACCTGGGTGGCGGCACCTTCGACGTCACGGTGCTCGAGTACGCCCTGCCACTGATCGAGGTGCATGCCTCCACCGGTGACAACTACCTGGGCGGTGAAGACTTCACTGACGCGTTGCTGCAAGCCTGCCTGCGCGACTGGTGCCTCAAGGTCGAAGACCTCGAGCCCCAGGCCCTGGCCAGCCTTCACGATGCCATCGAGCAGCTCAAGCGCGAGGCGGGCGAGGGCGGTCGCACATTGAACTGGAATGGCGATGGCCAGGCCCGTGAATGGGTAGTGGACGACCTGAAGCTGCAAGCGATCTGGGCACCGTTGCTGGCACGGGTGCGCACGCCCATCGAACAGGCCCTGCGCGATGCCCGGCTGAGCCCGCGGGAGTTGGACAGCCTGGTGCTGGTCGGTGGCGCCACACGCATGCCGCAGGTGCAGCAGCTGGTGGCCAAGCTGTTCGGTCGCCTGCCGTACCGGCACCTGGACCCAGACACCATCGTCGCCCTGGGCGCCGCCAGCCAGGCGGCGTGCAAGGCGCGCGACGCGGCGATCGACGAGCTGATCCTGACCGATGTCTGCCCCTACACCCTGGGTATTGCCTCCTCGCGTGGCGAAGACATCACCGGGGCCTTTTCGCCGATCATCGAGCGCAACACGGTGATCCCCACCTCGAAGGTCCAGCGCTTCTACAGCACCCACCCCGAACAGGCGTCCATTCGCATTGCCGTGTACCAGGGCGAGCGCCCCTGGGTGCGTGACAATATCCTGGTCGACAGCTTCGTGGTGCCGTTGCAGCAGACCGGTGCGGTCCAGTCGCTGGACGTGCGTTTCAGCTACGACATCAACGGCCTGCTGGAAGTGGACGTGACCTTCCTCGAAAGTGGCCAGAAACACAGCCACAGCATCGACCGCAGCCCCACCGGGCTGGATGCCGAGGCGCGCCAGGCCAGCCAGGAGCGCCTGGCGCGGCTGAAGATCCACCCACGCGACACCCTGCCCAATCGCACCCTGCTGGCCCGCCTGGAGCGGGCCTGGATGCAGAGCCTGGGCGATGAGCGCGAGTTGATCGGCAGTTGGCTGGATGCGTTCAACGCGGTGTTGGCCAGGCAGCAGTCCAGTGAGATCGGCCGTGAGCGCCTGGCGTTGAGCCAAGCGCTCGATGAGCTGCGCTACTGACCGTTCAGGCGCCGCAAGGTGGCCTGCAGGCCACCTTCCATCGGCATGCCCTTGCCTGGTGGTGGCCCGTACAGGTTCGGCAACTTGTTGCCGGGCAGGCCCAGCAGCACCAGGGTTACGAACGGCAGCACACGGCTGATCAGCAGTAGCAGCAGCAGGGTCGGCACGCCCCGGCCGAGGTCGCGCAAGCGGCGCAGGCTGGCGCTGATCATCAGCACCGCGACCACCGCCATCAGTGCCGGGAACTTCAGGGCCATGGCGCTGCATGGCACGGCGGCCAGCAGATGCAGGGCGAAGCCGGTGCGGTTCAGGCGACTGTTGAGCTTCCAGAATGCCCAGAAAGGGGCGGGCGGCTGTTTCAGGTCGTTGCCCAGCATGCGCTCTGCCCAGGACAGCACGGCCATGCTTGCGCAGCGCAGACCAGGGTGCTGCCGGGTATCGTCCTTGATTTTCTGCAGGTTGCACAACGCCCGGGGCTTGGGTGGCGTGCAGTCGTTGAGCAGGCTGTTCAGCGCGTCCAGCACATTCTTGAACACGTGGCTGTCGATGCCCTGGCTGCGCAGAACTTCGGCCGGCGGCCGTCCGGCCTTGCCGTCCACCAGCCCGCGGCGCAGCGGCTCGAACCAGGCGCCGTGCAGCGCCATGGCTTCAAGGCGGTTGCGCAGGCGCGTGCGTTGTTCCTCGCCCAGCGAGCGGTCGTGGTACAGCACCGCGCAGAACAGCAGGTAGCTCAGCGGGCTCGCGTCGAGCAGGCGGCCATCGTCGTTGTCCAGGCAGGTGGCCAACTGCGTGGCGCTGGGCAGGCGCGCGCTGTCGAGGGCCTGCTGCAGGGTCTGCAGGGGCGCGGACAAGATGACCTCTGGCAGGCTGTTGTCGCCTTCGCGGGTATCGAGCGCCTGCAGAAGCTGCGCGTGCTGCTCGGCGAAGGGGTGGTCGGCGGCATACTGCAACTGCCCGGGCAAGGCCGGGTCGATCAGCGCCAACCAGCGTGATTGCTGCTCCAGCAGGGCGAGCATGAACAGCTGCTGGCGATGCCAGCCCCACAAGGCCTCGCCGTCAGGCATCGCTGGCAGCAGCACGCCGTCCTCGGCCAGGCGGCCCTGCAATGGCAGGGCGAATGGCGTGGTGAACAGGCGGCTCATCTCGAACTGGTTGTTGAGTGCGTGCAGGGCCTGGGCCGAATAGACGCGCATGCGCCGCAGCCATTCGCGACATACCGGGCGAATGGCATCCTCGGTCAGTGCTTCGGGCAGCTCGAGCGCAGGGTCTTCGCTGGCGCAGAACCGCACCAGGGCCTGCACCACGGGTGATTGCTCGAGCCAGCGCAGGTGTTGCGCGGCCTGACGTTGGAAGCCTTCCAGGATCAATGCATCGAGCGGGTCCTCGCCGGGCTGGCGTGACAGGATCTGGCGCAACAGGCCTGCTTCGCCGCGTTGCAGGGCCCAGGCTTGCCAGTACAGGTGGTGCAGTTCGCGGTCGGGCTGCTCGTGCAGCAACCAGGCCAGCAGCGGCAGCTCGTCGTCACCGTCCAGGCGCCAATCGACAAAGGTGCCGGCAATCCCGCCAAGCTCCAGGCGCGCGGCTTCGGCCCAGCGTGCCAAGGTCTGCGGCGCCTGTGCCGGGCTGCCCCAGGCCTGGGCCGGATCGGCCAGGTCGGTGGGCCAGGAGGCGGGCATGTGCAGGTGGTCGAAGGCCTGGATCAACAACGGCAGGCGCTGCGGTTGATGGCGCGCGCACAGGTCGATCAGCCAGCGCTCGGCCTGGGGGTGCTGGTGTTCGCGGTACAGTCGCAGCCAGCAGTCCAGGGCTTGCTGTTCGGCATCCAGGGCATCGGCCTGGCGCGCCAGCAGGTAAAGCAGGTCGATGTCGTCGGGCGCCTGCCGCAGGCGCTCCTGCAGTTGGCCGTGGAAGGCGCGGCTGCCGATGCCTGCCTGGCTGAACTGCACCAGCAGGCGCTGCATCAGGGCGGGGTCGTCGGGGATGGCCAGGCAGGTGTGCACGTTGACGAACTGCTTGTATTCGAACAGCGGGTGCTGCTGGTAGCAGTATTCCAGGCTTCGGAAATACCACAGGCTTTCCAGCTGTGCGCTGGGCGGCCAATCGCGCATCAGTGCGGTGTCGTAGGGGTCGGGCTCTTCCAGGCGGTCGAGGAAGGCTTCCACCTCGTGAGGGTTTTCCAGGCGCAGCAGCTGTTGCGCCCAACCCAGGCGCTGGGCCAGCAGGCTGGCGCAGCGATGCGAAAGCGGACCGGCGTCGCGAAGGGTGGCGAGCAGTTGCCAGCTCAGGTCCTCCAGCTCGTCCAGTGGCAGGGTGTCCAGGTCGTCGACGTAGCGCTGCCAGGCGGGCGGATCGAAGCGGGTGGCCGGCGCTTCGAGCAGGCTGTGGAAGGCTTGCAGCGCAGGATGCACGGCGCTGTGCTCGGCCGCGGGTTGCAGCTCGTCGGGCGCTGGCGCGGCGCGTTCGCGGGCCAGGCGCTGGGCTTGCTCGTAGGCTTCGCGCAGTGCCTTGAAACCTTCCGGGTCGGTCTCGGGGTGGTGCGAGGGCAGCTGGCTGCGGTAAGCCAGGCGGATGGCATCGAGGTCCTGGGTCGGTTCGATCCCCAGGCGAATCCAGCAACTCATGACCAGCAGTCCTCTTCCAGCGTTGTCGGGCGTTGTGGCTCGGGCAGGGGCAGGTCCCAGGGCAGCTCGGCGAACAAGGCGTGGGCACCATGGCGCAGGTTGAGCAGGATGCAGCGATTCCAGTGTTCGTCGCCCTGGCGCTCGAGGTTGGCGGCCAGGGTGTCGTCGCTGCTGCCGCTGGCGTTCCACAACGCCTTGCCGAACAGGTAGCCGGCCAGGTAGCTGTCCCAGCGGTTGTAGTAATGGCGGGCGCGCAAGGCCAGGCGGTAGTGCAGGTAGAGGCTTTCCTCACGGCTGACCAGGCCTTTCTTGACCCCGGCACGGAGCAGGTAGCTCATGCGGCCCAGGTCCCAGGCGCGGGTGCCGCCCGGGCCGCAATCGGGGAAGGTGCGCGCGGCGTACTGGTGGCGGATGCGTTCACGTGGGGGCAGGGTTTCGAGCAGCGCCTGCCATTGGCTGGGCAGGCAGCGTTGGTACTGCCAGTAGGCTTCGCTCAGTTCGGTGGCGTGGCCGTTGTCGGCCATGCTCAGCATGTCCAGCAACTGGGCACGGGTGCTGATGCCCCACCAGCGTTCCAGGTCGGCCTGGTCTTCGCCATCGAAATAGTCGGGGGCGGTGTAGCTGGCGCCGTTCAGGGCGGCCATGGGGGCGGAGAGAGCATGTAGCCAGTGCTGGGCGGGTTCGTCCATGAGGGGTCCTGAAGGGGGCTTTGGGCTGGCGCGGATTGTAATGCAATAGTCTTGCTGCGCGCTTGAGATCGAGCGCCGCCTGCGCGGCGCATCGCGGATGAATCCGCTCCTACATTTGTTTCGGGTAGGAGCGGATTCATCCGCGATGTGCCGCACCGTCGGCGCTTGATCTCCCTGGCGCCACATCTCTCATAGCGACCCCTGAAAGGCCTGGCAAAGGTGTCCGAATGCCAATCCGTCAGCGCCGAACCTCCTCCCCCCGAAGCGTCAGCACCTCGTACCCGCTCTCGGTCACCGCCACGGTATGCTCCCACTGCGCCGACAGCGTGTGATCCCGGGTGATCACCGTCCAGCCATCGCGCAGCCCCCGGGTCCCGCGCCCGCCCTGGTTGATCATCGGCTCGATGGTGAACACCATCCCCGGCTGCAGTTTCATGCCCATCCCACGCTGGCCGTAATGCAGCACCTCGGGCGCCTCGTGCATCTGCGTGCCGATACCATGCCCGCAGTACTCGCGGACCACGCTGTAGCCGGCCGCCTCGGCGTGCACCTGGATGGCGTGGCCGATATCACCGAGGGTGGCGCCGGGGCGTACCTGCTCGATGCCTTTCCACAACGCATCGTAGGTGGTGTCGACCAGCCGTCGGGCCTCGTCGCTGATCTGCCCGATGCCGTACATCTTCGACGAGTCGGCAATGTAACCGCCCTGTTCCAGGGTGATGTCGACGTTGACGATCGAGCCTTCGTTCAGCACCTCACCTGCCTTGGGCATGCCATGGCACACCACATGGTCCACGGACGTGTTCAGCGCATAGGGGAAACCATACTGGCCCTTGCTCGCCGGGCGCGACTTGAGCGTCTCGACGATGAAGGCTTCGGCGCGGTCGTTGATCTGCATCGTCGTCACGCCCGGGCGGATGAACCCGTCGAGGTGTTCGAAGACCTGGGCCAGCAGTTGCCCGGCGCGGCGCATCAGTGCCAGTTGGGCGGCGTCCTTGAGCATGACCTGGCTCATTGCAGCAGTTCCTTGAGGTTGGCCTGTTCCTGGCGCAGCAGCTGGCGCAGCAGATCCTGGTAGGTGGCTTGCGGATGCAGCTCGGCGAGCATGCCGAGGCGGATCCAGTGTTCGGCCTGGGCGTTGATCGAGCGCGACAGCGCGGCACTGGCCACGCGCAGGTCTTCGTGGAGGTCGTCGGAGATCTTGACGATGCCCATGGTGGGGTACCTGTATATATGAAACGTATATAAAGCATATCGCTTGGCGCGGCCTGAATGCCACCCTATGGTGCGACAGGCCCAAGACGGTGCGACAAGACGCGATCCCGCGTAGGAGCCGGCCTTGCCGGCGAACACCGGCAAAGCCGGTGGCAAGCGCCGCGGTGCCTGATTCGCAGGCAGGCGCCGGGCATGGCCCGGCTTTTGCTGTCACTCATCCATCAGGCCATCAACGCCGATGGCCGACTTTCATCACGACGAAGGCGCCGTGTTGCCCCCCGCTTGCCAGTGCAGGCCGGGGCAGCCGGCGCCTTTGTCGTTTCATCAGCAGGAGATCGCCGATGAGCAGCAGCGAGGTCCGCAGCGTTTGCCCCTACTGTGGCGTGGGGTGCGGCATCGTCATGAGCGTGGCCGACGGCAAGGTGGTCAAGGTCAGTGGCGACAAGCAACACCCGAGCAACTTCGGCCGCCTGTGCACCAAGGGCCTGACCGCGCACATCCCCCTGAGCACCGGGCGCATGGCCTGCGCCTGGCTGCGCCGCCAGCGCGACCAGCAGCCGGTGCGCGCCGGGCTGGACGAGGCCATCGCCGAATCCGCCTCCCGCCTGCGCGCGATCATCGACCAGCACGGGGCGGACGCCGTGGCCTTGTACGTGTCGGGGCAGATGTCGCTGGAGGCCCAGTACCTGGCCAACAAGCTGGCCAAAGGGTACATCCGCACCCGCCATATCGAGTCCAACTCGCGCCTGTGCATGGCCAGCGCCGGCAGTGGCTACAAGCAATCGCTGGGTGCCGATGGGCCGCCTGGCAGCTACCAGGATTTCGAGCACGCCGAGGTATTCCTGGTGATCGGCGCGAACATGGCCGACTGTCACCCGATCCTCTTCCTGCGCCTGCTCGACCGGGTCAAGGGCGGGGCCCGGCTGATCGTCGTCGACCCCCGGCGCACCGCCACCGCCGACAAGGCCGACCTGTTCCTGCAACTGCGCCCGGGCACCGACCTGGCGCTGCTCAATGGCTTGTTGCACCTGCTGCATGCCAACGGCCACACCGACCCTGATTTCATCGCCCGCCACACCGAAGGCTGGGAGGCGCTGCCGGCCTTTCTCGCCGACTACACCCCTGAACGCGTCGCCGCCATCACCGGCCTGGCCGAGGCCGATATCCGCCAGGCCGCCACCTGGATCGGCGAGTCCGAAAACTGGATGAGCTGCTGGACCATGGGCCTGAACCAGAGCATCCACGGCACCTTTAACAGCAATGCGCTGTGCAACCTGCACCTGGCCACCGGCGCCATCTGCCGCCTGGGCAGCGGACCGTTCTCCCTGACCGGCCAGCCCAATGCCATGGGCGGACGCGAGATGGGCTACATGGGGCCGGGCCTGCCGGGCCAGCGCTCGGCGCAGGTCGAGGCCGACCGCGCCTTCGTCGAGCGGCAATGGCAGTTGGCGCCGGGCACGCTGCGCAGCGACGGCGGCGAGGGCACGGTGGCGCTGTTCGAGCAGATGAAGCAGGGCGAGGTGAAGGCTTGCTGGATCATCTGCAGCAACCCGGTGGCCAGCGTCGCCAACCGCCAGCAGGTGATCGACGGCCTGTGCCAGGCCGAATTGGTGATCTGCCAGGACGCCTTCCTCGACACCGAGACCAACCGCCAGGCCGACATCCTCCTGCCCGCTGCGCTGTGGGCCGAAGGCGAGGGGGTGATGATCAACAGCGAACGCAACCTCACCCTGATGCCGCGTGCGGTGGAACCGCCCGGTGAAAGCCTCGAGGACTGGCGCCTCATTGCCCGGGTGGCCTGCGCCATGGGCTATGGGCAAGCCTTTGACTACCCCGATGCCGAGGCGGTGTACGAGGAGATTCGCCGCTTCTGGAACCCCGCCACCGGCTACGACCTGCGTGGCATCGGCTACCCCGAACTGCGTGAGAGCCCGCGGCAGTGGCCCTGCGCGCCAGGCCGGGAAGCCCCCCGCAGCCCGTTGCGCTACCGCAACGACGGGGTCAGCCAGCCGCTGTTGCACGATGAGCAGGGCGCTCGCCCGGCATTGGCCTTTCCCACGCCCAGCGGCAAGGCGCGGTTCCTGGCGCGGCCCTGGCTGCCAGCGGCCGAGCAGGCGGACGAGGCGTATCCCTTCGTGCTCAACACCGGGCGTGTGCAGCACCAGTGGCACACCCTGACCAAGACCGGCCAGGTACCCAGCCTGAACAAGCTGGAGCCGGGCCCCTTCGTCGAGATCAACCCTGAGGATGCCAAGCGCCTGGGGATTCGTGACCGGGACACGGTGGCGATCCGCTCGCGGCGCGGCCTGGCGCAGTTGCCCGCGCGGGTCAGTGATCGTGTGCTGCCCGGTAATTGCTTCGCGCCGTTCCACTGGAACGACCTGTATGGCGAGCAACTGGCGATCAACGCCGTCACCTGCGACGCCGTCGACCCGACCTCGCTGCAACCGGCTTTCAAGTATTGTGCCGTGGCCCTGGAGCGGGTCGCGGGCGAGCGTATCGACGCCATCGACCTTGTTTCGGAGCCCTCCCACATGCCCACCGCCACCTTGTCTCGCCTGCTTGGCCTGGATGTCCTGCCAGCACCAGAGCTGGCAGAGGACGAGCGCCATTACCTGCAAGGCTTTCTGTTCGGCCTGGGCCAGGCCCGTGCCGAAGGGGTGCCGCGCTTGCCGGTCGAGGCGCCCCTGGCCCCCGCCCGGCGCCTGTTCGTCGATGGTCTGCTGGCAGCCTTGTTCACTCAACCGCCAGCGGCCAGTGAAGTGCCCAGTCATCATGTGGTGTGGGCCTCGCAGACCGGCAACAGCGAAACCCTGGCCGAACGTTGTGCGCAGCACCTGCGCGAAGCAGGGTTGCCGGTGCGCCTCAGTTGCATGGATGCGCTCGGCCCGGCGCAGCTGCAAGGGGCAGCCAGTGTGCTGCTGATCGCCAGCACCTTCGGCGACGGCGACGCCCCGGATTGCGCCACGGCGTTCTGGCAGGCCCTGCAAGGCGAGGAGGGCGGGCACTGCGCCACGTTGCCCTACGCGGTATTGGCCCTGGGTGATTCGAGCTATGACCAGTTTTGTGGCTTCGGGCGCAAGCTCGACCAGCGCCTGGCCGAGCTGGGGGCTCGGCGCCTGCTGGCGCGGGTCGATTGCGAAGGGGATGCCGACGAGGCCTTCAGCGCCTGGCTGGGCGCCTTGATGGAACAGTTGGGCAGCGCCATGCCGGCACCCGCCGAGCCCAAGCCGGTAACGGGTTATGGCAAGCAGCAACCGTGGCGTGCGGCGGTATTGGAAAACCGCTTGCTCAATACCTCCGGATCGACGAAGGAAACCCGTCAGCTGGTGTTTGACCTGCGCGACAGCGGCTTCACCTATCAACCGGGCGACGCGTTGGGGGTGTGGCCACGCAATTGCCCGGCGCTGGTCGAGGAGTTGTTGCAACGGATGCAACTCGATGGGCAGGCCACGGTCGAGCTCAAGGGGCATGCGCCAATGCCGCTTTCGGTCGCGCTGGAACAGCACCTGGACATCACCCGGGTCACCCCGCAGCAACTCGAGCGGTTCAGCCAAGGCAGCGACGACCTGCGCCGTCTGCTGCAACCAGAGCGCAAGGCCGAATTGAAGGCCTGGCTGCATGGGCGGCAACTGACCGATGTGTTGAGCGCCTTTCCACAGCGCTTGTCGCTGACGGACTGGTTGGGCTTGCTCAAGCCCTTGCAGCCACGCCTTTACTCGATCAGCTCCAGCCCCAACGCGCATCCCGACCAGGTACACCTGACCGTCTCGACCGTGCGCTACGGGGAGCGCAAAGGTGTCTGTTCAAGCTTCCTCGCCGACCGCGCTGGCGCGTTGGAGGTGGCGATCTTCCCGCAGCCGTCGAAGCACTTCCGCCTGCCCGAGGACGATGCCACGCCGATCATCATGATTGGCCCTGGCACCGGTATCGCGCCGTTTCGCGCCTTTCTGGAGGAGCGCGAGGTGCGCCAGGCGAGCGGGCGCAACTGGCTGTTCTTCGGCGAGCAGCATGCGGCCAGCGATTTCTATTACCGCGAGCAGTTGCTGGCTTGGGAGGGCAGTGGGCACTTGCGGTTGAGTACCGCGTTCTCCCGTGACCAGCCAGAGAAGATCTATGTGCAGCAACGCTTGCTGGAACAGGGCGCCGAGCTGTGGCAATGGCTGGAGGAGGGCGCCTTCATCTATGTCTGCGGTGATGCCCAGCGCATGGCCAGGGATGTGGATGCGGCGCTGCGCCAGGTGGTGGCG
Source organism: Pseudomonas entomophila (assembly GCF_029478665.1). GTDB lineage: Bacteria > Pseudomonadota > Gammaproteobacteria > Pseudomonadales > Pseudomonadaceae > Aquipseudomonas > Aquipseudomonas entomophila_F. Next base: position 18,679 of record NZ_JARPQB010000015.1, read on the forward strand.
GTGCAGGGTGGGATGAGTGGTGAGGCAGCGGCTGCCTGGGTCGAGGCGCTGGGCAAGGCCGGGCGCTATCGGCGGGATGTGTACTGAGCGCCCCGTGATGGTGAGCCCTGCACCCAAGCGGTGCATCTGCACGGGCATGATCTCTGTAGGAGCGGCTTCAGCCGCGATCATCCGCGAAGCGGATGCCAGGCCCCGCGCCGCCCGCATCGCGGCTGAAGCCGCTCCTACAGGCACATTGGCACATTCCCTGCTTCGACAATTGCACAAATGCCCCGCTGGTCAACGGCGATCATCCAGGGGCCTCACACTGATGAGTACAGGCAAAGGCGCCTGGAGCTTCGGCTCCAGGCGCCTTTTTGTTTTCCGTGATCGAGGATCGGCTATGAAGGCAACAGCGAACGGCGCACCACGTGCGCGACTGGTCATCGTCGGCAATGGCATGGTCGGCCACCACTGCGTCGAGCAACTGCTCGAGCGGGGTGCCCAGGACCGTTTCGAGCTGCATGTGTTCGGCGAGGAACGCCAGCGCGCCTACGACCGGGTGCACCTGTCCGAGTACTTCACCGGTAGCTGTGCCGAGACCCTGGCCCTGTGCGAGCAGGACTTCTACACGCGCCACGGGGTGCACCTGCACCTGGGCGAAGCGGTGCTGGAGATCGACCGCGAGCGCTGCGAAGTGGTCACCGGCGCAGGCCGCTACGGCTATGACCAACTCATCCTGGCCACCGGTTCGTATCCCTTCGTGCCGCCAATCGAAGGTTCCAGCGGCAATGCCCGATTGGTCTACCGCACGCTCGATGACCTCGACGCCATCCGCGATGCCGCCGCCGACGCCCGCCGTGGCGTGGTGGTGGGCGGTGGCCTGCTGGGCCTGGAGGCCGCCAACGCCCTGAAGTCGCTGGGCCTGGAAGCGCATGTGGTGGAGTTCGCCCCGCGGCTGATGCCGGTGCAGCTCGACGCTGAAGGCGGCGCGGCCCTCAAGGCGCAGATTGAAGCCCTTGGCGTGGGCGTGCACCTGTCCCGCGCCACCCAGTCGATCGGCGCGGGCGACGACTATCGCTACCGCATGCAGTTCGACGGCGGCGAATACCTGGAGACCGACCTGATCGTGTTCTCCGCCGGCATCCGCCCCCAGGACGCCCTGGGCCGTGCCTGTGGCCTGGACATCGCCGCGCGTGGCGGCGTGGTGATCGACAACCATTGCCGCAGCAGCGACCCGCGGATTTTCGCCATCGGTGAATGCGCCTCGTGGAACGGCAGCGTGTTCGGCCTGGTTGCGCCGGGCTACGCGATGGCACGCAACCTCGCGGCCTTGCTGCTCGGTGACAAGGCGGACGCGTTCACCGGCGCCGACATGTCGACCAAGCTCAAGCTGCTGGGCGTCGATGTCGGCTCCATCGGCGACGCCCATGGCGCCACGCCGGGCGCGCGCAGCTACCGCTTCATCGACGAGGCCAACGCCGCCTACCGCCGCCTGGTGGTGGATGCCAGCGGCAAGCACGTGCTCGGCGCGGTGCTGGTCGGCGACAACAGCTACTACGACACCCTGCTGCAATATGCCCAGAACGGCATTGCGCTGCCGGCCGACCCGGCTGCGCTGATCCTGCCGCAAAGTGGCGGCGCACCAGCCCTTGGTGCCGATGCGCTGCCCGACAGCGCGACCATCTGTTCGTGCCACAACGTCAGCAAGGGCGCGGTATGCGCAGCCATCGACAGCGGTTGTGGCGACCTCGCCGCCGTGAAGGGCTGCACCAAGGCGGCCACCGGCTGTGGGGGCTGCGCGGCGCTGCTCAAGCAGGTGTTCGAGCATGAGTTGACCGCCCGTGGCGTGACCGTGGACAAAAGCCTGTGCGAACACTTCGCCTACACCCGCCAGGAGCTCTACGCCCTGGTGCGGGTCGAGGGCATCCGCAGCTTCGACGAATTGCTCGCGCGCCATGGTCGCGGCCATGTCGGGTGCGACATCTGCAAGCCCACGGTGGGCTCGATCCTTGCCTCATGCTGGAACCAGCCGATCATGGACCCATCGCTGGTGCCCCTGCAGGACACCAACGACACCTTCATGGCCAACATGCAGAAGAACGGCACCTACTCGGTGGTGCCGCGCATCCCTGGTGGCGAGATCACCCCGGACAAGCTGATCGTGATCGGCCAGGTGGCGAAGAAATACGACCTCTACACCAAGATCACCGGCGGCCAGCGCATCGACCTGTTTGGTGCCCAACTGCACGAGTTGCCGCTGATCTGGGGCGAGTTGATCGAGGCCGGCTTCGAGACCGGGCACGCCTATGGCAAGTCGACGCGCACGGTGAAGTCCTGCGTGGGCAGCACCTGGTGCCGCTATGGTGTGCAGGACAGCGTGGCCATGGCCTTGCGCCTGGAGGACCGCTACAAGGGCCTGCGCTCGCCGCACAAGCTCAAGTTCGCGGTGTCGGGCTGCACCCGCGAGTGCGCCGAGGCACAGAGCAAGGATATCGGCGTGATCGCCACCGACAAGGGTTGGAACCTGTATGTCTGCGGCAACGGCGGCATGCGCCCGCGGCATGCCGAACTGTTCGCCACCGACTTGGACGACGAGACACTGGTACGCCTGATCGACCGGGTGCTGATGTTCTACATCCGCACCGCCGACAAGCTGCAGCGCACCTCGGTGTGGCGCGAAAGCCTGGAAGGCGGGCTGGATTACCTCAAGGCGGTGATCCTCGACGACAGCCTGGGCCTCGGCCACGAGCTGGAGGCGCAGATGCAGCAGGTGGTCGACCGCTACGAATGCGAATGGGCCAACGCCCTGAAAGACCCCGAGAAGCTCAAGCGCTTCCGCACCTTCGTCAACGATCAGCGCCCTGACCCCGATGTGCATTTCGTTCGCGAGCGCGAACAGCGCCGGCCCGCCGCGCCGCTGCACCTGATCCCCACCATCACCGAGGAGGCTGTCTGATGAACCGTTCCAATGTTGCCGTGACACAACCTTTGCACTGGCAGGCGGTGTGCCAGGTCCGCGATCTGGTGGCCGACTCGGGCGTGGTGGCCTGGCTCGACGGCGAGCAGGTGGCGCTGTTCTACCTGCCAGGGCGCGAGCAGGTGCTGTATGCCGTCGACAACCGTGATCCGCGGTCAGGGGCCAATGTCATTGGCCGCGGCCTGGTCGGCAGCCTGGGTGACGAGCTGGTGGTGGCGGCGCCGTTGTACAAGCAGCATTTCAGCTTGCAGGACGGGCGCTGCCTGGAGGATCCGGCGCAGCGGCTGCGGGTGTGGCCGGTGCGGGTGACCGGGGAACACGTAGAGATCGCCCAGCACTGACTTAGCACGAACTTTGTAGGAGCCAGCCTTGCTGGCGAAGGCCACACCGCGGTCCCGCGTCGGACCCGGTTCGCCAGCAAAGCTGGCTCCTACAGAGCCCGGCGCGCCCCCTGTAGGAGCGGCTTCAGCCGCGATAGGGCCGGCACCACCACCCACGGCCCCACGCTTTCCCACACCCACCTCAGGGTTTCCCCCATGGCCGAACCACCCCTGCCTTAGTATCATTTCGCCCTTACGGACCACCCGGGACCCCGCGTCCCCCGCCTAGGAAGGCCCTTTCACGATGTCTGCCGCACCCGCTAGCGCCGAGCCCACCACGCGCGAAATCCAGATCGCCATTGCCCCCCTCGACACCCTCCTCAGCGAAGACCTCGGCGCGGCCGCCGCGTCCGTCGACCACTGGCTGCAGGAAATCAGCTACGGTCTGGTCGATCTGCAACTGCTGCGCCAAGCCGCCGAAACGGTGCCGGCCATGGCCAACGCCCTGGCCTGCGTGGACGCCCTGATCGACATCCTCGAACTGGTCGAAAGCCCTTCCCCCGACCCCCTACTGTGGGTCAGCCTGGGCATCAACCTGATCGGCATCGTCCCCTATCCACCCGGCCTGTCCCGCGCCCGCACGGTGCTGCGCCCGGTGCTGCAGCTAACCCGCCAGACCCTGCGCCGCCGCCCCGGCGCGCACATCGGCGCGGTGATCCTGGAAATCATCGACGGCCACCTGCACGCCAATATCCGCGGTGCTCTGGAGCACTACGTGCGCGAGGCCTTGGCCCAGTTGCCGGCCATGCTCAGCGCTGCCGCCGAGACTGCGCGCCTGCTGTTCAACAGCCTGGCCAAGACTATTAGCGCCGCCGCCCGTGGCGACCTGGATGCCGCCAGCAGCCACCGCCTGGCCCGCGCACAGATGGCCCAGGTGGCGCTGTACGACTCGGCCCTCGAAACCGACGCCTGGCGCCTGGCCCTGTCGGCCTTGGCCAATGCCACCGAGGGCAGCCTCAAGGACGGCTACAACAGCGTCGCCCGTCACTTCAGCGGCGAGCTGGACACCCTGCTCGGGCCGCTGATCCGCACCCTCGAGGACCTGGCCAAGGTCGTGCCCCGCCGCCTGCAGGCCCTGGGCAGCGCCGGTATGGAAAACAGCATCGCCTGGCTGCTGACCCGCCTGCTCGAGACCGTGCTGGCCAACCCGCGCCGCCCAGGCATGGCCGTCGCCATCCGCCCCGGCGTCACCCACCAGGCCCGGCATGTCCACGCGGAAGGGCCGACCGAGGTGGTGCGCAGCCAGGTTCGTGCCAACAAGCAGCCCAAGCCCGAAAAGAACGGCCCCTGTGCCTGCACCGGGTTCAGCATCGGCCATGTGCTCGGGGACGAGACACTGGCCCATCAGGATTTCAGCCTGTCCGGGCCGTTCCCGGTCAATTGGACGCGGGTGTACAACTCGCGGCTGGCCAAGCTGGACGACGGCAGCCTCGGCGCCCGCTGGATCACCGAATTCACCACCTGCCTCGATGTCATGGACAAGGGCGTGGTGTTCCACGACAGCGACGGCCGCAGCCACGACTACCCACTGCCCAAGGTCGGCAAGCCGCACTACGACCCGATCGAATATGTCAGCCTGGTGCGCACCGCCGAGCAGCAACTGGTGTTGCTGCGTGGCCTGGACCGCCGCGAAACCTATGCCCGTCAGGGTGACCGCTTCTACCTGACGCATATCCAGCTGCGCAGCGGCGCCGGGGCAATGCTGCACTACGAGCACCAGTTCAACGGCCGGCCAGTGCTGTCGGACATCAACACCTATTCCGACAACGACCCCGAAAAAGTCCACCTGCAACTGGGCACCTTGCTCGATGACCATGGCCATATCCAGGGCCTGTGGCAGGTGGTCGATGGCACGCCGCTGCGTCAGCTGTGCGGCTACCACTACGACGCCCACGGCGACCTGATCGCCGCCCAGGACGAGCACGGCGCCGCCTGGCACTACCAGTACCGCCAGCACCTGATCACCCGCTACACCGACCGAACCGGGCGCGGCATCAACCTCGAATGGGACGGCAGCGGCCCGCACGCCAAGGCCATCCACGAATGGGCCGACGACGGCAGCTTCGAGACCCGCCTGGCCTGGGACCCGAACATCCGCCTGACCTATGTCACCGACGCCCACGGCCAGGAAACCTGGCACTACTACGACGCCCTGGGCTACACCTACCGCCTGGTCCACCCGGACGGCCGCGAGGAGTGGCTGTTCCGCGACCAGCGCAAGAACGTCATCCGCCACGTCCACCCCGACGGCAGCCAGGACCGCTACAGCTACGATGAGCGCAGCAACCTGCTGCAGCACATCCGCGCCGACCACAGCACGGTGCACTACGCCTACGACGATCACGACCAGCCGATCAAGCTGCGTGATGCCGAGGGTGGCTTGTGGCTACGCGATTATGACGAACGCGGCAACCTGGTCGAGAGCATCGATCCGCTGGGCCACAAGACTGAGTTCGCCTACACCCCGGCCGGATTGGTCAAGGCGATCAAGGATGCGTTGGGCAACGAAAAGACACTTGCCTACAATGCCGCCGGACAACTGCTTGAGTACACCGACTGCTCGGGCAAGACCAGCCAGTGGACGTACAACGCTTTCGGTCAGCTGACTGCCTTCAACGATGCGGCGGGCAACAAGACCGCCTACGAGTACCAGGCCGGTCAACTGGCCAAGGTCACCCACCCGGACAAGACCGAGGAGCGCTTCAACTACGACGCCGAAGGGCGTCTGCTGGCCCATGTCGATGCGCTCGACCGCTGCACCACGTGGTCCTATACCGCCGCAGGTATGCTCGCTGAGCGCATCGATGCCAACGAACACACCCTGCGCTACCGCTGGGACAAGCTCGGCCGCCTGATCGGGTTGGAAAACGAGAACACCAGCAAGGCCACCTTCCTCTACGACCCGGTCGGTCGCCTGCTGCAAGAAACTGGCTTCGATGGCCTGGTCACCCGCTACCAGTACGACCCGTACAGCGGTCGTCTCGCCTCGACTCAGGTTGGCCAGCGCCGTATCGAGCTGACCTTCGACCCAATGGGCCGATTGAGTGAGCGCACGGCGCGTCTAGGCAACCAAAGCCAGAGCGAAAGCTTCGCCTACGACGCCAATGGTCAGCTGATCCAGGCGGTCAACGCCGCCAGCAAGCTGCAATGGTTCCACGACGAAGCCGGCAACCTGACCCGTGAGCATCAACACTATTTGGCCACCGGCACGCCGATGGTCGCGGTGTGGCAGCACGAGTACGACGCGCTCAACCAACGTACTGCAACGATTCGCCCGGATGGCCACAAGGTCAGCTGGCTGACCTACGGCAGCGGCCACCTGCTCGGCATGACCCTCGACCAGCACGAGATGCTGGCCTATGAGCGCGATGACCTACACCGTGAAGTCGTGCGCCATCAGGGCAATAAACTGATGCAGACCCAGGCCTGGGACCCGGCCGGGCGTTTGCAGGAGCAACTGCTGGGCAGCCATGACGGCCAGTCCACGCTGCTCAAGCGCCAGTACCGCTACGATGCTGCCGGCCAACTGAGCAACATCCACGACAGCCGTCGCGGGCCGCTGGAGTACCAGTACGATCCGGTGGGTCGCTTGCTCAAGGCCACCAGCCGCCTGGGCGCGGAAACCTTCGCCTTCGACCCAGCCGGTAACCTGCTCGACCAGAAAACCCAGGAGCTGAACCGCCCGCTGGAAGCCGACCCACGGCGTAACAAGCTGATGGACAACCTGCTGCGCGAGTACGCCGGGACCCATTACCGCTACGACGAACGCGGCAACCTGGTCCACCGCCTGCACAACGGTGCCCATGCGCATTTCACCTGGGACCTGTTCGACCGTCTGGCCAGCTACAACGACGACAAGCTCAAGGTCGACTACAGCTACGACGCCCTGGGCCGGCGCCTGCACAAGCATTCGGTGGCGCATTTCTGGGACCGCCCGGAAGCAGGCACCGGCTGGAACCAACTGCAACGGGCCAAGCGTCAACGTGAACTCGGCTGCGGTTTCACCCTGTTTGGTTGGGACGGCGACACCCTGGCCTGGGAAAGCTCACCGCCGCGTGATGACGGCGACAGCGGGCGCATCGTGCATTACCTGTACGAGCCAAACAGTTTCGTGCCGGTCGCCCAGGCTCTGCGCAAGAGCCCGATCCGCCTTCACAAGCAACCGGACTGGAGCCAGCGCGAGTACGACTTCGATCAGGATCCGTTGTGGCACACCGAGGTAAAACCACAGGCGTTCGACGCGATTGCCTGGTACCAGTGTGACCATCTCGGCACGCCGATGGAACTGACCGATGAGCAGGGCCACGTCGCCTGGACCGGACAGTACAAGGCCTGGGGTGAGGTGCGTGAGGAGCGCTCGGCGTGGGCCAAACAACATGGCCTGGGCAACCCGCTGCGCTTCCAGGGGCAGTACCACGATCATGAAACCGGGCTGCATTACAACCGCTATCGGTACTATGATCTACAATCAGGAAGATTCATTAGCCAGGACCCCATCAGCTATAGAGGTGGTCTGAACCTATACGCCTATGCACACAATCCGATCGAATGGATTGATCCCTTCGGGTTGGCAGGAAACCGAGCCAATCGTCGTGCAAAAGTGATTCTGGAAAACCTGGATACGTCGAGTGGAGGCCATGCTCATTCGAGGCATGGCGCACAGACGACCTTGGCTCAGCAAGAACATCGGGCCAAGACTGGCATACCGCCGGATTGCCCTTGTGTGAAAAAGCCCAGGCCTGTCGACTCTACTCGATTCCTGAGTCATGTAGATCAACTGGATGCAATACAGCGAGCTAAGGCGCAAATGAATAGAGATGGAACAAATAAGGTCATTATCGTTATGAATAGGACGATTGGTGAAGGCTACCGTAAAGGTGGTGGCAATTTGGAAAGCACCGCTTCTGTTACTGTGCTTCAGCGAAACCAACAAATTGTTACTGCGTACCCTCAATTATGAGTAAGTGTGTATATCTAAGATCGCCATTGTTGATGTACTACTACCTGGAGGCAATGACGGACGATGAGATTGCGGATTTCGAGATAAATAATATTGAGCACAGGGAGCAGCTATATTGTGAGCTCAAGAAAGAGTTTGATGGTTTTGGCGAGCTAACAAAGGCCTCAATAATTGAGGCGCTTGAGCATATTTACCTAGAGGAAGATTTGGATAAGTATTGGCGGTGTGTCATTCCGCACGCAGTACCGCTTGATGACGTGCTGGATAAACGAGATTATATGCGGGGTTTATTTGTTAGGCTTGCTGAGAGAGAACCGATGGCCTCAGGCAAGGTCTCGGCGGAAGTGAAGTTGTGTGATCAATATAGCCCTGATCTAAATGTAAGGCACTAGCTTATTTTTATTTCGGGGCAAGCGAATCAGGGATGCATCTGGATAACACAAAATCCGAAGGGATTGACATCAAAATCAGAGCCAGGAAGGTACACATGGAACGTAAATGCTCGAAGACTATTTAAGCAACAAGGCAGTCTATCACGAACTTGAAGTGCACTTCTTAAATCTATCTGAGACTGAAATGGCAAAATGCGGTGCTAAAAAAGAAGCATCCAGGCATCCGCATTATAACAATTGCTGCACTGACGACACTCATCTCATGAATGCGAACCCTATATTTTCAGACAAGGCCTTGGTAACTGGAGATATTTTGCGCATTTCAATTTACGAAGAAATAGCCGAATATACAGTCATGCACAAAACGCGAGGAGATAATGACGAGTTGAAATAGCTTTTTCTTGCAATAAAAACAACTGACACAGAGCGTGCAAGACAAGATGTGTCAAGCTGGATACGCCTGCAGGTGCCATCAGGCGGCTAATAAGTTACAAGAGTGGATTTTAGATTGCAGTCGAGATTTTTCTGAAAGATTAATTTCTCAAATGTTATATGAGTGCCCGTTTCGTATATGCAAGAAGCCGGGCTGGCATTCGAGAAGGTATTCCAGGTCAAGACCTTTAGTTCAGAGTGATCTCTAGCTTTATGCGAGGGCGCGATGAGTCAGACGTTATTGGAATTTGTAAAATCATTTATGCGTAACCGGCTGTCCGCCACGGCATTTTCCGAGGCTTATATGGAGCTATGGAAAATCGAAAGAGATAGCAAGGCGCTGCTCAAAGATAGCACGGCATTGAGTGAGTGCTTATCCAGTATCTTTTGTGCGGCTGACATGTATTGCGAAGATGCCGAGTTACGCGATGAGCACGAATTTGATCAAGAAAAGTTAAGATGTGAAATAGCAAGGTTTTTGAGAACGCTGGATTCGATGTCAACAAACAACCGTTAACGGCTGGCGCGAGTGCTGCCAGGGTGCGCATGAAAAAAATCACAGAAAAGATTTTTCTTGAAATAATGGAAAGCCTCTCGAATACACAGCAACAACTGGTTGAGGCCTACCTGCTACTGGCAAAGAATGAAACCCACTGGCCTAGACAGGGGGCGGTAATGGTGAAGCAGGAAGCCTGGGCGTTCAGGAAGCACGGAGCAGGCGTATGCTTCGAAAAACGCGCCACAGGTGAGCTAGTGGATGCTCATGATGGCATGGAGGTAAACCCAAGAAAGCTCGATGTTTGGAGAGTGCAAGGTTATCTGCAGTCAATAGAGGCAGTGGGCATTGAGATTCGTGGAAAATGCTATAACTCACACAGTGATGAGGATGTCGAGTTGCTTCTGCGCTTATGCCTTTTCAATGATTGGCCATTTGCAAATGGCGTAAGCTGATGCTTAACCGTTTTTAAGACTGTCGGCCTGTCTGTCACTAGGGTCGCTATATAGCTACTGGCTCTTCTCGCGATGACGATCTCCCCATGATGCAAATGCTTTCATTTCCAATGTATAACTCAAGAGGCTCGAGAGTCTCGCTCGAAGATGTGTTAGGGTTCATTCCTGAAAACACATGGATCTGGTACATTCTTGATTTTTATGGGATGGGTTGTCCTTCACCTGAAAGTACAATGGACTCATTTGAGGCGCGTATTCGATCTTCGGAGAATGGCATTGCTATGACAGGGGCTGAGCTGAACATTTTTGCACGCTCACTGGACCAAACAAGAGACCTACAACTGGTTGCAGCTAAAGTTGGAAAAACCATCTGCCGCAAAGAAATAGAGGCCATGAATTTTTGCAAAATAGAAGTATCTATTGAAGCAATCGATAGTTCCGAGTGGCTCATCTGGACGCGTGACACCCTATTGCATGATCGCATTCGGGGCCAGCTTGACGATTAAACCCATTAACTGATCTATATGGATGCAGCCAGCCTGTCAACTTGCCTTGTTATCAATAAAACTTTACAGGTGAACGGCATGCTTGACATTGATGTTTCTGGTAAAAATGGAATGCCAGTAATTTAAGAGGCTTTTATGACTGTATCAGGCGATGTAATATCCATTAAGAGCGAGCTTCTCAAGATATCAAACAAAGGCGGCGCTAAAAAAATATTCGCCGAGGCGAAGAAGTTCGATGACTTGATTTCTAATTTTGAAAATATTCCAGATGCCTATTTTGGTCTTTGGCTCGATATTCTCTCTGATCCCGAGCTTTATAATAAGCAAGGTATGCATGTATTTGTTATGAATCTTCAGATTTGTATGCATGCTCTCTCTGAGGATCAAAAGGAAGGTGCGTTGCACGCCATATTGAGCCACTATTCGAATTACAATAACTTAGATACCTGCTGGCATGTGGGGGACTTGATTGCTCGCTGCTATAAAATGCAGAAAGCACTAAATTGTTTTAAAATTTTATTCCCCGCTTCTACTGAGCAGGGGCGAAAGGGTATTGCACTTGGGTTAGACGTACTTAGGCGGCAGGACAAAGGCGCGAAATCAAAGAGGATGATTGAACAGATTCTCCGTGGCGACTGACAGTTGAGTGTACTATTCGCGTTAAAGGGGTCAAACCGAAATTTTTACTAAAAGCGGACGTATTTATTTTTTCTGTCTTTTAGTAGGAAGAATAAACATGTCCACTTTTCGCATGTCAAACATGCCGGTAGAAATCCAGATATCTGGGGTGAAACTACAAGGTCAATGGCTACCTGGAACGATCAGACTATGAGGCACTTTCGGGAGATTTCACGGGACCCAGGTGAATCCAAGCAAGTTGCAACCGATAAAGGGCTTAACTTTATGGAGAAGCGGCTGCCTGATGGTCGCGGTGTCCGATTGAATATGGACGAAACTTTCAAAGGTTTTATTGATTTAGCATTTATACCTGAGTCTTATGAGATTACTCTTCAGAAAGTTTCGAAATGCGACTTGCATGCCTTGCTGGAACACATAGAGATGGAATCTCAAACTCTCTCTGGCCTAGCTGTTTCTGAAGAGTTTGGAGAGGGCACCTCGGCGGGAATTAACAAGAATTTAATTGATGAGCACGGTCGCATTCTGAAGCGTGTAGACGTTACTGGTGCTGCCCACGCTGGCGTGCCAACACCCCACGTACTAGAGTATGGCAGGAACACTTTGCCAAATGGGGTAGTCAGAGTAAACTCTCCATCCTCAAAATTGCCGCCGCGCCCAGCAACTGCAGAGGAAATACCATGAGCAAACTTCATTCCACTCCGGACTTTGGAAAGCTGGAAAAGTATGAATCATGGCGAGAACAATGGGAAAACCCATCAGATCTCAACCTTTTCTCATACCTTCGTAGTGAATGCCATCCTGAGGATACCTTGATCGTAAGCAAGTTGTTATTGCCCGACATGCTATGCGTCGACGACGGTGTATTTCTTGAGCTCTCATTCAATGAATCCACCTATCTATCGCTTAAAAAAAAGGGAGAATGCACCTCAAGCATAGAGCAAAGCATGAACCACACATTACTCTACGACATGTATGATGGATGCCCAAGCAATGTGTCAGATGAAGTATTCGTAAGACTGTCGGTGCTACTAAAGTACTCTTGGGATTTAGTTCTGCGCGATAAATTCCCTGAAAAACAGTTCACCATAACCATCGAAAACAATATTGACGACTATGGCCCCTCAATCACCTTCTACCAGTGCAGCACATAAAACAAGGCGCCGACTAAAGTCTAACGACCAACCACCGTGCATTACCTATACGAACCGGGCAGCTTCGTGCCGGTCGCCCAGGCCCTGCGCAAAAACCCGATTCGTTTGCACAAGCAACCGGACTGGAGCCAGCGCGAGTACGACTTCGATCAGGATCCGTTGTGGCACATCGAGGTGAAACCACAGCCGTTCGAGGCGATTGCCTGATATCAGTGCGACCACCTTGGTACGCCGATGGAGCTGACCGATGAGCAGGGCCACGTCGCCTGGGCCGGGCAGTACAAGGCCTGGGGCGAAGTCCGCGAGGAGCGCTCGGCGTGGGCCAAACAGCACGGCCTGGGCAACCCGATTCGCTTCCAGGGTCAATACCACGATCACGAGACCGGGCTGCACTACAACCGCTATCGGTATTACAACCCAAGAAACGGAACGTTTATAAGTCAGGATCCAATCGGCTATTTAGGGGGAGGGCATTTTTACGAGTACGCGCCCAACCCCGCCATGTGGGTAGACCCACTGGGCCTGGCTCGTGACTTGTCAGGATGCGACAAATCAAATCGACCGTTAAGCAGTAGTCAATACTCGGTGCTTTACGAGGTTCAGCTTACTCCTGGCCAAGAGATCGGTAGTGACCCATCCCATTTCAGGGAGTCTAATCGACAGCTCGATGCGGCAATGAAAAATGATTCACATCTCAAGAAAATGATGGATCAACACACCCTGGCGTTTCTGATCATGTTGCAGCAGGCCCTCGAGGCGGTTACAAATCGAGTGCACCGAAAGGCTTTACTTGGCATCGTCACCCATGCCGCAAAGGTGTGCTTCAATTGGTACCAATGCCGCAACATCGGGCCCCCGGGCCGGCCCAGAGCGTACTGCATCCGGGAGGGCAAGGCGGCAAAAAAAATTGGGGGGGAGGACGTACTAGATGATGAAACTCGAAACACTTGAATCTGTGCTTGCAGGCATCGACAAGCAACCGTGGGATTTTGCACTTTACATGCCTCATGGAGTCCCTTGGAACAAGGATACGCTTTGTGCCGTACTTGATCCCGATGACTTCGAAAACGAGCCGAACCCTGACAGGCCAAAATTCGCACTGGACTATGACCTGCATTATGCGCTCGCCATCGAGATCATACAAAGCATTATCGAAAATGCCAAAGAGCAACGACCACGGGCGAACGCTTTCGAACTAGCAGATGCATTTATTTACTACTATGACAACGACGCTTACATAGACTTATCCAAAAGCAAAAAAGGATAGTAAGATTTCACGCCGTACGCGCCGAACGAAGAGCAATCCTCGCTCGGCGGCCTTAGTCAAACAACCCTTCAGGAATCCACTATGAAACCGACTTGGATTTTCACTGGATCAGAGTAGGCGGAAAGGGGACGGATTCGTTTTTACTCTAATTGCTACCTAAGCGGGACCTAAGGGGCCGCGAAATTAGGTGATACCGACTGAAGAGAGCAGTCCTATTCAATAGGCAATCTAACGAGGAGGCTGACTGGCAATAGTCGGTTCGTGGGTGACCCTATGCGAATCATCGGAAATTTATTGATATGATGAAGCAGAACGGTTCGAACCTAGAGTGGAGAAAAGAAATACGCCCCCTTTTCCCGTTCGATTGAATATGGGCGGGACCTTCAAAAAATTTATTTATTTATTCTATGTCTGAGCATTATGAAATTATTCTTCAGCAAGTTGAAAAAAGCGACTTGCATGCATTGCTGAAATGCATAGAGACGAGATCTCAAACCTTCTCTGGCTTAGCTATTTCTGAAGAATTTGGAGGAATGGACTCGGCGGGAATTAACAAGAATTTGATTGATGCTATTGTTGCCCATGAGGGAGATGTGTGCATGACGGAGCATTTGCATGAGTTTAATGCTTCAGGAACCATACGCCTTCCTCTGGTTTTTTTGAGAGTCATTAAGTACAAGGGCGAAGTGGATGTTGAGCTGTCTTTCAATGACGCCCCGTCGCTTGATATTGACCGCGTAATGCTTGCCATGCAGGGGTATGCCGATGAACTATCAAAGAAATTTCATATAAAGGAGTTCTACGGCGGGCTTGAGCCTGCAGCGGATATTGATACTAGATATTTTACTGGCAATACTTTAGATCCTTTGGATTGAAAGGCTAGGACAGGGTCTGAGTTGAATACTTTTGCACGCTCACTGATCCAGACACCAGACTTGCAACTGGTTGCAGCTAAAACTGGAGAAATCATCTGCCGCAAAGAAATACAAGACATGGGATTCTGAAAAATCAAAATGTTTATTGAGACAGTCGACAGCTCTGAGTGGCTCGCCTGGACGCGCGACACCCTATTGTATGATCGCACCCGGGGGCAGCTTGACGATTAAATCCATCAACTGATCTAGATAGATGCAGCCAGCCTGTCAATCTGCCTTGTTATCAATAAAATTTTACAGGTGAACGGCATGCTTGACATTGATGTTTCTGGTAAAAATGGAAAGATCACCTTCAATGACTTTGTTTTTGATGATCGTCAATCCCTCGGCTTATGTCTGGACGATTTAAAAGAAGACATGCTGCAAATCGAGTTTCCCGGAGATTTGATTTTGGACGTAGGGTGGCGACCGTCCTTTGACATCCGCGGTGGCTTTCACATCTTGCTGATCAAGAATTACGACTGGGAAAAGCCGATTTATCACGGTTTTGCCAGAACAGCTGAAACACTCAACGCCAAAATTTCTGAGGCGCTCCTGCTGATATGAAGCACACGCCCAGACCTTGAGGCGTAACTTCCTGGGCCTACACGTCCGGCGTCAGTTGCAACAGATCAAGCAACACGACAGTGGGGGCGACGCCTGCCGCCCCGTGAGGTATCGCGTCGCAGGATAGAGCCGTTCTGGCCTCAGTGCCTCATACCCAGCTCCGCATCATCCATCAGCGCCTTGGCCAGCGCGCTCAGGTAATACGACGCCCAGAGCAGTTGCGGCTTTTCTTCCATGATCCCGGCAATGGTCAGATCGCGCACGCAGCCCATCAGTTCCGAAGCCTGTTCCCGAGCGTGCTGGCAGGGGATGCCGGGTTCGATGCAGAACAGCGGGTCAGTTTGGCCTTCGCCCTGGTAGAACTTGGTTTTGCCTGCGGTGGTGTTGGGGGTGGTGTTGTCTGTGGTCATTGTTTTTCTCCCTGAAGTTGTCGGTGCCTGGGTGGGCCCTTTCGCCGGCAAGCCGGCTCCTACGGGTGGAGCGTGGCGTTTTTCGTAGGAGCCGGCTTGCCGGCGAACAGGGGGTGCGGGCTAGTGCAGCGCCTGCGGAGCCTTGGACATCTGCACCTGGATCAACGCCGATTCGAGCAGCACACGCAGCGATTCGACTTCATGCATCGACGCCATCATCAGGATGGTGGCCGGTGACCTGGGCTGGGCGTGCACGGCCTGGTGGGCCACGGTCAAGGCGCACAGGGCGTACTCGGTGGCCTGGATGAGGGTGTCTTCGAGGGAGTGAGGGTGATGGGGTGGATCGGGAACGATCTTTAGCATGGTCATAGTCCTGTTCGTGAATGAGGACTACCACAGCCTGCTGTCAAACAAGAAGGTGACAGCTGTACATGGGTTGACAGACCGGTGAACACGACCAGAAACCGGCGCACACGAGGTGCCCCACGCACAGCTGCCATAACGGCAAGGCCATGCGGTCTGTTCAGAGCGGCCTGTCAAAGCCGGTCGCTGATTCAAGCGACCCGCCGAGACTAGAGCCGCGCCAGAACGACCGCAACGAAAAAAAGGCGGCGGGAGTATGTTTGGGAAATGGACTACAGGAAAGGGGTTAAATCTGATTTCCAGGCCAGAAAGGCAATCCCGTACCGGATTGCCTGGCTCGGACCAGGGCATTTGCGGTGCCTATGTTCGCCGGCAAGCCGGCTCCTACAGAGCGGCCTGCAAGCGCGCTACAACGCCCCCGCCGGCTTGCTGCCCGACACCCGCCAGCGCACCTCGGTGATGCCATAGCGCTCGGCCATCGGCCGGCTCATTTTCCGGATCTTCTCGCGCCCGAACTTCGGGATGATGCCGATACCCGCATCGCAACTGGCCCAGTGCCAGGCCTCGGCGTTGTCCAGATGCTCCAGGCGGATGACGAAACTGCGCGGCTGGCTGTGCAGCAGGTATTCGATGACGTACAACTGGGGACTTGGCATTGCTCGCGGCCCTCCTCTTCTCCTTGGATGACGCCTTCATTGATCATCGGTCGCCGGTAAAGATTCAAAAAAATTGTCGGACACGTTCAGGCATGCACGCTCCACTGGGTGGCGTCCGCCTCGATGGGCACGTCGTCGATGGCGTGGATCAAGCCACAGGCCAAGGCTTCCTGCGGGTCGAGAATTCGAGGGTGGGCCATCAGGTAGCGCGGCACATCCAGCACCTCGCCGGCACCCGCCGTGCGCTCGGCGACGATCTGAGCATACAGGCGCAGGTCGTAGTCCAGGCTCATGGCGTACTCCGCCATGCGCGCGTGGTCCACCGAGCCGTGCAGGGTCCAGTGGAACGGGTGGAACAGGAACTTGCTGCAGGCGCAGGCCGTGCGCTGCGCGCCGGCCAGGAACAGGATATTGCCCATCGACTCGACCGTGCCGAGGTTGTGGGTGTGCACCGGCACGGGCAACGACAGCAGGAAGTTGTACAGGGTGAAGCCATAGCTGCATTCGCCGCCCATGGTGGCGATGTTCAGTTGCAGCAGGTCCGCGCCCTGCTGCAGGGCCCGCGAGCAGGTGTTGATCAGGTTGCCGCAGGTCGATGAATTGATCGGGCCGGTGTAGTGGATGATGTGCCTGGCCATACCGTTCTCCAGAGTCAGTCCTTCGAGTGATCGTCTGCGGACGCGCCGCCAGGTGCCTGCGCGCCGCGCTCCCCCATCCGCTGGTACTGCTTGCGCAAGGCATGCAACGCGGCGGGGTCAAGGTCTTCGAGGTCGAGCAAGGCCTTGTGGGCGCGATGGGTGGTGCGCAACAGCTCGTCGATCTTGATGTGCAACTCGTCGTTATCGCGGTTCTGGGTGTTCTGGATGAGGAACACCATCAGGAACGTGATGATGGTGGTCGAGGTGTTGATCACCAGTTGCCAGGTGTCGTTGAAGCCGAACAACGGCCCGCTGACGCCCCAGGCCAGGATCAGCAAAACGGCGACGGCGAAGGTCAGCGGGCGCCCGCTCCAGTTGGCCAGCCATTGGGCGAAACGGTCGAATCTCATGGTGTGCCCTCTTTTCATCCCAGCCACGGCAGGGAGACGGTAAGCCCGAGCCCCGCCCTGCGGTGGAGGGGCAATGGCGGGACAAAGTTCCAACCAGCCCGTCGCCCTTGATGCCGCCCGCTTGTCTGTCGCCCTGAACCTGGCCGCCGCCCACCGGGTCGCAACCCAAGACGCCTGGAAAAATTCGGGAAGACCGCGTGAACAAGCCCCTGGCAACGCCCCGCTCCATCGACGACACCCAGGTACGACACCTGACGGTGATGACCCTCAACGTGCACAAGGGCTTCACCCCGTTCAATCGGCGCTTCATCCTCCCCGAGCTGCGCGAGGCCGTGCGCGCCACCGGGGCCGACCTGGTGTTCCTCCAGGAAGTGCATGGCAGCCAGCGGCGGCATGCCTCGCGTCACCCAGGCTGGCCCGAGGCGCCGCAGTACGAGTTCCTCGCCGACAGCATGTGGCCGCAGTTCGCCTACGGCCGCAACGCGGTCTACCCCCATGGCGACCATGGCAACGCGCTGCTGTCGAAGTTTCCCATCCGCGACCACGTCAACCTGGACGTGTCGGTCCACGGCAACGAGGAGCGCGGCCTGCTGCACTGCCTGCTCGACGTGCCAGGCCAGGGGCCGGTGCACGCCATCTGCGTGCACCTGGGCCTGCGCGAAGGCCAGCGCCAGCGCCAGGTCGAGCTGCTGCTGGCGTTGCTCGGGCGCCTGCCGCCCGCCGAGCCGGTCATCGTCGCCGGCGACTTCAACGACTGGCGCCTGAAGGCCGATGCGCTGCTGGCCGGGCACCTGGTCGAGGCGTTCGGCACGCCGGCGCGCAGCTTCCCGGCACGCCTGCCGCTGCTGCGCCTGGACCGCATCTACCTGCGCAATGCGCGCGCCGAACAAGCCCGGGTGCTGTCCCGCTACCCGTGGTCACATTTGTCCGACCATGCCCCCCTGGTGGCGGAGGTGACCCTGTGAAACAGGCCTGGCGCGAGGGCAACCATGTCGAACTGCTGATCAACGGCGAGCAGTACTACCCGCGCGTGTTCGAAGCCATGGCCCAGGCGCGCCAGGAAATCCTCCTGGAAACCTTCATCATCTACGACGACAAGGTCGGCCAGCCCTTGCGCCAGGCCCTGATCGACGCGGCCCGGCGCGGGGTGCGGGTCGAGGTGGCGGTGGACGGCTACGGCACCGCGGACCTGCCCGACGATTTCATCGCCTCGATGACCGAAGCCGGGGTGCGTTTCCACTCGTTCGATCCGCAACCACGGCTGGCCGGCATGCGCACCAACCTGTTCCGCCGCCTGCACCGCAAGATCCTGGTGATCGACGGGCAACGCGCGTTCATCGGCGGCATCAACTACAGCGCCGACCACCTCGACGATTTCGGCCCGCAGGCCAAACAGGACTATGCCGTGGAGGTCGTCGGCCCGGTGGTGGCCCAGGTGCACGCGTCCTCCTGCCGAATGCTCGCACCGGTGCTGGATGCCGCCAGCCAGGTCCAGCCGGGCTGCATCGCCGCAGGCCCGGCCAGCGCCATGCTGGTGGAGCGCGACAACCGGCGCCATCGCAACGATATAGAGGTCTGTTACCTGCAGGTCTTCCGCGAGGCCAAGCAACGTATCGTCGTGGCCAACGCCTACTTCTTCCCTGGCTACAGGCTGCTGCGCGAACTGCGCAACGCCGCTCGACGCGGGGTCGAGGTGACCCTGATCCTCCAGGGGCAACCGGACATGCGCTGGGTACGCGCGCTCTCGCGGTTGCTCTACAACTACCTGTTGCGCGACAACGTGCGCATCCACGAGTACTGCCCGCGGCCGCTGCACGGCAAGGTGGCGTTGGTGGACGACGACTGGTCCACGGTGGGCTCGAGCAACCTGGACCCACTGAGCCTGTCGTTCAACCTCGAAGCCAACCTGCTGATCCGCGACCGTGCGTTCAACGAACACCTGCACCAGCACTTGAGCCAACTGACCCGGGAGTACTGCAAGGCCGTGACGCTGGAGCGCATGGTCCGTGGCTACTGGTGGCGCGCACCGTTGATCTTCCTGGGTTTCCACATCACCCGCTATTTCCCGCGTATCGCCGGTTGGTTCCCGGCGCACCGGCAACGCCTGCAGTCGCTGCCAACCGACAGCGAGGCCCCGGCCGACTACCACGGGGGCAAGACCTGATGACCACGCCACGCTGGAAGACCTGGAGCAAACGCCTGCTGACCGTGCTGTTCCTGGTGCTGGTCCCGGTGCTGCTGTTCACCCTGGCGCGAAACCTGGACTGGCGCGAAGTGCGCCAGGCGCTGCTGACCTACCGGCCCTCGACCCTGGCCCTGGGGTTGCTGCTGGCCCTGTGCAGCTACCTGGTGTTCGCCAGCTACGACCTGCTCGCCCGCGCCTACACCGGCCATCGCTTGCCGGCGCGCCAGGTACTGCCGGTGGCGTTCGTCTGCTATGCGTTCAACCTCAACTTCACCACCTGGGTTGGCGGCGTGGCCCTGCGTTATCGCTTGTATGGCAGGCTGGGCCTGGATACCGCGACCATCACCCGCATCCTTACCCTGGGCCTGTTGACGAACTGGATGGGCTACCTGCTGCTGGCCGGCACGGTGTTCGCCCTGGGCGGGGTCAGGCTGCCGGAAAGCTGGACGGTGGGCGCCGGCGGCCTGCGCCTGATCGGTGTACTGATGGTGGCGGTCGCGTTGGCTTACCTGTTCGCCTGTGCCTTCGCCAGGCGGCGCACGTGGGAGCTGCGCGGACATGAAGTCACCCTGCCGAGCCTGCGCCTGGCGTTGTGCCAGCTGGCCCTCGGAGCAAGCAACTGGGCGTTGATGGCCGCCCTGATCCACCTGCTG
The DNA here is from genome assembly GCF_029478665.1 of Pseudomonas entomophila. Classification (GTDB taxonomy): domain Bacteria; phylum Pseudomonadota; class Gammaproteobacteria; order Pseudomonadales; family Pseudomonadaceae; genus Aquipseudomonas; species Aquipseudomonas entomophila_F. The sequence continues at coordinate 39,112 of NZ_JARPQB010000015.1, forward strand.
CTGCCCGCTGAGCTGTTTTATCCCTCGGTGCTGGGCGTGTTGCTGATCAGTTGCGTGGCGGGCGTGGTCGTCCATGTTCCCGCAGGGCTCGGCGTGCTGGAGGCCGTGTTCCTCGCCCTGCTTCACGGCCAGCTCGGCCAGGGCACGCTGGTCGCCGCGCTGCTGGGCTATCGAACGTTGTACTACCTGATCCCGCTGCTATTGGCGGTGGTGACCTACCTGATCCTCGAGAAGCGCGCCAAGGCCTTGCGCCGACAGGCCGGGCCGGCCCTCGACAAACACTGACGCCATGAACAGGGGCGCTTGCAAGGACTGACTGCGCGGCGCAACGAAGGTCTACTCGATTTCACCCTGTGGCAACCCGGCACTTGGACAATGCGCGGCCATGACCTGCCTGGCCACCGCCCGCAGCGCCTCGCTGCCGGCCAGGCCGTTCTCCCGAGCCTGCGCATACACCGCGCGCTGGCGATCGGCACTGGTGCCTTCGCGCAGGATGCGCCGGGCCTGCATGAACGAGCGTTCGGCATCGGCGCTGTCGGCCGGCAGCCATGCCTGCAATTGCGCCAGCCAGCCTTCGGCGCTCACCGGTTGCTGGTCGACGGCACCGATGAACGTCCCTCGACGGCCATGCCGTGCCGCGCGCCAGTAGTTCTCCTGGGTGATCCAGCGCACCTCGCGGCTGATGGCCATGCCGTCGTGGCGCGCCAGGGCATGCTCCACAAGGTGGCGGAACAGACCAGCAATGGCCAGCCCATCCTCCAGCCGCGGGCAGCCGTCGCAGATGCGCAGCTCCACCGTCGGGAAACGCCGTGACGGCCGGATCGCCCACCAGAAGTCGCCGTCCTCGGCCAACGTGCCGGTGCGCTGCAACAACGCCCGGTAACGCAGGTACGCACCCCAGTCGGCCAGGGGTTCGGGCAGGCCCATGTGCGGCCACTCGCCACAGATGACCCGCCGATAGCTCATGTAGCCCGTGTCCTGCCCGCCCCACAGGGGTGACGAGGTGCTCAGCGACAGGAACAAGGGCAGCCAGTACAGCACGCGGTTGATCAGTTGCATGCGGTCGGTGCCGGCCGGCACGCCGACGTGCACGTGCAGGCCGTTCAAAAGGCTGCGTCGGGCGACCAACTGGTAGTCGTCGAACAGCTGCCGGAAATGCGCGGTACCACGGGGATGCTGGCGCAGCCACTGGGCGCTGGGATGGCTGGCCGCGCCGTACAGGCCGACACCGAAGTCGGCAAGGGCCTCGCCCAGGCGCTGGCGGCTTTCGCCCAGGAAGCTTCGCGCCTGGTACAGGCTGTCGAATACCGGCGAGACCACCTCGATCTGGCTGAGGAACATCTCTTCGGCGAATGTGGCCCCCAGCACTTCCCGGCAACGTCGGGCCACTGCCGGCGCAGGGCTGGCCAGCACTTGCCCAGTGGCCATGTCGGCCAACAGGTATTCCTCCTCGATGCCGAACGTGCAGGGAAGCACCATGGCGGCGTCAACCGTTGCGGGTGACCGTCAGGGCCACCGCCGCGATGCGTTCGACCTGCTCGTAGCCAGGCTCGAGCAATTGTTCGCCAAACACATCAGGGTCGAGCTCTTCGTAGACCCAGCTGAACGCAGGCCCCGCCAGGCGCAGGCGGGCCGCCTCGAGCAACGCATCCCGGCCGTCGACGACGGCGACGCCCGTATAGAGCAACAAGGTGCCACCGGGTACCAGGCGTTCGCAGGCCTGCTCGACGATGCGCAGCGACAGCCCCGCGCCCAACCTGCCGCCACCATGGCGATAGACACGCGCGCTGGCGTCGAGCATGTAGGGTGGGTTGGCCACTATCAGGTCGAAGTTGCCGCTGACGCCACCGAGCAGGTCGCAGGCTAGCGGCGAGACATTGGCGACGCCGGCCAATGCGGCGTTGACCGCCGTGTAGCGCAGGGCCAGTGGGTTGATGTCCACGGCGGTGACCTGGGCATGCGGGGCTGCTCGGGCAATCGACAAGGCCCCGACACCCGTGCCGCATCCGATGTCCATGGCATGCCGTAACGGGTGAGGACAGTGCTGAAGATGGCCATGGATGACCCGGACGAACCGGTGGCTGTCCGGACCGAAGAACACCGCGTCGTGGCTATCAGTGGGCCAGGCCGAATGAACCAGCAGCAGGTCGTCCAGGCTCGACCAACGCACCGTGCTGCGTAACAGGTCACCTTGCTCCAGCAGCACACCCGCCGCCGTCAGCAGGGCCAATTCGTCGGCACTGATCAATGAGGGGGCGAACGGTCGGCTCCAGCCGAACACATCACGCAGGTTGCGTGCGTGGCGCGCCTCGGGCCGCTCATTGACCCGGGCCTGGGTGGCCGGGGTCACGCACGTGAAGCGGTAGCCGTCGGCGCGCAGGCGCCGCCCCAGTTGCAACAGGGCCTCGTCAGCGTGGGCCGGGTTCTGGTCGAGCGGCATCAGCCCTGCCCTCCGCTGGCCAGCCCCGTGGCGATGATGTAGGCACGGGTGGCCTGCAAGCCGTGAGGCAAGGCATGGCGGTTGCCGGCCATCGCCTCGATGGATTGATCGATATCGAACCCTTGCTGCCCCGCAGGCCGCTCATCCTCCAGGGCCAGCGCGTTCTCCCATTGTCCCGGCGGCACCCGACGAACCTCGGGGCCCTGCCAGCTGCCGGCAATCCAGTCATGCCAGAGCTGCTTCTCATAAGCGTTGAATACCCCGAACATGGCCGCGGTGGGGCCCTCGATCAGCGTCCACAGCCGGCTTTGCGCGGGGTCTGCGTCGCGCTTCACCCAGCCTTGCGTCTGCAGGGCATCAAGGAACGCGGGGATTGAACCCGGCTCGGCGAGCCATTGGTTGACGGTACGTCCCTGCAGGCGGCAGCGGTCCGAATGCATGAATTGGCCAAACACCCGCTTACGCTGCAACGCCGCGAGCAGTTCGGCCTGAAGGTCGAACGAGGCGATCAACGTCGGCGTATCGATGCCAAGGTCGTTGAGCCGGTAGCCGTGGCGGACACGCAGGTAGAACGCGCCGCCGTCATCGCTGGGCAACAGCAGGCGCAAGCTTTCCAGCGAACGCCGGGCGTGGCCGCTGGCCGCATTGTCGATGGTGACGTGAAGCTGGAAGTAATGGGCGTCGATACCCAGTTCGGCCAGTTCGTGCGTGGTGATGAGCAAGTGCAGCGGCGGTTGCTCATAGCCCAGGTTGTAGCCGATCACTTCGGGCAGGAAGCGTTCGCCGTGCTGGCCCAAGGCAAGCTGCACGGCACCTTGCAGGTAACGAGCGGGGGGCAGTGGCAGCCCTTGCAGGCAACCCAGATGGCTGAGCAGGCGCTGGTAGACCAGCACATGGTTGCAACGCGCGTCTCCATCACCCAGCTCTTCGAGGTAAGTGCGGATCAGCCCGTGGAAGCGCGGGTCACGCCAATGGCGCAGGGTGCCGTGCAGCCAGGCGCCGTCGACCGCCTTGGTCGGCGCTACCTGTTGCAGGAACCACAATGCCTGGGCGCGAGTGGCGAAATAGCGTCGCCCCGCCCCCTGACACCGCTGCCGCAGATAGGCCGCATGCTCGCGGGCGACCTGCGCGGCACGGGCAGTGGCCCATTCGGGCAGAAGGTCGGGGTGGTCGGGCAAATCGTCTTCCAGGGTGCTGACGCGGCATAACAGCGCCTCCAACCTGGCCTCGGCCTGAATATCATGGCCTTCCAGCAATGCCCGGTATCGATGCGCCAGTCCATGGGCCGAGCTCGGGGCGGTCACCTTGAATGCGGTGTCATGGGTCAGTGCCACCATGGCAGGCACCTCGCTTGTCGATTCTGTGATGGGGCTTCGGGAGAGGTTGGTTTGCTCCAGGCGGCGCGATACGGATGGGGTGTTGTCCTGAGGGACTACGCAGTGCCAGGCGAACCCGGCACTGCACGCCCGTGCTTACGAACGGCCGCCCTTGCGACCGGATTCGGTGTCGCGCTGGCCGCCACCCGCGCTCTGGCCGCCCTTGCGGCCTGCCTCGGAGGCTTTCTCGCGGTCGTTGGCGAAATTGCCCGGGTTCTTCGATCCACCCTGGCTGCCGGTTTTGTGGCTGTCCTCGCGACCGGTCATGTTGCTGTCTTTGTTGGCCATGGTTGCAAAACCTCATATCGCTGAAGGGATGCACGGCGGTATGCCGTACATGGGTTGGGAGTACGGCGCAAAGTACGGATTCGGTTTATTCCGCGCGGATCGGACCGGTGGCGCTAAACATGCGGCCACGCTGTATTTGGGGCACAAGTGGACGCCGCCGCGACCGCGCCGGGATTGACCCTTGGAGGAAAGCATCTTAACCTTTACAAACCTACCGATAGGTAGGTTGATTTTTCGCTTAAATGGATCCCCTTCATGCAGTCCTCCAACCTGCGCTTCGCCGCTTCCCTCGCCTTGATCGGCGCCCTCGGCCCCTCGGCCATCGACATGTACCTGGCCAGCCTGCCGGAGATGGCCCGCGGCTTCGCCACCGGCTACCCCCAGGTGCAACTCACCCTCACCGTGTTCCTGTTGGCCATGGGTATCGGGCAACTGCTGTTCGGCCCGCTGGTGGACGCGCTGGGGCGCCGTCGGCCCTTGCTCGTCGGCCTGCTGCTATTCAGCGTCACGGCCTTTGCCGCGGCGGCCGCCCCCACGCTGGAGGCGCTGCTGCTCGCTCGTCTGCTCCAGGGCTTGGCCAGCGCCCTCACCCTGGTGGTGATCATGAGCATGGTCCGCGACGTCGCCGAAGGCGCGCGGGCAGCACAGATCTTCGCCCTGCTGATGACCATCGAGGGCCTGGCGCCGATTCTCGCCCCGGCCCTCGGTGGCGTGGTCGATGCCGCCTTTGGCTGGCGCGCGATCATGCTGGTGCTCGGTGCGCTGGGCATGCTGACGCTGCTCAATTCCAGCCTGGCGCTGGGCGAAACCCTGCCTGCCGAGAAACGGGTACGCCTGGCCCCCCGGCAGATCTGGCGGGCCTACGCACGGATCGCCACCGATGGCGGGTTCCTGCGCCCTGCCCTGGCCCTGTCGGCGGTGTTCTTCTTCCTGTTCGCCTACATTGCAGGCTCCGCGTACGTCTATCAGCAGCACTTCGGGCTCTCCAGCGCGCACTTCGGCCTGGTGTTCGGTGCTTGCGGCGTGGCCATCCTGCTGGGTGCGGCGTTGTCCGGGCGCTGGGTGACGCGCCATGGCGTGGCGCGGGTGGCCTGGTGGGGCGCGCTGGCGATGGGCGGCGGCGCGCTGCTGGCGGTGGCTGGTGGCGTGGCCGGCGGCGGGCTGGCGCTGCTGCTGGCGGGGGTGGCGCTGGCGTTGTTCGGCCTGGGGATTTGCGAAGCCACGCTGATGGCCTTGGCGATGTCCTCGCAACAACGCGACGTGGGCTCCACGGCGGCGCTGCTGGGTGCCTTGCAGTTGGGCATCGCGTCGAGCGCCACGCCCCTGGCCGGTTACCTGGCGACCCTGGGGCCGTTGCCCTGGGCCTGGCTGCTGGCGGTGGCCGCGGTGGTCATCGTCGGTTTGACCCGCGCCGCCCTGGCACAGACAATCAGCGCCTCGCACTGCAGCGTCAACCCGGAGTGACCGCCTTGAAAACCCTTTCCCCTTCCGCCGCGCGCATCTGCGACCACGCCGTCGAGCACTTCGCCGAGCATGGCTACGACGGCTCGTCGCTGAACGAGATCGCGGCCCTGGCGGGCATGCGCAAGGCGTCGTTGTATGCCCATTTCGCCAACAAGGATGCGCTGTTCGTGCAGGCGTTCGAACGGGCGCTGGCCGATGAGACGGCCTATGTCGAGGCGGGTTTCGTGCACGAGACGGCAGGCAAGGAAGCGCCGGGGCACTGGCACCCACTGCACCTGGCCGAGCGCTACGCCGCCTCGGCCAACCTGCGCTTCGTGCTGCGGACGGCGTTCCTGCCGCCCGCGTCGATCCATTCGGTGGTCACCGGCGGCTTCGAGCAGTACCTGGAGCGGATCCGCCTGGGTTTCTGCGAGGCGCTGCAGACGCGCCACGCCTGGGCGCGCAGCGATGGCAACAAGCTGGAGCTGTATGGCGATGCGTACCTGGGGATCATCGACAGCCTGCATGTGGAGCTGTTGTACGCGAACCCCGCGGTTTATGCGCGGCGGGCGGCGTCGTTGCTGAAGATTCTCGATGATTCGCTGCAGCTCGCCGCGTGCCCCATGGATTCTGCGCGCCCCCTGTAGGAGCGGCTTCAGCCGCGATGCAGACACCGCGGTACCTGGCACCAGCGTTGCTGGTGATCGCGGCTGAAGCCGCTCCTACAGGGGTTGGGCACGGGCTCAGGGCCTGACCTTCTTCAGCTCGTTCAACAACCCCATCAACTGCTCCAGCTTGTCCGCGCCGAACTGGCGCTGGATCTCCTGGTAGTTGCGCTCCATCTCCTCGCTCATCGCCAGGAACGCCTGCTGCCCGCGCACGGTCAGGCTGATGAAGATCCGCCGCTGGTCTTCCGGCGATTTACGCCGCGCCACCAGGCCGTCGCGCTCCAGGCGCTTGAGCACGCCGCTCATGCTGGGTTTGAGGATGCAGGCCAAGTCCGCCACCTGGTGGCTTTCCAGCTCACCCTGCTGGCGCAGGATGCGGATCACCCGCCATTGCTGCTCGGTCAGGTCGTGGGCATTGAGCGCCGGGCGGAAGAACGCCATGGTCGCCTCGCGGGCTTGCAGAAGGGTCAGGGTCAGGGAGGGGCGTGGAGTAGTCATCAGGGCAGATCGAAAGGCCGTTTTATTAAGATATTAATAAAGTGAAAACCATTTCACCCCGCCCTGTCCAGCACCTGTGAAAAGTACCAGCGCCTCCCGCAAAACGCCATTTTCCCGCATCCACCGTGGTCGCACGATTCGCTGCATGCCTTTGGCCTGGAGCTTGCCGCCCCATGCACCGCTCAACGCAAGGCCGCCTGGCGCTGGCGGTACTCACCTGGCGCCATGCCCGCATGGCGCTGGAAGAAACGGCTGAAGTACGCCGGGTCCTTGAACCCCAGCTGGTAGCAGATCTCGTTGGCCGAACCGCCGGTGAACAGCAGCAGGCGCCGCGCCTCCTGCATCAGCCGCTCGAACACCAGGCGCTTGGACGGCAGGTCGGCGATGCGCCGGCAGATGTCGTTGAGCCGCGCCTCGGTCACGCCCAGGGCGTCGGCATAGGCTGGCAATGCCCAGTGCTCCAGGTAGTGGCGTTCGATCAGTTCGTTGAAACGGTGGAACACCTGCAAGTCTTCATGCCGCGCCGGCGTCGCCTCCAGCGAATTGGCGCACAGGCGCAGCAGGCTGATCATCACCAGGCGCGCCAGGTCCTGCACCGCCGTGCCCTGCCCCGCCTGGCCATGGCCGATTTCGCTGCCCAACAGGTCGAACAGCTGCTCCAGGCGCCGTGCCTCGTCGCGTGCCTGGCCCTGCAAACGCCCCAACGCAACACAGGCCGGTGGCAGGCGCGGCCCGGCCATCAGCCCGGGCTCGGCCTGCAGCAGTTGCCAGACCAATTGCTGGCGCACGGTGAGCACATGGCCGTCGGCGTCGGCCTCGGTGACGAAGGCATGGGGGACGGTCGGCGGCGTCAGGAAGAACATCGGGCCCGACTCGTGGTAGCGCTGCTCGTCCAGGTAGACCCGCACGCTGCCGGTCTTCACGTAATGCACCTGGAAGAAGCGGTCGTGGCGGTGCACCGGCATGTTGCGTCCGAAGAAACCGGCCAGGTTGCCGAGCCGGTCGTAGTGCACCTCGCTGTCGCTGTAACGCTGGTCGTAGACCTGACCGATGTTGATGTTGGGGATCGGCTGTCGCTCTTTCATTGTTGTTCTCGCAGCGGTGAAACGTGCCGGGGAAACCATCGTAGCAGCACCGGTCGACGGCGTACGCCTTGACGATCGTTAACATATTAAATATAACGTTAACACATTAACAAAAACACCGCGAAGCACCCCGAGCGCTTCGCCCAGCGCAGGAGAAAAGCATGAGCCGTGCCTTGCACGAGGTCGCCAGCGGCAGCCTGTTCGGCGTCGCCCTGAACTATCAGGGCCTGCTGCAGCAGCACCTGGCGTCCTTCCACGAAGCGCCATACCAGCAACCACCGGTCAAGCCGGTGCTGTTCATCAAGACCCCGAACACCCGCAACAGCCACGGCCAGGCCGTCACCTACCCTGCGGCAGTCAAACGCCTGCAACCAGGCCCGGCGCTGGGTGTTGTGATGGGCAGGGACGCCAGCCGCGTCAGCGCCGAGAACGCCCTCGAGTACGTGGCCGGCTACACCATCGTCAACGAATTCAGCCTGCCGGAAGACAGCTTCTACCGCCCGGCGGTCAAGGCCAAATGCCGCGACGGCTTCTGCCCGCTCGGGCCACGACTGGTGCCAGCCGCGCAGGTGGCCAACCCCGATGCGCTGGGCATCCGCCTGTGGGTCAACGGTGAGTTGCGCCAGCAGAACAACACCGCCAATTGCGTGCGCAGCGTGGCGCAATTGATCGCCGAGATCAGCGCGTTCATGACCCTGCACACCGGCGATGTGCTGATCACCGGCACCCCGGAGGGCCGCGTCGATGTGCTGCCCGGTGACCGGGTGACGGTCGAGATCGACGGCCTCGGCCAACTGACCAACCCCATCGTCGCCGAACAAGGACTCACCCCATGAAGCACGCCCGCATCCAGTTCGACGGTCAGGTCCACCAGGTCACTGTCGAAGACGATCATTACCTGCGCCTGGCCGACGGTCGCCGTGTGCACACCGACCAGGTCACCTGGTTGCCGCCCGCCACCGGCAGCATGTTCGCCCTGGGCCTGAACTATGCCGACCACGCCGCCGAGCTGGCCTTCACCCCGCCCACCGAGCCGCTGGCCTTCATCAAGTCGCCGGGCACCTACACCGGGCACAAGCAGATCACCTGGCGCCCGGACAATGTCCAGTACATGCACTACGAGTGCGAACTGGTCGCGGTGATCGGCAAGACCGCGCGCAACGTCCGGCGCGAGGACGCCCTCGACTACCTGGCCGGCTACACGGTGTGCAACGACTACGCCATCCGCGACTTTCTCGAGAACTACTACCGCCCCAACCTGCGGGTGAAGAACCGCGACGCCACCACCCCGGTCGGCCCGTGGATCGTCGATGTCGCCGATGTGCCAGACCCCTCGAACCTGACCCTGCGCACCTGGATCAACGGCGAGCTGAAACAGCAAGGCAGCACCGCCGACATGATCTTCGACATCCCCTATCTCATCGAATACTTCTCCAGCTTCATGACCCTGCAGCCCGGCGACATGATCGCCACCGGCACCCCGGAAGGCCTGGCCGACGTGGTGCCGGGCGATGAAGTGGTGGTGGAAGTGGAAGGCGTCGGCCGCCTGGTCAACCGCATCGTCAGCGAAACCGAGTTCTTCGCCCGCAAAGCACAAGAGGCAACAGCATGATCAAGCACTGGATCAACGGCCGCGAAGTCGAGAGCCGTGACACCTTCGTCAACTACAACCCGGCCACCGGCGAAGCCATCGGCGAAGTGGCCAGCGGCGGTGTCGAAGAAGTCGCCCAGGCCGTGGCCGCGGCCAAGGACGCCTTCCCGAAATGGGCCAACACCCCGGCCAAGGAACGTGCGCGGCTGATGCGCCGCCTGGGCGAACTGATCGACCAGAACGTGCCGCAGCTGGCCGAGCTGGAGACCCTGGACACCGGCCTGCCGATCCACCAGACGCGCAACGTGCTCATCCCCCGCGCCTCGCACAACTTCGACTTCTTCGCCGAAGTGTGCACGCGCATGGACGGCCACAGCTACCCGGTCGACGACCAGATGCTCAACTACACCTTGTACCAGCCGGTGGGCGTGTGTGGGCTGGTGTCGCCGTGGAATGTGCCGTTCATGACCGCCACCTGGAAGACCGCGCCATGCCTGGCCCTGGGCAACACGGCGGTGCTGAAGATGAGCGAGCTGTCGCCGCTCACCGCCAACGAGCTGGGCCGCCTGGCGGTCGAGGCCGGCATCCCCGACGGTGTGCTGAACGTCATCCAGGGCTATGGCGCCACGGCGGGCGACGCGCTGGTGCGCCACCCGGACGTGCGGGCCATCTCCTTCACCGGCGGCACCGCCACCGGCAAGAAGATCATGCAGACCGCGGGCCTCAAGAAGTACTCCATGGAGCTGGGCGGCAAGTCGCCGGTGCTGATCTTCGAAGACGCCGATCTGGACCGGGCGCTGGACGCCGCGCTGTTCACCATCTTTTCGCTCAACGGCGAACGCTGCACCGCCGGTAGCCGGATCTTCATCCAGCAGAGCGTGTACACGCAGTTCGTCGCCGAGTTCGCCGCCCGCGCCAAGCGGCTGGTCGTCGGCGACCCGACCGACCCGAAGACCCAGGTCGGCTCGATGATCACCCAGCAGCACTACGACAAGGTCACCGGCTACATCCGCATCGGCATCGAGGAAGGCGCGCGCCTGGTCGCGGGCGGCCTTGAGCGCCCGGCGGGCCTGCCGGCGCACCTGGCCAAGGGGCAGTTCATCCAGCCCACCGTGTTCGCCGACGTCGACAACCGCATGCGCATCGCCCAGGAGGAGATCTTCGGCCCGGTGGTGTGCCTGATCCCGTTCAAGGACGAGGCCGAAGCGCTACAGTTGGCCAACGACACCGAGTACGGGCTGGCCTCGTACATCTGGACCCAGGACATCGGCAAGGCCCATCGCCTGGCCCGGGGCATCGAGGCCGGGATGGTGTTCATCAACAGCCAGAACGTGCGCGACCTGCGCCAGCCGTTTGGTGGGGTGAAGGGTTCGGGCACCGGCCGCGAAGGGGGGCAGTACAGCTTCGAGGTGTTCGCCGAGATCAAGAACGTGTGCCTGTCCATGGGCAGCCACCACATTCCACGCTGGGGCGTCTGACGCCGTTGCGACCGGGTCGTGGGCTCGCCCCACGACCCGGTCGCCTGGGACCACAACAACAATCACCGGAGATCCCCATGGGCAAACTCGCGCTCACCGCCAAGATCACCCACGTGCCCTCGATGTACCTGTCCGAACTGCCCGGCCCACGCCAGGGCTTCCGCCAGGCGGCCATCGACGGCCACCACGAGATCGGCCGCCGCTGCCGCGCCCTGGGCGTGGACACTATCGTGGTGTTCGACACCCACTGGCTGGTCAACGCCAACTACCACATCAACTGCGCCGCGCATTTCGAAGGGTTGTACACCAGCAACGAGTTGCCGCACTTCATCGCCAACATGAACTACGGCTTCCCCGGCAACCCCGAGCTGGGGCGCATCCTCGCCGAGGAATGCAACCGCCTGGGCGTCGAGACCATGGCCCACGACGCCACGACCCTCGCCCCGGAATACGGCACCCTGGTGCCGATGCGCTACATGAACGCCGACCAGCATTTCAAGGTGATCTCGGTCTCGGCCCTGTGCACCTCGCATTATCTGAACGACAGCGCCCGCCTCGGCTGGGCCATGCGCAAGGCGGTCGAGGCGCACTACGACGGCACCGTGGCCTTCCTCGCCAGTGGCTCGCTGTCGCACCGCTTCGCCCAGAACGGCCAGGCGCCGGATTTCGCCACCAAAGTGTGGAGCCCATTCCTGGAAACCCTCGACCACCGGGTGGTGCAGATGTGGCAGGACGGCGACTGGGCCGACTTCTGCGCGATGCTGCCGGAGTACGCGGTCAAGGGCCACGGCGAAGGCTTCATGCACGACACCGCCATGCTGCTCGGTGCCCTGGGCTGGTCGAAGTACGACGGCAAGGCCGAAGTGGTCACGCCCTACTTCGGCTCCTCCGGCACTGGCCAGATCAACGCGATTTTCCCGGTCACCCCGCAAGATGGCGCCGCCATCCCCGCCGCCCAGGCCTCGAACCCGGCCGGCGTCACCGCCACCAGCCGCCTGTAGGGAGCCGCGCCATGCCTCATCTGGTTCTGCTCTACAGCCCGGACATCGAAGCCGACGCCGACATGCCGGGCCTGTGCCGCGCCCTGGCCGACCGCATGCTCGAACAGCACGACGAAAACGGCCGCCAGGTGTTCCCCACCGGGGGCACCCGGGTGCTGGCCTACCCAGCCGCCCATGCGGCAATCGCCGATGGCCAGGGTGACTACGGTTTCGTCTACGCCAACCTGCGCATGGGCAGCGGCCGCAGCGCCGCCGTGCACAAGCAGGTCGGCGACCAATTGCTGGCCGTGTTGCGCCAGCACCTGGACCCGCTGCTGGCCCGGCGCCCGGTCGGCGTCACCCTGCAGATCGACGAAAGCCAGGCCCAGGTGTACGACGCCAAGCACAGCAGCCTGCACCCCCTGTTCACCCGTCAGCCCTGAGGTTTCCATGCTCGACGCACACATCATCCAGCAAGCCGCCGCCCGCCTCGACCAGGCCGAACGCTCTCGCGAGCAGGTCGGCCAGTTCTCCCTGCAACACCCGTCGATCTGCATCGACGACGCCTATGCCATCCAGCGCGCCTGGGTGGCGCGCAAGATCGAGGCCGGCCGCCGGCTGGTCGGCCACAAGATCGGCCTGACCTCGCGGGCCATGCAGGTTTCGTCGAACATCACCGAGCCGGACTACGGCGCGCTGCTCGACGACATGTTCTTCGACGAAGGCAGCGACATCCCGTTCGAACGTTTCATCGTGCCGCGCGTGGAAGTGGAACTGGCCTTCATCCTCGGCAAGCCGCTCAAGGGCCCCGAGGTGAGCCTGTTCGACGTGCTCGAGGCCACCGAGTGGGTGATCCCGGCGCTGGAGATCATCGACGCCCGCATCCAGCAGGTCGACCCGGTCAGCGGTGCCACCCGCAAAGTCTTCGACACCATTTCCGACAATGCCGCCAACGCTGGCGTGGTCCTGGGCGGGCGCGCCGTGCGCCCAGGCGACATCGACCTGCGCAAGGTGCCAGCGGTGCTCTACCGCAACGGTGTGATCGAGGAGTCCGGGGTGTCCGCCGCCGTGCTCAACCACCCGGCCAAGGGCGTGGCCTGGCTGGCCAACAAGCTGGCGCCTTATGACGTGGGCCTCGAAGCCGGCCAGGTGATCCTCGGTGGCTCGTTCACCCGCCCGGTGGCCGCGCGCCCGGGCGATACCTTCCATGTCGACTACGACCAGTTGGGCTCGATCGCCTGCCGGTTCGTCTGAGGAGTTGCCATGCACATGCCCATCAACACCTTCAAGCAACGCCTGCGCAGCGGCCAGGCGCAGATCGGATTGTGGCTCGGTCTGGCCGATCCCTATTGCGCGGAACTGGCGGCCAACGCCGGCTTCGACTGGCTGCTGCTCGACGGCGAGCACGCGCCCAACGACCTGCGCAGCCTGCTCGGCCAGTTGCAGGCGGTGGCGCCCTACCCGGCCCAGCCGATCGTGCGCCCGGTGATCGGCGATACCGCGCTGATCAAGCAACTGCTCGACATTGGCGCGCAGACGCTGCTGGTGCCCATGGTCGAGAGCGCCGAGCAGGCGCGTGGGCTGGTGCGTGCCATGCGCTACCCGCCCGAAGGCGTGCGCGGGGTGGGCAGCGCCCTGGCCCGGGCATCGCGCTGGAACAGCATTCCCGGCTATCTGGACCAGGCCGACGAACAGATGTGCCTGCTGGTGCAGATCGAGAACCGCGAGGGGTTGGCCAACCTCGATGCGATCTGCGCCGTCGACGGTGTCGATGGCGTGTTCATCGGCCCGGCCGACCTCAGCGCGGCCATGGGGCACCGGGGCAATCCGGGGCACCCCGAGGTGCAGGCCGCCATCGAGGACGCCCTGGTGCGGATCCAACAGGCCGGCAAGGCGGCGGGGATTCTCAGCGCCGACCCGCAGCTCGCCCGGCGCTACATCGAGCTGGGGGCAGCGTTCGTCGCCGTCGGCGTGGACACCACGGTGCTGATGCGTGGGTTGCAGACGCTGGCCGGGGTATTCAAGGAGGGCGCCGGGGTCACCGTTCAGGGCGGGGTCTACTGAACGGGCGCGCCCTCTGTAGGAGCGGCTTCAGCCGCGATCACCCGCAAGGCGGGTGCCATAGCCGAACCGCCCGCTGGCAGCCTCGGTCAAGATCGCGGCAGCCACAGGCAAGACACCTACCGCTCGTTAGGCGCCCAATACCCCGCAACAGCCAGCGCTTGTGCAAGCCCTGCTTTCCAACAATTCCAACTGTCCAGGCTGCGCCATGATCAACATCGAAACGCCCACGTACTACACCGCCACCAAGAAGTACAACCTCAGCTTCCCCACCCTGGAAAGCGACATCGACGCCGATGTCGTGGTGATCGGCGGCGGATTCTCGGGCATCAACACCGCCCTGGAGCTGGCCGAGCAAGGCATCACCAATGTCGTCGTGCTCGAGGCCCGCTACCTGGGCTTCGGCGGCACTGGCCGCAACGGCGGGCAGATCATGGCCGGCATCGGCCACGACCTGGAGAAGATCAAGAGCAGCGTCGGCGAACAGGGCCTGCGCGAGATCTTCGAGATCAGCGAGCTGGGCGCCGGCATCATCAAGGCACGCATCGCCCGCTACCAGATCGACGCCGACTTCTGCCACGGCTACGGCTACATGGGCTTCAACGCCCGCCAGGAAAAGACCCTGCGTGCCTGGGAAAAGGACTTCAAGGCCATCAACGGCAAGGACGAGATCCGCTTCCTCGGCGGCTCGGAGGTCAAGCAGATCATCGGCTCCGACGCCTACAGCAGCGCCCTGCTGCACATGGGCGGCGGCCACGTGCATTCGCTGAACCTGCTGCTCGGCGAGGCCCAGGCCCTGGTCGGCCATGGCGCGCGGATCTTCGAACATAGCCCGGCCCTGGAGGTGCACTACGGCGAGCGCATCACCGTGCGCACCGGGAGTGGCTCGGTCAAGGCCGGCAAGCTGTTGTGGGCCTGCGACAGCTTCCTCAACAAGCTCGAACCCGAGCTGCACGCGCGCACCGTCAACACCTACGCCTTCCAACTGATGACCGAGCCGTTGTCGGACGAACTGATCCAGCGCATCAGCCCGATCCGCGGCGCCTACAGCGACATCCGCCCGGTGATCGACTATTACCGCGTCACCCGCGAGAACCGCCTGCTGTTCGGCGCCGCCACGCCTTTCGTGGAGCACATCCCGAACGACCTCAAGGCGTGGAACCGCAACCTGATGCTGAAGATCTTCCCGTACCTCAAGGACGTGCGCATCGACCTGGCCTGGGGCGGCCCGATGGCCACCAGCGCCAACCTGTTCCCGCAGATCGGCACCCTGAGCAACCGCCCCAATGCCTTCTACGTGCAGGGCTATTCCGGTTTTGGCGTCACCCCCAGCCACATCATCTGCAAGATCCTCGCCGAAGGCATGAGCGAAGGCTCCAGCCGCTACGACCTGATCAGCTCGGTCAAGCACGCGCGCATCCTCGGCAAGGACCATATCCGCCCGCTGCTGCTGACCGCCGGCAAGACCGTGCATCAGCTGTCGGGCTTCTTCAACGGCCGCCGTTGATTCCTTTTCCCACCAGACTGGAGAACCACCATGACCCTCACCGCCGTCCGCCAGGGTGTGCAACTGTCCGAACTCGACGCCTGGGGCACCGTTGCCGACCTGGGCTCGACCATCCTCGAAGGCGAGGTCAAGTGCTACGGCAAGATGACCCACGGGGCGCCGACCGACCCGGTCAGCAGCGCCTATTTCGGCACCACGCAAGGCAAGTTCCGCATGGTCTACCCGTTCAGTGAGCAGGCGGTGATCGTTACCGGCGAGATCCAGCTGACCGATGAGTCCACCGGGCAGGTGACGCGTTACAAGGCGGGGGATGCCTGGTTCGTGGCCAAGGGCACGCCGGTGTTGTGGGAGGTATTCAGCGAAACCTTCGTCAAGCACTATTTCGCGGTGGCCTGATAGCCCGCATCGCCAGGCGAGGTCGGTGTCGTCATCCAAGTGGACGAAAGCCGGACTTCGCCTTGCTTTGCGATGCGTATGGCGCACTGTTCGGCGACACCTGTCCAACCGGCTGCACAATTGACCAGAAGCCGCCCCCGCCAGTGCGAGCATCATCCTCGGAACATCGCGCGGGCCGGAATCAGGACAGCAGGCATTGACATCGAATGCAACGCTTTTGCTTAACGGTTCTAAACTAAATTGACGGCAATCGACAATGACATCCTCGAGAATTTGAGAACGTTCGGATCTTCAAGTCAGTTTGCAGGCCTGTCTATGCCACTGTCATCCTGCTCTTCATGTGATCCTTATGCCGCCCCCCAACTCCCCACGCAAACCGCTTCAACACCCACCGCCAGCGGCAATGAAGGCCTTCAATCGGTAATCGAGGCCGTCAAGTCCAACACCGGGGTGGTTACCGCCCACCTCTCTCGGCTGCAGGCATTCGCGAGTGAACACAACCTTGTGATCGCCCTCCGCCCTGTCGAAACTGCCGCGACGGTGCTCATAGAAGCAGGCCATCCGACCAAGAGTTTTCATGTCAAAGGCAAGAGTTCGAACTGGGGACCACACGCGGGCATGATCCCCGTTGAACAAGGCTTGAGTAAACTTGAGCGCTGCATTTCCGATACAGCCCGGATCGACAAATTCAATCAACAAGTGCAGGCATGCATGGAGGAGCACCACGCCGCATCGAGCCAGCTCTGCCTATCCCGGACACGACTCGACTATCTGATGGACCACAAACTGATCGACAGCTGGGAAATCAACGTCAAGGCGAAACAATTGACCCTCAAGGCCACCGGGCCAAGTGGCACCCAGTATGATTTCCTGGGCATAGGCAAGGATAACGGCGAATACCTGATTTTCCAGGCAGGTGAACCACTGCAGGTGCTCGCCAGCGCATCATCCGGCGTCCCCTTGACCGCGGACTACGACCTGCTGCTAGTCGCCCCTCATATCAGCGACCATGGGCCGCAGGACAAGTTGCTCATCCCGGATGTCAGCCACCAGGTCTTCACCCGTCGACTGAGCGGCTACAAAGCCATTCCCAGCGAACTGAGCCATCACTTCCAGAGCGCGGAGGCCTTCTACAGCCAGGAGCACCCCGACAAGGGCAATATCAACCCCCGGCTCGAGGCACTCATCCCTCGAATGAACCAGGCATTGGTGGGAGAAGGCGAACCTATCATTCATCACAGCGCCGACTCGGGTAACCCTTTTACCGACACTTCCAGCAACTTCCCTGCAACGTTCATTCTGCCGCGCAAGCTCGGAAGGTTTGATGAAGTCGTGGTCGTGACCAATGACGACGAAATGTCCGAGTTGGTGCAGACACTGAAGAACCTGGGTTACCAAGTTCCCATCAATCCACTTTGGAGCGAGCAACTGACGCGTATTCGCCGCGACGATTTCAATTCGGTGAGAGACATGTTCAACCAGATGAACAACGCTGATAACCGTGGTGAATAGCATGCACGCTGTCGGCCATCCCGGTTCAGCCCCCTGCAACTATTGCGAACGGCGGCAGCACCACAGCCCTTTTCTTCCTGGCGGTGCCTTGCGCGGAATTACCCTGCCTTGATGGGTTCTGGAGCAAGTCGGCCGCACCGGCCGACTTTTCGACGAAAGGCTTCTGCTCAGCGTGCCGCCATCAACGCCATCGCCCGGAAATCCTTCGGCGACTGCTCGAACTGCTTCTTGAACGCCCGGCTGAAATGCGCCGAATCGGTGAACCCCCACTTGTAGGCGATGGAGGTGATCGACTCGCGCTTGAGGAACGGGTTGGACAGATCATCCGCGCTGCGCTTGAGCCGTGAACGCTGGATATACCGGCAGACGCTGTCCCCCTCCTCCTCGAACAACCGGTACAGGTGCCGCACCGAGATGCTCAGGCGTTCGGCCAGGTTGGCAGGCGTCAGGCCGGGCTGGCCCAGTGACTCGTCTATTACCTTTTGCACATAACCGCGCAGGTTGTCGCCGCTCAGACCCGACAACGCCCCAGGGTTGTCGTCGGCCCGTTCGAAGCCCGGCTCCAACAGGGCAATGAAGGCCGCCTGCAGGGCTTCGCCTTGCGTGCCACCCGCGTCGTCCCCCTCACGGCACAGCTGGTCCATCAGCAGGTGCAGCATGCGCCCGCAGGCGTTGGTCGAGGAGATCTTGCCGAAGGTCGCTCCCGGCCCGGTCACGTGTTTGCGCACCTGTTCGCGGGACAGCGCCAGCGACACATGCTCGATCAGCCCGAACGGGGTGATTTCGCACGGTCCCACCGAGTCCATCAGCAGCAGCTCGCCGGGCGACAGCTGGATGCTCACGCCACCCTGGGTGATCTGCGAGTAGCCCATGCGCTGGCTGACCAGGAAACAGTGCTGGTCGTCGTCGCGGTCAGGGTTGTCGCCCAGGCGGCGGATATTGCCGGCGTTGGTGCGCAGGTTGGCCAGGGCCAGCCCGGCGCGGTTGAAGGTCGAGACCTCGCCGATGAACAGCGAGCGGTTGAAGGCGAGCTCGGTCTGGAACTGGCCACAGACCTGCTGCATGGCCATGGTCCAGCGCTCCAGGCCGTCGTGGGCCGGGTTTGCGCGATGCACTGAAGCGGACTGGGGCAAGGACATGACAACCTCCACTCGCAACGATTGTTGTTATGGAGGCAATTGTTAACATGTTATCAATGAACGTACAACTGTCATCTCTTGTAGGAGCGGCTTCAGCCGCGATGCCGGTATCGCGGTGCCTGCCACCCGCTTTGCGGGTGATCGCGGCTGAAGCCGCTCCTACCCAGAGGGCGTTGGATTCAGAGGCCGCGCAGGGCGTGCGCGAGGGCGTCGAAGGCCTGCCAGAGGTGACAGGACTGCTCGCCAGAGAGGGGGATGTAGCGACGGAAGGCCGGCATGCGGTTGACCACCTCACTGGCGCCCATGTGCTCCAGGGTCACCTGCCATTGGCCATCGCGGCACTCGATGGCCAGGCGCTTGAAATCCAAGGGCATCAGGGTGGCGTGTGCCTCTTCGAGGCGTGAATCGAGCGCCTCGAACAATCCCTGGTCGCCGCCACGCCGTCGGCACGCCAGGCCAGTGCGGCGCAGCACGCCCGTATGATGCAGTTCGGCCCGCAGCGTGCCCTGCCCCAAGGCCGGCACGCGCAGGATGAACTCGCACATCACCAGATGCATCAGCAGGTGACTCTCGGTACGCTCGCGCACTTCGATCCGCGGGCCACCCTCGCGGTAGGTAAACGATGCTGCGGATTGCAAATCCGTCAATCCCAGGTTTCGCCACAGCCGCTGCAAGGTCGCCCCCGGCCGGTAGCCAGCCGGGGCACGCGGCCCTGTCAGGCGCTCAAGCCAGCTTGCCGACATGCCGCACCTGCTCGCTGTGGGATTGGCCGGGTTCGGCGGCGAACTCTTTCTCCAGCACATCCTCGACCCGCGCCGGCTTGAACGGATTGACCTTCTGCACGCACAGGGTCCAGAACAGCGCGTAGGCTGCCGTGGCGCCAAGCATGGCCGCAAACGGCACATACACCTCGGCGGGGTTCATGCCCGGTGGCGTAATGAACCACATGCCCAGCAGGATACCGATGCTGGAGACGATCTGCGGCAGCGGGAACAGCGGCGAACGGTAGGCGCGCGGCAGGTCGGGGCGACGGATGCGCAGGATCACCACCGACAGGGTCACCAGCAGGTAGGCCGTGCTCCAGGCACACACCGCAGCCAGCACCAGGTGCAGGATATTGTCGGTGTTGCCGCCCAGGTACCAGGCGTGCAGGCACGGGATCAGCGCCACCACCAGGATGCACAGCAGCGGCGTCTTGAAGCGCGGGTGCAGGTAGGTGAAGACCTTGGGCAGGGCGCCGTCCACGGCCATGCCGTAGAGGATCCGCGGCACGCCGGCCATCAACGTGTTGATGGTGGCGGCCCCGGCGAACAGGAAGCCGATGCCCAGCCACACCGGGCCGATATCGCCCATCACCTGCTCGGCGAAGCGTGGAATGGCCATGGGCGTGTCCAGCAGGTGCACGCCGCTGGCCGCGTCGAGCACCACGTTCTCCACCTGGCGCTTCATCGCCGCGCCATAGATGAACATGCAGCTGGCCACACCAAACAGCCCGAGGGCCATGGCCTTGGGCATGACCCAGGCCGAGCGGCGCAGCTCAGGGGCCAGCGGGGTGACGAACTCGCAGCCGACGAACATGAACATGGCCATGCCCACCAGCGACAGGATGGTCATCAGGTCGGTCCCCACCAGCGACACCCCGAACGGCCCCTCCAGCTCGACGGCCGGCGCGGCGATCAAGCCAAGCACGCCGAATACCATCAGCGTGGTCCACATACCGAAGGTCAGCACCACCTCGGCGCGGCCGAACGCGCTGACGCCGAAGGCGTTGAGCACGCCGAACACCAGCACGAAGCCCACCCCCAGCAGCCACGAGCCACCGGCCGATTCGGCGAGGGTATTGAGGTGCTCGAAGTTCACCAGGGCCATCACTCCGGACAGGATGGTCTCGGCGGTGCCGGCGAACACATGCACGATCAGGTAGGCCGACAGGGTACCGGTGATGGCGAAGAAGCGGCCCAGGCCGCAGTTGATGTAGTCGTACACGGAGCCGGTGGTCGGCAGGATCGCCGCGGCTTCGGCGAAGGTGGTCGATTGCGCGAGCATCATCACCGCGGCGATCACCATGGCCACGGCGAAGGCGCTGCCGCCGATGCCGAAGCCCATGGTCGCGGTGAGGATGACCGGGCTGGCCATGATCAGGCCGACGGTGCTGGCCAATGCGGTGGGGAATCCGACGGTGCCGCGGTTCAGGTGCTCGGTGAGCTTATTGTTGATTGTCATGGGCGGGCCCTGGCTGGACGAGGAAGGTGCTATGCCGGGTTACTGTGGCCTGTGTCCATGGCGCTGTCTTGCTCCTGCCTGCCGCTGGCCTTGCAATTCTCTGCCAGCGTCGGCGAAAACCGATGACTCATCGATATCGCTCACCGCATTGCCTGGCACCGGCCTTGCCGGTGTTCGCCAGCAAGGCTGGCTCCTACAGGTTTACAGCCAGGCGCAAGTTGCACGGGATACCTGTAGGAGATCATTCCAGATCAACGGGCAATGATCGCCTTGAGCACGGTCTTGAAGGTCTCCAGCTGTTCGTGGCTGAACTGGCCGAACACTTGTTCCTGCTGGGCCTGGGCAATACCCCACAGCCCCTCGGTTGCCTCACGACCGTCCTCGGTCAGACAGACCCGGCCATTATCCTCAGCCACCAGCCCCTTGCGCGCAAGGTTGGCCACGGCTTCGCCCACCTCGCGCTCGGGCATCGCCACTTCCCGCAAAAGGTCGGCTGGCGACAGGCCTGCGTCGTGCTCCAGCACCAGCAACATACGGGCCTCGCTGGTGCGCAGGCCGGTGGCCAGTTGCCGGGGTTGGTAATCACCCTGGTAAGCGCGTAGCGCCTGGGTCATCAGGTAGTACAGGTTGTGTTGCAAGCGGCCCTGGAAATGACTGCGGCCATCGCCACGCGGGGCCATGCGCGGGTGTGGCAGGACCATGGAATAGGCGCCCTGGTGATAGAGCAAGGGCGAGCGACCGAGGTCGTCGAACGCCAGGACCCTGCCCACCAGGATCCAGTGGTCGCCGCCATCGAGTTGCTGGAACGTCTGGCACCGAAAGCGCGCCGCACAGTTCGCCAACAGCGGTGCACCGCCCTCGCCCACTTCGTACTCGATACCGGCGAAGCGGTCATCGCTGGGGCGGGCGAACGTGTTGGACAGATCGATCTGATCGGCGGCCAGCACATTGACCGCGAAGTGCCCGGCGGCCTCGAACACGGCATGGCTGCTGGAGCGCTTGTCGATGCTCCAAAGGACCAGCGGTGGGTCGAGGGACACCGAGTTGAAGCTGTTGGCGGTGACACCGACCTTGCGGCCAGCGGCATCGGCGGCGGTGATCACGGTCACGCCGGTGGCGAAGTTGCCCAAGGCGCGACGGAAGGCGCGCGAGTCGAACGAGGTAGTCATGCAAGGCTCCGGATTCATTGTTGTTCTAGGGCTCAGGTCATTGCCGGGTCCGGCTCCAGCCCCATCAGCTCACGGCCGAGGATCTGTGCGCAGACGTCGTAGTCGGTGTAGGCATGGGCACCAGTCATGTGGGCGTCGCGGAACAGCCGCTGCAGTTCGCTGCTGTCGAACCAGGCGCCACCACCGGCGGCTTCCATCAAACGGTCCACCGCCTGGATGCACAGTTTCACGGCATACCCCTGGTGGGTGCGCCAGAACGCCAGTTCCATGCGCGTCGGGTACTGGTGGCGGGCGCTGTAGTCGGCGATCTGTTCCCAGCTTTTTTCCAGCAACGCCCGGGCCGCGGCAACCTGGTGGGTGGATTCGGCCAGGCGCATCAATGCCGGCGTGGCGGCACCGACGGCGGCACCGGTGTAGGCGCGCACGCGGTGGCGGGTCTTGTCCTTGAACGCTTCAAGCATCCTTTCAGCGATGCCCAGGCTGACCGTCGAGAAACCGCTGGCGAAGTACGGGCGGTAAGGGTTGAAGTAGAGGGCGCTGTCCGGGTACAGGCCGAACCCCGCCGACTGGCCCTCCATCATGTCCCGGGCCTTCTGGATGCGATGCTCGGGCACGAAGGCGCGGTCGACCACCAGGGTGCGGCTGCCACTGGCGCGCATGCCGGCCGCGAACCAGTCGTCGCGGATCTGGTAGTCACTGCGCGGCAGCACGGCAAAGCAGTAATCCTGCCCGCCCTGCGGGTTGGCCCGGCGAAAGCCCATGATCGCCCACTCGGCGTGGTCGCAGCCGCTGCTCCAGCCCATCTCGCCACTGAACAGCACACCACCCTCCACTTCTTCGGTGCGGCCGAACGGGGCGATGCTGCTGCTCGCGGTGGCGTCCGGGTCGTCGCGCCAGAGCTCATCCTGCAACCTGGCCGAAAACATCGCCAGCTGGTGGCTGTGGGTGCACAGCAGGCTCATGGCCCAGGCCGTGCTGGCGCAGGCGCCGGCCAGGGCGGCGATGCATTCGGCGAACTGCGGCAGGCTGATTTCCAGGCCGCCGTAGTGCCGGGGCTGGAAGGCCTTGTGCAGGCCAATGCCCTTGAGCAGGGCGATGTTCTCGGCGGGCACGCTGCGCTCGCGCTCGGCCTGGTCGGCGCGGGCGGCGATGGCGGGCAGCAGGGGCTTGAGGTCTTCGAGCAGGGAGTTTGGCTTTTTCATGGTCTGGCTCATTGTTATTGGACCCTGGCGAGCGCGGCCATCAGGTGGCGGCTCGCTGATGAATGCCGGGTCAGTATGGGAGCCGTGCCGCGGCCGGAAAATGCAACTTCCACACCTCGAATTGCATTTTTCGTGGGTTGTTTCGGGCTGGCAGGCTGGGTCATGCGGGTGGCATGGGCAGACAAGATTGCGGCGGCTCAAGCGCATTAAGCTCGGACACCGCCGCCCCTCCTGTAGGAGCCAGCTTTGCTGGCGAACCGTGCCACGAAAGCGTCAGGCCAAGGTTCGCCAGCAAAGCTGGCTCCTACAAGGGGCAATCATTGCCCGGAGCCGAAGCATGAGCGACATCCCACTCCTTTCCTGCGTCACCGCGTTCCTCGCCCGCGACCACCGCCTGTACATCCATGGCCAGGCCGTCGCCAGCCAATCCACCGCACGCATCAGCGTGGTGAACCCCGCCAACGGCGAGCCCATCACCCAGGTCGCCGACGCCAATCAGGCTGATGTCGAGCAGGCCGTGGCCTCCGCCCGCCAGGGCTTCCTCACGTGGTCACGCACCAGCCCCGCCGCCCGCGCTGCGGTATTGTTCAAACTGGCCGACCTGCTCGAAACCAATCGCGAGGAACTGGCCCAGCTGGAAACCCTGCAGTCGGGCAAGCTGATCGGCATCGCCCGCGCCTTCGAGGTCGACCAGGCCGCGCACTTCCTGCGCTACTACGCCGGCTGGGCGACCAAGATCAGCGGCCAGACCCTCACCCCGTCGCTGCCCTCCTTCGCCGGCGAGCGCTACAGCGCCTTCACCCTGCGCGAGCCGGTGGGCGTGGTGGTGGGCATCGTGCCGTGGAATTTCGCGACGATGATCGCCATCTGGAAGCTGGCCTCGGCGCTGACCACCGGTTGCAGCATCGTGCTCAAGCCCAGCGAGTTCACCCCGCTCACCCTGCTGCGCATCGCCGAGCTGGCCGGTGAGGCCGGCCTGCCGCCGGGCGTGCTCAACGTGCTCACCGGCGGCGGCCTGGTGGGCAAGGCGCTGGTCGAGCACCCGGGCACCGACAAGGTGTCGTTCACCGGCTCCGTGGCCACCGGTATTGCCGTCGGCCAGGCCGCCATGGGCGCCAAGCTGACCCGCGCCACCCTGGAGCTGGGGGGCAAGAACTCGGTGGCGTTCCTGCCCGACGTGGGCATCGACAAGGCGGTCGACGGCATCATCGAGGCCGGTTTCCTGCATTCGGGGCAGATCTGCGCCGCGGGTGAGCGGTTCTTCGTCCATCGTTCTCGGATCGAACCGCTGCTCGATACCCTGACGCAACGCCTGGCCCAGCTCAGGACCGGCTCGCCGCTGGACGAAGCCACCCAGTTCGGCCCTGTGGCCAACAAGCCGCACCAGCAGAAGCTCGCCGAGCTGTTCGCCCTTGCCCGTGCCGAGGGCAGCCAGATCATCCACGGCGGGCGCATCGGCGAAGGCCCCGGCTGTTTCGTCGAGCCCACGGTAATCCTCGCCAACTCGGCCCAGGACAGCTTGCTCAACCAGGAAACCTTCGGCCCGGTGGCGACCTTCCTGCCCTACGACGACGAAGACGAGCTGCCACAACTGATGAACGCCACCCCCTACGGCCTGTCCGCCAGCCTGTGGAGCAATGACCTGGGCAAGGTCATGCGCCTGATCCCGGAGGTCCAGGCCGGCACCTTGTGGGTGAACATGCACACCCTGCTCGACCCCGCCGTGCCGTTCGGCGGCATCAAGGCCTCCGGCATCGGCCGCGAGTTCGGCTCGGCCTTCATCGACGACTTCACCGAGCTCAAGTCGGTGATGATCCGCTACTGACCATGACCAACGCCCTGGACCCGCTGGGACGCTACTGCCTGCTGGCGTTCAGCCAGCAGGTGCCGGCGTCCCTGGCGGCGTTCTACCGCATCGACGCCGGGCAGCAGGCTTGCGACTTCCTGCTGCAGGACCTGCAAGCGCCCATGCACGCACGCTACCTGGCGCGTTACCGGGCCTTCGACCCACTGCAGCCCGGGCGTTGTCTGGCCATCGGCAGCCCCGTGGTATCGCTGCGCCAGGGCCTGGCCCACCTGCCGCAGGACCAGGGCCGCACCTATCGCCAGTTCCTGGCAGAGCATCAGGTGGTGGATGTGGTGGAGATCATCGCCCAGGTGCGCGGCCAGCCTCGCGCGGGCGTTTCATTGCTGCGCTGCGCCAGCCTGGGCGAGTTCCGTGACGTCGAGCTGCAACGGCTGCTGCCGTTGCATGGGTTGATGCAACTGGCGGTGGCCAGCCAGCCGCTGGCGGAGAACGCCGTGCCCAGCGCACTCACCCCACGGGAGCGACAGATCGCCGAGCTGCTGCGCCAGGGCGCCAGCAACAAGCTGATCGCCCGGGCACTGGGGGTTGGCCTGCCAACGGTGAAGACCCACCTGATCAACCTGTTCCGCAAGCAGGGGGTCAGCAACCGCACCGAACTTGTGGCCAGCCTGTTCCTGTGACTCAACCTTCCGGTTGATACCGGGCCTTTGCGTGGCAATGCACCCTGTGGCCAAGCCAACCACAGGAGTCACCACCATGAGCAAACCCGCCGACTGGATCACCGTGGGCGCCCTCGCCGAGGGCTTCGCCCCGCAAGCGTTCATCCTGCCGCAACGGGCCGACCTTGCCGGGCGCACGCTCACCCTGCACTTCGCCAATGGCTGGGTCATCGAGCACCGCTTCGATGCAGACCAACTGTACTGGCACGCCGCCGACGGCCACAGCAGCGGCACTGCCAGCTACCGCGCCACGTCGGTGCGCGATGGGCTGTACCTGGTCGATTTCATCAAGCACGAAGGCGACCGGGCCTGGTCGATCTCACTGGTGCTCGACACCCTCAGCCAGGCCTTCACCGCCGTGCTCGGTCGCTTGCCCGACCAGGCGCAGGCCGAACGCGGCCTGTACACCCGCGCCCTGGCCGGCGAACCCTTGACCGGCGTCGAGGCGACCTTCCTCCACGGCACCCTCGACCGCCCCTGGCAGGACGGCGCCTGCCCCCACGCGCCGACCACCGAGCTGGTGGGGCTGCGCAATCATTACCGCTACAGCCCGACCGAGGAGTACGAGCATCTCTACCTCAACGCCGACTACTACAGCTGGCAGTGCCTCAAGGGGGTCGAGCAAGGCCTGTGCGACACCGACCGCGCCTACTACTACAAGATCGCCGAGCAGCTGTACCTGTTCGTCTGGTGCGAGAAGATCGTGCCGACCCTGGGCCTGGTGATGATCGACCTGCTGCAACACCGCAGCGACGGCAAGATCTTCGGCTACGCCGGCGCCGGCTTCGATACCCTTGCCAACTTCCCGGTGTCCTCGTACTGCCGGGTGGTCAACCGCACGGAGTACCCACGGTGAGCCGCCGCGTGCTGGTCACCGGTGCCGGCAGCGGTATCGGCGCGGCCTGCGCCCTGCGTCTGGCGCGCCAGGGCTGGCAGGTGGCGCTGGTGGGGCGGCGCCCGGCGGCGCTCGAACGGGTCGCCGAGGCAACGGGGGGCCTGGTGCTGGCGGGCGATGCGGCAGACAGCGCCACCTGGGGCGGCTTCATCGAGCAGGTCGAGGCGCGCTTCGGCGGCCTCGACGCGGTCATCGCCTGTGCCGGTGGCCACGGCCTCGGGCGTGCGGGCGACACCAGCGACGACGCCTGGCGTGACGCACTGCGCGGCAACCTCGACAGTGCTTTCCACACCGCCCGCGCCTGCCTGCCAATGTTGCAGGCCAGCCGGGGCAGCCTGGTGCTGCTCGGCTCGATCGCCTCGCTGGCGGCCGGGCCCGAGGTGTGCGGCTATACCACCGCCAAGCATGCCCTGGTCGGCCTGACCCGCTCCCTGGCCCGCGACTATGGCCCTTCGGGCGTGCGGGTCAACTGCGTGTGCCCGGGCTGGGTGCGCACCCCGATGGCGGACGCGGAAATGCAGGCGCTGATGGCCCACCACGACGAGGACCTGGAGGCCGCCTATCGGCGTGTCACCCGCGACGTGCCGCTGCGCCGCCCCGCGGACAGCGACGAGATCGCCGCCGTGTGCCAGTTCCTGGTCAGCGCCGAGGCAAGCATCGTCACGGGCGCGGTGCTCACCGCCGACGGTGGCTCGACGGTGGTCGATGTGCCGACCTTGGCCTACGCCCGCCTGGAGCCCCAGCCATGAGCGCACGCTATGACTTCGTCGGGCGCACGGTGCTGGTCACCGGGGCGGCCCGGGGCATCGGCCAGGCCATCGTCGAGGGTTTTGCCGGCAATGGCGCGCGGGTGGTGGCCGTCGATGTCGAGCCCGTGGCGCTGGCATCCATGGTCGAGGCGCAGCGTGCACGGGGCCATGACGTGCAGGGCCAGTTGCTCGACCTGGCAGACGACCAGGCCATCGGCTCAATGCTCGAGGCGATGCCGCGCCTGGACGTGCTGGTGCACAACGCCGCGTACTTTCCGCTCACGCCATTCGCCGAGATCACCCCGGCGCTGCTGCAGCGCACGCTCGCCGTGAACCTTGGCGCGCTGTTCTGGCTCACCCAGGGCGCCTTGCCGCTGTTTCGCCAGCAGGCCGGAGGCTGCGTGCTGGCGACCTCGTCGGTGACCGGCCCACGGGTGGCCTACCCGGGCCTTGGCCATTACGCCGCGTCCAAGGCCGGGGTCAACGGTTTCATTCGCAATGCCGCGCTGGAGCTGGCGCCGTTGAACGTGCGGGTCAACGGTGTCGAACCGGGCATGGTGCGCACGCCGGCCATGGGCAATCTCGGCGATGCCGCGCTGAATGCGCGGATTGGCGCAGGGGTACCGCTGGGACGCCTGGGTGAGCCGGCCGATATCGCTGCGGCGATGTTGTTCCTGGCGTCCGATGCAGCCAGCTACATCACCGGCCAGACCTTGATCGTCGATGGGGGCGCCACGTTGCCGGAACACAACAGCGCCGACTGATGCGAGCCGGGCACAAGCCATGGGCCCATTCGCCGGCAAAGCCGGCTCCTACAGGTATATCCACAGCCACACGTCCGTGGCGGCCAGGTGCAAGCGCGCTGGCAGCCACGGGCAAGACCCTCCCCCCTGTTCCACGCGCTAATGCCCCAGTCGCCCTGCGACACCTGCCTCCACAACGACGCGGCCCCAAGACCGCACATAACGAACGAGGAACGATCCATGCGTCTCACCCCACGCCGTACCGTCCTGGCCCTGACCTTGCTGGCTTCGACCCAGGCCACGTCGGCCCACGAGCTGTACGCCGACGACGACACCCACCTGAACGCCGACCTGCTCGCGGTCTGGGGCATGTTCAACAGCCGCCACAACTATGACGGCACGCCCGGTGGCTCGACCTGGCGTGAGGGCTTCATCAAATACGGCCTGAGCGGCGACCAGGGCCTGGCCGGCAATGGCAGCCTGTATGGCACGCTGAACTGGGTGAGCTCCGGCGCCTGGGGCGACGGCGATGCCGGGGGCAACCAGGATGGCTCCGAACGCACCACCAAGATCGAGGACGCCTACCTGGGCTGGCGCTCCGGCACGCTGTTCCCGTTACTGGGCCAGGATGGCGTGGACATTTCCGGGGGGCGCCAGGTAATCCGTCTGGGCAGTGGTTTCCTGATCAACGACGATGGCCCCAACCTCGGCAAAGGCCCGGCCGAGGGCCACCTCAACCGCGGCGGCGGTTTCTACCTCGGCGCCCGACATGCCTTCGACCGCACGGCGGTGCTGCGCCTGGGCGGCAAGGAGGGTTTGCACGGCAGCGTGCTCTGGCTCAAGTCCGACAACCGCGCCCAGGCCGAGACCGAACTGGCCGCCGGCACCCTGGACTACACCCATGTGCTCGGCACCCTGGGCCTGACCTATATCCACGGCATTGACGTCGCAGACCCGTGGGCCAGCGACTTCCAGAAGGCCCGCGAAGGCATGGATGTGTACAGCCTGCGCGGTGAGGGCAACGCCGGCTTGGCCAATACCCGCCTGGCCTTCGAATACGCCTGGCAGGACAAGCGTGGCGGCCGGGAAACGGCCTGGTACGCCGAGGCCGGCTACACCTTCGCCGAAGCGCCGTGGGCGCCGCAGCTGACCTACCGCTACACCCGCTACTCAGCGGGTTGGGACCTGCTGTTCACCGGCCTGTCCGGCGGCTACGGCACCTGGATCCAGGGCGAGGTGGCGGGCAACTATGCCGGGCCGTTCAACACCAACAGCGGCATCCACCATGTCGGCCTGAAGGCCACGCCACGGGACGACGTCACCCTGGGTGCGCTGTTCTTCGACTTCAATACCGTGCGCACCCGCGACACCCTGAACCTGGATGCCCAGGAACTGGACCTGTATGTGGAATGGGCGGTGAACGAACACCTGATCGTCACCCCGCTGCTGGGGCTGTTCAAGCCGCGCAAGGATCAGAGCAATGGCGGCAATCAGGTGGGGAGCGGGACCAATGTGTACAGCCAGCTGACGGTGGCGGTGCCGTTCTGAGCAGCGGTTCGCCAGCAAAGCTGGCTCCTACAGGTTCATGCGTACGTGTAGGAGCCAGCCTTGCTGGCGAACCGGCCGCAACTAGCCCAGCAGTAGTTGCAGGTCAGCACCCGCCTCGCTCAACGGCGGGCACCAGTAGTACCCCCCGCTCAGCGGCCGGCTGAAACGGTACAAACCATCGATCACACCATCTTCCAGCCCGCTCATACGGCGCAACTGCACCTCGAACGCCTCGAACGAATACCCCAGGGCCACGAACGCAAGACCCGCGCCACGCTCGTCGGCCCAGGCCAGCGAACGGCGGACGATGAACGCCTCGGGCTCGAAACTCTCCTGGGCGGTGCGCTTGACGTGGGCCGACTCCGGCGCGTCGTCGAGCTCTTCGTTGTCGCTCAGGCGGCGGCCGATGATGTTGTCCTGTTCTACCTGGGGCAGCGACTTGAAGTAGTTCAGGTCGTGCTTCCACAGCTGGAAGGCGGCAAAGCTCGAACCCGCCAGGCCAGGCACATCGCCCGGCACGATGGCGGCGGCGACGGCGTCTTCGTCCACCGGGTTCTCGGTGCCGTCTTCGTAGCCGGTCAGGTCATGGCCACCGCGGTGCAGGAAACCCTCGACGCTGTCCACCAGGCGCAGGGCCGGCGCCAGGGCCTGTTGCAGCGCCTGGGCGCGCAGGAACAGCTCGCCGCGCTCCTCGCCGCGCAGCCACAACCACAGGGCGTGCTGGGTGGCCGGGTTCTCCACCACCGCGTCCAGCTGCGGGAAGCTGCGCAGGCCAGGTACTTCACGGCCCAGGGCCTTGGCCAGCGGCGCGCCGACGGCGAGGACCAGGGTCTTGCCGTCGACCTGCGGCAGCAGTTGGTCCAGGACGGCGGGCAAGGCCTCGACCGCGTCGAGGGCGAAGAACAGGTGGCGGGCATGGGCCGGCACCGGTGTGGCAAGCAGACCTGGCTGGAACGGCATGGCAGGCTAATCCTCGGCAAAAGCGGGAATGCTACTGCGCCGGGCGCGGCATCGCAACGCGACCCGGGGCCGCTGCTCTCGCTGGGCTTAGTAACAAACGGTTACCAAGAAAGGCCTATTGCGATTAGCTATCGTTCCAGTGCCACCTAGACTCCCGGGATCCTTCGCCCGAGAGACCGCCCATGACCGCCTCGCCGCTGCTCACCGCCGTCCTGCCCCTCGCCCTGGGCATCATCATGCTGGGCCTGGGGTTGTCGTTGACCCTGGCCGACTTCGCCCGGGTGGTCAAATACCCGAAACCCGTGGTGATCGGGCTGACCTGCCAGATCCTGCTGCTGCCGCTGGTGTGTTTCCTGAT
Source organism: Pseudomonas entomophila (assembly GCF_029478665.1). Taxonomy (GTDB): domain Bacteria; phylum Pseudomonadota; class Gammaproteobacteria; order Pseudomonadales; family Pseudomonadaceae; genus Aquipseudomonas; species Aquipseudomonas entomophila_F. The sequence continues at coordinate 69,947 of NZ_JARPQB010000015.1, forward strand.
TGCCAACGGTTTCGGCCTGGAGTCGGCGCTGGCGGTGGGCCTGATGCTGCTGGCGGCCTCGCCGGGCGGCACCACCGCCAACCTGTTCAGCCACCTGGCCCATGGCGACGTGGCGCTGAACATCACGCTTACCGCCGTCAACTCGCTGATCGCCATCCTCACCATGCCGCTGCTGGTGAACCTGTCGCTGGCCTGGTTCATGGCATCCGACCAGGCCATCCCGCTGCAATTCGCCAAGGTCATGCAGGTGTTCGCCATCGTCCTGCTGCCGGTGGCGCTGGGCATGCTGATCCGACACTTCGCGCCACGGTTCGCCGCGCGCATGGAGAAGCCGATGAAGCTGGTGGCGGCATTGTTCCTGGCCTTCACCATCGTGCTGGCGCTGGCCAAGGACTGGCAGACGGTAGTCGAGTACGCGCCGGTGGTGGGTGGCGCCGCGCTGCTGTTCAACCTGCTGAGCCTGGGGGTGGGCTACTGGGTGCCGCGGCTGCTGAGCATCCCCCGGCGCCAGGCGATCGCCATCGGCATGGAGATCGGTATTCACAACGGCACCCTGGCCATCGCCCTGGCCCTGAGCCCGACGCTCTTGAACAACGCGACCATGGCGGTGCCGGCGGCGATCTACAGCCTGATCATGTTCTTCACGGCGGCGGGGTTTGGCTGGTGGGTGAGCCGCGGGCAAAAGGCCGGCAGCACCGTCGCTCGGTCTCTGTAGGAGCGGCTTCAGCCGCGATACTGGCAACGCGGTGATGGCACCCGCTTCGCCGGTGTTCGCGGCTGAAGCCGCTCCTACAGGCCCCTGCGCCGCTTCAGCTGTTGCTTCAACACCCGCAACGGTGGCGCATAGAAGAAGCCGAACGACACACTGCCCTCGCGCCCCTTCACCGCGTGGTGCAGCCGGTGCGCCCGGTACAGGCGCCTGAGGTAGCGATTGACCGGCTTCGGCGCCCGTGGCCAGTGGCGGTGAAAAAAACCGTCATGGGCCAGCACATAGGCCACGCCATACCCGGCCACGCCGCCGCCGACCCACTGCAACGGCGCATGCCCGGCCTTGCCCAGCGCTACCAGCGCCGTGGCGATCAGCCCCAGGGCGACGAGATACAGGTCGTTGGTCTCCAGCATGCCGAGGTGCGGTTCATGGTGCGAGCGGTGCAGCCACCAGCCCCAGCCATGCATGACGTACTTGTGGGCCAGCGTGCCGACGCCTTCCATGGCCACCAGGGTGCCGAACAGGATGGCGAGGTTGAACAACATGAGACGATCCGGGGGGTTGGCAACGAAAGGCGCAAGGGTAACATTGCCGGCAGGTCATTCGGAGGGATTTTCCATGAAGGATGTACACGCCTCGGTCAGCACCGGCTACACCCGCCAGTCAGGCAACTACGAGCAGGGCCGGCCGGACTACCCCATCGCACTGCTGGGCTGGCTGCGCGACACCCTGGGCGTGAGCAACGGCACGACAGTGCTGGACCTGGGCGCCGGCACCGGCAAGTTCACCCGCCTGCTCACCCCGCTGGCGCCCCGCCTGACGGCGGTGGAGCCGGTGGCCGCCATGCGTGAGCGCTTCCATGAGCAACTGCCCGATGTACCCGTGCTCGAAGGCTCCGCCCAGCACATGCCGGTGGCCGACGCCAGCCAGCAGGTGCTGGTTTGCGCCCAGGCCTTCCACTGGTTCGCCGACACCATCGCCCTGGCCGAGATGCACCGGGTGCTGGCACCCGGCGGCCGCCTGGGGCTCATCTGGAACGTGCGCGACGAAACGGTGGACTGGGTGGCGCGCATCACCGAGATCATCACCCCCTACGAAGGCGACACGCCACGCTTTCACACCGGCCGCTGGCGCGAGGCTTTCGACGGCCGCTGGTTCAGCGCGCCAACCCTGACCACCCTGCCCCATATCCACGAAGGCAGCCCGCAGACCGTGATCATCGAACGGCTGCGCTCGGTCAGCTTCATCGCCGCCCTGCCCCAGGCCGAACAGGACGAGGTCATGGCGCGCCTGCAGGACCTGATCGACCACCACCCCGACCTCAAGGGCCGCGAGCGCATCGCCTTCCCCTACCAGACCCAGGCCTACCGCTGCCAACGCCTGGATTAACCGGATTGTCATGTTTCGCGCCTTGACCCGATGGCGGTCGAGGCGTATGGTCCGCCGCGCACTCAAGCATCCCCTCAACAGGAGTCCCCTGCATTGGACAGTAGCCCCAGTCGATTGCGACAGGCCCACACGGCGAGCTAGTCCGGCAGCGTTCCTGCCACTGTCTCGCCGCACACGGTAGACGGTGGTTTCCTCCAGCCCTCCACGGCTGAGCATCCCCCTTCCCCAGCAGCGTTGCCATCCGGCATCGCGCGTGGTCCTGCGCATTCCTCGTTTTCAATCGCGCCGCCTTCGGTTGGCGCCAGTGCGGGCCATCGCCCGCGCAACGGAGTTCGCTATGGATTGGAAAATCTTCCTGCTGCGCGTGAGCGTGGCCCTGCTGCTTGGTGCCGTGATCGGCGCCGAGCGTCAACTGCGCCAGCGCCTGACCGGCCTGCGCACCAACGCGCTGGTGAGCACCGGCGCCTGCCTGTTCGTGCTGATGACCCAGGCGGTGCCGGGCATGGCGCCCACCGATGCCTCGCGCATCGCCGCCTACGTGGTGTCGGGCATTGGCTTCCTCGGTGGTGGCGTGATCATGCGCGATGGCTTCAACGTGCGCGGCCTGAACACCGCCGCCACCCTCTGGTGCACCGCGGCGGTGGGGGTGCTGTGCAGCCTCGGGCTGCTGCTCGAGGCATCGCTGGGCAGCCTGGTGGTGCTGTGCGCCAACATCCTGCTGCGCGATATCGCCCAGCGCCTGGACCGCCAGGACATGGTGCCGGCCAGCGAGGTCGAGCAGCGCTTCGAGGTGCGCATCGTTTGCCGCGCCGAGGATGAGATCCAGGTGCGCAGCCTGATGCTGCACAGCCTGAGCGACCCGGGCCTGCGCCTGCAGTCGCTGCACAGCGAGGACCTGGCCGACCCCATGCGCCTGGAAGTGCGCGCCGAGTTGCTCGGCACGCCCCAGGCGCCGACTTCGCTGGAGCGCCTGGTCAGCCGGGTCAGCCTGGAGAAGGGCGTGAGCTCGGTGCGCTGGCAACTGCAGCGCCCGGTGCTGGAGGCCGACTAGCCGTCGCTGCGCAGGTGGCGCTCCCTGAGTTCCTGGCGCTCCTTGGCCTCGATGCTCAGGGTCGCGGTGGGGCGCAGCAGCAGGCGGCGCAGGCCGATGGGCTCGCCGGTTTCGGCGCACCAGCCGTAGTCGCCCCGGGCCAGGCGTTCCAGCGCCTGGTCGATCTTGTCGAGCAGCTTCTTCTCGCGCTCCAGCGAGCGCAGTTGCCAGTGGCGTTCCTCTTCGGCGCTGCCCAGGTCAGCCGCATCGCTGTGCACTTCCTGTTCACGCAGGGCGCGGAACTCCTGTTCGATGCGCGCTTGCAGCTCGCGCCGTTGGATCAGCAGCAAGTTACGGAAGAACTGGCGCTGGGGTTCGCTCATGTAGGCGTCGGTGGGTTGGTGTAGCAGTTGGTCTTCGGTCATGGTGGTTCTCCTGGCGGGTTCGCCGGCAAGCCGGCTCCTACAGAGGGCGGGGACGATCAAACATCAGTGGCAGGCCCTGGCAATGTGGTTGCACGCGTCCTGCATGCCAAGCCAGTTGCCCGGACACCACGGTGCTGCGCACCACATGGTGGAAGCCGCGCGCCTGGAACGGCGTCCAGCCGCAACGGGCCAGCACCGGGTCGTCGGCCACCGCGCGCGGCGTGTCCAGGCGCTCGACCAGGGCAAGGTCCGCCCAGTAGCCCTCGCGCAAGAAACCACGCTCGCGGATGGCGAACAGCTCGGCCACCGCGTGGCTGGTCTTGGCCACCACCTGCGCCATGCTCAATACGCCTTCACTGACCAGCTCCAGCGCCGCCGGCAATGCATGCTGCACCAATGGCAAGCCGGACGGCGCGCGGCTGTAGCGCTGGCGCTTTTCCTCCAGCGTGTGCGGCGCATGGTCGGTGCCGATCACATCGATGCGATCGTCGACCAGGGCCTGGCGCAAGGCGTCACGGTCGCTGCGGGTCTTGATCGCCGGGTTGCACTTGATCAGGTGGCCGAGGCTGGCGTAGTCGCCGTCGTCGAACAGCAGGTGATGCAGGCACACCTCGGCGGTGATGCGCTTGCCCGCCACCGGGCCCGGCTGGAACAGTTCCAGTTCGCGCGCGGTGGTCAGGTGCAGCACATGCAGCCGCGTGCCGAAACGCCGGGCCAGCGCGACCGCCAGGCTGGACGAGCGATGGCAGGCCTCGGCGTCACGGATCAACGGGTGCGCCGCGGGCGGGATGAACTCGCCGTGGTGCGCCTGCCACCTGGCTTCGTTTTCCAGGATGCTCGGGGTGTGCTCGCAGTGGGCGAGCAGCAGGGTCGGGGTATGGATGAACAGCTTTTCCAGCACCTGCGGGTCATCCACCAGCATGTTGCCGGTGGACGCGCCCATGAACACCTTGACCCCGGCCACCTCGCGCGGGTCCAGCGCGGCGATGGTGTCGAGGTTGTCGCGGCTGACGCCGAAGTGAAAGCCATAGTTGGCCAGGGAACTGGCCGCCGCCCTGCGCTTCTTGTCCGCCAGGGCTTCGAGCGTCAGGGTCGGTGGATGGGTGTTGGGCATGTCCATGAAACTGGTGATGCCCCCCGCCACCGCCGCCCGCGACTCGCTGGCGATGCAACCCTTGTGCGGCGCGCCCGGCTCACGAAAGTGCACCTGGTCGTCGATCATCCCAGGCAGCAGCCAGGCGCCCTTGGCATCGATCTCGCAACGCGCCCGGGCGCCTTCCAGGCTGCCGGCGATGCGCTCGATCCGGCCATGGCGCACCAGCAGGTCGCCTTCGAACTCACACCCTTCATTGACCATGCGCGCATTGCGCAGCAACAGCTCGTCCATGGTCAGAACTCGTTGCGCAGGGCCTTGTAGCCCTGCACCAGGTCGATATTGGTGCGCGCCACGTCCTCGGAGAACTCGGACGCCGAGACGCTGACCGGTGGATAGCGGCCCAGATCGGTATGCGGCCCGATATGCTCGGTGGGCGGTACGTAGAAGCGGGCGGGCAGGTCACGGCCATCGACCACCGAGTTATGCCGCACCACGCAGCCATCGCCGACCTGGCAGTTGAACAGCACGCTGTTGAAGCCGATGAACACCCGGTCGCCGACCTGGCAAGGGCCATGCACGATGGAACGGTGGGCGATCGAGCTGAACTGGCCGATACGCACCGCCGCGCCGGACTTGGAGTGGATGACCACGCCGTCCTGGATATTGGAGTTGGCGCCGATGACGATCGGCTGCATGTCGCCGTCGGCATCCACCTCGTCGGCGCGGATCACCGCGTAGGGGCCGACGAAGACGTTGTCGTGGATGACCACCTTGCCGCAGATGATCGCGGTCGGGTCGATGTAGGCCGACTCGGCGATGTCGGGGAGATGGCCGGAGGGGTTTCTGCGGATCACGGGAGAAGTCCTGAGGCAAAGAAAGACAATTTATTGTTATATTATAACATTTAATTTACAAGCATCTTTGCCCTCTGTAGGAGCGGCTTCAGCCGCGATAAAAGCACCGCGCTGCCTGGCACCCGCTTGGCGGGTGATCGCGGCTGAAGCCGCTCCTACAGGGGGGGGGCGTATCAGATCAATTGCGTGCCTGCGAACATCGGCCACTCGCTTTGCGGCACAATCGCCAGGCAATCCCGTGCCCACGTAGCGAGTACCGTTCATGACCATCCGCCCCACCCTCGCCCAGGAACTACCCTTGCTCCCCGCCCTCGAGCGCTCCGCCGCCCAGGCGTTCAGGCAATACCCTGCCCTGGCCTGGCTGGCTGACAGCGAAGTGATGGATGAGACGGAACATGCACGATTCCAGACCGCGGGCAGCAGTTGGGTCGCGGTGGATGAGCACGACCAACCGCTGGGCTTTATCTGCGCCGCCGTGGTCGGCGACACCCTGCACATCCACGAACTGTCGGTGTGCCAGGAAGCCCAGGGCCAAGGGCTCGGCCGGCAATTGCTCGACCAGGCGATCCAGACGGCCCGGGCAGCCGGATTGCGTGCGGTGACCCTGACCACCTTCACCGAGGTGCCCTGGAATGGGCCGTTCTATGCCCGCCTTGGCTTCGAGGTGCTGACGGCCGGGCACCTGGACGAGCGCTTGACCGCGATCCTTGCCGAGGAACGCGCGCACGGCCTGGAGGGGCGCTGCGCCATGCGCCTGCCCCTCGGCATCTAGGGGCTGCTGCGCCCCCCGACCTGCACACTCCCAGCCACGCAGTACCGATCCCGCCCCTGGCGTTTTGCCGTGTACAGCGCCTCGTCCGCCGCCGTGATCAGGTGCTCCGGGGTGACGCTCTCCAGCGAGGGCGCCACCACCGCGATACCGGCGCTGGCGGACACCCGCCCCAACGGGCTGCCCAGGTGCTCGATGGCCGCACGGCGCAGCGCCTGCAGGATTTCCTGGACGATCAGGCCGGCGCCCTGGGTGTCGGTGTCCGGCAGCAGCAGCGTGAACTCCTCCCCGCCATAGCGCACCGCCAGGTCGCCCGGGCGCTTGAGCGACTGGCGCAACAACTCGCCGAAACGCCGCAGGCAAGCATCCCCCGCCGGATGACCATAACGGTCGTTGTAGGGCTTGAAGTGGTCCAGGTCGAGCATTACCAGCGCCAGTGAATGCCCCTGGCGCCGCGCACGGCGAATCTCGGGCTCGAGCACCGCATCAAGCCGACGCCGATTGCCCAGGCCGGTGAGGCTGTCGGTCAGGGCCATGGCCTTGAGCGTCTGGTGCGCCTGGTGCAGGGCGCGCTCGATGGCGATCCGCTCGCGCAACTGACGCAATACCACCCAGCCAAAGCCGGCCAGGCCGATCAGCAGCAGCACCAGCACCGCCATCGACTTGAGCATGTCGTGGCGCCAGGGGGCGATGATCGATTCACGCGACAACCCTGCTTCCACCACCAGCGGATAGCTCGACAACACACGGAAGGCATACAGCCGCGGCGTCCCATCAACCACCGCCACCGCCTCGGCCACGCCTTCGCTGGCATAGGGCAAGTGATTGCGGAAGATCTCGCTGGCCGCCAGGCTCCTGCCGATCACCTGTTCGACGAACGGCCGGCGCACGAGGATGGTGCCGTCGCGCATGGCCAGCACCAGCGCGCCGCGTTCGTCGATCTTGAAGTCGCCGTAGTAGCGCACGAACCAGTCGACCTTGATGGTGCCCAGCAGCACCCCGGCGAAACTGCCGTCGGGGTAGTCCAGGCGCCGCGAGATGGGGATGATCAGGTCGCCGGTGGAGCGGCTGCGCACCACCGAACCAATGCGCACCTCGCGGTCCGGGTGGGTGCGGTGGTAGATGAAATAGTCGCGGTCGGCGTTGTTGGCGCCGGGGGGCACCGCGTCCTTGTCGGTGACGATCCAGCTGCCGTCGGGGGCGTAGACGAACAACCCGTGCAGTTGCGGGATGATCGCCGCCTGCTGCTTGAGCAAGGCATGCAGCCGGGGCCGGTCGATATGCTCGAAACCATCGCCCTCCAGGCGTTCGGCCAACGCGGCGGTGATGGCGTCGACCTGGCGGATGGCATCCTCGGCGTGCTGGGCGGTGGCCCGGGCCAGGTTGGTCACCGCACGGTCGGCGTTGATGAACGCCTGGCGATAGTCGCGCCAGATCCGCCAGCCCTCGATCAGCACGAAGGCCAGCATCACCACCGCCATGAAGCACAGCACCAGGCGGAACAGCGCCGTCGCCCTGCCCTCGCTGGTCACCGCATAGACACCGTCCTCGGTCGTTTTCCTGGCTGCACCCATTGAAATCCCTTGCCCTCTCGCATTTGCCGCCCCTGACTATAGTCCAGGCGCCCGAGGGAAAAAAAAGCCCCGGGACACGCGGTCCAGGGGCCGAGGTGGCTGGAATGCCCAACCAAAGGAGGTCTTCAGGGCGATGCCCTTGACTGTCTGTAGGAGCCAGCCTTGCTGGCGAACAGACCGTACCGGCGACCGGCAAGGCTGCGCCTTGCATCGCCAGCAAGGCTGGCTCCTACAGGTTTTGCGTTGGCCAGCCGCCGCCCAGGGCGCGGAACAGGTCGACCAGGGCCAACTGGTGCTGGGTGCTGGCCTCGATGTAGGTCGCCTCGTTCACATAGTTGCTGCGCTGGGCGTCGAGGTAGCGCAGGTGGTTGTCCACGCCGCCCTCGTAGCGCGCCTTGGCCAGTGCCAGGGTGGCCTGGCTGGTGTCGGCCAGGGCCCGGCGCGCGGCCTCTTCGCGGCGCAGGGTGTCGGTGGCGGCCAGGGCGTCGGCCACTTCGCGGAAGGCGGTCTGGATGGTGCCTTCATAGGCGGCCACCGCCGAATCCTTGCGCGCCTCGGCCAGGCTCAGGCCGGCCTTGTTGCGCCCGGCGTCGAACAGCGGCAGCGACAGTTGCGGCATGAAGCTCCAGCTGCGCGAGCCGCCATCGAACAGGCCGGACATCTGCGCACTCGAGGTGCCGAAGCTGCCAGTCAGGCTGATACGCGGGAAGAACGCCGCCCGCGCCGCGCCGATATCGGCGTTGCGCGCCCGCAGCCGGTGTTCGGCGGCGAGGATGTCCGGGCGCCGCTCGAGCAGCGCCGACGGCGCGCCCGGGGCGATGTCCTGCAGCACCATGGGCGCGGCGGAACGTTCGGCCGGTATGGCCTTGGCCGCGTCGCTGCTGCCCAGCAACAGCACCAGCGCGTTGAACGCCTGGCGCTGCTGGCGCACGGTGGTTTCCAGCTCGGCCCGCGACTGCTCGACCAGACCCAGGGCTTCCTGGTGGTCCAGGGCGGTCGCGGTACCGGCCGAACGGCGCTGGCCGACCAGGGCCAGCGAGTCCTCGCGGCTGGCCAGGGTCTGGCGGGTCAGGGCCTGGCGGCGTTCGGCGCCGTCAAGCGTCAGGTAGGCCTGGCTGACTTCGGCGACCAGGGCGACGCGCGCGGCACGCCCGGCCTCTTCGGTGGCCAGGTACTGCTCCAGCGCCGCGTCACTCAGGCTCTTCACCCGGCCGAACAGATCCACCTCGTACTCCGGCAGCGACAGCCCCACCTGGTAGGTGCTGCTCACCCCTTCGCGGCCATTGCTGGCCAGCTCCGCCGGCAGGTGCTGGCGGTTACCCGAGGCCCCGGCGTTCAGGCCCGGCACCCGGTCGGCGCGCTGGATACGGTACTGCGCGCGGGCCTGCTCGATGTCCAGCAGGGTCTGGCGCAGCGAGCGGTTGTTGTCCAGCGCGGTGGCGACCAGCTGGCGCAAAGTCGGGTCGACGATGAACGCCTGCCAGTCCAGTTGCTCCACTGCCCGGCCCTGATGGGCCGCCGCGTCGCCCCACTGGGCCGCGACCGGCGCCTCGGGGCGCTGATAGGTCGGCGCCAGCGAGCAACCGGCCAGGGCGAAGGCCAGCGCACAGGGCAAAACGAAATTACGCATGTCCATCACTCCACGGCCTCGACCGCATGTTTCACAGGGGCAGGCTTGCGCTTGAGCAGCGTCAGCACGAAGACGAAGCAGATCGGCACGAACACCACGCCCAGCAAGGTGGCGCTGAGCATGCCGCCGATCACCCCGGTACCGATGGCGCGCTGGCTGGCCGCGCCGGCGCCGGTGGCGATGGCCAGCGGCACCACGCCGAGGATGAAGGCCATGGAGGTCATCACGATCGGGCGGAAACGCAGGCGCGCGGCCTCGATGGCGGCGTCACGCAGGCTGTAACCCTTTTCCCACAGTTCCTTGGCGAACTCGACGATGAGGATGGCGTTCTTCGCCGCCAGGCCGATGATGGTGATCAGGCCGACCTTGAAGTACACATCGTTGGGCATGCCGGTGAGCATCACTGCCCACACCGCGCCCAGGGCACCGATTGGCACGATCAGCATCACCGTCAGCGGGATCGCCCAGCTTTCATACAGCGCCACCAGCAGCAGGAACACCACCAGGATGGCCAGGGCGAACAGGCCGGCGGCCTGGCCGCTGGAGACCTTCTCCTGGTACGACAGGCCGGTCCAGGCATAACCGATGCCAGGCGGCAGCTCGCTGACCAGGCGCTCCATCTCGGCCATCGCCTGGCCAGTGCTGGAACCCGGGGCGGCGTCGCCGGCGATACGGATCGACGGGTAGCCGTTGTAGCGCACCAGTTGCACCGGGCCCTCTTCCCACTTGGTGGTGACAAAGGCGCTGAACGGCACCTGCTCGCCACTGGCGTTGGGCGCATACAGGCGCAGCACGCTTTCCGGGGTCATCCGCTCGCCTTGCTCGGCCTGCACCACCACGCGTTGCTGGCGCCCGGCATTGGTGAAGTCGTTGATCACCGCCGAACCGAAGGCGGTGGCCAGGGTGCTGTTGATGGTTTCGAAGCTCACGCCCAGGGCGCGGGCCTTTTCACGGTCGATCTGCACCCGCAGCTGCGGCGCCTCGGCCAGGCCTTCCATCATTGCGTAGAGGATCACCGGGTTGCCGTTGGCGCGGGCCAGCAGTTGGTCACGGGCCGCCAGCAATGCTTCGCGGCCCAGGCCGCCCCGGTCCATCAGGCGCAGGGCGAAACCGCCGGAGTTGCCCAGGCCGTCGATCGGCGGCGGCATGACCGCGGTGATGGTGCCGTCGCCGTTGGCCGCGAACTGGGCGTTGATCGCCGCGGTTTCCGCCTCGGCCGACTGCTCCTGGCCACGCACGGACCAGTCTTTGTAAGTGGGGAATGCCAGCGCGGCGTTGTCGCCCTGGCCCGAGAAACTGAAACCGCTGACGATGAACGAGCTGGCCACCGCCTCGCGGGACATCAGGAACTTCTCCAGGCCTTCGGCGGTGTGGTCGGTACGCACCCGGCTGGCGCCCGGTGGCAACTGCACGTCGACGATGCTGTAGCCCAGGTCCTCGGATGGCACGAAGGCCTCCGGCAGGCGCAGGTAGGAGTAACCAAGCACCACCAGGATGCCGACGTAGGCCAGCATCCAGCGGCCGGCGCGGGCCACCAGGGCGCTGTTCATCACCGAGTAGCGCTCGGTCACGCGGGCGAAGGCGCGGTTGAAGGCACCGAAGAAACCGCCCTTCTCGTGGTGGCCGTGGGGCACCGGCTTGAGCAGCGTGGCACACAGCGCCGGGGTGAAGGTCAGGGCCAGGAAACCGGAGAACAGGATCGACACCGCCAGCGACACGGAGAACTGCTGGTAGATCACCCCCACCGAACCGGACATGAATGCCAGCGGCAGGAACACCGCCGCCAGCACCATCGTGATGCCGATGATCGCCCCGGACACCTGCCCCATCGCCTTGACCGTGGCCGCCCCCGGCGACAGGCCTTCCTCGGCCATCAGCCGCTCGACGTTCTCCACCACCACGATGGCGTCGTCCACCAGGATGCCGATGGCCAGCACCATGCCGAACATGGTCATCATGTTCACCGAGAAGCCGAGCAGCTTCATCACCATCAGCGTGCCCAGCAGGCACACCGGCACCACGATCGACGGGATCAGGGTGTAGCGCACGTTCTGCAGGAACAGGAACATCACCAGGAACACCAGCACCATGGCTTCGATCAGGGTGTGGATCACCTTCTCGATGGCCACGTCGACGAAGCGCGAGGTGTCGTAGGGCACCGAGTACTCGACGCCCTCGGGGAAGAACTGCGACAGCTCCGCCAGGCGCTCCTTGACCAGCGTCGCGGTCTGGATGGCGTTGGCGCCGGGCGCCAGCTGCACCGCGCCGGCCACGGCCGGGTGGCCGTCCAGGCGCGAGGACAGGTTGTAGTTCTCGCTGCCGATGGCCAGGCGCGCGACATCACCCAGCAGCACGCGGGAGCCGTCCGGGTTGGCGCGCAGGACGATGCCGGCGAACGCCTCGGGGGTGTCGAGGGTGCCCTGCACCGCCAAGGTCGCGGTCAGCTCCTGCTCGCTGGCCCCCGGGGTGCTGCCGAAGCTGCCGGCCGGCACCTGGACATTCTGGCCACGGATCGCGTTGTTGATGTCGTCGATGGACAGCCCGTAGCCCACCAGCTTCTGCGGGTCGACCCAGACCCGCATGGCCGCCTCTGAAGCGAAGAACTGCAGCTTGCCCACACCGGGCACGCGCCGCAGTTCGTTGTTGATATTGCGCGCGGCGTAGTCAGCCAGGGCCGTGGTGTCGCCACTGTCGCTGGACTTGCTGGTCAGGGCGTAGATCAGCAGGAACCCGGCGCTGGCCTGCTCGACCTTCAGGCCCTGGGACAGCACAGCCTGGGGCATGCGCGCCTCGGCCTGCTTCAGACGGTTCTGCACGTCCACCTGGGCCATGTCCGGCTTGGTGCCGGGCTCGAAGGTCACCAGCACCTCGGCGACGCCGTTGGAGTTGTTGGTGGACTCGTAGTACAGCAAACCCTTGGCGCCGTTGAGCGACTCTTCGATGATGCTGGTCACCGACTCCACCAGCACCTTGGCCGAAGCGCCCGGGTAGCTGGCGGTGATGGAAATCTGTGGCGGTGCCACGCTAGGGTACTGGGCCACCGGCAGCGCCGGGATCACCAGCAGGCCGGCCAGGGAAATGAACAGCGCCATGACCCAGGCGAAGTTCGGCCGATTGATGAAGAACTTGGACATCTCGCTACCCTCGCCTTATTGCGCCGCGGCCTGTTGTGCCTGGGCCAGGCTGACCGGCGTGCCCGGAACCAGGCCCGCCGGGCTGCCGACGATGACCTGGTCACCGGCGCGCAGGCCCTCGGTGATCTGCCAGCGCGCGCCCTGCATCACGCCGGTGCGCACGCTGCGCGCCTCGGCCAGGTTGCCGGTGCCCACCACCATCACCCGCGCCTCGCCATCGCTGCCGCGCTGCACGGCGCGTTGCGGCACGAGGATGGCCTGCTGATCGGTGCCCTGGGGGGTGCGCACGCGCACGTACATGCCGGGCAGGAGAATGCCGTCGGCGTTGTCGAAACGACCACGCAGGCTGACCTGGCCGGTGCCACGGTCGACCGCCACGTCGGTGAACATCAGCGCGCCCTGGCGCTGGTAGTCGGTGCCTTCGACCTGGGCCGTCAGCGCCTTGTCGTCGCCACCGGCCAACGCGCCGTCCTTCAAAGCCTGGCGCAGGCGCAGGGCATCGGCGGCGGACTGGGTGAAGTCGACATAGATCGGGTCGAGCTGCTGGATACGCGCCAGCAGCGTGGCATCGCCCTGCCCCACCAGCGCCCCTTCGGTGGCCAGGGCGCGGCCGATGCGCCCGGAGATCGGCGCGGTGACCGTGGCGTAGCCAAGGTTCAGGCGCGCGGTCTGCACGTCGGCCTGGGCTGAACGCACGGCGGCCTGGGCGCTGCGCAGCTCGGCGGTGGCGCTGTCGAAGTCCTGCTGGCTGACCGCTTCGATCTTGACCAGCGGCGCGTAGCGCTTGACCCGCGCCTGGGCTTCCTGCTGCACCGCCTGGGCACGGGCCTGGTCGCCCTCGGCCCGCGCCAGGGCGGCCTTGAACGGTGCCGGGTCGATCTGGAACAACACGTCGCCGGCCTTGACGTCGGCGCCCTCTTCGAAGCGCTTGTGCAGGACGATGCCAGCCACCCGCGCGCGCACCTCGGCGACCCGCATCGGCTCGACCCGGCCCGGCAGGGTCGAGGCCAGGGCCAACGGCTCGCCAGCCACGGTCACCACCTCCACCGGATACACCACCTCGGCCGCAGCCTGGGGCTGATCCGCCCCGTCGCAGCCCGACAGCGCGATCGCCGCCGCCAGCAGGCCGACCACCCCAATTGCACGCAAGTTGCCCATGAATTTCACCCGAGCCTTTGATTTGAAAACGGCGCGAATGGTACTCACGAAGCCTTATTGAGTCAATTTAGTCTCATTTGATTCTCTTGTTAAAGATTGTAATCACGGTAGCCGGTCGTCACCTCGTGGCACCCTTGACCTTGGGCAGGCGTCAAATGAGCACACTGGATTCAAGGAGAACGCCCATGGCCCTGCACGCCGTCGCCCCCCTCGCCGAGTTGAATGAACAGCGCCCGCTACGGGTCCAGGCCGGCGCCGAAGAAGTCATCCTGGTACGTCACGGCGACCAGGTGCGCGCCTACCAAGGCAACTGCCCCCATGCCGGCGCGCCCCTGGAGGAAGGGGTGGTCTGCGCCGGCCTGCTGGTCTGCCCGTGGCACAAGGCGGCGTTCGCCGTGGACGAAGGCGCCGTGTGCGAGCCTCCGGCGCTGGTCGACCTGCGCCGCTACCCGGTGCAGGTCAAGGATGGCCAGGTCTGGGTGGACGACCAGCCGCTGCCCAGGGCAGACCCACCCCTGCACAGCGATGCCCGCACCTTTGTCGTCATCGGCGCGGGCGCGGCGGGCAGCGCCGCCGTGGCGACCTTGCTCGGCCATGGCTTCGGCGGGCGGCTGGTGTGGATCGACCATGAGCCGCAAAGCGCCTACGACCGCACTGCCCTGAGCAAATTCGTCATTGCCGGGCAGATGCCCCCCGACGAAGTGCCTTCGTTGCTGGAGCCTGACGCTCTGCGCCGGGGCCAGTTGCAGCGCCTGCACGCCAAGGTCCGCTCATTGGATGTCGACAAGCGCGAGATCGCACTTGCCGACGGCAAGTCGCTCAAGTACGACGCCGCCTTGCTGGCCACCGGTGGCAAACCCCGGCGCCCGGACCTGCCTGGCGTCCAGTTGCCCGGCATCTGCGTGCTGCGCTCGCGGGAAGATGCCGCGCGCCTGCTCGACCTGGCCGAGCCCGGCCAACCGGTGGTGATCGTCGGGGACGGGTTCATCGGCCTGGAAGCCGCCTCGGCCCTGCGCAAGTACGGCTTGCAGGTGCATGTGGTCACGCGCCATCCGGTCCCGCTGGCCAAGCAACTGGGTGAGCGCATTGGCCGAACGCTGCGTGAGCTGCATGAACGCAAGGGCGTGGTGTTCCACGGCCCGACCGAAGTGACCGCCTTCGAGGGCAAGGAACGGGTCGAGGCGGTAGTGCTGGCCAATGGCGAACGGCTGGCCACCCCGCTGGTGCTGCTGGGCACCGGCGTCGCCCCGGCCACGCGCTATGTGCAGGGTTTGCCCCTGGGCGAGGACGGTGCCATCGAGGTCGATGCCCATCTGCAAGCCGGCGACGGCCTGTGGGCGGCCGGCGACATCGCCCGCTTTCCCCTCGCCGGCCGCACGGTGCGCATCGAGCACTGGCGCCTGGCCCAGCAGCACGGCGTGATCGCCGCCGCCAACATGCTCGGTGAGCGGCGCCGCTATGACGACGTGCCGTTCTTCTGGACCTACCAGCACGGGCGCACCTACGAGGTGCTCGGGCATGGCCGCTACTGGAACCGCATCGAGTTCGTGGGCGAGCCGGAACAGGGTGACTTCATCGCCTTGCAATGCATCGACGACGAGGTCGAGGCGGTGATCGCCAAAGGTTACTCGGATGCCATGGCCAAGTTGTCGCAGCGGATGAAGCGACCGCTGTCGAGCCGCGAAGCCCGCGAACTGATCGACACCGCTCAATCGTAGGAGCCAGCCTTGCTGGCGAACACCGGCCACGCCGGTGCCAACCACCGCGGCGCCTGCTTCGCCAGCAAGGCTGGCTCCTACAGAACGGTGGCCCTTTCAAACAGGGGCGGTTATGTGTAAAACCACTGGTTCACATCGCCTGACAAGGACCCGCGAGCATGATCTACCGCCCCCTCGGCCACTCTGGCCTGCAAGTCTCGGCCCTCACCCTGGGCAGCATGATGTTCGGTGAGCAGACCAGCACCGAAGACGCGCTGCGCATCATCGACAAGGCCTGGGACCAGGGCATCAACTTCATCGACACCGCCGACGTGTACAACGGCGGGCGCTCGGAAGAGATCGTCGGCGAGGCGGTGGCGCGCAACCGGCAGGACTGGATCGTCGCTTCGAAAGCCGGCTACGGCCCGGCCGATGGCGTACCCAACCGCAGCGGCCTGTCGCGCAAGCACCTGTTCAATGCCCTCGAAGCCAGCCTCACGCGCCTGGGCAGCGACTACCTGGACATCTACTACCTGCACCGCGAGGACCACGCGGTGCCACTGGAAGAGACCGTGCGCGCCATCGGCGACCTGCTGGCCCAGGGCAAGATCCGCTACTGGGGCGTGAGCAACTTCCGCGGCTGGCGCATCGCCGAGATCTGCAACGTCGCCGAGCGCCTGGGCGTGGCCAAGCCGGTGGTCAGCCAGCCGCTGTACAACATCGTCAACCGCCAGGCCGAGCCCGAGCAGCTCACCGCCGCCGCCTACCACGGCCTGGGCGTGGTGCCGTTCAGCCCCCTGGCCCGAGGCGTGCTCAGCGGCAAGTACGCGCCGGGCTCGACACCGGATGCCGGCAGCCGCGCCGGGCGCCAGGACAAGCGGATCCTGGAGGTGGAATGGCGCCAGGAGTCGCTGGCCATCGCCCAGAAGATCCACGCCTACACCGAGGCCAAGGGCGTTGGTATCGTCGAGTTCGCCATTGCCTGGGTGCTGAACAACCGCCTGGTCAGCTCGGCCATCGTCGGGCCGCGCACCGAAGCGCAGTGGGACACCTACGCCGGCGCGCTGGAGGTCAAGGTCACGGCGGAAGATGAAGCCTTCATCGATTCGCTGGTAACGCCGGGGCATGCCTCGACGCCGGGGTTCAACGACGTGGCGCATTTCGTGACCGGGCGCTTGCCGCGGGCATGAGGCTTACGCAAGACCTGTAGGAGCGGCTTCAGCCGCGATGCGGCCGTCGCGGTGTGTGGCACCCGCTTTGCGGGTGATCGCGGCTGAAGCCGCTCCTACAGGGGCCACGCCAATTGGGGAGCCATGCGCCGGGGTATCGGTCCCCCCTTTCCCCAATCACCTCGGTATCGTGCGCACCATCGAATCACCTTTCCGATGGAGCCCCGATGAAACTCTTCGAACCCCTCAAGCTCGGCCCTCTGACGCTGCCCAACCGGGTGTTCATGGCCCCCCTGACCCGCCTGCGCAGCCTGGAACCCGGCGATGTGCCAACACCCCTGATGGCCGAGTACTACCGCCAGCGCGCCAGCGCCGGGCTGATCATCAGCGAAGCCACGCAGATCTCCTTCCAGGCCAAGGGCTACTCCGGCTCGCCGGGTATCCACACCCCCGAGCAGATCGCCGCCTGGCGCCAGGTCAACGAAGGCATCCATGCCGACGGCGGCCACAGCGCGGTGCAGGTCTGGCACACCGGCCGCGTGTCGCACACCTCGCTGCAACCGAACGGCGACGCGCCCGTGGCGCCTTCCGCGCTGCCGGCCAACGCCCGGACCTCGCTGCGTGACGAAAACCGCAAGGTGATCCGCGTCGAGACCTCCACGCCACGCGCCTTGAGCGAAGCCGAAATCGCCGCGATCATCGCCGACTTCGGCCAGGCCGCCGCCAACGCCCGCAAGGCCGGCTTCGACTTCATCGAACTGCACGCCGCCCATGGCTACCTGCTGCACCAGTTCCTCACCCCCAGCGCCAACATCCGCGACGACCGCTACGGCGGCAGTGTCGAGAACCGTGCGCGCATCGTGCTCGAAGCGGTGGACGCCGCCATCGCCCAATGGAGCGCCGACCGGGTGGGCATCCGCATCTTCCCGCTGGGTGGTTTCAATGGCGTCGACAACGGTGAAGATCAGGAAGCTGCCGGGCTGTACCTGATTGGCGAGCTGGCCAAGCGCAACCTGGCCTACCTGCACCTGTCCGAACCGGACTGGGCCGGTGGCCAGCCGCTGCGCGAGGAATTCCGCGAGGCGATTCGCGCGGTGTATCCAGGGGTGATCGTGGCGGCGGGCGCCTACACGGCCGAAAAAGCCGAAGACCTGCTCAGCCGTGGGCTGATCGACGCGGTGGCATTCGGCCGTGCGTTCATCGCCAACCCGGACCTGGTGGAACGCCTGCGGCTGCGGGCGCCGCTGAACGAACACCGGGCGCAGTTCGACTATTCCAATGGGGCCGAGGGGTATACCGACTACCCCGTGCTGAAACAGGCTTGAATGCAGCAAGGGCGCCGCAAGCGCCCTCTTCTCCTCAGCCTTGCGCGACCTTTGTAGGAGCCAGCCTTGCTGGCGAACACCGGCAAGGCCGGTGCCAACCGTGGTGAATCTGTCAGATTGCTGGCATTGTGCATCTTTCCCCGCGCAAAGGACGCGCTCCATGGCCCTGCACCTCTGGTTGACCTTCTCCTTCGCCTACCTGCTTACCTCGCTCATCCCCGGCCCCAACGTCCTGCTGACCGTGCGCAACGCCCTGCGCTACGGCCCCTCCGGTATGGGCATGACCCTGTTCGGCAACCTTACCGCGCAACTGCTGACCATCACCGCCGTGGCCATGGGCGTGGGTGCCCTGCTGATCTCGCTGCCCACGGCGTTCCTGGTGCTGAAGCTGGCCGGCGCCGGCTACCTGATCTACCTCGGCCTGCGCCAACTGCTGACACCCAGCGGCCCCGCCGCCGCGGCCACCTCCACGGTCGCGACGCCGCCCCAGACGCAATGGCGCATCGCCGTGGAAGCCTTCCTGGTGTCGGTGAGCAACCCCAAGACCCTGGTGTTCTTCTGCGCCTTCCTGCCGCAGTTCCTCGAGCCTGGGCGGCCGCTCTTCGGCCAGTTCGCGGCGATGTACCTGAGCGGCTCGCTGATCGTCTGCCTGGTGCATTCGTTCTACTGCTTCACCGCCTACCGCTTCGGCCTGCGCCTGAAGGCTTCGCCCCTGGCCGCCTGGATCAAGCGGGCCACCGGCGCGCTGTTCATCGGTTTGGGCGTGCGCCTGCTCAACGTCAGGGCGGTGTAGCCCCACTGGCTCGCTCAGCAGACTCAAGCGTCAATGCAGACGAGGCTCGTCGACAACAACGATATTGACGGCGTACCACAGGCCATCCGCGCCTTGCACCAGCTCATAGCTGACATGCTGGCCTTCGCGGATGATGGAGGTACCGTCACCCACCGCGCCCTTGAGAAAAGCCACTTCACGCTCGCCTGGCGCGGTGAACTCAGGGTCGGCTTGGGCAAGGATGGCAGGGGGTTGATGCCGAGATTTTCTGGTCATGAATAGCGCTTCCCAATAGGTATAGGCAGGCTTCATGCCGCTTCGATACAACGGCAGCACAGGCGGGTATGGTTGAATTTGCTCACCTGAACAGGCCTGAACTGGTGGACAGTTCAGGCCGCGATGCAAGGGCTTTCCGCCGGGTCAGATAATTTGCACTTCTTCGGCTTGCATACCCTTTTGCCCTCTTACGACTATGAAGCTGACTTGCTGACCTTCTTTCAAACTCGTGAAGCCATCCGCCTGGATCGACCTGAAGTGAACGAACAGGTCATCGCCACTTTGCGGAGTAATGAACCCAAATCCTTTTTCATCGTTGAACCACTTCACGGTTCCTGTTTGTCTATTGGACATGCTCTGAATCCTCGCTCGTTAACGGCGTGCTTTAGGACGGGTCCTGCTGGTGGACAGCCCCCGGTAAGATGCATGTTGCGCCCGTCCGGATAAGGGTTCCACTGGCATTTTTACCAGTACCGCCAACCGTGGCGGCCCTGCACGAACAGTCAACTCAAATGGGGGAAGCTGCGCTGTCGCGCAGAAATCAACGCCCCCTGTAGGAGCGGGTTCACCCGCGAAGCAGGCACCACCGTGGATGGCACGGGCTTCGCCCGTGTTCGCGGGGCAAGCCCGCTCCTACAGGGGGTTGCGCAGGTTTCAGATAGGCGAGCAAGGCATCCTGCTAGACCTCCCAGGGTACACCGCTCTCCCAGCGCGCAACCAACAGGTCGATAAAGCCACGCACCCGCGGCGACAGGTGCCTGCGGCTCGGGTAGACGATACGGATCGGGTCCGCAGGCGGACGGAAGTCGTGCAGCACCTCCACCAGCGCCCCGCTGCGCAGGTCGTCCCCGGTGATGTAGGTCGGCAGGTGAATCAGCCCGAACCCCGCTCGCGCGCCTTCGAGCATTGCCTCGGAACTGTCGATATTCAGCCGCCCCGGCTCTTCGCACAGGTGCAGGCCTTCCTCGGTGCGAAAGCGCCAGGGGCTGGCCTTCTCCCCCGCCAGAAACGCGATCTTGTCGTGCCCGTACAAGTCCGCCGGCACCTGCGGCGTGCCATGTTGACGCAGGTAATCGGGCGAAGCGCAGGTGACGAACTGCTGCCAGGCCACGGTACGGGTCAGCAGCTGCGAGTCCTCCTTGGGCGCGCAGATGCGCACGGCCACGTCAATGCCCTCCTCGACCAGGTCGACGAAGCGGTCGGTGAAGCGGATATCCGCGCGCAGCTGCGGCCACTGCTTCAGGTAGGCATCGAGAATCGGCAGCACGTGGCGTTGGCCGAACGACAACGGCGCGGTCAGGCGCAGGGTGCCGGTGGGCTGGCTGCGGCGCTGGGCCATGGTGGTCTCGACCTCGTCCAGGTCGTCGAGGATCTGCCGCCAGCGCTCGAACGCCACCTGCCCCTCGTCGGTCAGGCTCAGCTTGCGCGTGGTGCGGTTGAGCAGGCGCACCGCCATGCGCGCTTCCAGGCGAGCGATGCTCTTGCCCACGGCCGAGCGAGTCAGCCCCAGGCTCGCCGCTGCCGCGGTGAAGCTGCCGGCCTTCGCGGCGCTGACGAAGGCGGCGATATCGCCGAAGCGGTTGGGTTCCATGCTGGGCTCCTGGACAAGACAAGGCCTGCTAGATGGGTGCGCTTGGGCCTATTGCAAGGGCTGGTGTGTCTGGGACAGGTATTTTTCCATCCAGCTGGCCAGCGGCAACGGCGGTTGCGGCTCGAGGATGCGCCGCCAGATCAGCTTGAGGTCCTCGGCATTGAACATAGAACTGACCCCGGCGCCCGTCCACGGCCGTGGCTGGATCGCGGCCCACTGCCCGGCCCCGTCGCGGCGGGCCATCTCGAAGCGGAAGCTGTAGTTGCCGGGGGTGCCCATGCGCAGGTCACTGACCACCAGCGAGTCGCCCACCATGTCGTAGCGTAGCCAGTTGCCGGTGAACCAGCGCAGGCGTTCATACAGTGGTACGCCTTCGAGCACCTTCGCCGCCGCCAGGTTCAGCGGCTGGCGCTGCATCTCTGGCGGCGCACGGTCGAACCAGCTGCTCACGCCCTCGTAGTAATCACCGTCCGGCGTCTTCGCCAGCACTCGCCAGATCAGGCTGTTGAAGGCGAGTGGCACCGCGCGTACTTCGCTCACGGCGATACCCTGCTGGACTAGCGCCTGCTGGAAGCGATGCTCGGCGACGACGCGCCCGGCCAGGCCGAAGCCCAGGTAGGCGGTGCTGAAGGCCAGTGCCAGCGCCAGCATCGGCATCGCCCTGCCGGCCAGGCCGCGAACCAGCGCGTAGCCTACTGCCAATAGCAACGGCACGGTGTAGACCGGGTCGATGATGAACACTGCCGCCCAGCTTGCCGGTATCGGCTGCAACGGCCAGAACAGCTGGGTGCCGTAGACGGTGAATGCGTCGAGAATCGGGTGGGTGACCAGCACCAGCCAGAACGCCAGGAAAGCCCTCGGCCAGGTGTAGCCCTTTTCGGGCCACCGTCTCTGCCCCAGCCAGGTGACCAACAGGGCCAGCAGCAGCGCAAGGCCGGTGAGCACGAACAGCGAATGGGAGAACCCGCGGTGATAGGTCATCCGTGACACCGGGTCGGCATAGCGGATGACTACGTCGAGGTCCGGCAGGGTGGCCAGGGCGGCGCCGTAGAACAGCGAGCGACGGCCCTGGATGCGGCCCAGCACGGTGCCCTGCAGGGCGGCGCCGAGGACGGCTTGGGTGAGTGAGTCCAAAGGGAGGCTCCACGACAATGATTCGCGGAACCTACCTGCATACCGCCAGCCAGTGCAAATCGGGATGCCTGCGCCGGCCCTGTTCGCCGGCAAGGCCGGCTCCTACAGAGATAGCACCAACCTCTAGACCAACGCCGTACCTGTAGGAGCCGGCTTTGCCGGCGAACAGGGCCGGAGGGGTCAGAACAACTGCCAGGTGTACACCAGGATCAGCCGGTTCTCGTCGATATCACTGCGGTAGTTCGACCGCGCCATGGCGTTCCTCACCCGGATCCCCAGCCCCTTGAGCACCCCGCCCTGCACCGCGTAGCCCAGGTCGATGTCGCGCTCGCGGTCCTTGCCCTCGAAGCCCTGCCCGGTGTCGACGTTGTTGCCGGTGATGTAGCGCACCGTCGCCGTCAGCCCGGGGATGCCCAGCGCGGCGAAGTTGTAGTCGTAGCGCAACTGATAGGAGCGCTCGTCGGTGTAGGCGAACTCATACGTCGGCACTTCGTTGCCCAGCGGCGTGATGTTGGCGAACACCCGAGGGAACGGGCTGTCGCCGTACATGGCCTGGTAGCCGGCGCCGAAGCTGTGGCCACCAAGCCGGGCGGTGAACATCGAGAAGAACGCCTGGTTGTCGATATTGCCCAGCAGCGCATCGCCGTCTTCGCGGGCGCTGAAGTAACCGAGGTTGGCGCCCAGTACCCAGTCGCCCAGCGCCTTGCTGTGCTTGAGGCCGACGAAACCCTGCTGGTAGATATCCTCCAGCTGGCCATACCACAGGCTCAGGCTGCTCTGGCTGGCGTTGAAGGCATAGTCGCCGCCCACATAGTTGAAGGCATCGCTGGCGACCTGGCGCTGGGGCACATGGCCGAGCATGGCGTTGAGCTTGCCGTCGCCCGCTTCATTGCGCAGGTGGCTGGAACTCAGGTGACCGGTTTGCAGGGTCAGGCCATCGAGTTCAGCGGAACTCAGGCTCACGCCCTGGTAGGTGGGCGGCAGCAGGCGGATATCGCTGAAGGTCAGCACCGGCAGGTTCGGTTGCAGCTCACCGACGCGCAACTCGGTTTTCGACAGCCGCGCCTTGAACGTCGGCGCCAGGCGGCTGTACTCGCCAGCGGCGCGGCCATCGCCATGCACCGGCAGCAGCCCGGTATTGACCCGGTCAGGGCTGCTGTCGAGCCTGATCCCCAGCAGGCCCAACGCATCCACGCCAAAGCCGACGGTGCCCGGGGTATAGCCGGACTTGAAGTCGAGGATGAAACCTTGGGCCCACTCCTCGGCCTTGGATTGCCGATTGGCGCCGACGATATCCGAGAAGTCCCGGCTGAAGTAGTAGTTGCGGGCGCTGAGGCTGGCCTTGGCGTCCTCGAAAAAGCCGCCGTCGGCGGCCAGCAAAGGTTGGCTGAGCAGGCTCAGGCCGATGGCGACACAAGGGGTATGGTTCATTCCGAAGCTCTCTGATCTTGTTGTTATGTGATGAAGCACTGAACCGTGGGGGTGATGCCGAAGTGGGACTCCTTACTTGGCGGTTGCGGCTTGTGCTCGAGGGCGACGCAGGCTGCCCAGGGCATGGGCCAGCAGCCCGAACAGCAGGCCCCAGAACGCCGCCGACAAGCCGAGGAAGGCCACGCCCGAGGCCGTGACCAGGAAGGTGAACAACCCGGCATCGCGTTCGCCGGGGTCGGCCAGGCTGCGTGTCAGGGCCTCGCTGATCGCGCCATACAGGGCAAGGCCGGCGAGCGTGGCCACCAGCGCGGCGGGGAACGCCGCGAACAGCGAGATGAGGGTGGCGCCGGCGATGCCCAGCACCAGGTACAGCACGCTGCCCGCCACCGCGGCCACATAGCGGCGGCGCGAATCTTCATGGGCCTCGCGCCCCGTGCACAGGCTGGCGGTGACGGCCGCCAGGTTCAGCCCATGGCAGCCGAACGGCGCAAGCAAGGCGCCCACCACCGCGCTGGCACTGATCAAAGGGCTGGCAGGCGTGCCGTAGCCGGCGTTGCGCAGCACCGCCATGCCCGGCATGAACTGGCCCGTGAGCGCCACCAGCACCAGGGGCAAGGCCAGGTTGAGCGTCGCCAGCAGGCTGAACTGCGGCGCGACCCATTGCGGCGAGGCCAGGGCCAGGACCAGTTCGCCGCCATGAAACTCGCCACTGGCCAGGGTCACCAGCGCGCCGACCGCCAGCACCGCTGCCACGGCGTAGCGCGGTTGCGTGCGACGCATCAGCACATAGGTGACAAACATCGCCAGCACCAACAGGGGTTGCACCGGCAATGCACGAAACACCTCGATGCCGAAGCTGAACAGGATTCCGGCCTGCAAGCCGGCGGCGATGGAACCCGGTAGCCGGGCGACCAGGCGGTCGAAAGCACCACTGAGGCCGATCAGCAGCAGTATCAGGTTGGCCACCAGGTAGGCGCCCACCGCCTGCGCCAGGCCCAACTGCGGCAAGGCGGTGACCAGCAACGCCGAACCCGGGATCGACCAGGCGATCACCACGGGAGCCCGGTAGCGCAGGCTGAGCAGCAGGCCGAGCGCGCCGCTGCCCAGGGACACCGCCCACACCCACGAGGACAACCGGGCATGGGACAGGCCGGCAGCTTCGGCGGCATGGAAGATGATCACCAGCGGGCCGGCGTAGGAGATCAGCGTGGCAATGCAGCCGGCGACCACGGCGGACAGGGAGCAGTCCTTGGACAGGGCTTTCATGGCGGCTCGCTTCTCGATTGAATGGCAGGATTCCTTGTTCGCCAGCAAGCCGGCGCCTACACGAAACCCCGTAGGAGCCGGCTTGCCGGCGAACCCACCTCAAGCCTGCTGCAAGGCCCGCGGCCGCCCGCTGCGCTGCTCGGCCTCGCTGCCCTGTGCCTTCTGCAACTGGAAGTCGAACTTGAGCTCGGCAACACGCCCCTGCTCACCGTCACGGAACACCACCTCCCCCACCAGCCCGTCACGGGTGGCATAGGCGAAGTCATCCCACAGGTACTGGTCGCCGGCCAGGTTGATCTGGGTGGTCAGGTGCCGGTGCCCCGGCGCCGAGATGAAGAAGTGGATATGCGCCGGGCGTTGGCCGTGGCGGCCGAGCAGGTCCAGGCATTCCTGGGTCGGCCCCTGCGGATCGCAGCCATACCCCGACGGCACGATGGAGCGCGCGCGGTAACGGCCGTCCGCGTCGGTGACGATGCGCCGGCGCAGGTTGTATTCGGACTGGCTCTGGTCGAAGAACGAGTAGGTGCCACGGGTATTGGCATGCCACAGGTCGACGGTGGCGCCGGCCACCGGCTGGCCGCTGGGGTCGAACACCTGCCCTTCGAGGAACATCAGCGTGGCCACGCCCTCCTCGCTGCCATCGTCCATGCGCGCCTCGCCCTGGGCGATCGGCGCATCGGCCACGTACAGCGGGCCTTCGATGGTGCGCGGGGTACCGCCGGTGAGGCCGGCCTGTGCATCCTTGGCATCCTGCAGCAGGTCGAGGAAGTGCTCGACGCCCAGCCCCGCCACCAGCAACCCGGCCTCGCCGCGCCCGCCCAGGCGGTTGAGGTAGTCGACGGTGTGCCAGAACTCGTCCTCGCTGATCTCCAGGTCCTCGATCAGCCGCGCGGTGTCCTGCAGCACGCGCTGGACGATGCGCTTGAGGCGTGGGCTGCCGTTGTCGTTGCCGAAACCAGCGACCTCTTCGAAGAACGCTTGCACGTCAGGGGTATGGGAAATCTTCACGGTCATGATCAGGTACCTCGTGTTGTTCTTGTCGTATGGGGTTCAGCGGTCGTCGGCGTGGATCGACGAGGGGTGGCGGCACAGGCCGTCGACCTCGATATCCATGTAGGGGAACAGCGGCAGTTGCATCAGGGTGTCGTGCAGGGCCTCGACGCTGGGCACGTCGAACACGCTGTAGTTGGCGTAGTGCCCGGCGATGCGCCACAGGTGGCGCCAGGTGCCTTCCTGTTGCAGGCGCTGGGCCAGAGCTTTCTCGTCGGCCTTCAGTTGCGCGGCCTTGGCCGGGTCCATGTCCAGCGGCAGCTTCACGGTCATCTTCACGTGGAACAGCATGTCTCTCTCCTTGCGTATGTCGTTGATTTGGCGGGCGCCGCGAACACCGGCTGGCCGGTGCCATCCACCGCGTCGTCTGTATCGCGGCTGAAGCCGCTCCTACGGGGGGTCAACAACTGCGGGCGAAGCGCTTCAGTTGCGCTTCGTCCAGGGTCAGGCCCAGGCCGGGCGTGGTCGGTACATGCAGCTGGAAATCGCGATACAGCGGCGGCTCGCAGACAATCTCCTCGGTCAGCAGCAGCGGCCCGAACAGCTCGGTGCCCCAGGTCAGCTGGCGCAACGTGAGGAAGGCGTGGGCCGAGGCCAGGGTGCCGACCGTGCCTTCGAGCATGGTCCCGCCGTACAGGGCGATGCCCGCGGCCTCGGCGATCTGCGCGGTGCGCAGCACGGCGCGGGGGCCGCCGTTCTTGGCGATCTTCAGGGCGAAGATGCTTGCCGCGCCGTCGGCGGCCAGGCTGAATGCGTCCTCGACGCCTTCGATGGATTCGTCGGCCATGATCGGCGCCGGGCTGCGCTGGTTCAGACGGACCTGGCCGGCGCGATTGATCCGCGAAATAGGTTGCTCGATGAGATCGATGCCGTTGTCGCCCAGCACCTGGCAGGCACGGATGGCCTGGGACTCGTCCCAGTACTGGTTGACGTCCACCCGCACGCTGGCACGCTCACCGAGCTCGCGCTTGATCGCCAGCACGTGCCTGAGGTCCTGCTCCAGCGGGTTGGCACCGATTTTCAGTTTGAACACGCGGTGGCGACGCACTTCGAGCATGTGCTCGGCCTCGGCGATGTCCCGCGCGGTGTCGCCACTGGCCAGGGTCCAGGCCACCTCCAGGCTGTCGCGCACCCGCCCGCCCAGCAGCTCGCTGACCGGCAGCCCCAGGCGCTTGCCCTGGGCATCGAGCAGCGCGCTCTCGATGCCGGACTTGGCGAAGGTGTTGCCCTTGGCCAGCTTGTCCAGCGTGAGCATGGCGGCGTTGATATTGCCTGCCGGCAAGCCGACCAGCGCGGGCGCCAGGTAGGCGTCGATGTTGGCCTTGATCCCTTCCGGGCTTTCATAGCCGTAGGCCAGGCCACCGATGGTGGTGGCCTCGCCGATGCCCTCGATGCCATCGCTGCAGCGCAGGCGGATGATCACCAGGGTCTGCCGCTGCATCGTGTGCATGGCCAGCTTGTGCGGGCGGATGGTCGGCAGGTCGACGATGATCGCCTCCAGCCGGTCGATGGTCGGGCTTGTCATGCCAGGCTCCAGTTCAGTCAATGTAAGTTTCAGGCCGCCGCGGCCAGGGCGTGGCGCCGGCCGCTGGCCAGGTGCACGGCCATGGCCAGCGCGGCGACCGCGCCGGGGATGGCGAAGGCGATGAAATTCAGTTGCAGCGGCAGGTTGATGCCCATCAGCGCGCCACCGAGCAGCGGGCCGACGATGGCGCCGTTGCGGCCGATGCCGGAGGCCCAGCCGAGGCCGGTGGAACGCACCGAAAGGCCATAGAGCTGGGCCGCGCCGGCATACAGCAGGATCTGCGTGCCGATGGTGCTGGCGCCGGCGACGAAGATCAGCAGGTACAGCACCGGCATCGGGCTGTTCACCCCCAGCAGGCTGATCGACAGCGCGGCGGCGATAAAGAACGCCACCTTGACCTTGACCAGGTTGTAGCGGTCGCCCAGCCAGCCGCCGAAGATCGCCCCGGCCATGCCGCCGAAGTTCAGCACCAGCAGGAACGACAGGCTCGAACCCAGGCTGTAGCCGGCGTTGGCCATCAGCTTGGGCAGCCACGAGCTCAGCGCGTAGACCATCAGCAGGCAGCAGAAGAACGCCAGCCACAGGGCCAGGGTGCGCACCGCCAGGCCATCGCGGAACAGCGCCAGCACCGTGGTGCCCTGGGCTTTCCTGTCCTGCGCCTGAAGCTGGTCGTCGGCTTGCACGTCGCAGGTCGGATCGAGGCGCTTGAGCAGCGTGCGAGCCTCTTGCTGGCGACCCTGGCGCACCAGGAAACCGATGGACTCAGGCAGGTAGTAGAGGATCACCGGCAGCAACAGCAATGGCACGGCGCCGGCGAAGAACATCGACTCCCAGCCTAAGCGCGGCAGCAGGAAAATGCCGACGCCCGCCGAAAGCATGCCGCCCAGCGAATAGCCGCTGAACATGATCGCCACCAGGGTGCTGCGCAGGCGCTTGGGCGCGTATTCGTTCATCAGCGCCACGGCATTGGGCATCAACCCGCCGCAGCCCAATCCGGCGAAGAAGCGATAGATGCCGAACTCGCTGGGGCTGCTGGCAAAGCCATTGAGGATGGTCGCCCCGGAGAACAGCGCGAAGCAGATGGCGATGCCTTTCTTGCGCCCGATTCGATCAGCCAGGCTGCCGAACGCCAGCGCGCCGAACATCATCCCGAACAGCGCGTAGCTGCCCAGGGCGCCGGCCTGCAACGGCGTCAGTCCCCATTCCTTCATGATCACCGGCAGCACCACGCCATAGATGAACAGGTCGTAGCCGTCGAAGATCAGCAGCAGGCCGCACCAGGCCATGACCATCCAGTGGAAGGGGGTGAAGCGGGCGTTGTCGATGATCGGGTGGACGTCGAGTGTTCGCATGGCATCTGTCTCATTTGTTTTTGTTGTGTGATGAGCAAACCTTGCCGGGGCGGCCTTCAGCCGAGGTCGCCACCGCCCACCGGCAGGGTCACGCCGGTGATGTACGAGGCCTCGTCGGAGGCCAGGAAGAGGATCGCGCCGACCTGTTCGTCGAGGCTGCCGTAGCGCTTCATCAGGCTGCTGGCCACGGTCTGGTCGACGATCTGCTGATACCAGCCCCGCTCCTGTTCGCTCTGCTGGGCTTCGTTGCGGGGAATGCGCCGGGGCGGCGCCTCGGTGCCGCCGGGGGCGGTGGCATTGACCCGGATGCCGCGCCCGGCGGTCTCGAACGCCAGGCACGCGGTAAGCGCGTTGACGCCGCCCTTGGCCGCGCCGTAGGGCACGCGGTTGACGCCACGGGTGGCGATGGACGAGACGTTGACGATGGCGCCGCTGCCGCGTTCGAGCATGTACGGCAGCGCGGCGTGGCAGCACCACAACGTGGGGAACAGCGAGCGGCGCACTTCGGCCTCGATCTGCTCGACCTCATAGTGTTCGAAGGGCTTGGCCCAGATCGTGCCGCCAACGTTGTTGACCAGGATGTCGAGGCGGCCGAAGGTGTCCACCGCGTCGGCCATGACCCGGGCGCAGTCGTCGTGGCGCTCCAGGTCGGCGGTCAGGGTGAGCACGCCTTCGCCGGCCAGCTCGTGGACCAGCTCGGAGCGGTCCACCGCCACCACCTGCGCGCCTTCGGCCTTGAGCCGCCAGCACACGGCGCGGCCGATGCCCTGGGCGGCGCCGGTGACCAGGGCGACCTTGCCTTGGAATCTTGGGTTCATATGTCGTTCTCCATCGCCACGCTGTTGGACCTGCTGGCCTCTTCGCGGATGAATCCGCTCCTACAAGGGCCGCGCCGGCCTCAACCGTAGGAGCCGGCTTTGCCGGCGAATGGGCCCGTGCAGTCAACGCAAGACAGTGGCGTTGTTGCATGAGAAAAAAGAGGCCGCCCTCACCCGCACGATGCGGACAGCCCCGTGAAAACCTCAGGCCGCCGCGGCGAACTTCTCGAAGTAGAAGTTGGCCGGGTTGATGCCCTGCTCGCGCAGGTATTGGCTGACCGCCTCGACCATCGGCGGCGGCCCGCACAAGTACACATCCACGTCGCCGTCGTTGAGGTGGCCCGGCGCGATGTGCTGGGTCACATAGCCCTTCTGCGGGTACTGGCTGTCGGGGTTGGCCACACAGGCGCTGAAGGTGAAGTTGGCAATCCGCGCGGCCAGGGCCTGCAGGCGGTCCAGCTCGACCAGGTCGAAGTCGTTGGTGACGCCGTAGATCAGGTGCAGCGGGTGCGCGCTGCCCTGCTCGGCGATCTTCTCCAGCATCGCGGTGAACGGCGCCAGGCCCGTGCCGCCGGCCAGCAGCAACAGTGGGCGCTGGATCGGACGCAGGTAGAAACTGCCCAGGGGGCCGGCCAGGGTCATGCTGTCGCCGGCCTTGGCCAGGCCGGTCAGGAAGCTGCTCATCAGCCCCCCTGGCACATTGCGGATCAAGAAGCTGACCTCGCCATCCTTCTGCAGCGAGCTGAACGAATAGGCGCGGCTCTGCTCGCTGCCCGGCACCTTGAGGTTGACGTACTGGCCCGGCAGGAACGCCAGCCGGCTCAGCGCCTCGCCCTTGATCGACAGGGCGATGGTGCTCGCCGACAACTGGCGCACGTCGCTGATGGCCGCCTCGAAGCTGGCCTGTTCGGTCTTGCACACTTGCGATGAGGCAGGGATGCGCACCACGCAGTCCGACTCGGCGCGCATCTGGCAGGTCAGCACGTAGCCCTCGGCGATCTCGTCCTCGCTCAGGGCGTCCTCGATGAAGTTGTCGCCCAGGTCATAGCGCCCCGATTCAGCCCTGCACTTGCAGGTGCCACAAGCGCCGTCACGGCAGTCCAGCGGAATGTTGATGCCCTGGCGGTAGGCGGCGTCGGCCACGGTCTCATGGCCGTCGGCGTCGATGAAACGGGTGACCCCGTCTTCGAAATTCAGTGCGATCTGGAAGCTCATGTTGCACCTCGCGGGCGAGCCTGCCCGCGGCGCGCCGCAGGGCACGCCGACAGGCTCGGCCTTGGATCAGATGTGGTAGATGTCGATGACCTGGCGCACGTAGTCGTTCTTCAGCACCACCTTCTTCGCCTTGATCAGTGGCTGCTCGCCGCGCAGGTCGAGGGTGTAGAAACTGCTGCCGAAGTAGCTGTCGGTGGTCTTGTAGCGAAAGCTCAGGGTGTGCCAGTTGAAGCGCACCTGGCACATGCCCTCGCCCGCCTCGACGACCTCGATGTTGCTGAGGTTGTGCGAGGTGCGGGTGTCCGGCACGGTGGCGCTGGAGCGCTCGGTCTTGATGCGGAACACCCGGTCTTCCAGGCCGCCACGGTTGCCGTACCAGATCAGCGAGATCTCGCTCTGCGGGTCCTCGGTCAAGCGGTCGTCGTCATCCCAGGATGGCATCCAGAACGTCGCGTCGCTGGCGTACAACTCCAGCCACTGGTCCCACTGGGCGTCGTCCAGGTAGCGCGCCTCGCGGTAGAGGAAATCGCGCACGGTGTCATGCAGGCTCATTGCACGGCCTCCACGGGGATCAGTCGGGTTTCCTGTTCCAGGGCCTTGAGCATGGTGTCCTGCCAGTACTTGTGCTGCAGCACGAACAGCCCTTCGTCCTCGGTGCGCACACCCGACAGCAGCGGTTTCAGTGCAATCTCGCGGGCCGCCTCGTCGGCGCCCTCGATCCAGTGCCGGGCGCCGCGGGACATGTCGTTCCAGCCGGCGCCCGCGCCGTAACCGGTCTGGCACGAGCGGAACTCCTCCAGGTCGTCCGGGGTGGCCATGCCGCTGACGTTGAAGAAGTCCTCGTACTGGCGGATACGGCTGGCACGGGCCTCGGGGCTCTCGCCCTTGGGCGCGATGCAGTAGATGGTGATCTCGGTCTTGTTCACCGAGATCGGCCGGGCGATGCGGATCTGCGAGCTGAACTGGTCCATCAGGTACACGTTCGGGTACAGGCACAGGTTGCGCGAGTTCTCGATCATCCAGTCGGCGCGGGCCTGGCCGAAGTCGGCGGCCAGTTGCTCGCGGTGCGCGTAGGCCGGGCGATCCTCGGGGTTGGCCCAGCGGGTCCACAGCAGCAGGTGGCCGTGGTCGAAGGAGTAGAAGCCCCCGCCTTGCTTGGCCCAGCCGCCGGCGCTCATGGTCTTGATCTCGTCACCCGCCTCGCGCTGCTTGCGCTGGTTCTGGGTGGCGGCGTAGTTCCAGTGCACGGAGCTGACGTGGTAGCCGTCGGCGCCGTTCTCGGCGGTGAGCTTCCAGTTGCCTTCGTAGATGTAGGAGCTTGCGCCGCGCAGCACTTCCAGGCCTTCGGGGGACTGGTCGACGATCATGTCGATGATCTTCGCCGACTCACCCAGGTGCTCGACCAGCGGCTTGACGTCGGCATTGAGGCTGCCGAACAGGAAGCCCCGGTACGACTCGAAACGGGCGACCTTGGTCAGGTCGTGGGAGCCGTCGCAGTTGAAGCTGTCGGGGTAGCCGGCGTTGCTCGGGTCCTTGACCTTGAGCAGCTTGCCGCTGTTGTTGAAGGTCCAGCCGTGGAACGGGCAGGTGTAGCTGGCGCGGTTGCCGCGCTTGTGCCGGCAGAGCATCGCGCCGCGGTGGCTGCAGGCATTGAGGAAGGCGTTGAGCACGCCGTCCTTGTTGCGCGCGATGAAGATCGGCTGGCGCCCCATGGTCAGGGTGAGGAAGTCGTTGTTCTCGGGGATCTGGCTTTCATGGGCCAGGTAGAGCCAGTTGCCCTCGAAGATGTGCTTCATCTCCAGGTCGAACAGGCGCGGGTCGGTGAACATCTCCCGCTTGCAGCGATAAACGCCCTTCTCCCGGTCATCCTCGAGCAAGGCGTTGAGATAGTCGATTCCCAGGGACATGGCCAGGGCCTCCATTGTTATTGTTCAGGCCGGGTCAGGTTAGGTCCGAGGATGAGGCGCCGATATCCGGATCGTGCAGAGTGCTATCCGTTTTGTGCAGTCATCGCCCAGCACAATCTGTTCTGAACCAACGTCTGCCCCTGTAGGAGCGGCCTTGTGCCGCGAAAGGGCCGCATAGCGGCCCCGGCGATCTTTGCTGGACACTGGAATCCTGGGGCCGCTGCGCAGCCCTTTCGCGGCACAAGGCCGCTCCTACAGGGATCGCGTAAGGCTCAGGGAGAGCGGGTTTACCCGCGAATCAGGTGACACGGTGCAAGAGGCAATCAGCGCGATAGCAATTACCCATTGAACGCCAAGGCCAAGGTGCAGTAAGCTCGGGCACATTCACTGGAGAGCAACATGTCGAAACAAACCCGCAACCACGCCAACCACACCGGTCGCACCGCGCGCCCTGTGCTGGCCGTTGCCGGTCGTAACGCCGTTGCCAGCTTTTATTTTGGGTATTGGTTTAGCCACTAGGCGCCGCTGATACTCAACCGGCGCCCACCTTCGAGGGGCCGCCGAACATGAGAATACTCAAACCCCCGGTCGGCTCCCCGACCGGGGGTTTTGCTTTTCCAGGCCAACGAAAAACACCGATTCAGACTGAGGACCGATTCATGAACTACGCCAACTACTGCTACGCCAACACCTATACCTGGCGATTTAGCCAATCCCGTTCGGGCCAGCCTGCCGCCTCCGTTCGGTCGATTTCCGGTGGCATTGCCGCACAACAACCCCATTTGACGATCAGTCGAACACCTCGATAGGGCCGACCGCGCGGGCCAGAACCCGCCGTCCGCCCAGGGAAATACACGCCATGCAAGCCACCCACCTCGCCCTGCCCCTGACTCAACCGCAAGCGGCCAACACCACCGTCAGCCAACGCTTGCCCAGCCCGCACCTGCTCAAGCAGCAGATGCCGCTGCCCACCGAACTCGCCCAGCAAGTCCAGGCGCACCGCCAGGCGATCCGCGCCATCCTCGAAGGCCGCGACGAGCGCCTGCTGGTGGTCGTCGGCCCATGCTCGATCCACGACCCGCGCTCGGCCCTGGAATACGCCGACCGCCTGGCCGCCCTCAGCCGCGAAGTCGACGACAAGCTGCTGC
The DNA here is from genome assembly GCF_029478665.1 of Pseudomonas entomophila. Taxonomy (GTDB): domain Bacteria; phylum Pseudomonadota; class Gammaproteobacteria; order Pseudomonadales; family Pseudomonadaceae; genus Aquipseudomonas; species Aquipseudomonas entomophila_F. The sequence continues at coordinate 103,391 of NZ_JARPQB010000015.1, forward strand.
TGGTGATGCGCGCCTACGTCGAGAAGCCCCGCACCACCGTGGGCTGGAAAGGCCTGGCCTACGACCCGCACCTGGATGGTAGCGACGACATGCACGCCGGCATCGCCCTGTCCCGCGGCCTGATGCTGAGCATGATCGAACGCGGCCTGCCGATCGCCACCGAGCTGCTGCAACCGATGGCCGCCGGCTACTTCGACGACCTGCTGGGCTGGGCCGCCATCGGCGCGCGCACCACCGAGTCGCAGATCCACCGCGAGATGGTCAGTGGCCTGGAGCTGCCCGTGGGCTTCAAGAACGGCACCGACGGCGGCATCGGCATCGCCTGCGACGCCATGCGCAGCGCCGCCCACCCACACCGGCATTTCGGCATGGACGCGCAGGGCCATCCGGCGATCATCGAGACCCTCGGCAACCCGGACACGCATTTGGTGCTGCGCGGCGGCCACCAGGGCCCGAACTACGACGCCACCCGCATCGCCCAGGCGCGCCAGGGGCTGGCCAAGGCCGGGCTGCAGGCGCGGATCATGGTCGACTGCAGCCATGCCAACAGTGGCAAGGACCCGGCGCGCCAGCCGGCGGTGTTCGAGGAGGTGCTGCAGCAACGCCTGGCCGGTGACCGCTCGATCGTCGGCATGATGATCGAGGGGCACCTGTTCGAGGGCTGCCAGGCGCTGGGCAAGGGCGCGCTGAAATACGGGGTATCCATTACCGATGGCTGCCTGGGCTGGGAAAGCACCGAGCACCTGCTCAAGCACGCTGCCGAACAGCTGCGTCGGTAGCGCTACGCGTGCGCAGTCAGTGGCGCCCGTCAGCCGACGCCACTTACTGCACTTCTTGCTCCTCTGGTACATAGGTCACCAGCACATTCCCCGGTGCAGACGGGCGCAAACTCAACACAGGTAAATAGCGCCCAGTCTCCTGCACATATTGGCGCTGGAACTTCCTCGCCCCCACCAGCCCGTTCGCACCAGAGTATACCGCGTCACTATGGATGAACGCCTGTATGGGCAACTGCGCGGGGATGTTCTGCGCCCAGGCCCCGAGCATCAGCTCGTTCCAGCCATAAGCATCGCCTACCCCTGCCGCCCGAGCCTGGTACCGGGTCTCGACGCTCAGCTGGAACTGCGTTTCATCGACCAGATAAGCGCAGCTTTGATACGGCCTGCCTCGATAAGTGGCAAGCCAGCTCTGTGGCTGGAGTGCGCCACAACGTCCACGAAAACTGCAGACTTCGCGATTGAGCCGCGTCCCAGCATCGAAAGGGTACACGCACATCGGCAGAATAGGCGTTGTCACTGGGTACTCCGAGGCGAACAACACAAAGCCTTGTGCCTTGTAGGTCTTGAACACACTCGTGTCGTGGGCGAAATAGGCAAACGACACGCCTTGCTCCTTGGTGAAGTCGGTCGGCACCGGGTTCCAGGCCTTGTACTGGTCGTTATCGACTGTACGCACCCATACGCCGTTGCAGTAGAAGCGGGCACGGCCACCCGCACACACGGTATCCTTACTGGTGTACCTTTCATTGATCGCCTTGGCGACCGCGTAGCCGTTGTACAACTGCTCGCTTTGGGCGAAACCAAAGGGCAAGTCCCCGGCAACATAGCGCAGCACCGGCAACCACTGGCCGGTGGCCTGGAACCAGGCCAACTGGCTGCGCTGCGCACGCAGCAGGGCTTCAGGCAAGCCTGGTTGGTAATAGATAGCCTGCACCGCCAACTGCTTCGGCTGCTTGTCATCCCAGTACGCCACGCGAACCTCGTTGCCCTCGCGCGCGACGACCTGGTACGGCTTGTCCAGGGTCGAGGCCTCAATCCCCGCATGCAGGATATAACCGCTACGCTCGGGATTGGCGACCCCCTTGCCATCCCGGCGCAAGAGCTGGAAAGCCTCGTATTGCTGCCACTGAGCCAGGGAGTCGTGTCGCCAGAACTCGCGCTGATGCGCCTCGCTCATCGGCCGCATCAACACGCCACTGCAGGCGTCCTCTGGGGTATTGTTCATACATCGCTCGGGGGTTGCCGCCACCCGTTGGTTGAGGGCAATAGCGGTTTCCAAACCACTCATGGCATAGGCATCCGGCATCGGCAACAAGCCGATTACCCAGGCCATCGCCGCCTTGCTCAACATTTTGCCAACCACCGTTCTGCAGCGCATGCCTGCACTCCTGATTAGACCAATACACCGCCTACGCCAACGTGTAGGGAACCATGCACACCGCCGCATACTTGGCGCTGATTGCCGGCATCATCATGGCGCCGTCACTCTTGCGTAACGCCACTGCCTGCTTGTAACCGGTGTACTGAGCGGCGGGTTCGCACATCCAGGTATATCCCTGCCCAAGGTAGGGCACCAAGGGGCCATAACGGTGCCGATAGTCGATGTAAGCCGCGTGGCTGAAGTTTGTGCCGCCGCAAGTGCGGCACCAGGCCAGCGCACCTGCAAGGTCGGTCGCTGCGGACCTGACTTCCAGGCGATAGACCTGGGTCACTTCCACAGTGAAACTGACCTGTGTGCCGAGACTGTCGATGATCGAGATCACGGCAGTGCCATTACTCTCGCCAACGACCGTACCCTCGATCACCGAGGCCACAGCCGGCTTGCTGCTGACGTATCGATAGGGAGGCAGCCCACCCACTGCATGCCTCACGGCGCTATTGCCTATCGACTCGTTCAGCGGCTTACCACGTGCCAGGTGCTTGACGGTGATGCCATCAAGCTTCATCAGGCTTGAGTCCACACTCAAGTAGTAACGCACCGCATGCCTGGCGACCGGCGAGTGGCCTATCTCGCGTCCACCTCGTAGGACGCTGTAGTAAAACGCCAGCTCACCGCCGAGGCTGTCCGTCAGCAAGCGTGCGGCAACCAGAAAGCTCAGGGGTTGCCGGCCATCGTAACGCTGCGGTTGACTGTCGTATGGCTTGCCGCCCCGGACATGCAAAGCCACGCTATCTCCGGGCCGTAGGCCTTCTGCCTGATGACCTGCCCGTACGGTAATGCCCTGTGGCGGGGACTTCGACGGATCGAGGCTGCCATCCCCAAGCACTTCCATGACCTGCGGTTTCTCCAGCCGCAACGGCAAACCCGCGGTCAAGGTAAGCGCCAGCCTGACTGACAAGCGTACGCGCTGGTCGGCCGGGCGTGTCACCCGGTAGTACAGCACTGCCCCGCGCTCCAACACCGTGTTCGCGACCTCAGGCGCAATGCTCCAGCTGTTGCCACTGCCAGCAAGGCTGGCGCGAGCGCCGGTATCCGCCACCTCCAAGTAGACTTCGACACCGTCATCGGGCTCGGCCTCTGGGTAATCCAGTTGCACAGCCACGGCCTGGTTAGCGTCAACCCGTACGTCACCCAGCTCATCCCGACCTGCTACCCAGGCAGGTGGCAAGGTCGGTTGCAGCGCCCCCATCCCTAGCCACAGGCGCGGTGAATGGCGTGCAGCAGCCGGCCCGGCACTGGCGATGCGGTAGTGCAGTTGCAGGCTGCCCTGAGCGATAGCCTGGAGATGTTCGCGTGCCACCAGGAACACTTGGCTGCCCTTTTCGGCCGCTGACCGGTTGACAGTGCGCGTCACCTCCCAGACATAAGGTACCCCGCAAACAGAGAGACCATGCCAGCACAAGGTTACCCGCTGGCCGTAAGCCAGGCTGCGATCGCGCACGGTAACGGCCAGACTGGTCCCCATCGAGACGATGCATCCGTCGGTGACAACGCCAGGGTCGGGGTAGGCCAGGCTGGTGACGATGCCCGGCACCTCCAAGTAGCGCGTCGATGAAACTGCCACCACCTCACCGCCGCGCAGCACATCGTAGGCCAGTGACAACCAGCCTGCGGCCAGTTGCGCCAGCCAATCGTCCGGGAGTTGGAAGTAAAAGCCCTTCGCAGTCTCGTCGATCACTTGCTCCAGGCTCAGGGAAGCGGCTTGGGCACTGAAGCCAATACCGTTGACGCGCAACCTGACCCTGTCGCCGATCGCCATCTGTTGCGCCGTCGCCCAAACCAGGACCTGCACCCCCCCCGCCACCAGATCGATCTCCTGCGTCTCGATCGGGCCATGCAACCGGGGGGGATCGCACAGGTTGGCAGGCCCCGATTCCCGGCCCATCTGCGGTGGCACGGCGACCCAGGTGACGGGTGACCACTTCTGCGATGGATCGCCCACCACGTCGATAACCCGATAACGCACCGGTACCAGGCTGGCGCAACCTGCCGCGACGATGCAGGCTTCTGGCACCTTGATTTCCACTGCCCGCCCCACTTCCTCGTCAGTGAAGCGGTACCCTAGCAGTTGGTTACCCCACGCCAGCTGCAACAACCCACCCGCTTGCATGAACAACCACGGTAGTACCCGTACCACGGCCGCCGCACCTGGGGCTACCGATGATTTCAGCTCAGGTGCGGCAAGCCCGCCGTGCCAAGGTGTCTCAGGGGTGGGGTCGGGGCCGCCGGGCAAGCTTGGCTTGCACAACAGCGTCAGCGGCGCCGAGCGCCCCACCTGCTCCTGTTCATTGTTGCGGGTCACTTCGCAATACAGTTCACTGATACCTGTCACCACCTGCTCGGCTGGCAAGTAGAGCGCAATATCGCCACCCTCCTGCTCTGCTGCCACAAGGATTTGATGGATCGCTACAGGTGCTTGGTCAAGCCTTTGGTTGAATACCTTGACAAGATCGCCGGCACGCAGCCGCTCATGGCGCTGTAGCACAGCCACCAAGCCTTGCGGGTGGGGCTGGAGCAAGCTGCTGTAGATGCCCACATCCGCCAGGTGCTCAAGCACCACCGCCCCCGGGATGAACAAGTGCGGCAACGTCAGCGCGTCAACGCCCATGCCGCCCTTCGCCGCAAAACGCTCATTGGAACGCCTGAGCGCCAGCTCCAGGGTTTCTTCGTCGGCCTCTGTCACTGCGATGTCACTGTCCATCTCACACCCCGTTTGCATTTGCAGAAAAAGCCCGCTTGCCCCATCGAGCGACACACGGGCCTCAGTTCATCACACACCCCGGTGGCATCGCCTCCTCCCCCAGGGGCGGGCAGGATTCCGACTTCTGCTGCATGGGCGCACGCTCCTGCAGGTACTGATCATCAGGCAAGTAGCTGAACACCCTGGCCCCAGGGGCCAGGTTGACCTGCACTATCGGCACGCGCTTTTTAGTTTCCCGGAAGTAGTCCCATTGGATGTACTGGGCACCGGCGAGGCTAGGGCGGCTGCCAGTGGGGTAGTAGATTGCCTCGATCGGCAATTTCTCCGGGATGTTCGGCGGCCAGGCACCGATGATGATTTCATTGTGCGCACCGGCACTGGCTCGCACATCGATGTTCAGTTGATACTGTGCAGCGCTGGGCGTGGGTTCCATGCTAAAAGCGCAACTCGACGCTGGGTTTCGGCCGTAGGACCTTTGCCAGGCTGGAACCGTCGTGATGTTCTGCGACAGGCAACTGGCGCGGCAGCTGTTGGGTACACTGTTGGTACCTGCATTGGCGGGATAGGCGCAGCGCATCCTCACCTTGTGGGTGAAGGGTATCTCGAGGCGGTTGAAGATCAACCCCGGTGCATTGCTCGCCAGGCGCAAGATCCCGGTGTCGGCACGTAAATAAGTCCATGACACGCCATCGCGCCGGTTGGAAGCTTCTGTAGGGTTCCACGAGTGGAACCCCGTCGATGCCGAGGTGGCCCGGATCAGCACGCCGTTGCAGTTGTAGCTGGGGCTGCCATCCGCGCATTGGGCCTGGGTGTCGGCGTAGCGCTGGTTGAGCCGGGCGGCCACCCGTTCACCGGTATCCAGTTGCTCAGCCAGGTCGAAGCTGAACATCCTGCCTGGCGGCGAGGCCGAATCGAACCGCAGCACCGGCAGCCAGGTACCGGTTGCCATGAAGTAGTCGCGCTGGTCCTTCTGCGCCGCCGGCAAACCGTTGATATCGCGGGTGGTGTAATACAGTGCCAGCACGGGGATAAGCTGGGGGCGTGAGCTGTCCCAGTTGACCACCTGCAATTCACTGGGTCGATGACTGCCGTCATCGCCCCGGAGCTGGTAGTCCTTGCCCTGGGTCTGCGCCTCGAAACGCCTGGCGAAGATGTAGCCATTGCGCGCCGTGATACCCGAGCCTTGCACATCGTGACGCAACCAGTCGAAGCGCTCCGCGCCCAAGGCAATTGCCTCGGTGCCATGCTCCCAGAACTTCGCAGCCGCGACAGCAGGTTGCTGGCGCAGCATCACGCCGCTACAGAAATACGCAGGGTGATTGTTCAGGCAACGGCCCGCGTCACTCTGCTGCGCCTGGTTGAGGCTTACCGCCAGTTCCGGCCCCGAGATCGCCCAGGCCAGCGCCGGTAACAAGCCCGCGATTGCTATCAGAGAAACACGCAGGTACGCCGAAAGCGCCCGCGCGAGCATATGTGGTGCCGTCATCACAGTGCCCTTGAAGATGGAATTCAGCTTTTGAAACAGATCACCTGGCGCAACAGGTTGGGGTCAGTCGCCTCGGAGGTCACTTCATCGGTGCGGGGGTCGAAGGTGGTCGCAATATTGCTGTTGACCTCGGCCCCCCAGGCCGGGTAGTTAGGCAGTCCCAGGGTACGCATCTGTGCCGGGAACCGTCCCTTTAGATCATTGAAGTCCACCGCTTGCGCCAACCGCCAACCAAGCCTCATGCATTGCGTGCTGGCCTGGTTCCAGGTACTACCGTCACTGGCCACGACGTCGAATTGATGAATGCCCAGCACCGTCAATTGGTAGGCCTGCGCTTGGCCAGCCACTTGGGCGGTAATCGTGGCAGTGCCGTTGCGCAGCGCAGTGACCCGGCCCTGGGTCTTATCGACAACAGCGACACTCTCATCGCTACTTTTGTAGTCCGTCCCACCCGGTGCCTGGCGGACGAAGCTGAATGCCTCACGCTCTGGTCCCTCCTTGGGTAGCTGTATTTCGCCATCGCGATAGACCGCCACCAACCCTTTGCCGGTCAGGTCATGGCTGTAGCTGCCGGCGAAGCCCTGGACCACCCGAAACGACAGTGGTGGGCTGGCCAGCTGGGCGCACACCTGTGCATCTTGCAGCGCAGGACTGCCGACACAGTAGCGAATTTGCATCGGGCTCCCCGCGTGGGAGGCGAAATGAGCCTTGTCCAGCGACAGCCGGATTGGTCGGGTCGACAACCCAACTACGGTGCGCTGACTGACGACCACCGTGCCATTGGCCAATAACTGCAGCACCAAGGCTTGCTGGTTGTATGTCGGCCCACCCGTCATTGTCTCGACGTTCAGCCCATTGGCAGGAATGTCGTTCGGGTCCAGCGTTCCGCCTTCCTTGACCTGCACGGTCGTCGGTGCTGGCAAAGCTGCCCACGCCGGGCCAACAACGGCACTCAACAGCACGCCTGACAGCCATGCCCGGCCACCGTTGGCCAGGCCCAACTTGAATCTATTGCGCATACAGGTTCTCCTCGGCAACCAGGGCCGGCCGGCCCTGGTTGCACGCTTGGACGCAAGTGGGATATCAGCCGTGGCGCAGTTCGTTTTCCGCCGCCACCTTGACGCCAGGCGTGGTGTCCGGATGGCCGGTCACCAGGCGGCCGTGCAGCAGGCGCTGCGCAGCTGAGCTGTCACCGCCGCCAGTGGCATGGCCCCAGGTCACCACTCGGCCGTCCGAAGTCAAAGCCGTGAACCCATTGCTGTTGGCGTAGATCGCCCGCACATTGTTCAACCCTGGTACCTGGGAGACATCGCCCCCTGAATCCGCGTGCCCCCAAGCCACCACGGCGCCATTGCTGCGTAGCGCAGCGAAACTCCAGGCACTGCCCACCACCTGGACGATGTCGCTCAGTTGCTGGATGGCGGCCGGCACTGTGCCGCCATTGTTCCTGTTGCCCCAGGCCACTACTTGCCCGCTGCGTCGGCGGGCGCAGAAGGCATGCCAGGTACTGGTCACCTCGACGATGTCGGTCATTAGCGCGATGTCCGCCGGTACGATGCCGCCATGGCTGTCTGGGCCCCAGGCCAGTACCTGGCTACCCGTGGTCAGCACCGCGAAGGCCCGGGCGGTGGCGCCTTCGAGTGTGGCGATATCCCGACGATTCTTGATCGCCTGCGTGATAACTCCGCCGTAGCCGGTGTTGCCCCAGACTTCCACGCTCATGTCGGCGCGCCGCACCACAAAGGCGGCGTAACTGCCTTTGACATGAATGTTGTCAGTACGGTTGGCGATGGCCGCAGGGATGGCGTCACCATTGCCGGATGCCCCCCAAGCGACCAGGGTACCGTCACGGCGCTTGGCAGCGAACGCCTGGCCCGCGCCGTAGACGTCGACGAAATCACGATTGTTCCTGACGTTATTGTTGAACGAAGCAACATTATGGCCCGTGCCCCAACCCACCAGGCTCCTATCGCTTTCACGGCAACCGACAAAGGCGGTCGAATTGCTGCGCAGGAAGCGGAATCTGGTGCTGTCCCCGTTAGGGTACGCATTACCCTCTGCGGCATTGCCCCAGGTGAGGATGGTTCGGTCGCTCAATATAGCCGCGCAGGCACTGCGGGTCGCACACAAGCCGACCACGTTGTTGGGCGAGCCGCCCGCCGGCCCACGCCCGCCCCAGCCCACCATGCCCCAGTAAGCCAGCGCAAAGCGCCCAGGCGTGCGGGGTTGATTCTCGATCAATGCGACGAATGCCGCCGTGCCGTTGACGTTCGTATCGTTACCGGTGCCGAACACATTGGCGGGGTTGAGCGCTATGGCATCGTCCTGGTTGCGCACCCGCAGCACCTTGTGCGGCTCCTTGTCTAGCCAGCTAGTGCCTGCGATCCAGGTGGTATCGCCCTGGTACTGCCATTCCACCAGGATCGGCCGTGGTTGCGCCTCGGCGCTGTACGCACTAAGCACCCGGGGCGAGCTCGAGGCCCGGTAGGTGGTAGCGTTGTAGCGGGCACCGAACACACGTATCGTGCCTTTGCTGAGTACTCGGCTGACGGTGTAGGGGTTAGACTCCGAAGGCCCCTCCGGCGCACCGGAATCACGGAACAACGTATAGGACAGCTCAATGTCCTGGTTGAGCCATTGCAGGATATCCCGCTTAGGCACGCGGCGTCGCAGTTGTCCGCCCGCTTCATGCGGTTCCACGGTCCACGCGTAATTCTTGCCGGTTCCATTCGAACCCATGACCCTCAGGGTGACCAGATCGCGGTTGCGCAACTGTGCCGCAGCGGCAATCAGCACCGTGGCGCCACCCGGTACAGTCTCCGATACATCCTCCGGTAAATCATCCGGGTTGAGCTTGCCGTTGACCGCCTCGACAAAGATCGGCAGTGGCAGCGTAGAGCCCTGCACCCGCAGCGTGATGGGGTCGGAATTTTGCTCACGGCCGCTGAGCCGGAACACGTTGTAATGCACCACCACATCACCGTTGTTGCTGGCCCTGACGAAGTCCGCCGGGATGGTGTGCTCCCGCGCCAGGCCTTGCTGGCCTTCGATGATGGTCTTCCCATGCACATGAACACTACCCGGATGCTGCCCGGCCCAGTTGATCTCCCACGCGTCGCCGAGCTCGAAGCCGACGGCGGCCACCATCCGCAGGGTGACCGATTGATTGGCCGCGACCGGTGCGTAGGGTTCGGGCCAGAGCTTACCATCGACGAGGATCTGCAGCGGGGGCAGTTTCTGGCTTGGGACTACCCCTATGTTCAGGGTCAGCGGTTCCGAGGTGCCAACCTCCACACCGCCCTCAAGAATCGTGTAGGTGATCTCCACTGTGGAGTTGTCGTTGGCAAGCAACTGCGCCTGGTCGATGTAGAAGTAGGCGGCCTCGCTCAGTTGCGGTTCTTGCACAAGGTCCTCGACCGCGCCTTGCCAGTTGGGCCAATTCAAGCGGATTCGCTTACCCGATGCCGGGTCGGCAAAGAAACTCACCTTAACTTCGATGGCCGCATGGTCCCGCGGATTGACATTGCCGTCGGCAAATACAGGCTCTGTTTCCGGTGCTGGCAAGTCATTCAACCCTCTACCGACCCCCACGAAGGTCGATTCAGACTCCAGCGGTACCGGCAGGCCAGCCCGCTCGACCTGATAGCTAAGCTGCAGGCTGCCGTGATCAAGCGGCGCGAGGTTCCCAGCGACAGGGACGATGAGCAGGAAGTCCTTGCCTACCTGTGCCGGCCGCACTTGGCGACGCTGGGTATAGAGCAGTTGGCTACCATCCGCCCGGGTCCCCTCCCAGCGCAATCTCACCCAATCGCCTGCCAGCAGGCCGACGGCAGCCTCGATAAGCACCGTGGCGGTCTCGCTGTCGGCCTCGACCCTGTCATCCTTGGCCTCGACCAGGATCGGCCTGGCCAACCCTCTGGCCTGGCCGATGAAGGAGACGAACGTGCGTTTGGAGAGAAAGGTCTCGCTGCCTCGGGTGACCTGGTAAAAGGCAATCCCGCTGCCCATCCCCAACGCCAGCAAACGCAGGTTGGGAATGGTGAACTTCAACACATCGCCAATGTGCTTGTCCTCGACCGTTTGTGCCGGGGGCTTAAACTCGAGTAGCTGCCCTGCCGCCGTCATGCCGCGCCAGACAAGCTGTACAACATCATCCAAGGCCAGTTCAAATGTATCGCCAAGTGTATTGACGATGATGGAAAGGTCTGCGGCAGCCAATTTGCCAAGGTCGATCACATCTCGTTGCGGGGGCCTTGGATCCGGGTTCCTGATCAAAGGCGCGCGCAATGAGCCATTGTCAAATTCAACCTTGATGAACGCACGCAGCGACCAATCGCTGGACTGGCGCTGGACCTCATCGGTGATTCGATAGCTGACAATCAGGTTGTCACTCTCACCAGCGTCCCGGATCACCGCCTTGCTTACCGTGATGACCAATGGCTTGCCGACTTCTGCCGGCAGAACCTCACGCTTGACAAATATACCGCCCCAACTCAACACGATGAGGTCGTAAGCCCGCATGTAGAGGTATGGCTTGAGGGTGACCTGGATATCCTGCTTACCCGTCACGCCCCCCGCAGGCACCGCTACCTGGGCTGGCTCCAAGCGGAAATGACCAGGCCTGTCGGGTTCAGGATCAACGCCCCCTGGCTCTACCATTCGGCTCAACACGTTCAAGCGCTTGCTCGATTCGGCGTTCGTCGAACCTAGGCGTTTGACGGTGTACCACAGTTCGGAGACCACCCCTTGAATCTGCTCCGGCGAAGGCGGGATACCGGACCGGACGAACCCCGGGACTTTCTCCGCCGCCACATACAGGAGGAAATGGGCGCCCGGCTGACCGGGATTCGGCGCTTGCCCGTCGGCAGGCGGCGCTGCGACAACGCCGCTGGCCACTTTCAGGTTGCGCCAGAACACATCGATGATATCCCCCATCGCCATGTTGACGTAGGCTTGCACGATGACTTCCAGGCCGGCGATGCCCGCCTTGACCATATGCCAGTTGACCCCGACATCCGCGCCTTCTGTCTTCAAGGGGTATATGTGACGAGGGATATAAAGGCGATCAAGGGTACCCGCATCATTGATCGACGGCGTGAAACGGCGCTTGTTGTAGGCGTCCAGCAGATCCTGCAGAGAATCCTCGCTGTCCTGCGCTGCGCTGATACCCGCCTGTGCATCATTAGCCATGCTCGAACTCCTATGCAAATGGGAGGTTGGGTCTACGGTCACCCGATTGAACGGCAGCCCATAGCGGCGGCACAACTGGTAATAATGCTAGGTCGCGCGCCATGGCCCAGGTGCTGGGGACAGACAGCGCACGCGCTTTGCGCTAGGCTTGCGGCTTTACCTCAAAGGAGCAATATCCATGGCCCGCGCCACTGCCCGCCACATCCTCGTCAGCAGCGAAGACAAGTGCAACGAACTCAAAGCGCAAATCGAAGCCGGTGCCGACTTCGCCGAAATCGCCAAGGCCAACTCCACCTGCCCGTCCAGCCGCCAGGGCGGCGACCTGGGTTCGTTCGGCCCGGGCCAGATGGTCAAGGAGTTCGACACCGTGGTCTTCAGCGCGCCGCTGAACGTCGTCCAGGGTCCGGTGAAGACCCAGTTCGGCTACCACCTGCTGGAAGTGACCAGCCGTCAGGACTAAGTCATCGCCGACGATGACCGCACCTGTAGGAGCGGATTCATCCGCGATAGCGCCGGGTCAGGCAATGTTGTTGCCTGGGAGGGCGCTATCGCGGATGAATCCGCTCCTACAGGGTCTCTTTTGGCTGATGTTGTCGTGCATGGCCAGCGCCGCCCCGACCCACGCGCTCACCGTCTACGGTGAGGCCCCCCGCTACCCCGAACGCTTCCCGCACTTCGCCTACGTCAACCCCGACGCCCCCAAGGGCGGCAGCCTGCGCCGCTCGGCCCTCGAGATCGGCCAGTTCGACCATGTCCTGCCCTACATCGACAAAGGCATCGGCGTCAGCCAGGTCGATGGCTGGCTGTACGCGCCCCTGGCGCTGCGTTCGCTCGACGAGCCCTACAGCGTCTATGGCCTGATCGCCCGGCGCATGGAGCGTGGCCCGGAGGATGCCTGGCTGCGTTTCGACATCGACCCGCGCGCCACCTTCGCCGATGGCAAGCCGGTGCGCGCCGAGGACGTGCGCTTCACCTTCGAGCTGCTGATGAGCAAGGGCAGCCTCAAGTACCGCACCCAATTCGCCGACGTGGCCGGAGTGATGGTCGAGGGCCCGTTGCGCGTGCGCTTTGACTTGAAGCAGCCCCACGGCCGCACCCTGCCGCTCGACCTCGCCAGCCTGCCGGTACTGCCCGAGCACGACTGGCAAGAGCGCGACTTCGCCAACGGCGCGGGCTTCGACAAGCCGGTGGGCAGCGGCCCCTACCGCATCGAGCGGATCGACAACGGCCGCAGCATCACCTTCGCCCGCGACCCGAACTGGTGGGCCAGGGACCTGCCGGCCACCCGTGGCCTGTACAACTTCGAGCACCTGCGCATCGAGTACTTCGGCGACACCGAGGTGGCGCGGCAGGTGCTCAAGGGCGGCGGCTACGACTACAACCGCGAGTTCTCCGCCACCGCCTACACCCTCGGCTACAACGGCGCGGCGCTGGACGACGGGCGCCTGCAACGCGCCCAGCTCGGCCCGGCCAAGCCCCAGGTTGCCCAGGGCTTCGTGTTCAACCTGGACCAGCCGCAGTTCAAGGACCGCCGCGTGCGCCAGGCCCTGGCCCTGCTCTGGGACTTCGAATGGAGCAACCGGCAGATGATGCGCAACCTGTACATCCGCCAGCAGAGCCTGTTCTCCAACACCCCGCTGGCGGCCCGCGCGCTGCCCGACGCGGACGAGCTCAAGCTGCTCGAACCGCTGCGCGGCCAGGTGCCGAAGGAAGTGTTCGACCAGGTGTTCACGGCACCGGTCACCGACGGCTCGGGCCTCATCCGCCCGCAACAGTTGCAGGCTCTCGCCCTGCTTCAGGCAGCAGGCTGGCACCCGGATGGCGACCGCCTGGTCAACGCCCAGGGCGAACCGCTGAGCTTCACCTTCCTCAACGGCCAGTCGGGCATGGAGCGCCTGCTGCTGCCATGGAAGCGCAACCTGGCACAGATCGGCATCGAGCTGAATATCCGCAACGTCGACTCGGCGCAGTACGTCAACCGGCTGATGGCCCGCGACTATGACATGATCGTCGCCGGCTACCCGGTGACCCTGTCGCCGGGCAGCGAGCTGTACAACTACTTCGGTTCGGCGGCGGCCAACGACCCGGGGTCGAACAACCAGATGGTGCTCAAGGACCCGGCCGTGGACCACCTGATCGATGGGCTGGTACGCGCCAACACCCAGGCCGACATGCTGCGCCACGCCCATGCCCTGGACCGGGTGCTGCAATGGAACTGCTACTGGATCCCCAACTACTACCCACCCGGCAGCTCCACCGTGTGGTGGAACCGCTTCGGCCGGCCCAAGGTGCAGGCCACCTATGACGAAGGCCTGGACACCTGGTGGGAAGTCAGCCCCACGGCGCTGACCAACCGGCAGATGGACGCGCTGCGGAACACCTCACCATGACCGCCTATATCCTGCGCCGCCTGCTGCTGATCATCCCCACGCTGCTGGCGATCCTGCTGGTCAACTTCGCCATCGTCCAGGCCGCCCCCGGCGGCCCGGTGGAGCAGGCGGTGGCACGCCTGCAAGGGCTTGGCGGCGGCGCGCCCGGCGCGCGGGTCGAGGCCGTGCACAGCGAGTCCCGCGCTACCCGCGGCCTGGACCCGAAGCTGATCGAAGAGATCAAGCGCCAGTACGGTTTCGACAAGTCCGCCCCCGAGCGCCTGTGGCTGATGCTCGGCCAATATGCGCGGCTGGACTTCGGCCAGAGTTTCTTTCGCGGCGCCAAGGTCACCGACCTGATCCTCGAGAAGCTGCCGGTGACCTTGTCGCTGGGCTTCTGGGCGACGCTGATCACCTACCTGGTGTCGATCCCGCTGGGCATCCGCAAGGCGGTGCGCCATGGCAGCCGCTTCGACGCCTGGAGCAGCGCGCTGATCGTGATCGGCTACGCCCTGCCCTCGTTCCTGTTCGCCCTGCTGCTGATCGTGCTGTTCGCCGGCGGCACCTCGCTGAACTGGTTCCCGGTGCGCGGGCTGGTGTCGGACGACTTCGACCAGCTCAGCCTGCTGGGCAAGCTCGCCGACTACTTCTGGCACCTGGTGCTGCCAGTGGGCGCCCTGGTGATCGGCGGCTTCGCCACCCTGACCCTGCTGACCAAGAACGCCTTCCTCGACGAGATCGCCCGCCAGTACGTGGTCACCGCCCGGGCCAAGGGCCTGAGCGAGCGCCGGGTGCTGTACGGCCATGTGCTGCGCAACGCCATGCTGCTGGTGGTGGCCGGCCTGCCCCAGGCGTTGATCACGGTGTTCTTCGCCGGTTCCCTGCTGATCGAGGTGATCTTCTCCCTCGACGGCCTCGGGCGCATGAGCTACGAGGCGGCGGTGTCGCGGGACTACCCGGTGGTGTTCGGCACGCTGTTCATCTTCACCCTGGCCGGGTTGCTGATCCGCCTGGTCGGCGACCTGTGCTATACCGCGCTCGACCCGCGCATCGATTTCGACGCGAGGGCGCACTGATGCTCTCCCCCATTTCCCTGCGCCGCCTGCGGCGCTTTCGCGCCAATCGCCGGGGCTGGGTTTCGCTGTGGCTGTTCACCGGCCTTCTGCTGCTGAGCCTGGGCGCCGAACTGGTGGCCAACGACAAGCCCCTGCTGCTTGCCTACCAGGGCGAGTTGTACACCCCCGCGCTCAAGCGCTACACCGAGCAGCAGTTCGGCGGCCAGTTGCCGTTCCAGCCCGACTACCGCAGCCAGTACGTGCGCCAGCTGATCGAGGGCCAGTGTGGCTGGATGCTGTTCGCGCCGATCCCGTTCAGCGCCGACACCCCCAACTACGACTTGCAGGTGCCGACCCCGAGCCCACCCAGCGCGAGCAACTGGCTGGGCACCGACGACCAGGGCCGTGATGTGCTGGCCCGGGTGCTGTACGGCACCCGGGTGTCGCTGCTGTTCGCCTTCGCCCTGACCGTGCTCAGCGTGCTGATCGGCGTGACCGCCGGCGCCCTGCAGGGTTACCACGGCGGCTGGGTCGACCTGCTCGGGCAACGTTTGCTGGAAGTGTGGTCAGGGTTGCCGGTGCTGTACCTGCTGATCATCCTGTCCGGTTTCGTCGAGCCGGATTTCTGGTGGCTGCTGGGGATCATGGCGCTGTTCTCGTGGCTCGCCCTGGTCGATGTGGTGCGCGCCGAGTTTCTCCGCGGGCGCAACCTTGAGTACGTGAAAGCCGCGCGGGCACTGGGCTTGCCGGACACCCAGGTGATGCTACGGCACATCTTGCCCAACGCCATGAACGCGACGCTGACCTATATCCCCTTCATGCTCACCGGGGCGATCACCACCCTCACCGCGCTGGACTTCCTCGGTTTCGGCATGCCGGCCGGCAGTGCCTCGCTGGGCGAGCTGGTGACCCAGGGCAAGCAGCACCTGGAAGCGCCGTGGCTGGGCTTTACCGCGTTCTTTGCCCTGGCGCTGATCCTGTCGTTGCTGGTATTCATCGGCGATGCGCTGCGCGAGGCGTTCGATCCACGAAGGTAAGTCGCCTGCACTGGCCCTTTCGCCGGCAAAGCCGGCTCCTACAGAGGATCGCATCAACCTGTAGGAGCCGGCTTTGCCGGCGAAAGGGCCGGCCAGGGCGACACAAAAAGGTATACCCATGCACGACAACCTCAAGGACTACCCCCAGGTCCGCCAACTGGCGATCCGCTCGTTGTTCGAGATCATCGAGCAATCCAGCGAGGGCACGGTGATCGTCGACCGCCAGGCGCGCATCGTCTGGATGAACGAGCGCTACGCCCGGCGCTTCGGCCTGGCCGACGCCGCCAGCGCCATCGGCCAGCCCTGCGAGGCGGTGATCCCCGGTAGCCTGATGCGCGAAGTGGTGAACAACGGCAAGCCCATCCTGCTGGACATGCTCGACACCCCCAACGAACCGCTGGTGGTGATGCGCCTGCCGATCCACGACGACCAGGATAAATTGATCGGCGCCATCGGTTTCGCCTTGTTCGATGAGCTGCGTAGCCTGTCGCCGTTGCTCAAGCGCTATTCGAGCATGCAGCAGGAACTGGCCTCGACCCGCTCGCAACTGCGCGCCCGCCAGGCCCGCTACAGCTTCGCCCAGTTCGTCGGCAGCAGCGCCGCGTGCCTCGAAGCCAAGCGCCTCGCACGCCGTGGCGCGGGCAGCGACTCGCCGCTGCTGCTGCTCGGCGAGACCGGCACCGGCAAGGAGCTGCTGGCCCACGCCATCCACGCCGCTTCGGCTCGAGCACACAAGGCCTTCGTCAGCATCAACAGCGCGGCGATCCCCGAGACCCTGCTCGAAGCCGAGTTCTTCGGCACCGCCCCCGGCGCCTTCACCGGCGCCGAGCGCAAGGGCCGCAGCGGCAAGTTGCAGCTGGCCGAAGGCGGCACGCTGTTCCTCGACGAGATCGGCGACATGCCCCTGGCGTTGCAGAGCAAGCTGCTGCGGGTGCTGCAGGAAAAAGAGTACGAACCGGTGGGCTCCAACCAGATGCTGCGCAGCGACGTACGCATCATCGCCGCCACCTCCATCGACCTGCAGGCGGCCATGGCCCGTGGCACGTTCAGGGCCGACCTGTACTACCGGTTGAATGTGCTGCCGATCGACGTGCCGCCATTGCGTGAACGGCTGGAAGACCTGCCGGCGCTGTGCGAGGCGATCCTCGCCGAGCTGGGCAGCCAGTACGAGCTGGATGCCGAGGCCCAGGCGCTGCTGGGGCGGCATGCCTGGCCGGGGAACATTCGTGAGCTACGCAACGTGCTGGAACGGGCGACGTTGCTGGCGGACCAGCCGCGCCTGGGGGTGCCGGAGCTGACGAGTGCATTGGGGCCGTTGAGCCCGGTGGCGATCGCGGCCGACCCTCTGGACTATCGTGAGGCCTGTGCACGGTTCGAGCGTGGGTTGCTCGTGGATGCCTTGGCGCGGCATGCGGGGAATGTGCCGGAGGCCGCGCAAGCGTTGGGGTTGGGGCGGTCGACGTTGTACAAGAAGATGGTGGCGCTGGGAATTTAGTCTCAATAGTGAGATTTTTATTTCTATTTTGAGATTTTTACCTTGAGAGCTGCAGGGCGTTTGAAATCGAGCGCCGCCCAAGCGGCGTATCGCGGATGAATCCGCTCCTACAGATGCCCGAAAAGCCATGGTAATCCGCGCGACGCGGGCAACCATTCCCTCACAGGTGCGGCACGTTGCAACAAACGTAGGAGCGGATTTATCCGCGATGCGCCGCGCGGGCGGCGCTCGATCTTGAAAGCGCAGCAAAGCTACCGCCAGGCCAAAAAGTCTCAAGTTCGAGACAATATTTGTTTAAACGTCAATATCACCCAATAAAATCAACAACTTAACAATTGGCACGATTCCCGCTATCTCCCCCGGCAACCATAAAAACAATACCCTGGAGACCCTCGATGACCGTGCTCATCGCCCTGGCTGCCCTCGCCCTGCTGATGCTCGCCGCCTACCGTGGCTACAGCGTCATCCTGTTCGCCCCCATCGCCGCCCTCGGCGCCGTGCTGCTCACCGACCCCGCCGCCGTGGCCCCCGCGTTCACCGGGGTGTTCATGGAGAAGATGGTCGGCTTCATCAAGCTGTACTTCCCGGTGTTCCTGCTCGGCGCCGTGTTCGGCAAGCTGATCGAATTGTCCGGCTTCTCGCGCTCGATCGTCGCCGCCGCCATCCGTCTGCTCGGCACCCGCCAGGCCATGCTGGTGATCGTGCTGGTCTGCGCCCTGCTCACCTACGGCGGCGTGTCGCTGTTCGTGGTGGTGTTCGCCGTCTACCCGTTCGCCGCCGAGATGTTCCGCCAGAGCGACATCCCCAAGCGCCTGATCCCGGCGACCATCGCCCTGGGCGCGTTCTCCTTCACCATGGACGCCCTGCCCGGCACCCCGCAGATCCAGAACATCATCCCCAGCACCTTCTTCAACACCACCGCCTGGGCCGCGCCCTGGCTGGGGCTGATCGGCACGCTGTTCGTGTTCTGCACCGGCATGCTCTACCTGCAGCGCCAGCGCAACAAGGCCCTGCGCCGCGGTGAAGGCTACGGCAGCACCCTGCGCAACGAACCGGAAACCGCTGACGACATTGCCCTGCCCAACCCCTGGCTGGCCCTGGCGCCATTGATCCTGGTGGGGGTGATGAACCTGCTGTTCACCCACTGGATCCCGCAGTGGTACGGCGCCAGCCACACCCTGCAATTGCCGGGCATGGCCGCGCCGGTGCAGAGCGACGTGGCCAAGCTCACGGCAATCTGGGCGGTGCAGGCGGCGCTGCTGGTGGGCATCCTGCTGGTGCTGGTGTGCGCCTTCGGCACTATTCGGCAGCGCCTGGCCGAAGGCACCAAAAGCGCGGTAAGCGGTGCCTTGCTGGCGGCGATGAACACGGCTTCGGAGTATGGCTTCGGCGCCGTGATCGCCTCGCTTCCAGGCTTCCTGGTACTGGCCGACGCCCTGCGCGGCATCCCCAACCCGCTGGTCAACGAAGCCATCACCGTGACCCTGCTGGCCGGCATCACCGGCTCTGCCTCCGGCGGCATGAGCATCGCCCTCGCCGCCATGAGCGACAGCTTCATCGCCGCCGCCAACGCCGCGCACATTCCCCTCGAAGTGCTGCACCGGGTCGCGGCCATGGCCAGCGGCGGCATGGACACCCTGCCGCACAACGGCGCGGTGATCACCCTGCTGGCGGTGACCGGGCTGACCCACCGTGAGGCGTACAAGGATATTTTCGGTATTACCCTGATCAAGACCCTGGCCGTGTTCGTGGTCATCGCCACGTTCTACGCCACCGGCATCGTATGAAGGAGAACGGCATGACGCTCAAAGGCAAGACCGCACTGGTCACCGGTTCCACCAGCGGCATCGGGCTGGGCATCGCCCAGGTACTGGCCGAGGCCGGCGCGAACATCCTGCTCAACGGCTTTGGCGACCCGGCACCGGCCATCGCCGAGATCGCCCGCCACGGCGTGAAAGTCGCCCATCACCCCGCCGACCTGTCCGACGTGGCGCAGATCGAGCAGCTGTTCGCCCTGGCCGAGCGCGAGTTCGGCACGCTGGACATCCTGGTCAACAATGCGGGCATCCAGCACGTGGCGCCGGTCGAGCAATTTCCGGTCGAGGCTTGGGACAAGATCATCGCCCTCAACCTGTCGGCAGTGTTCCATGGCAGCCGCCTGGCACTGCCGGGCATGCGCGCACGCGGTTGGGGGCGCATCGTCAACATCGCCTCGGTGCACGGTTTGGTGGGGTCGACCGGCAAGGCCGCCTATGTGGCCGCCAAGCACGGTGTGATCGGCCTGACCAAGGTGATCGGGCTGGAGACGGCCACCAGCAACGTCACCTGCAACGCCATCTGCCCAGGCTGGGTGCTGACCCCGCTGGTGCAGAAGCAGATCGACGATCGTGCGTCCGAGAGTGGCGACCCGCTGCAGGCGCAGCACGACCTGCTGGCCGAGAAGCAGCCTTCACTGGCCTTCGTGACGCCCCGCCACCTCGGTGAACTGGTATTGTTCCTGTGCAGCGAGGCCGGCAGCCAGGTCCGCGGCGCTGCCTGGAACGTCGATGGTGGCTGGCTCGCCCAGTGAGGGTGGGCCGTGCGGCTTGATCCCCTATGCAGCGGAGGTTCCCATGAACGATGTACTCTGGCGCCCCAGTATGTCCCGGATCGAAGCCAGCCGGATGGACGCCTTCCGCCGCCGGGTCAACCTGCGCTTCAACCTCCAGCTGGACGACTACGCGGCCCTGCACCGCTGGAGTATCGAGCACCGTCCACAGTTCTGGCAGACCCTCAGCGAGTACTTCCACGTCCGTTGGCACAAACCGCACACCCACGTGCTGGAAGAAGGCCCACGCATGGCCGATGCCCGCTGGTTCACCGACGCCACCCTCAACTTCGCCGAACACGTGTTGCAACGGCGTGATGATCGCCCCGCAGTGATCGCGGTGCGCGAAGATGGCAGCCGTCGCCAGCTCACTCACAACGAACTTGCCAGCCAGGTTGCGGGCTTGCAGCGCGCGTTCCGGCAAGCCGGCATCCAGCCCGGCGACCGCATTGCCGCCGTGATGCCCAACACCTGGGAAACCCTGGTGGCCATGCTCGCCACCACCAGCCTGGGCGCGGTCTGGTCAAGCTGCTCGCCCGAGTTCGGCACCCACGGCATCATCGACCGCTTCGGCCAGATCGCCCCACGCTTGCTGATCGTCTGCGCCGGTTGCGAGTACGCGGGGAAAGCGCTCGACCTGGTGGAGAAGATCAACCAGGTCACCGAGCAATTACCGAGCCTGGAAACAGTGCTCGTCGTGCCCTACACACGCTCTCATACCCGGGCAGACGAGTTTACCCACGCTAACGCCAGGCTATGGGACGACTTCTACAAACCCGGTGGCGCACCGACCTTCACCGCACTGCCCTTCGACCACCCGCTGTACATCCTCTACTCCAGCGGCACCACCGGCGTGCCCAAGTGCATTGTCCACCGCGCTGGTGGCGTGCTGCTGCAACACCTCAAGGAGCACGGCCTGCACAACGATCTCAAGGCCGACGACGTGCTGTTCTACTACACCACCTGCGGTTGGATGATGTGGAACTGGCTAGTGAGCGGGCTGGCGGTCGGGGCCACCGTGGTGTTGTATGACGGTTCCCCCTTCCACCCCGGCCCCGAGCGGCTGCTCGACCTGATTGACGCCGAAGGCATCCACGCCTTCGGCACCAGCGCCAAGTACCTGGCGGCGCTGGAGCAGGCCGGGGTGGAGCCTGCGAAGTCCCATCGCCTCGACAGCCTGCGCCTGCTGCTCAGCACCGGTTCGCCGTTGTCGCCGCACAGCTACGACTATGTGTACACCCGGGTGAAACCCGATGTGTGCCTGGCGTCCATGTCCGGCGGTACGGATATCGTCGCCTGCTTCGTGGCGGGCAATCCTCTGCTGCCGGTACGCCGTGGCGAAATCGCCGGCAAGGCGCTGGGCATGGCGGTCGAAGTGTGGAACGCGCACGGCAAGCCGGTGATCGGCGAGAAAGGCGAGCTGGTCTGTACCCAACCGTTCCCGTCGATGCCACTGGGGTTCTGGGGGGATGCCGATGGCAGTCGCTACCACGATGCCTATTTCAGCCAGTTCGAAAACGTCTGGTGCCAGGGTGACTACGCCGAGGAGTATCCCGGCGGCGGCCTGGTGATCCATGGCCGCTCGGATGCCGTGCTCAACCCCGGCGGGGTGCGCATCGGCACGGCGGAAATCTACCGCCAGGTGGAAAAGGTCGAGGAGGTAGTGGAAAGCGTGGCCATCGGCCAGGACTGGGGCAACGACGTGCGCGTGGTGCTGTTCGTGCGCCTGCGCGAGGGCCTGCAACTGGACGACGCCCTGCGCCAGCACATCCGCCAGGTGATCCGCCAGTACGCCACGCCGCGCCATGTGCCCAGCGTGATCGCCCAGGTCACCGACATCCCGCGCACCCTCAGCGGCAAACTGGTGGAACTGGCGATCCGCAACGTGGTGCACGGCCTGCCGGTGAAGAACACCGATGCCCTGGCCAACCCCGAGGCGCTGGAGCAGTTCCGTGACCGCCCGGAGCTCAAGCTGTAGGAGCGGCTTCAGCCGCGATGCAGGCACCGCGGTGCCTGGCACCCGCCTCGCGGGTGATCGCGGCTGAAGCCGCTCCTACAGAGAGGCCATCGTCAGGCATAATGGCGGCCTCCATCTGCCGTCCGAAGTACAGGTACCTCGCCATGAAAGCCCAAGCCCGCCACATCCTGGTCAAGACCGCTGACGAAGCCGAGAAGCTCAAGCAGCGCATCGCCAACGGCGAGGCCTTCGACGTGCTGGCGAAAAAGTTCTCCACCTGCCCCTCCGGCAAGCGCGGCGGCGACCTGGGCGAAGTGCGCCCGGGCCAGTTGGTCGGCGCCATCGACCAGGTGATCTTCAAGAAACCCCTGCGCGTGGTGCACGGGCCGATCAAGAGCAAGTTCGGCTATCACCTGGTGCAGACGTTCTACCGCGACTGATCGCAGCGGATCACCTGGTATTTCTGCCAGTTGCCCGGCAACGGTTATTTACTTAAAACACAGGCAGTTCCGAATGGACACGGAGACCTGCCAATGCGTTATCTGCGCCTGCTTGCGCCTATCACTCTGGCCCTGCTCACACTGCCACTGCTCGTTCATTCCCAGGACCTCAAGGTTTCACCGGGCGATAACCTGGGTGAGGTGGTGCAGACCGTGGCCATCGACGACTTCACCATGACCGGCGGCACCGTCCAGTCCCTCGACCAGCGCGATGGCCACGATACGTTCAAGATGACCGACGGACATATTGTCGGTGTCTTCAAAAATGGTGACTTGGCCTATTTCGAGGGCGGCACGATTGGAGAGGTGGACCTCAATCAAGCGAACAACGAGTTCATCATGTCCCAGGACACGGCCGTCAAAACGCGCATCGAAGGCGACCTGCTGAGTGACCGTGGCAACGACACGTTTACCCTCCGTGGCGGCAGCATCGGCGGCCGGGTCTTCACCGGTTCGGGCGAGGACCGGGTAACCGTCAGCGGCCTCGGCAGCAAAACCCAGGTCAAGCGCCTCGACGGTGGCGCCGGCAATGACAGCCTGGTCTTCCAAGGCAGCCAGGTCAGCATAGGCGCCTACTACATCAACTGGGAGACGATCAGGCTCAACGACAACAGCCATCTGCGCCTCGATGACACCCTGACCCTGGGTGACGCAACCAGCGCCACCGGGCTTCTGGCCATCGATACCGGCAGTTCGCTGTCCTCACGCCAAGGCACGGTGACGGCGTTCACCGCAGGCCAGAAAGCAACAGTAAGCAACGCAGGGTTGATTGACCTGAGCACTGGCAACGATGCCCAAGGGCGCCTCACCCTGAACGGTGACTACCTTGGCGACAACGGCACGCTAAAACTCAAAAGCGTGCTGGCAGGTGACGACGCGGCCTCCGACCGACTGATAGTGAGCTTGGGCAACCTGTCCGGCAGCACCAACCTGCAAGTCGCCAATTTCGGCGGCGTGGGCGCAGCCACGGTTCACAACGGTATCCAGGTGGTGGAGGCCCGCGAAGGCGCCACCAGCAGCGACACGGCATTCGTCCAGACCCAGACGCTTTCAGCGGGGGCCTACGACTATCGCCTGTTCAAAGGTGGCGTGACCGCTGGCAGCGAGAACAGCTGGTACTTGCGCTCCACCCTGGTGGCGCCACCGGCACCCAATGCGGGTGAGCCCGCCATTCCCGTCCCGGTCGCCGCGCCAGCCCCAGGCCAGACCGCGCTACCCTCGCTGTCGCCAGGCCAGAACCTGCCTTTGTATCGCCCCGAGGTACCGGTCTATGCCACGGCCGCCCGAGGCGCCGCGATCATCGCTCGACAGGCACTGGGTACCTTCCACCAACGCCAGGGTGACCAACGCTTGCTCGCCGGCAATGGCGCGCTGCCCGCAAGCTGGGGCCAAGCCTACGGTGGCAATCTGCGCCAACAGTGGAGCGGCACGGTCAGCCCGAGCCTGGATGGCAACCTGTATGGATTCAAGGTGGGCCAGGACCTGTATGCCCAGGCCAGCGACAGCGGCTATCGACAGCACATGGGCCTGTACCTCGGCCACAGCCGGCTGGATGCCGACGTCAAGGGGTTCGCCCTGGCGGTGAAGGATCGCCGTGTCGGCGACCTGAAGCTCGATGGCGACAGTGTCGGCGCCTACTGGACCCTGGTCGGGCCACAGCGCTGGTACCTCGATAGTGTGCTGCAGTACACCCGCCTCGACGGCCGCGCCCGCTCCGAGCGGGGCGACAAGCTCGATATCGAAGGCCATGCCTGGACGGCCTCGGTCGAAACGGGCTACCCCATCGCCTTGTCGCAGCATTGGACGCTGGAGCCCCAAGCCCAGTTGATTGCCCAGAAGACCGCGCTGGACAGTGCCAGCGACAGCGTTTCACGCGTCAGCCACGACGCCCAGGTCGAATTGACCGGTCGCCTGGGCGTACGCCTGGAGGGTGCTTTCGAGCAATTGGCTGCGCGCCTGCTGCAACCCTATGTCCAACTCGACCTGTGGCATGGGGACGGTGGCCGCGACACCCTGACTTTCGATCGTGCGGACAAGATCAAGACCGACTATCGCTACACATCTCTGCAGTTTGAAGCCGGCCTGGTGGCCCAGCTCAGCAATGCCCTGAGCGTGCACGGCGGCGTGTGGTACAGCGGCAATCTCGACAGCCGCCAGCAGGAAGCCAGCGGTATGAACCTGGGGGTACGCTGGCAGTTCTAACGACGGGCAGCCAACAACCCCAGCCCTGCGGCGCCCAGTAACGAAGCGCTGACCCGGTTGAACACCCGGCGCGGCCCGGGGCGCTCGAACCAACGCTGCAAGTAGGCGCCCAACCCGGCGTAGATGGCGATGGCCGCCCACTCCAGCAGCAGGAACAGCACGCCCAGTTGCAGGAACTGTTCGCTGACTGGCGTGGCACCGCCTACGGTGACGAACTGCGGCAGGAAGGCGGTGAAGATCAGGATCGCCTTCGGATTGCCGGCCGCCACCCAGAACTCCTGGCGCGCCAGCTTCCACGTCCCTCGCGGCTGCTCCCCCGTCACCTGCGCCTCGCCCACCGGCGCTCGCCACAGCTGCCAGGCAATGTAGAACAGGTAACCCGCGCCCAGCACCTTGATCGCCAGGAACAGGTACTCGCTGGTATGCAACACCACCGCCAGGCCCATGGCGGCCAGGGCGATCATGCCGCTGAACGCCAGCAGGCGCCCGCCACCGGCCACGCAGGCGGTGCGCAGGCCATAGCGGCTGGCGTTGTGCAGCGACAGCAGGTTGTTCGGCCCGGGGGCCATGTTCAGGGCAAAGCAGGCAGGGATGAACAGCAACAGGCTCGACAGGTCCATTCTTCTTCTCCTTCAAGGACCACGCAGCGTCGCGCCCGGCCAGTGCTTGCGTCAAGCACAGTCACACGGCAAATGGCCGCAACAGTCGCCAGCGATTACACTGCTGCCGTCTTCGGATACCCCTGGCCCTTGCCATGCCTTCTTCGAGCAGTGAAATCTGGCACGACCCGGCCCTGCCCCATGTCGAGAGCCGACGCGCCTGCCACAGCCGCGCCTGCTACAAGGCCCACAGCCATCCGACCTTTTCCATCGGCGCGGTGGATGCTGGTTTCAGCCGCTTTACCGGCGCGGGAGAAGGTGAAGCGCGCCTTACGCCCGGCACCCTGGTGCTGGTCCCGGCGCAGCGGGTGCATGCCTGCAACCCAGAACCTGGCCAGGCCTGGAGCTACCAGATGCTGCACCTGGACGCCGACTGGCTGCGCGACCTGCGCCTGGAGTCCGGGATCGCCGCCGGCGAGCCTGGGGCACTGGCGCGGATCAGTCGTTCGCGGGTGCTGTATCGGCAGTTCTGCGCGCTCAATGCACTGCTGTTTTCACCCGTCACGCCAATCGAAAAGGACGCGGCGTTGGTGACGTT
Organism: Pseudomonas entomophila; assembly: GCF_029478665.1. Taxonomy (GTDB): domain Bacteria; phylum Pseudomonadota; class Gammaproteobacteria; order Pseudomonadales; family Pseudomonadaceae; genus Aquipseudomonas; species Aquipseudomonas entomophila_F. The sequence continues at coordinate 129,387 of NZ_JARPQB010000015.1, forward strand.
CATCGGCGACCACGACTTCTCCGGACATCCTGCGTTGCAGCCAGCCCCGCCGCTACCGCCCTCGATCCTGCAGGAGTTGATCGCACGTGTCGATGACAACGACCTGGCGACTTTGAGCCTTGACCGCCTGGCACAACAGGCGCGGTTGGGGCGTTATCAACTGATCCGCGCATTCAACGCCGCGACCGGCATGACACCCCACGCCTACCTGCTCAATGCGCGGGTGAACAAGGCGCGCCAGCTGTTGCGCCAGGGGCATGGGTTGGCGGAGGTCGCCTATCGACTGGGCTTCGCCGACCAGAGTCATTTTCAAAGGGTGTTCAAGGCCCACGCGGGTGTGACACCCGGCACCTACCGCCGCGCCCACGGGTAGGAGCCAGCCTTGCTGGCGAACGCAAGGCGCAGCCTTGCCTGCCAACACCCTGCAATGCCCTTCGCCAGCAAGGCTGGCTCCTACAGGGGTCAGGTTTGTGCAATTTTCTTCAATACCCCCTGAAAGGCCGTCGACAGACTACGGCTTTCCCTTCACACGAAAACCGCCCCATGGAACAGTTCCTGCTCATCGCCGCCGCCCACTTCCTCGCCCTGCTCTCCCCCGGCCCGGACTTTTTCCTGGTCGCCCGCACTTCGGTCAACGCCGGTTGGCGCGTGGCCAGCGGCGCCTGCCTGGGCATCGCCCTGGCCAATGGCCTGTTCATCTGCGTGGCCTTCGCCGGGGTGTCCATCCTGCACGATGGCAGCGCCTTGTTCATGGCCCTGCAACTGGCAGGCTGCGGTTATCTGATCTACATCGGGCAGCTGTTCCTGAGGCATGCCGGGCACAGCAGCCTGGCCGGTGCGCAAAGAACTGGCGCGGGATCACCCGGTGACTGGCTTGCCAGCCTGGGCATGGGCCTCGCCTCGGGCGTTCTCAACCCGAAGAACGCGCTGTTCTATGCCAGCCTGGCGAGCCTGGTCGCCAGCGAAGGGGCCTGGCTCAAGGTCGGCTACGGTCTCTGGATGTTCAGTATCGTCCTGGCCTGGGACCTGCTGGTCGCCCTGGCCATCGGCAACCCGCGGGTACTGCGCCGGTTCGCCCGGCTGCTGCCGTGGCTTGAGCGGGCGTCCGGAATGATGCTGATCCTGCTGGCAGGCGGCGTGCTTATTCACCTGGCATGGGGTTGACCAGTGTCAGCGATGCGAGGTCGAGCAAGCTGAAGTGACCACTGCCCCAGCCGCCGGTATCGAGGTGCCAGACATTGCCAAGCACTTTCATCCGGAGCAGCGGCGTATGCCCGACCACCAGGGCACGCAGCCCTTCGACCCACTGCTCGTCACCCTCCCGCAGCCGCCGCCGCGACCACTGGCAGATTTCCCGCACATCAGGGTCGTCGTCGTTCTGCAGGCTCTCCTTCAGTGCCGCCCAGTCACTGAACGGGCTGTCGGCATGCAGCAGGCCGATCGGCCCATGGAAGGTTTCGACCTCCAGCGCGATGGGCATCGTCAGGAACGCTTCCACGAAAGGCTCCTGCTCATGCTCCGGCAGGTCGATAAACCAGCCACCCCCCGCCGCACGGTACATGTCCAGGTCAACCCGCCCGCCATACAGGTGATTGATTGCCAGTGTCTCGTGGTTGCCCTGCACCGCATGAAACCAAGGCTCGGCCAGCCATTCCAGGGCTTTCTCGCTGTCCGGCCCACGGTCGACCAAGTCGCCCACGCTGAACAGGCGATCGACCCGCGGATCGAAACCCACGTCCTCCAGGCAGGCTTGCAAGCGCTGGAAATGCCCATGGATATCGCCCACGGCCAGGTCGCGCCCGCGGGTGTTGGCGGCTATCCGCCGATAACGGCTCATTGCATCGTCCTCTGCGACTTCCCCGGCACAGGCGTAAAATGGTCAGGCAGACCGTCCACACCCGGAGGTGCAGCATGCGTACCACCCTGGCCTGTGCCGTACTGATGGTGCTGGCATTTGACAGCATGGCACAGGGCACCCCGGCCGCACAGGTCGAGGTGCAATTCGAACACCCGGAGAACTTTCGCGATGCCAGCCTCGACAGCGCTGGCTACGAGCATGGCGCCGAGACCCAGGTGATGCAGGCCATCACCACCCACCTGCAGAAGCTCGGCCAGCGCTACCTGAAACCCGGCCAACAGCTGGTCATCGATATCCGCGACATCGACCTGGCGGGGCGTTTCGAACCCTGGCACAGCCGCGCCTACGATGTGCGTTTCATGCGCGATATCACCTGGCCCAGCATCGACCTGGTCTACACCCTCACCCAACCCGGCCACCCCGCCGTTCAGGCGCAGGAACACCTGAGCGACAAGATGTACCTCAGCCGCCCCGGCCGCCAGGCCAGCGGTGACCGCCTGTTCGCCGAGAAGGCCCTGCTCAGCGACTGGTTCCGCCAGCGCTTCGCCCAGTTGCCGCCCTCCTGAACTCAATCGCGCAAGCGGGCCAGCGCCAGCGGTGCGATCAGCCTGTGGAACGGCGCCACGGGCAGCATGTAGAGCCACCCCAGCAGGTTATGGGTGCGCACCACCGTGCTCACCAGCACCTGGCACCGGCCGTCGGCCATGGGTCGACGCTTCAAGGCGATGTGCACATCCAGATGCCGATCACAGTGCCATCGCCCCGAAGGCCCGCCTCCTGGTCAGTACCTGCGTGAAGTGCAGGCCCATGCCCGCCGTGCTCATCGCCACTACGGCCTGTTCGCCGGGACACTGCTTACCGTCGTGCTGGGGTTGCTCTGCGCCTGGCTCGGTTGAGCCCTCAGAAGTCCAGTGCCAGGCTCTGTCGCCCTTCCAGCGCCAGCAGGAACTGTTTGGCCGGCAGCCCACCCGCAAAACCCGTGAGGTTGCCGGACGCGCCGATCACCCGGTGGCACGGGGCGATGATCGAGATCGGGTTGCGCCCGTTGGCCGCGCCAACCGCCCGCACCGCGTCGGGGTTGCCGATCTGCCGGGCGATGTCGCTGTAGCTGCGGGTCTCACCGAAGGGGATGGTCAGCAGCGCCGCCCAGACCTGGCGCTGGAACTCGGTGCCGGCGAAGTCCAGGTCCAGCTCGAAATGCTGCCGCGTGCCGGCGAAGTACTCGCCCAGTTGGCGGGCGGTTTCACGCAGCACGGGATGATGATCATCGCGGTGCAACTCGCCCAGCCGCACGCGGTTGCTGTGCTCATGCTCCCAGAGCACGGCGGCCAGGCACTCGCCACGGGCCACCAGGGTGAGGGTGCCGACGGGGGAAGACTGTAGCGTGAAAGCGTTCGACATGGCGGGCTCCTGCCGGGAAAAAACGATGGCCCACTCTACGCATCCCTTCGCGGCGATGCATCCGCATTCTTGCCCGCTTCTTCATGCCCGGGCCGAAACTTGGCCCAGGCATGAATAAGTTGGCTAGGCCCGCGAACACATGAGCGCGGCGTCGAGCAGGCGCCCATTGTCGTACCAGGCATCGCGCTGGTAGGCGAGGAACTTGTACTGCCCATCCACCTGCCGCATCTCGACCAGGCCAGAGGCTTTGTGAGGGTCGGTGCTGTCGACGAAGAGCTCAACCGTGTTGTTGCTTTGCTGCAGGTAAGTCTTTGCACCACCTTGCAACTCACCTTGTACGCAGCCCAGGTACTGCGGCGGGTTCTTTGCGGTCATGCCGGACGTGTAGTCATGCCCTGCGCGAACATCCGTGTTGTTCGCGCAACCGTCCAGCAACAGGCTGGAAACACTGGCCAGCAGCAACACCGTGAAAACCGCCTTCGACCGCTTGACCCTCACTGAGCCTTTCATGCGACACCTTCCGATCCCCCACCGAGAAACATTGGAAGCTGAGAACCGATTGCCCTTTTTAGTTATGAAGTCGCGGTAGACACCCAAATGCTACGCTAGCTAACTATTTTAGCCGCGCTGGGTCGCCACGCTATGCAGATTCGCGATAGCCATCGGGTGGCTTGAAGGGGCCAAAGGCGTGACTGCAACGTTCATCCGCATGGGCCGCACCGCTGGTCTGCCATGCCACTCAGGTCAGCGAAACAGGCGTCTACTGGTGGGCAGTCCCTGTGGCACGACCAAGAAGACACCCCCGAGGTGCACGCCCATGAAACACATCCATAAGTTGGTGCAGCAACGTCGTCGACAATTGCATGTGCATATGTCGCCCAGCGGGTTGCAATCCACACCAGACGAAAGCTGGCCGATGTCGGCACGCAGTGCCCCGGCGCAGGAAGGTCGCAAGACCATGGATAAAAGACAGGCACTCGAAGCGCTCGACCATGGACTGAACAACATAGCCAGCTTGCACGCCGCCAAATTGACCGCCCGGAAGGTAAAATCCACGGCCGCTGTACAAACCTGAGCGTGTTGCCGTCAGGTTCTTTATTGTCAGTGAGCACTCCAGGTTTGCTATCGTGGCGCCTCAGAACTTGGCGGCACGGAAGCAGCACGCATGGCGGCATGGAAAACCCTGGTCGTTGCCCTCCTGGCAACGATCACCGCACAAGGTTTGGCGGACGAAAAAAAGGTACATACGAAGGGGTCATGTTGATGATAACGATACTCCCTTTCACTCCCTTGACAGCAACCACCGCGCTTTCCGAATCGGCGAAGGACAACTTCAAGCCCGCCAAGGCCGATGCACTCACCTTCATTGGCTCAGGGGGCGAGATACGAGGGGCGCAGTTCGAGCAGGCCGTCCGTTACTATCACGCTGCCCACGACCCTGCGCCCATGACGGATGATCAGCTGGCCCTCGCGATAGTGACGGCATTCTGAGCCATTGCTGCCCTCTGCCAAGCGCCCCCTGTATCGCCTGAACAACCAGGCAACGCCCTCGCCCGGTAGTACCCCAGGCTCAATAACGGCGATGAGGATCGTTGTAGGCGCTCCAGTCGAAGCCGAAGTGCCCACTGTTACTGCCCGGATTGTAGTTTTCCATCAACACGTTGCGTTGCACCGTGTCCCAATCCAGCGGCGGGACGGCATTGCCCGACGGAACGATGACCCGCTTGCGCTGGGTGATTGCCGACAGGTAGTACAGGTCGACCCGCGAGCCCACCGGCTGGGTCTTGCTGTAGGCGAACACGTTGGCATTCTGCCGCCCAGCCGAAGTGGCGTTATGCGCATAGACCAGCACGACCTGGTAGATGACAAAAGTCCCAGGCCCCTTCATTTCAGTGGTATCGGTAAACGACTGCGTGGTGGACCAGGACTCGCTGCGTGTAAACCCGGTGGAAATCTCCGAACCCACGTTGACGATATCGATGTTGGCGCCAACGCTGTACTTGGCGTTGACACTGGATTCGAAGGATTGGGTGTGGCCCTTGGTCAGCTGATAACTGAGCGTGGTGGTCACATTCTGGGGAATGGAGATGGTCTCCACATATTGCAGATAGGCAAACACAGGGCGGGTATAGGTGCCCCAATTCTGCTTGCCGATATAGATATCGCCATAAACGGTGATACCGTCCACCCAGCAACCTTGCTTGGGTGAGCTGTAGTCCAGCAGATAACCATCGATTGCAAAGTCGCCCTTCTTGGTCGGGTACTGATCGAAGCTGCCAGACAGGTTGGAAGTCAACGCGGCGCGAGTGCTTACAGCCTCCTTGCTCACCTCGTCAAGTTCGATCGAATGGCTCTGAGGCTGGCCCAACTCTTCCTTGATCGTCATCGTCCTACCCTCGTTGAATGAGTTCAAAGTGCCAGATGGCGCTGCGAAGTATCGAAGGTTGCACAGGATGCTCAAGGCCGTTTTGCCGCGTCGCACATGCAGTGATTGGCGCCGGCAGGCGTAAGCACACCGCCCGCCTTCATTTAATTCAACGACTTGCAACGAGATGTACCCCGAAAGATTTGGCAACATTTCCAGATCGCCAGATTGCCAGGTCCGTGAAACTGAACGTGACGGATGCTGTCTGTTTGCCATCGGTCAGACTAGGGTTTGTACGAAAAGTCGTCGAGCGGCGATCAGGCAAGGCGAAAACAGGCGAGGAACGGTCGGAGTCGCGCACGACTTGACTGGTTGTCAATGAGCATTCCGAGCCTGTTTTCAACGCAGCATGATCGTCGCGCAGACACTTTTCGTACAAAGCCTAAGGTCGCCCGACTCGACTTGCGGGCTGACAGGATCCACATCGCGGCTCCCTTCCAGGACGGCCTCGACTTCCCAGTTCACCCGCGCGCCCCCTCTGCGGGGGCAGCTACCACTTATCAAGGCTGAAAGAGCGAACCATGAAACACAACATTCTCCTTGTTGCCGTCTGTGCAGCCCTGCTTCAGGCGTGCACCCCGGCTACCACTTCCCATGAAGGGTCGCCTTCCATGCCCACCACTTCCTCGTCTGTCGCAGCCCAGCCAGCACTCTCGGCCTACTACTGGAACCTGGCATCCGCCAAAGATGCTTCCGGCAATCCAATCGCCAGCCTGGACAATGGCGTCGAACGCAAGCTGCGGCTGAACTTCTTCGACAAGAAACTGAACATCAGCGGCGGCTGCAACGCTCAGTTCGGAGGCTACAGCTATCAGGACGGTTTACTGAAGGTGCAGCCACTCGCCTCGACCCTGATGGCCTGCGACAAGCGCCTGATGGACCTGGATGCCCAAGTCGGCCGCCTGTTCAAGGGTGACCTGCGCACGGTCATCACCACGACCGGCCCGGAGCCTGAGCTGCAGCTGACGGCTCAGGACGGCTCGGTGCTGAAGTTCCAGGGTGAAGCCACCCCAGAGACCCGCTACGGGAGCAAGGGCGAGATCAAGTTCCTGGAGGTGGCCGCCAAGCAGGTCAAGTGCAGCCACCCGCTGATCCCGAACTACCAGTGCCTGCAGGTACGCGAACGCCGTTATGACGACGCCGGCCTGCAACTGCCGACCGAAGGCACCTGGCATCCGCTGTACCAGTCCATCGAAGGCTATGAGCACCATGACGGCGTGCGCACCGTGTTGCGAGTGAAGCAATACGAATGGAAGAACCCACCCGCCGATGCTCCATCGCAAGTCTACGTGCTGGACCTGATGGTCGAGCAGGACGCTTCGGGCAAAGGCAAGTAAGCGCACCGTTGGTTGCAGGCTGATGTCAATCTGCCTGCAACCTGATAATCATGCCGAGCAGTCATCCGATCGATGCCTGTGGTGAAAGAGCATGGGCTCAGCCGTCAGTCCCCATACAACTGTCTTCATACCTATGCGACAATGCGCGCAATGTTCGGCCTCAACCCCCGCATTTTTCGCCCAACAGCTCGGGCACAGCGTGCAAATGCTCTCATCGGCGTATGCACGCTGGATCAACTCGTCAAGCGACTGGCAGGAGCTCGAAAAGCTCCAGATTGGTCCGAAATTGCTCCGTAGCTGCAAAGACGCCACGTAAGTTATTGATAGGTAAGGCACTTGATCTCCACCGCTAATATCACCATGCAGTTCGGCTCCAAGCCGCTGTTCGAGAACGTCTCGGTCAAATTCAACAACGGCAACCGCTACGGCCTGATCGGCGCCAACGGTTGCGGCAAGTCGACCTTCATGAAGATCCTCGGCGGCGACCTGGAGCCCTCCGGCGGCCAGGTGATGCTCGAGCCGAACACCCGCCTGGGCAAACTGCGCCAGGATCAGTTCGCCTACGAAGAGTTCACCGTGATCGACACCGTGATCATGGGCCACGAGCAGCTGTGGAAGGTCAAGGCCGAGCGCGACCGTATCTACTCGCTGCCGGAAATGACCGAAGAAGACGGCATGGCCGTCGCCGAGCTGGAAACCGAGTTCGCCGAGATGGACGGCTACACCGCCGAATCCCGCGCCGGCGAGCTGCTGCTGGGCCTGGGTATTCCGCTGGAGCAGCACTTCGGCCCGATGAGCGAAGTGGCCCCGGGCTGGAAACTGCGCGTGCTGCTGGCCCAGGCGCTGTTCTCCGACCCGGACGTGCTGCTGCTCGACGAACCGACCAACCACCTGGACATCAACACCATCCGCTGGCTGGAAACGATCCTCACGGCGCGTAACAGCACCATGATCATCATTTCCCACGACCGTCACTTCCTCAACAGCGTCTGCACCCACATGGCCGACCTGGACTACGGTGAGCTGCGCCTGTTCCCCGGCAACTACGACGAGTACATGACCGCCGCGACCCAGTCCCGCGAGCAGTTGCTGTCGGACAACGCCAAGAAGAAAGCCCAGATCGCCGAACTGCAGACCTTCGTCAGCCGCTTCTCGGCCAACGCCTCCAAGGCCAAGCAGGCCACCTCGCGCGCCAAGCAGATCGACAAGATCCAGCTGGCCGAGGTCAAGCCGTCGAGCCGGGTCAGCCCGTTCATCCGCTTCGAGCAGACCAAGAAACTGCACCGCCAGGCGGTGATCGTCGACAAGATGGCCAAGGCCTTCGACGACAAGGTGCTGTTCAAGGACTTCAGCTTCACCATCGAAGCCGGCGAGCGCGTGGCCATCATCGGCCCCAACGGCATCGGCAAGACCACCCTGCTGCGCACCCTGGTCGGTGAAATGACCCCGGACAAGGGCGAAGTGAAGTGGACCGACAGCGCCGAAGTGGGCTACTACGCCCAGGACCACGCCCACGACTTCGAGGACGACGTCACCCTGTTCGACTGGATGGGCCAGTGGACCAGCGGCGAGCAGGTGATCCGCGGCACCCTGGGGCGCATGCTGTTCTCCAACGATGAGATCCTCAAGTCGGTGAAGGTGATTTCCGGGGGTGAGCAAGGCCGCATGCTGTTCGGCAAGCTGATCCTGCAGAAGCCCAACGTGCTGGTCATGGACGAACCGACCAACCACCTGGACATGGAGTCGATCGAGGCGCTGAACCTGGCGCTGGAGAACTACCCGGGCACCCTGCTGTTCGTCAGCCATGACCGAGAGTTCGTGTCGTCGCTGGCCACTCGCATCATCGAGCTGACGCCAGATGGGGTGGTGGATTTCAGCGGCACTTATGACGACTACCTGCGTAGCCAGGGTGTGCTGGTCTGATCTGAAGCGAACAGCGGCCTGCACTGCCGGTCGCGTAGCTTGACCCCGCCGCTCGCCGGCAAGCCGGCTCCTACTGACCTCGTAGGAGCCAGCCTTGCTGGCGAACACCGGCAACGCCGGTGCCATACACCGAGTTGTCTGACTCGCCGGCAGGCCGGCTCACAGGGAACGGCTTTGCCAATGGGGGCTGTCCTCAGAGCAGCAGATTGCCCCGCTCCTCTTCGGTCAACTGGGCCTTCGCCCGCTCATCCAGCGCTCCGGCGCCCAGCACCTGCACCGGGCTCTGACGGTTGTACTGCGGGTTCAGGCTTGCCCCGTCCTGCCTCGGCACCAACCTTTCCCCCCCAAAACCCAGCACCTGCACGGTGATCACCGACGGCTGCCGCGCCCTGGCCGCCGACTGCTGCTGACGGCCAGCCTCCTCCGCCGCCTGGGTGGCCGACGAGGCCGCCGCGCTGGCCGAGGCGATCGCCCCGGTATTCACCGAGGCCACCACCGGCATGCCCTTGGCGTCGCCCTGGACCTGGATGTTGGCGGCGTTGACCACCTGCAACGCGGCGATGTTGACGTTGCCCGACACGCGGATCCCGGCCTCGCCGGCATCGATGGTGCCCAACGGCGCGATCAGGTCGATGTCGCCCGGCGGCACCTCGGCGATCGGGTTGAGCGTGGCGATACCGGCACCGGTGCTGGGTACGCTGGGCGCCAGGCCGACGTTGCCCCACAGGTCGTAGGTGCGTTTGGGCGGGGTGTAGACCACGGTGGTCTTCGAGCCGCGGCCGGCATTGATGTCGCCGCTGGCCGACCAGCCGAGGATCGAGCCGCCGAAGGTGGTCATGATGCGGCTCTGGCCAAGCAGGATGCTGCCCTGGGCATACAGCTGGATATCGCCGCTGCCCTGGGTGATCACCCCGGCGCTGGCCGGTGGCGCCGCGCCCTCGATACCGAACACCTGCTGGCCGCCTGGTGTCAGCACCTGGATATCGCCACCGAAGTCGGTGTGGATACCGGAGCCGCCGTGGAACGTAGCGTTGCCGCCGTAGCGGATCAGGTTGCCAGCCACGTCGCGCTCGGGGAACAGCGCGGCGATGGCCTGCCGCCCGCGCAGGTAGCTACTGGTGCGTGGACCGTCGACGTCGTTGTATTCGCGCCCGCCCTCGCGCAGTTCTGCGAAATACACCTGGCGGGCGAAGATACGCTGCTGTTCGGCGGGCAGCGTGGCGAACAAGGCGCGTGCCGCTTCGCCGTCACCCTCGAAGGCATGGCGCTCGCGCAACCAGCCCTGCAACGCGTGCTCGTAGACTTTCGCGACCTTGTCCGGTTGCCCGCCCAGTGGCTGCGACGGGTCGGCCAAGCGTGCCGGGTCCAGGTAGCGGCGCAGCAGGCCAGCGTAGTCGGGGCCGTGCTCGCCGGCACCGACGATCAGCGCGATGGAGGCGCCATCGCTGCCGCCGCCACCCACCCGGCCGATGCTGTTGATCGCCGCTTCCTGGTAGGCCGAACCCACACCCTGCCCCGACTGGAACAGGTTGCGCCCGGCTACCACTTCCAACAGCCCGGGGCCTGCGACGTTGAAGGTGCTCAGGCGAATATCGCGCCCCGCGCTGACCAGCGACACGTCGTTGCGCTCGCCATGGATGATCAGGTTGCCGGTGGACTGCACCGTGCCCTGGTTGCTGAACCGTGAATGGGCAAGCTCACCCGGTGCGTCACGCCGCCCCTCCAGGGGCACGCCGGCATTGACGATGTCGCGCCCGGCCATGATCCGCGTCGGCCCTGCGCCCTGGTACAGCTTCAGGCCGCTGCCGCTGAAGGTGATCAGCTCGCCGGTGTTCAGGCCGACGATGTCGCCTTGCAATGCGTAGAAGCGCGAAGGCGCGCGCGGATCCGCCGCCACGAGCGAGTAGGTGTTCAGGCCATAGGTGTACAACGGGTAGCTGCCCCGCTCGCCGGCCAGGTCGCCATGCAGGTTGCCGGCCTTGGTCTGGCCATTGGTCAACCGGCCCAGGAACGCCGGGCGCTCCGGTGTGGCGAGCGGCGTGCTGTCGGTGCCGGCCTGGCTGATCACATAGCCACCGGCATAGATCGAGTTGCCGGCCAGCAGTTGCAGTTCGCTGTTGGCCGACGGCGCGGTCATCAATGAGTAGGGCGAACTCTGGGCAATGCCCATATCAGCGGCGGAGCTGCCGTAGTACAGGCTGCCATTGGCCGCGACCGCGCGCAGGGCGGTCGGATAGAACAGGCGCCCGCCGTCGAGCGACAGGTTGACGCTGGCGCTTCTGCTTTCATACGGCGCCACCACCGGCACCAGGTTGCCGCCCGCGCTGAGCAGGTCGACCGCGGTGTCCGCCCGCCACAGCGAGAACCAGCTGAAGCCATCGGCCTTGTAGGCCCGGCCATCGTCGCCGGTGAACGGCAAGGTGTTGTACTGCGCTACCCGGCCAGCATCGCCGACACCTTGCACCACCACATCGCCGCGCGCCTGCAGGCGCACCGCGCTGTCACCCGGCGCCAGCAGCAACCCGCCAAGCGCGCTGGCACGGGTGGCGGTGTAAGGGTCGTAGGCGCGGGACTCGTGGGTATCGTGGAAGTTGTTGTAGCTGCCGTATTGCGGCTGGATCACCCCGACGCTCGCCGCCTCGACGCCCAGGGCGCCGCGCAGGTTGACCAAGGTGCCGGCCAGGTCCGTATTCACCTTCGCGGCCGCGACTGCGCCCAGCCCCGGGTTGAGGCCGCCACCCACGCGCAGGTCGAGGTCGCCGCCACCGGTCTGCACCACCTGGCCATCGGCAGCGACCCGGCCACTGCTGGCCACCACCAGGTTCAGGCCCTGGCTGCGCTCGATGGCGGACAGCTGCGCGTCGCTGGCCTGCAGCAAACCCGCATCCCCCGCCACCGAGACGGCCAGGTTGCCGCCGCCCAAGGTACCGATGCCGGTGAACCCGACCAACCACGGGTCGACGGGGTCTGCGCCCGGCTTCTGCGCATAGGTGCCGAAGTTGATGCCCCAGGCCGCCGGCGTTCCCGCCTCGCGCTGGCCCTGGCGCCACAGCCAACTGCCGACGCCGGCCGTGACCTGCTGTGGACGGACACCGCCCGCCTCCTGCTTGCCGACCATCAGGTTGCCGGTCAGGTTGCCGCCCGCCTCGATGCGCACGTTACCGCCCTGCTCGGGGTACCAGGCACGGAAATTCTGCGCGGTCACCGCCTCATAGGTGGCACCGGGCGCGCCCAGCAGTGAACCGTCGGCTTGCTGGCCGCGGGCGATCAGGTACGGGTCGCGGCCGTCGACGAGCAGCGCCGGGGCCTGGGTGCCGGCGGTGTAGACGCCGAACAGCGAATCCATGCGCCAGTCGCCGGCACTGATCAAGTCCAGGTCACCGGTGCCGGTACGCAGCACGCTGAACAGCTGGGTGGTCGGCGTGACCACGATGCGCTCGGGCTCAGGCTTCGGCTGGCCGGGGTCGTCGATTTCGCGACACCAGTCAGGCACCAGCTGGCAGAACACCAGCTGGTCCTCGGTCACCGGGTCGCCGGCCGGGAAGCCTGCGCCGTTGTCCGGCGCCCAGACGATGATCTTCTTGGGTGGCGCGGCCACGCACCAGTCGGGCACCAGTTCGCAGAACACCAGTTGGTCCTCGGTTACCGGGTCGCCGGCCGGGAAGCCCGCGCCGTTGTCCGGCGCCCAGACCAGGCCCGGCTTGGGCGTAGTCGCCGGCACGCACCAGTCGGGCACCAGCTCGCAGAACATCAGCTGGTCCTCGGCCACCGGCTCACCCGCCGGGAAGCCCGCGCCATTGTCCGGCGCCCAGACCATGCCGGTGCCCGGCGCGGGGCCGCCGCCACCGGTCTTGACCTGGCCGGCGATGTAATGCTGGTCGGCCAGGCGCAGCAGGCCGGCATCCGGTTCCGGACGGGTCAGACGATTGTCGGCGGCGTCCAGGTCGGCACCGGCCACCAGGCGCATCGACCACGACTGCGTGCCTTGCGGCAACATCTGCGCCAGGGCCCAGTTGCGCCCCTGCTGGCCATTGACCCTGGGGCGCAACTCGATCAGGTCGACGCCTTCGGCCAGTTTCACTTCGGTGCCGGCCGGCAGCCGCGAACCTGCCGCCAGCGGCAAGACGCCCCGCTGGCCGAGGCCGCCCTCGGGCAAGGTGACGCCCTTGTTCCAGGTGCCGCCCTGCACCGCCACCGCCACCGGCAGGCGGCTGCCGGCTTCCAGGCGGCTGCCCTGGGCCAGGGTGACCGCCTCCTTGAGCAAGGTACCGGCGGTGTACAGCAGGTTGCCCGCCTTGTCGTACACCGCCGCGTCGAGCACGGTGCCGGCAGGCAGGTTCAGCGCCGCCGCCAGGTACAGCGCGCTGGGCAGGCGGGTGTTGGCGGGCAGCGTGGTGTCGGCGAACGGCAGGTCGAAGTTGAGCACGCTGCCCCCCGGGTAGCGGGTGCCGTCGGCCAGCTCGATGCCGCTGCGCGGGATCACCAGGTCGCTGTCGAACGGCTGCTTGCCCGGCAGCAGCAACCAGCCGCGGCCATCCATGCGCGCCTCGTCGCTGGCGAACTCAGGCGGCGCGAAACCGTCGTTGATGCTGCCGTAGACTTCCAGGTTGCCGCCGGCACGCAGCACCAGGTTGCCGACCTCGCCCGAGCCGTAGGCCAGGGTTTTCTGGAAGGCCGGGTTAAGGCTGGCGTAGCGATGGCCGGACAGATCCAGGTCGCCCTGGACGATCAGGTCGGTAGCGCTGTCGACGGTGGCGATCTCCACCCCCGGGCGCAGGTGCAATGCCTGGGCATAGGTGCTGTTGTTCAGGCCGGCCAGGCGGTTGTCGAGCAGGTCGCGGTTGCCCAGCAAGGCATTGATGAACAGCTCGCTGCGCTGGTGCTTGGCGTCGAGGTAGGCCTGGTCGATGAACTGGAACGGCCTGCCGCTGGCCGCGATGCCGCCATTGGGCGCATCGGTGTAGCGCTGGCTGCCCACCACCGCGATGCTGCGCGCCCCGAGAATGTTCAATGGCCCCCGGGCCTCGAGGGCAATGTCGCCGGCAATGTCGCTGACCTGACGCGGGGCGGTCAGTTGCAAGGTACCGAGCGCACGCCCGTCATGCTGGCCCGGGCCGCTGCCGGTGCTGGCCGTGGTGCCATGGCGCAGGTCGAAGGTCGCCCCGCTGGCCAGGGTCAGTTGCCCATTGCCGCTGTTCAGCTCGATCAGCGCCCGGTTCGGCGCCTCGATGATCGCGCCGCGGCTGTCGACCCGCAGCACGCTGCCATGGGCGTCCAGTTGCCCCGTGCCGGTCACGGTCAGACCTTGCTTGGCGGCCAGGCGAATGCTGCCGACCTGCTCGCCGCTGGCATCGATCCGGCCGGCGACGGTCAACTGGCCGTTATCGAGGGAGACACTGATGTCATGGGCCTTGAGCTCATTGCCGATGACCAGGTCGCCCTGGCGGATCTGGAATGCACGACCACCGAACACCTGGTCACGGTTCAGGCGCTGGTTAAGGCCGGCGAAGTCGTCCAGTTGCCGGGCGCGGATGTCCACCGCGCCCTGGGCGTAGGGCACCAGGGTGCCACCGGCGTTGTAGCGGCCACTGGCGGCACCCAGGTTCTGCCCGAGCAGCTCGACGCGCCCGCCCCGCTCGCCCAGGGCGATCGCGCTCAGGCGCCCGGCGCGGTTGTTGCTGGCGCTGAGGTCGACCTGAGCGCCGGCAGCCTGGCGAATATCACCGTCGCGGCTGCGCAGCGCCAGGTCGCCGCCCCAGCTGTAGCGGGTCACGTCGTTGAAGGTCAGGGCACGGCCCGCCAGGTCGATGCGCGCGTGGTCGCCCAGGCGCAGATCGTCGTTGGCCTCGAGGGTCAGCTTGCCGCTGGGCAGGCTGAAGGTGCCGTCGATGGACAGGCGCTGGCCGCTCAAGGCCAGTTCCGCACCCAGGCTGTCACGACCACTGGCCAGGGCCGTGCCGCCATCCAGCACGGTCAGCTGGCCACCCGCGACGATGCGATTGACCGAGCCGGCGGCGCCGGTCCACAGCGGGGTGCTGACCAGCAGGTCGCCGCCACTGTATTGGAAGCCGCCGTCCACGAACGCGCCGCGCTGGTGATGGACGCGCAGGCTGCCCTTGTGGTTGGCGCTGATCTGGCGGCTGGCCTGCAGGGTGACGCCAGTGAAACCCAGCACCTGGCGCGCCATGTCGTCGCTGCCCTGGGGCTGGCTGTTGGGGCCATGGCCGAACGCCAGGCTGCCGACCTGGATGTCCAGCACCCCATCGCCACTGCCGGCGCCCCCGGCGATAGGCGTGCCCGGCAGGTGGCGTGCGCCGTTCCAGATCAGGCTGTCGGTACGCAGGGTGGCCCGGTCGCTGGCGCTGCCATGGCCGTAGATGGCCGGGGTGCCGAGGATCAGGTCGTGCAGGCGATTGCTGCCGGTCTGGCGGTCGTAGGTGTCCAGGGCGGTGGTGCCAAAGAAGTTCAGCGAGTCGGCGGCCGACAGGCTCAGGGTCTCCAGGGCCGGTACCCCTGCCTGGGTGTCGCCGCGCAGCAGGCGGTCGAGCACGGCCTGGTTCAGGGTCAGCCCGTCACCCAGGGTGCCAGTCGCTTTCGCAGCCGCCAGGGCCTCGGCGGAACCGACGTTGATCCGGCCCACCGCCAGCCCCAGGTGCCGGGTACCGAAACGCACCTGCTCATCCAGGCTGAAGCGCTGGTCGGTGGCGGCGAACAGCGAACCTTCCGAATACAGCCGGGTGGTGCCCTGGCAGGCCCCGCTGGGGCAATCGCCGATCAGGATGCTGCCTGGCGCGAAGAGCTGTCCGGCCACTGCCGGCAAGACATCGAGGCGCCCGTTGGATACCGCCAGCAGGCCATGCTGGCTGGGGTCGATGAGGAAACCGTCATTGGCATCGTAGGGCACCCGGCCCTGGCCCAGGGTGTCGATGGCCGCGCCCTGCTCGACGACGATGCCGCCGCCGCTCCTGCTGGTCGAGAGGAACACCTCGCCCGCCCGCAGTTCGGCGCCCGAACGCACGCGGATGGCCGTGGTGTTCTCGGTCAGGCTGAGCAGGTTGCCGCCCTGGCCATAGCTCACCTGCGGACGGGCGCCGATGCTCAGGCGCGGCGCCTTCAGGGCGTTGAGCTCGCTGGCGAGGATCCGCGTCAGGTCAGCCGTGTCGGCCCGGCCGCCGGCCCCGGGGCCGAGGATCTCCAGGTGCTCCGCGCCCATGACGGTCGCACTGCCCGGGCGCCCGCCCTCGGCGGCGGCGAAGTTGGCCTGCCCTGCAAAGCGCAGGGTGCTGGCCGCGTCGTCGTTGGCCCGCAGGCGCAGGGTCAGCCATTTGCCATCGGCTTCGGTCGCGGCGCGCGGCACGCCCTTGGCGGCGGCATCGGCGACGACGAAACGGGCATAGGCGGTCTCGTTGTACTGGGCGTAGCGCCGCAAGGTGTCGGCGGCGGTGAGGATGACCTGGCTGGCGAGCGGCTGGCGGATCGTGGTGTTGGCCACCGACAGGCTGCCCGAAGTGGTCCAGGAACCGTTGCGCATCGCCAGGCTGCCGGCTTGCGTTCCCGCCTGGGCCAGGCCGTTGAGTTCGACGCGGTAGGCGCCCGGCAACAGGGCATAGCTGGCCGGCAGCAAGGTGTAGGTGCCAGCGGCGAGGCCTGGCACGCCGTGGTCGAGGGTGATCCGCTGGCCGATGGCCGGGTCGGCCGCGCCGGAGGCACCCGCCAGGGGCGCATAGTCCTGGGCCAGCCCCGGCACGATGGCGTAGACCGGGTTGCTCGCCAACGACGGCAGCAGCAACCGGCCATTGCCGTCCAGTTGCACCAGTGGGTGGTAACGCGCGTCGGTGGAGCCACCGCGCCCCGAGACGAAACCCGCGCCGGTGAGCTCGCCGCCACCGGACAGGTCGACCAGCGCCCCGGCCTGCACCTCGACTTGCCGGGCACCGAGCATGATCCCGTGGGACGTGTCGCCCGCCGCGCCAATCAAGCTCACCGCCTTGCCGCCATACAGGTAGCTCAGCCCGTCGAGGGTGCCGCCGTACGGCATTACCAGGCCGGCGGCGCTGACCGAGGTGATGCTGCCCGGCAGCAGGCGCAGCCGTTGCACATCTCCCGCCGCGCTGCGTGCCTCGATACCCAGGGCGACTTCACCGAGCGGCGCGCGAACCACCCCGCCCTGCTCCACGGTGCCACCCTCCAGGCGCACGCGACCGAATACCGACTGCGGTACCGCAGGCGTGGCGGTGCCGACCCTGCCGATACGCAGGGTCGCATCCAGGCCCGCCGCGACGGCGCCGAACGCGCCCGTGACCGGGTAGATCTGCGCGGCGAGCAGTTCAAGGTCGGCGTTGCTGGTGAAGCGCCCGCGATCGACGGCCGGGTTGGAACTGCCCAGCAAGCGGATATCGCCTTCGCTGCGCAGGCGCCCCAGGGCGAAACCGCGCCGGTCGAACTGCAGGCTTTGGCCACCGGCCAGGTTCAGACGCCCATGCGCGCCCAGGGTGACTTCGTCGCGCAGGTCGAGCAGGTTGGCCTCGACCTGCAACAGCGCTTCGCTGGCGCGTTGCGACTGCCCGCCCTTGACCGTGGGGCGCGTGGCCAGGTCGCTGCTCTGGTGCGTGCTGCCGGCCAGGCGTACGTAGGGCGCGTGCAAGCGCACCCGGGTGTCGCTGGCCGCGCCTTCGGCGAGCACCAGGGAGCCGGCGTACAGACGCAGGTCCTGGGCCAGCCCCAGGTCGACATCACCGGCAAATGCCAGCACGCCGTCGCTGAGCAGCGCCAGGCTGCCGAAACCACCGGCCTGGACGCGTTCGATGCTCAAGCGCCCCTGGCCATACCGCAACGGCCCTTGCGCGGCCGGGCCGGCGTGCTGCTCGAGCACCAGTTCACGGGGCGCGACCAATCCATCCAGCAATGCCCGGTTGAGGTAAAGCCCGGTGTCCAGCGCCACCGCCAGGCTGCCCGCCGCCGCGCCCTGGCCACCGGAGGCGGCGCTGAACTCGCCGTCCAGGCGCAGGCCATTGTTCGATGCCAGGCTGATGCTGCCACCCGCGCTGGCGACCTGCAGCGGCCCCTGGCCGCGTATGTCGAGGGTCGCCTGGGCACCGTCGGCGCGCAGGCGCGAGCCCTGCTCGAGGACCACGAACAGGTCGGCCGCCTCACTGACACCCTTCGTTTGCTCGAGGTTGCCACCCATGACGATGCTGCCGCCGGCATCCACCCGGCCGTAGCGTCGCCCTTGGCTGTCCAAAGCGGTGTAGGCGCGACCGCCGACGTCGATCAGCGCCTCGCCACCCAGGTGGATCGAACGCTGATGGGGAGCCTCGGAGATACCGGAAGCCGCCAGTGGCGCACGCTCCTGCAACAGGCTCACCGCGCCGCCCGGTGCTTGCAGGCTGCCGTCCAGCGTCAGTTGCGCGGTGCTGCGCAAGGCGATCGATTGCAGCGGGTCGACACGGATCGCGGCGCCTCGGCCAACCACCAACACCGCCGCTTCGCGCTTGGCCTGGCTCAGCAGCACATCACCCGCCGCCAGGCTCAGGCTGGCACCGCCACGTTGGCCAAGGCGGCCCTTGAGCGCATCCTCCTGCAACAGCGGTGGCAACCACAGTTTGGGCTGGTCGACCACCGCGTCACCGGCATCCAGCTGCTCCACCGGCCGGGTCACCTTCACCTGGCTGCCCTCGACCACCCTCAGGCTAGCGCTCGCCCGCACGTTGTACTGGGCAAAGCCCAGGGCGAAGAAATCTTCGGGGAGATAGACACCGGTGGTATCGCCGCGCGGTCCGCCGATCTGCACATGGCCACCGCGGATGTCGAGGGTGCCGGCCCCCGTGCTGCCATACCCTCGCAGCTCGCCACCGAGCTGCAATCGGCTGTTGCCGTCGCTGCTCCCGGTGCTGTCGAAATACGCCGTCTGCAAGGTGAGATTGCCGCCACTGCCACCGAGCAACCGATTGCCATCGCCGCGTACCACGCCACCCGACACATCGAGCAGGCTGCCCTGGCCCAGTAGCAGGTCGCCGGTGCCGCGCAGCACCAGGTTGCCGCCATTGCGCCAGGCGCGTTCACTGGCCTCGCCGTGCTCGCTGCGCACGCCACTGGCATCCAGGCGCACGCCCGCCGCGACCACCACCTGCGCCCGCAGCCCCGCCGGCGTTGCCAGCGCCTGGTCGATCACCGCGCCGGCATTGAGCTGGCCCAGCACGTTGCCCAGGCGCAGCGTGCCGCCCCGGGCGACCAGGTTGGCGTCGACCTGCACCTGGCTGCCATGCAACGCCAGTTGCCCGCCATCGGCCAGGCGCAACGCATCGGCGACCTCGACCCGCTCGCTGGCGGCCACGCTCAGGCCGCCCAGGGCGAAACCGTTGAGCAAGCCGGTGTCCAGCACCAGGCGACCACGCCGTGCCTCGTCCAACGGCGCCAGCAAGGCCACGCCCGCGCTGTCGCCACGGGCACCGTCGCGCAGCAGCACCTGGCGCAGCACCGGGTACAGGCCATGGACCAGCTCCTTGCTCGACGCCTGGTACAACGGCACCTGCTGGCCAATGACCAGCTGCGCGCCACGCGCCTGGGCGGTATGCGCCTGCTGGTAGCCATCCAGCCCGGCCACGGGGGCCTGCTGCTGGCGCTGGTCGCGCCAGGTCTCGCCGATCAACTGGCCATCGAGCAGCGCGGCCTGGGTGGCGACCACCAGGCTGCCGGCATCGCGGCCCACGGTGTAGCCCTGTTCGAAACGCTGCCCTGGGGCGATCAGCGGGTTGTGGAACAGGCGGGTCTGGTTCCAGCGCGCGCTGGTCTGCTCGAAACCCTGGTAGACACCGCTGTACAGCAGGTCGCCCGGCGCGCGGGACAGCTCGTACAGGTGGCCATCCTCGCCGCGCAGCCAGCTCTGGCGGATGACGCCGTCCTGCACGGCCAGGGTGCCGCCGGACAGGTTGAACCGGGCACCGGCGCGGGTCACCAGGTCCTGGCCAGTGAAGGTCAGCGTGCCGCCCTGGGCCATCCATTCACCGACGCTGTGGTTGCGCGTGCCCAGATAGCCGCCGACCTCCAGCAGGCCGCCCGCCGTGTACCAGCGCTCGCTGGCATAGCCATTGACCCCGGCGGCGACATGCACCAGCTCACGCACGTCGACCCAGACATCGCTGTTGATCAGGCCGCCCTTGTCGCGGTTGCCGGCCGCGTCGCGCTGTTCGTTGCCCTGCACATTGATCTTGATGAGGTTGCTTTGCATCGCCACCTTGACGCCCAGGGCGCCGGCCACGTCGATGCCCGCGCCATCCTCCACCAGGCTGCGGCGGCCCGCGCTGACGGCTACCTGCCCGCCCGTGGCGAGAGTCAGCGAGCCTTCCTCGAAGTGCACGGTGCCGCCGCTCACTGCCTCCACCCGCGATTGCTCGGGACGGTCGACGACCGTGCTGAGGTTGTCGAAACGACCGGTCGCCAGGTTGCCTGTGCTGCCATTGAGCAATGCCCGCGAGGCTTCGCGCTGGCTGTCCAGGGCGCTGCTGTCGTCGAGCAGCACGGCGGTCACGCTGCCCTGGCCGAAGGTCACGCTGCCTGTGCTGTCGCTGGCCGCGTTGAGCAGGTGGATACTGCCACGGCGGTCCACTGCGGTACTGGCCAGGGCCACGCCCTCCTGGCGCACCTGATGGCCGGTCAGGGTGATATCGCCGCCTGCGGCCTGGATCAGGCCACCGTTGACGACCGTGCCTGCGCCACTGTCGCCGCGCCGGCTGCTGGCCACCTCATTGCCCCGGGTGGTCGAGAACTGATTGGCCTCGGTGCCGCGCCCCCGACGGATGTAGAAGTCGTCACCCGCCGCCAGGGTGGCCTGGCCCTTGGGGCTGGCGATCTGGCCGTCGTTACGTACCTCGCTGCCCAGCAGCAACACATAACCGCCACCTGCGGTGGAGGTCGCCGGCTCCCGAGTGTGGATCTGCGCGCCGCGCTCGACCACCACCTTGCCACCGGCATTGACGAAGGTGGCCTGGCTGCCGCTGTTGTCGACATACAGCCCGCGCTGGCTGAACTGCTCGTCGCTGACCTGGGCCGCGGCGGCCACCAGGTTGCGCACGTTGACCTGGCTGGCGCCGTTGAACACCACGCCGTTGCGGTTGACCAGCATCACCGTGCCGGCGGCTTCGATCTGGCCGTGGATCTGGCTGGGGCGGGCGTTGGGATCGTTGACCCGGTTGAGCACGGCCCACTGCGCCTGCTGGTCGAAGGTCACCGTGGTGTCGCGGCCGACGTTGAATGTCTCCCAGTTGAGGATGGCCTTGTCCGCGGTCTGCTCGATGCGCACCTGGGTCTTGCCGCCGCTCTGGGCCTGCTGCGGCGCCTTGGCGTTGAGCCAGCCTTGGGTCAGCGGGTTTTCATCGACCTTCAGGCCGCCCTCGCCCAAGCCATTGGGCACCACCTGAGGCTGGACCTGGGCCAGGGTTCGCCCATTGGCCTGGGCCGCCTGCTGGGCGGCGATGGCGGCGACCGTGTTGTTGAGGTTGCTGACCGAGTGCTGGAACTGCTGGTTGATGCGCTGCTGCTGGGCCAGGGGCGGTGGCGAGCCCGGCTGCGGCAGGCCACCCGTACCACCAGAGGTCGCGGCCGGTGCGGTCGAGGCGCCCTTGGCGGCGAACCAGGCCGAGCTGAACGCCTGGCCCGCCTGGGCGCTGCCCGCCAGCAGGCACAAGGCAATGGCCTGGGCCAGGGGCTTGAGCAGCAGAGGTTCGCCGCAAGACTTGCCACGCGGTTGCACGGCTGGGGCTGGAGAGGCTGGCTGGGGCATGCCGCGCGACATCGCTTCGGTTCCTTGTGCTGGGTGATGGCGGCGGTGATGCCGCTTTGCCATAAGGCGCTTGGGGCGGTGGCGGACCGAAGGTTTGTCATGCAAAGTTCATGTGCTTGCGCTAAGGGGGCTTCGAGGTGTTCGGCGGGGGGGCTTGCAGTGCTCTGGAGATCGAGCGCCGCCCGCGCGGCGCTTCGCCGGCAAAGCCGGCTCCTACCGTTTGTTTCGGGCCAGTTATGCCTGTGAAGGTACCGGGGACCGCCTTGTTGGCACGACGCAGTTTCAGCATGGGCGCTGCCGCCGCTGCGCATGAAGGGAGACAGGCGCCAAAGCGGGCACCACCTCTGGCACAGGCATGACTGGCCCGAAACAGATGTAGGAGCCGGCCTTGCCGGCGAAGCGCCGCGCGGGCGGCGCTCGATCTCCAGGGCGCTGCAAGCCCCCCGCCGAACACCTCGCAAGGCCAACACAAAAACCGGCAGTGCCCTACAGGCCACTGCCGGTTCAAGACCAACGGGCGGTTTCAGCTACCCGTCTTACAGGCGGCCAATCCCGTTGCACACCGCGCTGTTGTTGATGTCCAGGCCATCACCATAGGTGTTGTCCAGGAACACCTTCTTGATCTCGGCGGCGTAGGTGGCCGGCAGATTGACGAAGGTGTGGGCGGTGATCAGGGTCGACTTGCTGCCGCTGTACAGGTCGTTCAGGAAACCGCGTACGGCGGTGGCGTCGGCGGCGTCCTTGTAGCACTGACCCACCAGCAGGTTGGTGTAACCCACGATCGGGTAGCCGGAGGTCGGCACCGGACGGTCACCCGCGGCGGAGCCGAAGGTTGGCACCCACTTGCTCGGCTGGGCACGGTCGGCAAACGTCGCCGGGGCCACGGCGGTGCCGAGTGCGGTCTGGGCGTTGACGGCGGTCGGCAGCGGCGCGGTGCCAGCGGCTACCGGGTTCTTGCTGACGCGGGCGACCACGGCGTTGTTGCCTGGGTTGACGTAGTCAGGGCTGATGTAGCCGATGCTGCCATCGGTGGCGTTGACCTGGGTCATGACGTCGCCGCTGCCGGCGACACCTTTCCAGGTGGCAGGCACGGCAGTGAGCTTGGCGCTGGAGAAGGTGCTGCCGACCTTGAACTGAGTCGGGCAGGAATCGTTCAGGAAGCGGGTCAGCAACTCGGTGGTGCCGCTGCTGCCGGAACGATAGACGATGGTGATCGGGGTGTTGTCGGCGGTGTTGAGCAACTGGCCCCAGGTGGTGG
This sequence comes from Pseudomonas entomophila, assembly GCF_029478665.1. Lineage (GTDB taxonomy): Bacteria > Pseudomonadota > Gammaproteobacteria > Pseudomonadales > Pseudomonadaceae > Aquipseudomonas > Aquipseudomonas entomophila_F. The sequence continues at coordinate 152,367 of NZ_JARPQB010000015.1, forward strand.
CCGAACCCGAGAACGCGGCGCACAGCTGGGCACCGCTCAGCTGCAGGGTGGTGTTGCCGGCTTTCTTGTAGGGAATGGTCACCGAAGTGCCCACCGACGGGATCTGGATCAGCTTGCCCCAGGCACCACCGCGCGCGGCGTCGGCGGTGTAGTCGTTGATCTCGGTGGCGCTGAGCACCGAGTCGCTGCCGGCGTATTCGACGTTGGCGCCGGCCTGGTTGACCGCACCGCCGTTGTTGAACAGGAAAGCGGTCTTGCCGCCGCCGCTGCCAACGCCGACGTAGGTGAAACCGGCGGGGAGGATGCCGGCCAGGGCGCCTTTGCCGTTGTACAGCGGCTCAGGCAAGGTGGCACCGCCACCGACAACGGCGGCCATGGATTGGGCCGAAGCCAGGGTAGCAGCCACCAGGGAGGCGGCGATCACAGTACGCTTAAACATGAAGCAATCTCCTATCGTCGTGTTCATACGTTGAGTGGGTCGCGCATTGCATGGCCACAGGCCGCATACCCCGATCCAGAGGGGCTAAAGGCCTGTCCACGGGGCCAACATTCGCAGCTTGTGGTGACAGGGAAAGGAAAAAACATCGGGAGTTGCGCGAGGTTTTCCTCGGGTCCATGACACGGGTCGCCGGCTGTTTTCAAGGGTGTTTCAGGCAAGCGCAGGCACGCCGGGCGTGTCGCCTCCAGAGGATCGCCTCGAGAGACTCGGGAGGTCGGCAAGTCCACAGCGCGAAGCGAAATTCGTTTACCATCGCCACCTTGTGCAAACCGGTGGTCCGGCACCGAACGAAGTGGCGAAAGGAACCTTGAAGATGCAGCGAATGATCCAGTTCGTGGCGGTGGTCGTGGCATGCACGCTCATCGGCGTGGCATGCGAGCACTACGGCGTGAACCAGTACCTGAAATGGCTGTTGATGAGCCTGCCGGCGATTGTCTGGGTACGCCTGCGCAACCCGGCGAAGCGCTGACCCATGCCGCGCCTGTTGAAGCTGCTGTTCCCCGTGCTGGTGCTCGCCGCCCTTGCTGCCTGCGACCAGAAACCTTCCCGCGAGGAAAAGATCCTCGCCAACCTGCCGCTTCAGGAAGCCTACGACCACAACATCGAGCGCATGGCCCAACTGCTGTCGATGACCCACGCCCAACTGCCTGAAAGCACGATCAAGGAAGTCCTGCGCAAGCACCTGACCGTCGAGGATCAACGCCAGGACCTGTTCAAGCTCTACAGCGAGGCGCATTTCAGCGATACCGAGTTCGACCGCATCGTCGAAGTGACCCGCGACCCGGCCAAGGCCAAGGCGCTGGCCGAGACCGACGAAGGCAAGCGCCTGAGCGACAAGCTGACCGGTTTCATGCGCGAAAGCGCCAGCGACCCCAAGGTGCAGGCGATCGCCGAGGAACGCATGCAGCAGGTGGAGGACGAACTGAAATCCCTGGAGCAGGCACCTTGACCCCACCCAGGCCTTGAAGCGGCACATCCGCCTTTTCCTGCATCGCGTGGCCGCTGATTCCCATGGCCGAATATCACCATTACGCGTAAGGTTGATCACCTTTTGCGCCCGCCAGTGAGACCAGGATTGCCACACGCCAAGCACGGACTGCGCCTGGACCTGCGCACGCTCATCTTCGTTCTCTGCGCCCTCACCGCCTTGGTGATGCTGTTGACCAGCTATTTCGCCAGTTTTCAGGTGCAGCGCCAGTTGCTGATCGACCACTCGCTGGAAGCCAACCGTGTGTATGCCGCCAAGCTGGCGGCGATCACCGAGACTTTCCTGGGCAACGCCCTGCAACAGCTGGCCTTCAGCGCCGACGTGCAGGGTCGCCAACTGGCTGACAGCGCCGCCTTGCAAGCGGAGACCGATCGCGTGCTGCACCAGAGCAACGCCTTCAATTCCACGTTCCTGATCGATGCCCAGGGCACCCTGCGGGCGATCTCGCCGGCCCCGCTGCGCCACCTCGTCGGCACCCTGTCCACCTCGCCCGGCGCCCAGGAGGCGCTGCGCGAACGCCGCACGCTGGTGTCGACGGCCTTTCTGTCAGCCGCCAACAACCTGGTGGTGGTGCTGTCGCAACCGATCTACGATGCCAACGGCCAGTACCTGGGCTATGTTGGTGGCAGCCTCTACCTGCGCGAGCACAACATCCTCACCAGCCTGCTGGGCGAGCACTACTACCAGGATGGCTCCTACCTCTATGTGGTCGACCGCAACCGTCGCCTGCTGTATCACCCCGAGACAGGGCGCGTGGGCACGCAGGTGACCGGCAACACGCTGGTCGACCAGCTGGGCGAATTGCACGAAGGCACACGCCGGGTCGTCAACAGCCAGGGCGTGGAAATGCTCGTCGGCTTCGCCACGGTGCCCAGCACCGGCTGGGGCGTGGTGGCGCAGCAGCCACTGACGGCGACGGTCGCCCCGCTACGCCACCTGGTGCTCAGCGTGGTCGGTATTTCCGCGCCACTGGCGTTGCTCGGTTGCCTGCTGCTGTGGTGGCTGGCGCTGGTCATCGTGCGCCCGCTGTGGCAACTGGCCGCGGCGGCCCGCGGCCTGGACCGCGCCGGCACCGCCGAGCGCATTCACCGGGTGCGCGCCTGGTATTTCGAGGCCGCCGAGCTCAAGCGCGCCCTGCTGTTCGGCCTCAACCTGCTGCAGGAGCGCATCGGCCGGCTCAACCGCGATGCCCAGACCGATCCGCTGACCGGGCTGGTCAATCGCCGGGGGCTGGAGTTCGCCTTGTCGCTGCTGCAGGCCGAAGGGCGCGATTTTTCCGCCATCGTGCTCGATGTGGATCATTTCAAGCGGGTCAACGATGGCCATGGGCATGAAGTCGGCGACGCCGTGCTGCGCCGCCTGGCCGAATTGATGCGCGGGGCCTGTCGCGAAGGCGATGTGCTGTGCCGGACCGGGGGCGAGGAGTTCCTGATGCTGCTGCCGGGCGCCAGCCTGGAGGCGGCCGTGACCGTGGCTGAACGCCTGCGGCTGGCGGTGCAGAACACCGCCATCGCGCCGGTGGGCGGGATCACCGTTTCCCTCGGCGTCGCCCGCTGGCGAGCCGTGCCCGACAGCGAGCCGGGCGCTACCCTCAAAGAAGCCGACCGGGCGTTGTACCAGGCCAAGCGCGCGGGTCGCAACCGGGTTTGCAGCCTTCAGAACGAACGCTGAGCCGCTGTGGGGGTGGGCTCACCTGATCGGCGGCAGGTGACATGTAACAAGCCTTGTCTTAAAACTGTCATGTCATGGTCATAGGATTGACCTCGAACTGACATTTTCCTTCAAGGATGACCCACCATGCGCCGTGTCGTGTTCAACCAGAAAGGCGGAGTCGGCAAGTCCAGCATCGCCTGTAACCTCGCCGCCGCCAGTGCCGCCGAAGGCTACCGCACCTTGCTGGTGGACCTCGATCCACAGGCCAACGCCACCTGCTACCTGACCGGCCTCACGCTCGACGCCATCCCCGCCGGCATCGCCGATTTCTTCCGCCAGACCCTCGCCCCAGACCCCGCCACCGGCAAGAAGCACCGCGTGGCCATCACCGAAACCCGCTACGACAACCTGCACCTGGTCACCGCCAGCCCGGACCTGGCCGGCCTGCTGGGCAAGCTGGAAAGCAAGTTCAAGATCAACAAGCTGCGCAAGCTGCTGGTGACGTTGTCGGCGGACTACGAACGGATCTATATCGACACGCCGCCCGCGCTGAACTTCTACACCATCAGCGCCCTGGTGGCCGCCGAACGCCTGTTGATTCCCTACGACTGCGACAGTTTCTCGCGCCAGGCCCTGCACGCGGTGATGGCCGAGGTAGAAGCGCTGCGCCATGACCACGATGCCGCGCTCGAAGTCGAAGGTATCGTGGTCAACCAGTTCACCGCGCGCACCGCGCTGCACCAGGCCCTGGTGGATCAGTTGCGTGGCGAAGGGCTGCCGGTACTGCCGGTGTACCTGAGCAGTTCGATCAAGATGCGCGAGTCCCACGAAGCGGCGACGCCACTGGTGCACCTGGCGCCTCGGCACCGGCTGGCGCAGGAGTTCGTCGAATTGCTGGATGTGCTGGAGCGGGCGGCCTGAGAGCCTGCGATCGAGCGCCGCCCGCGCGGCGCATCGCGGATGACCGCAGGCGCGGCACGTTGCAATCGATGTAGGAGCGGATTCATCCGCGATGCGCCGCACAGGCGGCGCTCGATCTCATGGGCGCGGAAACCCTCCCGGCGAACACCTTGAAAAGGCCAGGATTCGTCAATCCAAAACTCGACGAAATCGCTTTTCGCGCCCAGTCTGCTGGGGTGACCAGCAACGACAGGAAGCCACCGAGCGAGCCCATGAACATCCTCTACGACGAGCGCATCGACGGGCCATTGCCCAGCGTGGACAAGGCCGCGCTGTTGGCCGCCCTGCGCGACGCCCTGCCCGACCTGGACATCCTCCACCGCGTCGAAGACCTCAAGCCCTACGAGTGCGACGGCCTCTCGGCCTACCGCACGGTACCGCTGCTGGTGGTACTGCCCGAACGCCTCGACCAGGTGCAGGCACTGTTGCGCCTATGCCACCAGCGCGGCGTGCCGGTGGTCGCACGCGGTGCCGGCACCGGCTTGTCCGGTGGCGCGCTGCCCCTGAGCCAGGGCATCCTGCTGGTGATGGCGCGCTTCAACCGCATTCTCGAAATCAACCCCCAGGGCCGCTTCGCCCGCCTCCAGCCGGGCGTGCGCAACCTGGCGATCACCCAGGCGGCGGCACCGTTCGGGTTGTACTACGCCCCCGACCCGTCCTCGCAGATCGCCTGCTCGATCGGCGGCAACGTCGCCGAGAACGCCGGTGGCGTGCATTGCCTGAAATACGGCCTGACCGTGCACAACCTGCTCAAGGTCGAGATCCTCACGGTCGAAGGCGAGCGCCTGGTGCTCGGCGGCGACACCCTGGACAGCCCGGGCTTCGACCTGCTGGCGCTGTTCACCGGTTCAGAAGGCCTGCTCGGAATCGTCACCGAAGTGACCGTCAAGCTGCTGCCCAGGCCACAGGTGGCGCGGGTGCTGCTGGCCAGTTTCGACGATGTCGGCCAGGCCGGCCGCGCGGTGGCCGAGATCATCGCCGCCGGGATCATCCCCGGCGGCCTGGAGATGATGGACAGCCTGGCGATCCGCGCCGCCGAGGACTTCATCCACGCCGGCTACCCGGTGGATGCCGCGGCGATCCTGCTGTGCGAGCTGGACGGCGTCGAGGCCGACGTGCAGGACGACTGTGCCCGGGTCGACGCCGTGCTGCGCGCCGCCGGCGCCCGCGAGGTGCGCCTGGCCTGCGATGAAGCCGAGCGCGTGCGCTTCTGGGCCGGGCGCAAGAACGCCTTCCCGGCGGTGGGCCGGATTTCGCCGGACTACTACTGCATGGACGGCACCATCCCGCGCCGCGAACTGGCAAGGGTGCTGCAAGGCATCGCCGCGCTCTCCCGCGAATATGGGTTGCGGGTGGCCAATGTGTTCCACGCCGGCGACGGCAACATGCACCCGCTGATCCTGTTCGACGCCAACCTGCCCGGCGAGCTCGAGCGGGCCGAAGCCCTTGGCGGGCGAATCCTCGAGCTGTGCGTGGCGGTGGGCGGCAGCATCACCGGCGAGCACGGTGTGGGCCGCGAGAAGATCAACCAGATGTGCGCGCAGTTCAACGCCGATGAAATCACCCTGTTCCAGGGGGTCAAGGCGGCCTTCGACCCCCATGGCCTGCTCAACCCCGGCAAGAACATCCCCACCCTGCACCGCTGCGCCGAGTTCGGCGCCCTGCACGTGCACCATGGGCATCTGCCCTTCCCTGACCTGGAGCGGTTCTGATGAGCATGGACCGCGACATCAGCCAGGACCTGCTGGCACAGGTCAACCAGGCGCTGAACCAGGGCAGCGCACTGCGCATCCAGGGGGGCAACAGCAAAGCCAGGCTCGGCCGCCCGGTCGACGGCGAGGTGATCGATACCCGCGGCCACCGTGGCATCGTCAGCTACGACCCGACCGAACTGGTGCTGACCGCCCGTGCCGGCACGCCGCTGCACGACATCGAGGCCACCTTGCAGGCGGCCGGGCAGATGCTGCCCAGCGAACCCCCGCACCTGGGGCCCCACGCCACCCTCGGCGGCATGGTTGCGGCAGGCTTGTCGGGGCCTCGCCGCCCTTGGGCCGGCGCGGTACGCGACCACGTGCTGGGCACGCGCCTGATCACGGGCCACGGCAAGCTGCTGCGTTTTGGCGGTGAGGTGATGAAGAACGTCGCAGGCTTCGATGTCTCACGCCTGATGGCCGGCAGTTTCGGCTGCCTCGGGCTGATCACCGAAGTGTCGCTGAAGGTACTGCCCCGCCCGCGCCAATGCCTCAGCCTGCGCCTGCAGTTGCCGCTGCGCCAGGCCCTGGCCGAACTGGCCGAATGGGGTCAACAACCCTTGCCGATCAGCGCCGCCTGCCATGACGGCGAGGCGCTCTACTTGCGCCTCGAAGGCGGTGAAGGGTCCGTGCGCTCGGCCCGCGAACGCCTGGGCGGCGATGAGGTGAACAATGGTTTCTGGCGCGACCTGCGCGAACAGCGCCTGGCGTTCTTCCAGGCTCCGGCGCCGCTCTGGCGGCTGTCGCTGCCCAACGCCACGCCCGAATTCGAGCTGCCCGGGCAGCAATTGCTCGACTGGGGAGGCGCCCAGCGCTGGCTGACGTCCGATGCGCCGGCGGCGGTCATTCGCGCGCAGGTAGCGCGGTTCGGTGGCCATGCCACCGCCTACGCCCCCGGTGACGACAGTGCCGCCCCGCTGCCCGCGGCATTGATGCGCTACCACCAGGCGCTGAAACGGCAACTCGACCCCCGGGGCATCTTCAACCCTGGGCGTCTGTACCCGGACCTGTGAGGCCACGCCATGCAAACCCACCTGAGCGATGCCGCCCGGCAACTGCCCCGTGGCGAAGAAGCCGAAAGCATCCTGCGCAGTTGCGTGCACTGCGGCTTCTGCACGGCCACCTGCCCCACCTACCAGTTGCTCGGCGACGAGCTCGATGGGCCGCGTGGGCGCATCTACCTGATCAAGCAGGTGCTCGAAGGCGAGCCGGTCACCGCCAGCACCCAGCTGCACCTGGACCGCTGCCTGAGTTGCCGCAACTGCGAGACGACCTGCCCATCCGGGGTGAAGTACCACGACCTGCTCGATATCGGCCGTGCCGTGGTCGACCGGCAGGTGCCACGCCCCCTCGGCCAGCGCCTGTTGCGTGGCGTGCTGCGCGCAGTGGTGCCTCGCCCGGCTGCGTTCAAGGCGCTGATGCGCGCCAGCCAGGCCTTGCGCCCGCTACTGCCAGCCGAGCTCGAGGCCAAACTGCCCGCCGTGATCGATGCGCCAAGGCAACGCCCACCCGTGCGCCACAGCCGCCGCGTGTTGCTGCTCGAAGGTTGCGTCCAGCAGGCCTTGTCACCCAGCACCAACGCTGCCGCCGCGCGCCTGCTCGACCGCTTGGGCATCAGTGTCGAGCCCGCCCGCGAGGCCGGTTGCTGCGGTGCGGTGGACTATCACCTGGATGCCCAGGCGCAGGGACTGCAACGCGCCCGGAACAATATCGACGCCTGGTGGCCCGCCATCGAGGCCGGCGCCGAAGCCATCGTGCAGACCGCCAGCGGCTGCGGCGCCTTTGTGCGCGACTACGGGCACCTGCTGGAGAATGATCCGCGCTATGCCGCCAAGGCGGCGCGGGTCAGTGCGCTGTCCCGCGACCTGGTGCAAGTGCTGCAGGCCGAGCCCCTGGAGCACCTTGGCCTGTGCGCCGAACAGCGCCTGGCCTTCCACTGCCCCTGCACCCTGCAGCACGCCCTCAAGCTGGGTGGCGCGGTGGAAAGCCTGCTGGCCCGCTTCGGCTTTCACCTCACCCCAGTGCCCGATAGCCACCTGTGCTGCGGTTCGGCGGGCACCTATTCGCTGACCCAGCCGGCCCTGGCGCGCCAACTGCGCGACAACCGCCTCGCTGCCCTGGAAAGCGGCAAGCCCGAAGTCATCGCCACTGCCAATATCGGCTGCCAGCTGCACCTGGACGGGGCCGGGCGCACGCCCGTGCGGCACTGGATCGAAATCGTCGAGGCCGCCCTCGACCCGGAGGCAACCCATGCGTAGCGCGCCCGCCTGCTCGTCGCCGCCCGCCACGAAACCCTGGCCCTGTAGGAGCGGCTTTAGCCGCGATGCAGACACCGCAGTGTGCGGCACCCGCTTCGCGGGTGATCGCGGCTGAAGCCGCTCCTACAGAGGTCGCGCCAAATCAACCGGCCATGAGGATGCGCACGCCCGCACCTGGCCACCAGCGTCGCGCCGAGCTGACGCCGATCAAAGCGTCGAGCACATGCCTGCTTGTAATTTAGGAAACTTCCTACTGCGATCACGGACGCTTCGTAATTGTCGCCCCCTATTGGCGACACCATCATCCGACCTGGAGACGCTACGGCCATCAGGTAGCCAGCCCTTTCCAGACGAGGCCAGACCATGCCCAGACACGACCAGCCCACCCGCGAACTGCGCCACACCCTACGCCAACTCATGGCCCACGAAGTCAGCAACCCCGACGACAACCCGCACCTGTCCGGCGTGCGCTTCTTCTGCGCCACCGATGAACACACCCGGCAACTGATCGAGCGCGTCGAACTGCTGGCCAGCGAGGCGTTCTTCGACCCCCATGGCCGCGCCATCCCGGCACGCATGCGCGACGCCGCGATCGATGGCGTGTGCATCCGGCAGAAGCGCAAGGCGCCCGCCGACGAAACGGTGATCCGCATCGCCCTGCCACAGAAGGGCTACATCACCGTCAGCGCCGCCAGGCTCTGATCACCGGCCCTCTTGCAGCTTGCGCCGTGAACCCCGAAGCTTGGACATCCCCGCGCTTCGGACCCACCCCCGATGGAACTGCATATCCGCCTCGAAGGCCGCAAAGGCCTTGCCGACCAGCTTTACCAGCAACTGCGTGCCAGCATCGACAGCGGCCACCTGGCCGCCGGCACGCAGCTGCCGCCCACGCGCCTGCTGGCCGAGCAACTGGGCGTCTCGCGCAAGACCGTGGCCGAAGCCTATTCACGGCTGACCTACGACAACCTGCTCAGCGGCGTGGTCGGCCGCGGCACCTTCATCACCCCGCGCCAGCCCATCCGCCCGAGCGACGCCGAAGCCGTGCCCCTGGCGGCCGCGGGCTCACTCGAGCGCTGGCGCCAGCGCGCCACGGTGCTGGGCCGCCGGGCACTGGAGGCGCCATCGCGCTACGACTTCGTCGGTGGCGCTCCGAGCAAGGCACAGTTCCCCTACGACCAGTGGCGCAGCTGCATGCAGTACGCCCTGCGCCGCAGCCAGCGCCACAGCGAACGCCACTTCACCTCCCAGGGGCTGCCCGAACTGCGCGAGGCCATCGCCCACCACATCGCCTTCGCCCGCGGCGTGCATTGCAGCGCCGCCGACGTGATGGTGTGCAATGGCGCCCAGCAGGCCCTGGACCTGATCGCCCGGGTGCTGGTCGAGCCCGGTTGCAAGGTGGCGATGGAGGACCCCGGCTACCCGCCCGCACGCCAGCTGTTCCTGGCCCTGGGCGCCCGCCTGCAGTCGGTGCCGGTGGATGATGAAGGCCTGTGTGTCGAGCAGATCGAGGACGGCACGCAACTGATCTACGTCACCCCATCGCACCAGTTCCCGCTGGGCATGCCCATGGGCGAGCGGCGACGCCAGGCTTTGCTGACCCGGGCCGCCGAACTGGGCGCGCTGATCATCGAGGACGACTACGACTGCGAGTTCCGCTACCAGGGCCCGGCCGCCGAAGCGTTGCAACGCCTGGACCGGCACGGCCTGGTGGCCTATGTCGGCACCTTCTCCAAGACCCTGCTGCCCGAGCTGCGCCTGGGCTATGCCGTGCTGCCGCCCGCCGTGCTGCAGGCCGCCTGCGTGGCCAAGCACCTGACCGACTGGCACAGCCCGAGCCTGCAGCAGTGGGCCCTGGCCCGGTTCATCGGCGAGGGCCACCTGAACAAGCACATCCGCCGCTGCCATGAAATCTACAGTGCCCGCCGCGAGCGCATTCTCGCCCGCCTGGGCGACGACCTGGCGCCGTGGTTCAGCGCCGTGCCGGCCAGCGCCGGCTTTCACTTGAGCGCCCTGGCCAGCCCCGGTGTCGACGTCGAGCTGCTGGTCAACCTGGCGCGCAAGGTGGAGGTGGGGATCTACTCGCTGGCGCCGTTCTTCAGCGAGGCCCCGGTGCGTCCGGGGCTGCTGCTGGGTTTCGGCGCCATCGAGCTGCTGGATATCGACCCGGCGCTGGACCGGGTGCGCGACACCTTGCAGCGCCTCAGTTGACCGCTGTCACCCTGCCCGCCCCGTCAACACCAGCGATGGCCCTGGCATAACCTCGCGGAGCAAAGCACGCGGTCACCAGCAACATGGCCAGCACGGTGCAGGTGAGCAGGGTCCAGGACGCCTGGAAGTCGCCACTGACCTCCCGCAGCCAGCCGGTGATATACGGCACGATGCCGGTGATGATGAAGCCCACCCCTTGCACGAACGCCGCCAGGCTGCCGGCCTCGGCCGGGGTGCGCAGGTGCTCCAGGGTCAGCGTGAGGCTGAGGCTGAAGCACGCCCCCAGACCCAGGCCGATCATCGCCACCCACAGGCCCATGGCGCTGGCGGGGGCCAGCAACAGCCCCAGGAAGCCACACAACTGGATAGCCAGTGCCAGCCAAAGCCCCGGCCGGCGATCGGCCAGGCGGCGCAGCAGCAAAGGCAAGCCGAGCGCGCCGGCGACCTGAAAAATGGTCATCAACCCCACCAGCTCACCGCCGCCCTGGGCCGTGCCGCCATGCTCCAGGTGATAGGCCGGCAACCAGGCCACCATGCTGGTGTAACCACCGTTGATCAGGCCGAAGTACAGTGCCAGCAGCCAGGCGCGACGGTTGCCGAACCAGTGCCCACCACCGCCCCCGGCCAGCGCGGGAGCCTCCTGGCGGGGGCGCAGCGCGATCCAGGCCAGCAGCGCCAGCACGGCGGGCACTGCCCAGACGCCCAGGCCTGCCTGCCAGTGCCCGAAATGCGCGCTGATCCCTGGGCCAAGCACCGCCGCCAGGCCGCCACCGCTCATCAACGCCGCCGAATACAGGCCCATGGTCGCTGCCAGGCGGGTGGGGAACCAGCGATTCACCAGGCCCGGCATCATGCCCTGTACCACCGCCACGCCCAGGCCGGCGACCACGGCGCTGGCGATCAGCGCCCAGGCGCTGTCCAGTTGCAGTCGCCACAGGCAGGCGACGGCGATGGCCGCGAGGCCCGCGAGCATGCCACCGTGTTCGCTCAGCCAACGGCGCAACCAGGGTTGCAGCAGAGGCACCAGGCCCATGCACAGCACCGGCAGCGCGGTCAGCAGGGCCGCCTGCTGGTAGCCCAGGCCCGTGCCCTGGCGCATGGGTTCGAGCAACGGGCCGATGCTGGTGAGGATCGGCCGCAGGTTCAGCGCCAGCAGCATGACCAGCATCAGGTTCAGTGCCGCCCTCATACCTGGCCAGCCTGTTTCCATTCAAGGTACAGGCCAGCTTCGCCTGCCGGTTTGAGTGGCCGCAGCGGCAAGCTCTGCTGCTGTGGCGGGCGCGCCATCTGCGCGTAGATCGCGGCGGTGGACAGCCCGTAGGGCTCGCCCTCCTCGTTGTCGTAGGCGAACCAGGCGCGCTCGATGCCGCACAGGTGCATCGCCGCCAGGCACATCGGGCACGGGTGGCCGCTGGCGTAGATTTCAGCGCCGTCCAGGCGCGCGCGCCCCAGAACCTGGGACGCCTGGCGGATGGCCTGCATCTCGGCGTGGCTGGTCGGGTCCTGGGTGCTGTGAATCTGGTTGACGGCGCGGGCGATCACCTGGCCTTGATGCACCAGCACGGCGCCGAAGGGGCGGCCGCCGGCCTGGATATTGGCACGGGCCAGTTCGAGGGCCTCGCGCATGTAGGTTTCTGCGGACATGAAGCGGTTCTCCGGTAAAGACCCGGGCATTATCCCGGCAGCGGCGCGCGGGCTGAAATGAAGAGATTGGATGCACGTCAGTGGCCACCTGAATGTGCGGATTGGCCTCCTGGCAAAGCGCGGGATTGGCTATTCGGCGGTGCCAGCGGTGGCGCTAAGGTAGCGCCATCCCCACCCACTTGGAGAAACACCATGCACGACCGTATCGAATGGGCCAAGCACGCCCCCGAAGCCTACAAAGCCATGGTCGGCCTCGAGCAGGCGCTGATCAACTCGGGCCTGGAACACTCGCTGCTTGAGTTGGTGCGCCTGCGCGCCTCACAGATCAACGGCTGCGCCTACTGCGTCAACCTGCATGCCAACGATGCGCGCAAGGCCGGTGAAACCGAAGCCCGCCTGCAAACCCTGAGCGTGTGGCGGGAAACCCGTTACTTCACCCCGCGCGAGCGTGCCGCGCTGGCCTGGCTGGAAAGCCTGACCCGCCTGCCCGAGCGCGGCGCGCCGCAGCCTGAGTACGAGGCATTGCTGGAGCATTTCGAGCCCAGGGAGGTTGCCAACCTGACCCTGGCCATCGCCACGATCAATGCCTGGAACCGCTTTGGCGTGGGCTTTGCGATGGTGCCGGCCTGATACACAGATCCAGGTAGGAGCCGGCGTTGCCGGCGAACACCGGCAACGCCGGTGCCAGCCACCGCGGTGCCTGGTTCGCCGGCAAAGCCGGCTCCTACAGGAACGGGTCAGGTCGGTTTGAGCTTCGCCCGGTAGCTGCCCGGGCTTTGCCCGGTCCACTTCTTGAACGCCCGGTGAAACGCGCTGGGTTCCTGGAACCCGGTCTGCTCGGCAATCTCGGCAATGCTCAGGCAGCCTTCGCGCAGCAGCTCGAAGGCCATGGCCCGGCGCACCTCGTCCTTGATCTGCTGGTACGAACGCCCCTCCCTTTCCAGCTGCCGACGAAAGCTGCTGGCGCTGAGCCGTTGCCGCTCGGCCATGGCGTCGAGCGTCGGCCATTGCCCGTAATGCCGGGCACGCAAGTGGCGATAGACCTCGGCGACCATGCCGTTCTGGTTGCGAAAGCGGATCACCAGCCCTTGCGGCGCGCTGCGCAAGAACGTCTTCAGGGCCGCCAGGTCCTGCATCACCGGCAGGCGCAGCCAGGCGCTGTCGAACTCGACCTCGGTGCGGCCACTGCCCAGGCGCAGGTCCGGCCCCCACAGCAAGGCATCGTCGTCCTGGGCCGGGCGCGCCAAGGCGAGCTCGGTGCGATCGATGGCGATGCGCCGCCCGGCCAGCCAGCACAACAGGCCCACCACCAGCACCAGGAAGGTCTCCTCGGCGTAGCTGCGCGTCAGTGTGTCGTCGATGCTCGCGTGCACGCTGATCACCGCGCGCGCCCCTCGCACCGTGAGCGTGCCTTGCAGGTCGCGCAGGAACAGGGCGAAATTGCCCAGGCACTGGCGCAGGGCTTTCTCCAGGTTCGGTTCCTGGATCAGCCCGCGGCAGATCAGGGCGAAGCTGCCCAGGGGCATGCCATGGCTGTCGAGGCGGAAGAACTCGTCGTGCAACTCATCGATCAGCGCCAGCCACAACTGGGCGAAGGCCTTGGCCGGCACCCGCGCCTGGGGCTGCGCCAGCACCGCCGGGTCGATGCCCACCGCGCGCAGGTGGGCGTCGCGCGCCTGCGGGCGGTCGCGCAGGGCGTGGACCATGGCATTGAGGAAGTACACCGCGACCGAATCGCTATCGCGCATGGCAGGCATCCGCTGTCTATGCTGAGTGGCAAAAAATGCCAGGTTGACTGAACAGATCCGGCATAGGCCGTCTGAAGGCCTTTGCCTAGACTCGATCCAACCCGGGGTTCTGGGCCGCCATTCTCGCAGAGCCGCCCCCACCCCGCCACGCCTTCGCATACGGAGCCAGCATGAGCAGCACAGAAATCTACGTCGTCAGCGCGGTACGTTCGGCCATCGGCAGCTTTGGCGGGTCGCTCAAGGACCTGCCCCTGGCCGACCTCGCCACCCAGGTGAGCCGCGCCGCCATCGAGCGCTCGGGCCTGACCGCCGAGCAGATCGGCCATGTGGTGATGGGCACCGTGATTCCCACCGAGCCCCGCGACGCCTACCTGGGCCGGGTCGCCTCGATGAATGCCGGGGTGCCCAAGGAAGTCCCGGCCTTCAACGTCAACCGCCTGTGCGGTTCGGGCCTGCAGGCCATCGTCTCGGCCGCCCAGGGCCTGCTGCTGGGCGACAGTGACATTGCCCTGGCCGCCGGCGCCGAGAACATGAGCCGCAGCCCGTACCTGCTGCCCCAGGCCCGCTGGGGCGCGCGCATGGGTGACCTGCAAGGCGTCGACTACCTGGTTGGCGTGCTGCAGGATCCGTTCGAGCACTTCCACATGGGCATCACCGCCGAAAACGTCGCCGCCGCCGAAGGCATCACCCGCGAGATGCAGGACGAAGTCGCGCTGACCAGCCAGCGCCGCGCCGCCCGCGCCATCGCCGAAGGCCGCTTCGCCGGGCAGATCGTGCCGATCGAGATCAAGACCCGCAAAGGTCCCGTGCAGTTCACCGTCGACGAGAACGTGCGCGGCGACGTCACCGCCGAGCAACTGGCCGGCATGAAGCCGGTGTTCAAGAAGGACGGCAGCGTCACCGCCGGCAACGCCAGCAGCATCAACGACGGCGCCGCCGGCCTGGTACTGGCCACTGGCGACGCCGTGCGCCGCCTGGGCCTCAAGCCCCTGGCGCGCCTGGTGGCCTATGCCCATGCGGGCGTGGAGCCTGAGCTGATGGGCCTGGGCCCGATCCCGGCCACGCAGAAGGTGCTGCAGAAAGCCGGCTTGAAGGTGTCCGACCTCGACGTGATCGAGTCGAACGAGGCCTTCGCCTCCCAGGCCTGCGCCGTGTCCCGCGCCTTGGGTTTCGACCCGGAGAAGGTCAACCCCAACGGCTCGGGCATTTCCCTGGGCCACCCGGTGGGCGCCACCGGCGCGATCATCGCCACCAAGGCGATCCATGAACTGCAGCGTGTCCAGGGCCGCTATGCCCTGGCCACCATGTGCATCGGTGGCGGCCAAGGCATCGCCATCGTCTTCGAACGCGTGTGACAGGAGCCAGCAACGTGAGCATTGAACAAATCGCCGTGATCGGCGCCGGGACCATGGGCAACGGCATCGCCCAGGTGTGCGCGCTGGCGGGCTACCAGGTGTTGCTGGTGGACGTTTCCGACGCCGCGCTGGAGCGTGGCGTGAGCACGCTCGGGAAGAACCTCGAGCGCCAGGTCGCCAAGGGTACCGTCGAGGCCGACAAGGCCGCGGCAGCCAAGGCGCGTATCCGCACCAGCACCGACTACGCCCAGCTCGCCGGTGCGCACCTGGTGATCGAGGCGGCCACCGAGAACCTGCCGCTCAAGCAGCGGATTCTCCAGCAGGTGGCAGCCAATGTCAGTGCCGAGTGCCTGATCGCCACCAACACCTCGTCACTGTCGGTCACCCAGCTGGCGGCGAGCATCGAGCACCCGGAGCGGTTCATCGGCGTGCACTTCTTCAACCCGGTCCCGATGATGGCGCTGGTGGAAATCATCCGTGGCCTGCAAACCAGTGATGCCACCTACGCGCAGGCGCTGCTGGTCACCGAAAAGCTCGGCAAGAGCCCGATCACCGCGGGCAACCGCCCGGGTTTCGTGGTCAACCGCATCCTGGTGCCGATGATCAACGAGGCGATCTTCGTGCGCCAGGAAGGCCTGGCCAGCGCCGAGGACATCGACACCGGCATGCGCCTGGGCTGCAACCAGCCGATCGGCCCGCTGGCCCTGGCCGACCTGGTTGGCCTGGACACCCTGCTGGCGATCATGGAGGCTTTCCACGAGGGCTTCAATGACAGCAAGTACCGCCCCGCCCCGCTGCTCAAGGAGATGGTTGCGGCCGGCTACCTGGGGCGCAAGAGCGGCCGCGGCTTCTTCACCTACTGAGGCGCGCACGCTATGCCCCCGGTCAATGCGGCGATGCGCTGCGCCAACTTTGAAGAGCGGCGTGACAAGGCGATGGCGTTGTTCGCCGAGAAGGGCTTCGGCCAGGTCAGCATGCGTGAGCTGGCGGCGCACGTCGGGTTGACCGCGGGGTCGCTGTACCACCACTTCCCGAGCAAGCAGGACCTGCTGTACGACCTGATCGAGGAGTTGTACGAGGAACTGCAGGCGACCCTCGACCAGGGACGGCGGGCGTTGGCGCGGGGCAAACCGGTGTTGGGCTGCCTGATCAGCGCGCACTGGCAGTTGCATGGGGAGCGGCCGTTGCAGTTTCGCCTGGCGGAGCGGGATTTCTGCTGTTTGAGCGAGGTGCAGCAGGCGCGGCTGGTCGGGCTGCGGGAGCGCTATGAAGCCGGGCTGCTGCGGTTGATTGCGCCACAGGCGCGGTTGGCCGGGGATGCGCTCGCGGCGACTGGGCATGTGCTGGCGACGTTGTTGAACCAGTTGCCTGGGATGTTGCGGGGGAAGGGGCTGGACGAGGTTGAGGGGGTTGGATTGATGGAGAGTCTGGTGGTGGGGGCTGTGGAGCGGACGTTGGGGTAGGCTTCGGCTTCGGCTTCTCGGCTTCTCGGCTTCTCGGCTTCTCGGCTTCTCGGCTTCTCGGCTTTCAGAGTTTGGGTTCCGGCTTTTGTAAGCATATCCATTGGCGATGGAGACGCTGATTCACCTTTCCGCCCTTACGGCGGCCTACTTTGGTCTTGGCCAAAGTAGGCAAAGCCGCTTGCTCCATCATACGGCCCCTGCGCTTCGCTCCGGGGTCCCCTCGCTCCGTTCTTGCTCCCGTGGGTACCGCGCTGAACGCCCCATCCTGGGGCGCAGCGCTCGACGGCCATCCATGGCCGTCGCCCCACTACGCAAGAACTCCGCTCGGCCTCCTGAAGTCGCAATGGGCGGCGCCTGAGCTACCGCGCATAAAGATCAAAAGCCGGGCGAGGCGCTGCGCGCTCGCAACAGCAAAGAGCAAAGAGCAAAGAGCAAAGAACGGAAGGTTTTATAGCTATGTAGTGCAGTGATGATTGTGGTGTTTGTGCCATTGGTTCGCCGGCAAAGCCGGCTCCTACAATGGAGCGGCGTGTACCGTCCGGTAGGAGCCGGCTTTGCCGGCGAATGTGTACTCAAGGCCACGAACAAGCAGCTAGCGACAGCTGCGCCAGCCCAGGCGCCGCCCGTAACTTCGCGACTTCAGGACGTATGATGGAGCGAGCGGCTTTTGGTTACTTTTGGCCAAGACCAAAAGTGACCCGCCGTAAGGGCGGAAAGGTGAATCAGCGTCTACATAGCAAACGGATATGCCCACAACCCAAAAAACCAACTAACCAACTAACCAACTAACCAACTAACCAACTAACCAACTAACCAACTAACCAACTAACCAACACCACAATTCACGAATCCACCCCCTACCGCAACAACCCCTGAATCTCCTCCCGCAACCTCTCCAGATCAAACGGCTTGGCCAGAATCGGCGCCCGCCGCGCAATCGGACTCCCCGATTCAACAATCTCCGCCGGATACCCACTGATGAAAATCACCTTCAGATCAGGCCTCAACCTCACCGCCGGCTCGGCAATCTCGACCCCCGATATCCCCCCAGGCAAACGAAAATCGGTCACGATCAAATCCAGGTGCGGCTTGCTCGCCAGAATCTCGAACGCCTGCTCGCCATCCTCGGCCACCAGCACGTGATACCCCTCGCCCGCCAGGTAATCCCGCAGGATCATGCGAATCGCCGGCTCATCCTCGACCACCAACACCACATCTTGCGCATCTTCACTCATGACAACGCCTTCGAATCCAGCACCATAGCCATCAGACCCCAACCCTACGCAGAGGTTGCCTGCGCCTGGTCACTTTGGCACTGCACCGTCGGCAGCGGCAGATACACACTGAACGTAGCCCCGTGCCCCTCCTCGCTATCGACCTGGATCCGCCCGCCATGGGCCAGCACGATCTGCTCGGAGATATACAGCCCCAGCCCCAATCCGCCAGTGGCCTGCTGCGCCGCCACCCGCTCGAACTGCTGGAAGATCCGCTGCTGGTGCTGCGCACTGATGCCAATGCCCGCATCCTGCACCTGCACACAGGCCATCGCGCCCTCTTCATACACCCGCACCCGCACCGGCTTGCGCTCGCCATAGCGCAGGGCATTGGACAGCAGGTTGGCCAGCACCTGTTCGATGCGGAACTCGTCCCACTCCCCCTGCAAAGCCTGGCACCGCTCCAGCTCGATATGCGTCTGCAGGGCCCCCGCCTGCGCGGCGAAGGTCTCGACCAGCCCCCGCACCAGTTGCCCGAGGTCGAAGGCCTTGGGCCGAATCGACAACTTGCCGGTGCGGATCCGCGACACGTCGAGCATGTCCTCCACCAAGCGGATCAGGCTGTTGATCTGCCGCTCGTCGCGCTCGACCATTGCCGCGAGCTTGTCCTCGCTGAACGCCCCCAGGTTGCCCCGGGAAAGGTGCATGCGCCGCAGCTGGGTTTCGAGAATCAAGCCATTGAGCGGTGTGCGCACTTCGTGGGAGACGATCGACATGAAGTCATCGCGCATGCGCACCGCCCGCTCCAGCTCGCCACGCGCCACCTGCAACTGCGCCAGCAACTGCGCCTGCTCCTCACGGCTGCGCTCCAGCGCCTGGAGCTGGCGGTCGAGGGCCTTGCGCTGGCGGAACAGGTCGACGAACACCGAAACCTTGCTCTTCACCGCCAGGGTGTCCAACGGCTTGTGCAGGAAATCCACCGCCCCGCTCTCGTACCCCTTGAAGGCGTAGTTCATCTCGCGCCCGGCGGCACTGACGAACACGATGGGGATGCTGCGGGTCTTTTCCATGCCGCGCATCAGCTCGGCCAGTTCGAAACCGTTCATGCCCGGCATCTGCACGTCGAGTATCGCCAGGGCGAATTCGTGCTCGAGCAGCAGCGACAATGCCTGCTCGGCAGACTGCGCCTGGTGCACCTCGCGGTCCGCGCCCTGGATCAGGGCATCGAGGGCCAGCAGGTTCTCCGGCAGGTCGTCGACGATCAGCAATTTCGCGGTGATATGGCTTAGCATGCGCTGGGTTCCAGGGTCGCGAGCAACTGCCCGATACCACTCAGGGAAAGAAGATGGTCTGGCTGCTGCAGGGCCAGGGCGGCCTCCGGCATCAGCGCGACCTGTGCGTCGCGGGGGTCCTGGACCACGGTCCGGCCACCGCTTTGTCTGATGCGTAGAAGCCCCCGGGCACCATCTTCGTTGGCCCCGGTGAGCAGCACGCCGAGCAGGTCCGGGCCGTAGGCGTCCGCCGCCGACTCGAACAGGTAGTCGATCGCCGGTCGCGAGAAATGCACCGGCTCCTCCTGGCTCAGCGACAGGGTGAAATCACGCTCCACCGACAGGTGATAGCCCGGCCCGGCCACATAGATGAAACCCGCCTCGATGCAGGCCTTGTCGACGGCTTCGCGCACCGGCCGGCGCAGGCGCCGCTGCAGCACCTCCGCCAACTGACTGTGACGGTCATCCGGCAGGTGCAGCACGCACAACACCGGGATGGCGAAGCTGTCCGGCAACGCGCCGAGCACGCTGAACAACGCCGTGACGCCGCCCGCCGAGGCGCCGATGACCACTGCACGCACGCCACTCATGACTTGCGATAGATCCGTTCAGGCCGCACCAGCGGCTCGAAGCGTTCGCCATAGGCGGAGAAGTCCACCGACTCCTTGCTGCCCAGCACCAGGAAACCACGATGGCACAGCGAGTCGTGGAACAGCCCGAGGGCGCGGTCCTGCAGGCCCTTGTTGAAATAGATCAGCACATTGCGGCACGACACCAGTTGCGTCTCGGAGAACACGCTGTCGGTGGCCAGGCTGTGGTCGGCGAAGGTCACGTTGTCGCGCAGGCTGCCGTCCATGATGGCGTTGCCGTAGGCGGCGGTGTAGTACTCGGAAAAGTCCCGGCGCCCGCCTGCCTTGCGGTAGTTCTGTGCGTACTCGTGCATGCTCTGCATCGAGTAGATGCCCTGCTTGGCACGCTCGAGCGAATGCGGGTTGATGTCGGTGGCATAGATGATCGTGCGCTCCAGCAGACCTTCCTCGCGCAGCAGGATGGCCATGGAGTACACCTCCTCGCCCGTGCTGCACCCGGCGATCCAGAGCTTCAGCGACGGCCAGGTGCGCAGCAGCGGCACCACCTCTTCACGCAGGGCGAGAAAGTGCCCGGGGTCGCGGAACATCTCGCTGACCGGGATCGTCAGGTACTGCAGCAGTTCCATGAACATGCCGGGGTCGTGCAGCACCCGTTCCTGCAGCGCCGACACCGTGCGGCAGTCGAACTGGCTGAGGGCATGGAGGATCCGGCGCTTGATCGAAGCGCCGGAATAATCGCGAAAATCGTAGCTGTACTTGAGGTAGATCGCCTCGATCAACAGCCGGATTTCGATATCGGTGTTGCGTTCACTGGTCAAGATTTCAGATTCGCTCCAATTGCGGCAGCCAGACCCGGATCAGCGAGAACAGGCGGTCCAGGTCGATCGGCTTGGCCAGGTAATCATTGGCGCCAGCCTGCAGACAACGCTGCTGGTCGTCCTTCATCGCCTTGGCGGTCACGGCGATGATCGGCAGCTTGCGCCAGCGCGGCTGCTGGCGGATCAGCCGGGTGGCCTCGTAGCCGTCCATCTCCGGCATCATCACGTCCATCAGCACCAGGTCGATGTCGTCGTTGGCCGCAAGGCACTCCAGCGCCTCGCGACCGTTGCGGCCGATCTCGACAATGGCGCCCTTATGCTCCAGGGCGCTGGTGAGGGCGAAGATATTGCGCACATCGTCGTCCACCAGCAGGATCTTGCGCCCCTCGAACACTTTGTCGCGGCTGCGCGCGGTCTTGAGCATGCGCTGGCGCTCGTTGGACAACTGCGACTCGACCTTGTGCAGGAACAGCGTGACCTCATCGAGCAGGCGCTCCGGCGAACGCGCGCCCTTGATGATGATCGAGCGCGAGTACTTGAGCAGGTCGGCCTCCTCCTCGCGGGTGAGGTTGCGCCCGGTGTAGACGATCACCGGTGGGAAGCTGCGGATATCTTCCGCTGTCATGCGCTTGAGCAGCTCGTTACCGAGCATGTCGGGCAGCTTGAGGTCGATGATCATGCAGTCGTAGATGTTCTCGCGCAGCAGCGCCAGGGCGTCCTGGGCCATGGCCACGGCAGTGATCTCGACATCGTCGTCGCCGATCAGGCGGGCAATGCTGTCGCGCTGCAGGTCATCGTCCTCCACCAGCAGGATGTGCTTGAGCTTCTGCGTCAGCTTCGCCTCCAGGCGAGCGAACACCGCCTTGAGCTCCTCGCGGCTGGTGGGTTTGACCGCGTAGCCCACCGCGCCCATGTGCATGGCCGCCTCGACGCGGTCTTCCACCGAAATGATGTGCACCGGGATATGCCGGGTGCTGGCCTGCTCCTTGAGACGCTGCAGCACCGTGAGCCCGGAGTGGTCGGGCAGGCGCATGTCCAGCAGGATCGCGTCGGGCATGTACTGGGCGGCCAGTTCGAAGCCTTCGTCGGCGGCCTGGGCCACCAGGCAGCTGTAGCCCAGCTCGTGGGCCAGGTCGTAGAGGATGCGGGCGAAGTTCGGCTCGTCCTCGATCACCAGGATGCAGCGATTGCCGAACGGCGCGCGTGCGCGGTCGTCGGCGAAGGCCGGGGCCGGCCGCTCGCTCCTGGCCGGGGCCGGGGCCTGGGGCGCCGGCGGCAGCGCATCGACTGTCGAGCGCAGGCTGTGGACCTCGTTGCTGTGCTCCACGCTCGGTTCGAAATGCACCGGCAGGATCAGGCTGAACACGCTGCCCTGCCCGGGGCTGCTGTCGACGCTGATCTGGCCGCCGAGCAAGTGCGCCAGGTCGCGGGAGATCGACAGGCCCAGGCCGGTGCCGCCGTACTTGCGGTTGCTGGTGCCATCGACCTGGTGGAAGGCACCGAAGATCGCCTGCTGCTGGTCGGCGGCGATGCCGATGCCGGTGTCGCGCACGGCGAAGACGATGCCCAGGCCCGCCTGGTGGCTGATGCCCAGGCTGACCTTGCCGCGCTCGGTGAACTTGATGGCGTTGGACAGCAGGTTCTTCAGTACCTGCTCCAGGCGCTGGCGGTCGGTGTGCACCGCCGGCGGCAGGGGTGCCTCCAGGCGCACCTCGAAGTCCAGGCCCTTGTCCTGGGCCAGGGGCTGGAACATGCCCTGCAGGCCTTCGGCCAGGCGTTCCAGCGAGGTGCTCTCGGGGCGCACCTCGAGCTTGCCGGCCTCGACCTTGGCGATATCGAGGATGTCGTTGATCAGGTTGAGCAGGTCGTTGCCGGCCGAATAGATCGACTCGGCGAACTTGACCTGGTCTTCACTGAGGTTGCCCTCGGCATTCTCGGACAGCAGCTTGGCCAGGATCAGCGAACTGTTGAGCGGCGTGCGCAACTCGTGGGACATGTTGGCGAGGAATTCGGACTTGTACTTGCTCGAACGCTGCAGGTCGTCGGCGCGTGCCTGAAGCTCGACCTGGGCCTGGTTCAGCTCGCTGTTCTTGCGGTCCAGGGCCTCGGTGCGCTCGGCCAGTTGCTCGTTGGTCTGCTCCAGTTCCGCCTGCTGGGTCTCCAGGTGAGCCTGGGATTCCTTGAGCACGCGGGACTGCTCTTCCAGTTCCTCGTTGGCGGTCTTGAGTTCTTCCTGCTGGACCTGCAGCTCTTCGTTGAGTTGCTGCGTTTCGGCCAGCACCTCCTGCAGGCGCTGGCGGTAACGGGCGCTTTCGATGGAGATGCCAAGGTTGCTGCCAATACGCTCCAGCAATTCCAGGTCGCGCTCCTGCAGCGGGCGCAGGAAGCCCAGCTCCAGCACGCCATTGATCTGTCCATCGTCGATGGCTGGCATCAGCACGCCGCTGCGCGGCAGGCCGCTACCCAGGCCGGAGCTCAATCGGTAGTAGTCTTCGGGCAGGTCGTCCAGGCGCAACAGGCGCCCCTGGCGCAGGGCCTGGGCCAGCAGGCCGGCGTGCTCGCCCAGCACCTGCTCGCGGGCTTGCTGATCGGCGTCCAGACCATAACAGGCCACCCGCACCAGCTTGCCGTGCTCGTCACGCACATACACGGCGCCGACCACGCTGCCGAGGTAGCTGGCGAAGAACCGCAGGATATTGTCGCCGAGCATCGGCAGGGTGAGTTGGCCAAGCACCTGTTCAGCCAGTTGGGTCTGGCCGGCACGCAGCCAGGCCTGGTGTTCCAGGCGCTCCGCCGCACGTTGCTGACCTTGCAGGTTTTCGACATAACTCGAGGACAGCGCCAGCAGGTCACGCCGCCCCAGATAGGCGAGCAAGGCGCTGAGTGCGACGATGAACAGCACGAACGCCGAAATGGCGGTCACCGTGACACTGCTGACTTTCTCGTTGCGCGCCATGCGCAGTTGCTGCTCGGTGCCGATGAAGGCATCGAACTCCTTGCGGATTTCGTCGGTAATACGTTTGCCACGGCCCCGGCCGATCAAGCCCTGATAGTCACCCTGGCCGCGGCGCAGGTTGATCATTTCGCTGCCGAAATTGTTCCATTCGCGTTGTAAAGCAGCAATGCGATCAATACGGTCGACCTGCTGGGGGTTGTCCGCCACCATCGCCTTCAAGCCTTCGAGGCTGCCGAAAATACGCGGTTTGGCCACCTCGTAGGGGTCGAGGAAGCGCTCCTCGCCCGACAACAGGTAGCCGCGCATGCCGGTTTCCATGTCGATCGACAGCTTGACCGTTTCGTTGGCGTTGCCGATCACCCGGTCGGTGTGCTCGACCCATTGCATGGCCGAGAGCAGGTAGTTGATCACCGCGACAAACGCCACGGCGCCCAGGAGCCCCACGCCCAGGGGCAGGCCGACATTGCGGCTCAACAACTTGCGAAAGCTGCGTTGGTCCATCGAGGCTGCTTGAATCATCTGAGTGTGCCCGAGCGAGAAAGTCCATTGAACAGTGTGGCGGCGACGTCATGTATGGCTTGCCCTGCGCTACACCGACCGGGTTGATACAGCGAGTCTAACCAGCTTTGGCGGATCTGGCAGGGCATTTAGCCAGTATTTGAAGGCGCTGCGCGCCAATCGTTCCATCTATTTACCCAGGTCGGTAAGCTTGGGAACTTCTGCCGTTGCCGTGGGCACAGAGTAGAAACAATCCATCGAAACAGGATCCATGCCATGCACCTTCTGGTAGTCGAAGACGACGACATCGTACGCATGCTGATAGTCGAAGTGCTCGACGAGCTGGGCTACAAGGCCATCGAGGCGGATTGCGCCGCCGCGGCCTTGACGATTCTCGAAGACCCCGGCCAGCCCCTGGCGCTGCTGATGACCGATGTCGGCCTGCCGGACATGCGCGGCGAGGAACTGGCTGGCAAGGCGCGCCAGGCCCGGCCGTCGCTGCCGGTGCTGTTCGCCAGTGGCTATGCCGAAAGCGTCGAGGTGCCCGAGGGCATGCACCTGATCGGCAAGCCGTTCAGCATCGACCAACTGCGGGACAAGGTGGTGGCGATACTGGGTACCGTTTGAACCGTCTGCGTCTGCCCTGTTCGCCGGCAAAGCCGGCTCCTACAGGTAAGCCGCCGGCCGCGAGATCACCAGCGCACTTGTAGGAGCCGGCTTCGCCGGCGAATAGGCCAGTGCCGACAAAACACCTCTCACAGGCCGCTCACAGCTCCCGCCGTAAAAGGTAGGTGTCCATGATCCAACCGTTGCACCGCCGCGCCGCCTCGCGCACTGCGAGGATGCGCGCCTTGACCGCCTGCAACGGCCCCGCCACCAGCAACTCGTCCGCCGTGCCCAGGTAGGCACCCCAATAGATCACCAGTTGCGGATCCTCCAGCGCGGCAAACGCACATGCCCCGTCAAGCATCACCACCACATTGTCGACCCGCGCCAGCTCGCCCAGGCGTCTTCCTGGCAACACGGTCAATGGCTCGCCGATTCGGTTGAGAGGGATCTGGTGCCGGGCCGCCAGGGCCTGCACGCTGCTGATGCCGGGGATGACTTCCAGGGTGAGCGCCACACCCCGCTCACGGACCAGGTCGAGGATGCGCAAGGTGCTGTCATAGAGACCCGGCTCGCCCCAGAGCAGGAAGGCACCGATATCATCGGCGCCCAACTCGTCCTCGATCAGGCGGGCATACAGCACCGCACGCTCGGCGTGCCAATCCTGCACGGCGCCGACATAGTCGGCGGCCTGCCCGTCACGCCGGGGATCCTCGACCTGCACCAGGCGATACCCCCCCTCGGGCAGGTAGCGCTCGAGGATGGCCTTGCGCAGTTGCAGCAAGGCCCCCTTCTCGGCGCCCTTGTCGAGCACGAAGAACACCGTGGCGCGCTGCAGCGCCTCCACGGCTTCGAAGGTGACCTGGCGAGGATCGCCCGGCCCGATGCCGATCAGTAGAAGCTGTTTCATCGCCTGCCTCGCCTGGATGCCGGTGGCCATTGTCGGCCGGCCACCGGTATTTGGCAAAGCAGGCGTCGGTTTTAGAAGATCGAGAAGTTGTAGCTGACGATCACCCGGGTCTCGTCCATGTCGCGCGCCCACTTCTCGTAGTTGCTGCGGTAGGTGGAGTTGCGCAGGCGCACGCTGACATCCTTGAACGTGCCGCTTTGCACCTGGTACTTGAGCTCGCTGTCGCGTTCCCATTCCTTGCCTTCGGCCAGGCTGCCCGGGACCTTGATGTTGTCACCGTTGATGTAGCGGGTGAAGAAGGTCAGGCCAGGCACACCAAGGGCCTTGAAGTCATAGTCGTAGCGCAATTGCCAGGAGCGCTCCTGGGCGGCGGCGAAGTCGTTGACCTGGGCGTAGTTGACCAGGTACGGGTTGGTGCCGTCGAGGTACGGCATGGCACTGTCGCCGAACATGCGCTGCCAGCCGGCGCTGATCTTGTGCCCACCCAGGCTGTACCCCAGCATGCCGCTGAAGGCGCGGTGGTCGATGTGCCCGGCGCGGGCATTGCCGATGTCGTCGCTCTTGATCACCCGCAGGTCGGCCGACAAGGTGCCGACGTCCAGCGGCTGGCTGGCGACCAGGCCGAGGAAGTGCTGGCGATAGATGTTCTCCAGCTTCGACACCTGGTACTGGGCGCTGACCCGGTCGTTGAAGCGGTAGTCGACACCGGCAAGGTCGAAGTGGTCGGCCTCGATATCACAGGCGTAGCGCTTGTTCTTGCAGTGGACGCGAATATCCTGACGATCGGTGGAATCCCGCGCGGTGTACTGGTTCAGGCGCGCCAGGGTGAACTTCAGGTCGCGCACTTCCTCGGAGGTCAGCCAGGCACCATGGAACATGGTCGGCAGCAGGCGGCCGTCGTTGTACTTGAGCAACGGCACATCGGGCATCATCGAACCGTACTTGAACACGGTCTGCGAATACTTCACCTTGCCGGCGATACCCATCTTGGCGTACTGGTCGACGGAATGACGCGGGTTGTGTCCGGAGGACGGCAACAAGCCGCTGTTACTGTCGGCCGGGCTCGAATCCAACTTGTAACCGAGCATCCCCAGCGCGTCCACGCCGAAACCTACCGGGCCCTGGGTATATCCGGACTGGACATTGAGGATGAACCCCTGCGCCCACTCCTCACGCTTTGACGCGCCCTGGCTGGAACTGCTGTGGCCGTCACGGAAATCCCGGTTGAAATAGACATTGCGTGCTTCGACCTTGGCACTGCTGTCTTCAATGAAACCGGCGGCCTGGGCGTTGACACCGGCACACAGGAAGAACAGGCCGGCAACTCGGCGCCCAGGGGCGAGGGGAAAGGGGGCAAACATGCGAGGGAACATCCAAAAGAGGGGCAGAAAACAATCCGAGCAGTCACCTGCATCGGCACTACGGGACAGGCGAAGAGACTTCGACCATCATCTTGGATTTTGCCCCAACGCCTCTAGGGCACGCCATTGGACCATGGTCTAGAACGGTTTGACGAGGGCCGTCCGGGCATTTTCGAATAACGTGCAGGAAACCGGTAAAGTTCCCCACTAATTGATTGAAAGTTTGCTGTTTACCACCCTGCCCGGCACTACTACACTCACGATCAGCGAACAGCAGTCCCCCCCGCGTGGCCAACGTTCAATACAATCTTCATGTTCGTCACGTCATGCCACGGCAGACTTAACAGGAGTGATGACAGTGTCCAGACTTGCAGAGTTTCGTGCTGCCGAAAAAGCGCTTCAGGAACAGATGGCACAATTGGAAGCGCTGAAAAAGGATGCCGGCCTCAAACGCGAAATCGAATTCGAGCAGAAACTAGTCGGCCTGATGAAGAGCTATGACAAGGGCCTGCGCGACATCATCGCGATCCTTGACCCCAAAGGCGCGAGCAAGACCCCCTCCGCCCCCGTCAAGCAGCAACGCCGCCCACGGGTGGTGAAAGTCTACGAGAACCCGCACACCGGCGAGCTGATCGAAACCAAAGGCGGCAACCATCGCGGGTTGAAGGCCTGGAAGGAACAGTACGGCGCACAGACGGTGGAAAGCTGGGTGCGCTGATGAAACATCAACGCGCTCTTCACACTTTTTTCACTTATGCCAGCGCAGTATCGAACCAGCTAAAGGACTAGCGACCCCATCACGCGCCCGCACATGCGGGCCTCTAATTCCAGCGCCCTGCCACCGTGCAGGGCGCTTTCGTTTGCGCTGTCGGCTGACTGCCGTATCATGGCCCATCTCTTTTAGGCCCAGATCCCGGAGTACCCATGAGCCTGCACGACCTGCAACAACTGCCCGGCGTCACTGCCCAGCCGGACACCGCCACCGCCCAGTTCGTCTTCAACCACACCATGCTGCGGGTCAAGGATATCCAGAAGTCCCTGGACTTCTACACCCGCGTGCTGGGCTTCAGCCTGGTGGACAAGCGCGACTTCCCGGAAGCGGAATTCAGCCTGTACTTCCTTGCCCTTGTCGACAAGAAGGACATCCCCGAGGATGACGCCGCGCGCCACCAGTGGATGAAGTCGATCCCTGGCGTGCTCGAGCTCACCCACAACCACGGCACCGAGAACGACCCTGAGTTCGCCTACCACAACGGCAACACCGACCCACGCGGTTTCGGCCACATCTGCATCTCGGTGCCGGACGTGCGCGTCGCCTGCGAGCGCTTCGAGGCGCTGGACGTGCCCTTCCAGAAACGCCTGAGCGACGGCCGCATGAAGCACCTGGCCTTCGTCAAGGACCCGGACGGCTACTGGGTCGAGGTGATCCAGCCGACCGACCTGAAGGACTGACCTTCAACCGTCGCGCTCGTCGGGCGGGGAACCCCCTCCCCCTCGCTGTGGTATATGAAGAAGACGCTTCTTCCATGCCACAGCGAGGTCAGGACGATGCAAACCCTTCACTGTGAATACCGCAAGCACATCATCACCGCCAGCGTGATGCCCCACCCCGACTCGCCCCTGCCCTATGCCGCCGGGTGCCTGATCACCGACCCGCAAGGCCACACCAGCCGGCGCCTGTCGATGCCGATGAAGTTCTTCTCCGACTTGGACAACGCCCAGCACGTATCCCTGGCCCATGGCCGGGCGCTGGTCGATCAACGGCTGGACGAGGGGCATGACACCTTCTGAACAGAACAGCGACGGTCACAACCCCTGTTGACGATAATCCCCTGTAGGAGCGGCTTCAGCCGCGAAGCAGACACCGCGGTGCATGGCACCCGCCGCGCGGGTGATCGCGGGTAAACCCGCTCCTACAGGGCCAACGCGATCACGCCTGCCGGGCAAATGCCACCGCCGCCGCGACCTGCTCGTCACTGGGCCGCACCCCGGTGTACAGCACGAACTGTTCCAGCGCTTGCAAGGCAATGACTTCCAGCCCGGTGATCACGGGTTTGCCCAACGCCTCGGCATGCTGGATCAACGGTGTGCGCGCCGGCATGGCCACCACATCGAATACCCGCTCGGCCGCCGCGATCGCGGTTTCGCTGAACGCCAGCTGATCGGCCTCCACGCCGCCCGCCATGCCGATCGGGGTGACATTGACCAGCAGCGACGGGCAGTGGTCACCCAGTTCCGGCAACCAGCGGTAACCACAGGCCTGCGCCAACTGTCGCCCGGCCGGCTCATTGCGCGCCACGATGATCCCGTCGCGAAAACCCGCATCGCGCAGCGCGCTGGCCACCGCCTTGGCCATGCCGCCACTGCCACGCAGGGCAAAGGCGCTGGCCGGGTCGACCCGATGCCGCGCCAGCAACTGACGCACCGCCAGGTAGTCAGTGTTGTAGGCCTTCAGGCGCCCTTGGGTGTTGACCAAGGTGTTCACCGACGCAATGGCCGCCGCGGACGGGTCGATCTCGTCCACCAGGGCCATGCAGGCCTCCTTGTACGGCATCGACACCCCACACCCGCGGATCCCCAGGGCACGGATGCCCGCCACTGCGCCGGGCAGGTCCTGGGTGGTCATGGCCTTGTAGTAGTAGTCCAGGCCCAACTGCTGGTAGAGGTGGTTATGAAAGCGTACGCCGAACGTGCCCGGGCGCCCGGCCAGGGAAATGCACAGGACGGTATCCCTGCTGGGTGGTGTGCTCATGGCCTGTTTCTCCGCGTGTCGACTGAAACGATTGCGCCAGCGTACCAGACACGACCACCGGTCGCCCCTTACACAACCTTTACCCTCCCCCTGCGAGCACTTGACGGTTACCGGGGTCATAGTAATCAAGCCCCGAGCCTGGGGTTGTCTTGCGAGGATTGGCCATGAACCGTTTCATCCCCGGAATCGCCCTGCTGGTCGGCGCGCTGGCCATCAGCGGGCAGGCATCCGCCCATGGTGGCGGCTGGTATGGCCCGGGCCCGGTGCTCGGCGCGGCAGTGGCGGGCGTGGTGGTCGGCGCGGCGATTTCCGGTGGCCATGACCGTACCGTGTACGTGCAGCAGCAGCCGGTCTACGCACCTGCGCCAGTCTATGTGCAGGCGCCGCCGCCACCGGTCTATTACCAACCCTATGTCGTGGAACGCTACGTACCCGCCCCGCCACCACCGGTCTACCGCCACTACTACGGCCCGCCACCGGTGTACTACGGGCCACCGCGCTGGTGAGCGGCATAGTTGATAAAAGCAATGACCACTATCGAGGACATCGATTTCAAACCCCGAGGGCGTCTGCGTAAGGTAGGGCCATGTTTACAGGAGATGCCCCCATGGCCCCTATCCAGATCATGTCCGTCGTCGGCAGCGCCGTACCGAACAACCTGCGCCAGCAGGGCCTGCTGGCCTGCTGGTACCTGATGCGCAACGGCGAAGCCATCAGCGGCCCGCTGACCACGCGCTCCTCGGCGCAGGCCCTGGCCGACCGGCTGCACGATTCAAGCTTCATCGCCTGACCTGAATTTGTTGTTGTGCGTTGCTCCCTACGCCTCTTGTTGCCCGCCCTTTTCGGCGGGCTTTTTTTTGTTTCTTCAAGGGGTGACAGTTGCCCGACCTCAAGCATCCTGCCCGGCCGCAATGGGTATTTCATGTGTTCAGGATTAAATTTCGTTCACCTTGCGCCCTTTGGATATAAGGCATTCGACAGCCGCTGAACCATACTCCAAAATGCACCGGTTTCTGGGGGAAACCCTTGCACAGCCAACGACATACCAACATTTAGTGAGCCTCAACGTGAAAACTTCCCTGTCCATCCTCAGCCTGCTGCTGTTGCTCACAGGAACCGCGACCCTCCCGTCGACCGCTGCTGCACAACCCCCGGCCCAGATGCAACGAGATCCAAGCAAGCTGCACCTGGCCTCTGGCAGCGCCCTGTTGATCGACCTCAACACCAACCAGGAGCTGTATTCCAGCCACGCCGATCGCGTGCGCCCCATCGCCTCGGTCACCAAGCTGATGACCGCGATGGTCGTGCTCGACGCCAAGCTGCCCATGGACGAAATGCTCAGCATGACCATCGCCAACAACCCCGAGATGAAAGGCGTGTATTCGCGGGTGCGGCTGGGCAGCGAGCTGAACCGCCGCGAAACGTTGCTGATCACCCTGATGTCGTCGGAGAACCGCGCGGCGAACTCGCTGGCCAACCACTACCCCGGTGGCTACGGCGCATTCATCAAGGCGATGAACGCCAAGGCGCGCAGCCTTGGCATGAGCCACACCCGCTATGTCGAACCCACCGGCCTGTCCACGCTCAACGTTTCCACCGCCCAGGACCTGGCCAAGCTGCTGATGGCCTCGCGCAAGTACCCGATGCTGAGCGAGCTGTCGACCACCCGCGAGAAGACCGTGGCGTTCCGCAAGCCCAACTACACGCTGGGCTTCCGTAACACCGACCACCTGGTGAACAAGAGCAACTGGGACATCAAGCTGACCAAGACCGGCTTCACCAACGAGGCGGGCCACTGCCTGGTGCTGTTGACCAGGATGGACAACCGCCCGGTGGCCATGGTCATCCTCGATGCCTACGGCAAGTACACCCACTTCGCCGACGCCAGCCGCATGCGCCAGTGGCTGGAGACCGGCAGCACCAAGCCGGCACCGGCGGTGGCCATGCAGTACAAGAGCGAGCGCCAGGGCCGGGCGCGCGTGGCCCAGGACTGAAAACGACGACGCCCCGCACGAAGCGGGGCGTCTCGACTTCTGTAGGAGCGGCTTCAGCCGCGATGCAGGCAACACGATGCCTGGCACCCGTTTCACGGGTGATCGCGGCTGAAGCCGCTCCTACAGAGATTCCCGGCCCTGTCAGGCCTGGGTGCTGACCATTCCACCGGCACTGCTGCCACCGGACTCGGTCAGGGCCTTGAGCAGTTGCGCGGTGGCCGCCTGGATCTGCCCGCTGAAAAACGACGACGCCCCGCAGGATGCGGGGCGTCTGCCTGTAGGAGCGGCTTCAGCCGCGATGCAGGCAACACGATGCCTGGCACCCGCTACGCGGGTGATCGCGGCTGAAGCCGCTCCTACAGAGATTCCCGGCCTTGTCAGGCCTGGGTGCTGACCATCCCGCCGGCACTGCTGCCACCGGACTCGGTCAGGGCCTTGAGCAGTTGCGCGGTGGCCGCCTGGATCTGCCCGCTGATGGTAGCGATGCTGGCCTGCTTGGCCATGACCATCGGCATCTTGGTGGTCTCGTCCATTTTCTGCGCCATGAGCATGGCCAGCTGTTTCTGCTCTTCAGCCATTTGCTTCTGCAACTGCTTGATCATCTCGCGCAATTGCATGATGTGCCCAGGCTCGCTCGGCTCTTGCTCTGCGGCCTCGGCCTGGCCTGGCGCGCCTTCGGCTTTTACGCCATCGCCTGCCTTGCCACTTTCCTCGGTCTTTTCAGCGTTGTCCGCTTCAGCCGCGCGGACCTGCTCGGCCACTTGCAGGCCTGTGGTCAGCGGCGTCGCGCTGTTGATGCTCATACCGGTGATACCTACCATGTCCCTGATCCTCTTCGGTGGGTCCTTTCGATGCCCTGCTTATCGGCCGCAACGCGCGGAACTTGATGTCCGCCCAGCGATAAATTTGCCCCGCCGCCATTCGTCCACCTGATACCCGAGCCCTGCCCCGGCGAACACGCCCGCCGGCAGGCCGATCCGATCAGCCCTGCAACGAGATGGCAATGACCAAGACCCGTTCCCGCAAAGCCCTGTACATCGGCCTGCCCCTGGCCCTGGCGGTCGCCCTGGGCAGCGCTGCCGGCTATTTCTACTGGCAGCATCAGAACGCCGGCTACCCGCTGAAGATCGTCGAGCAGGCCAAGGGCATGCACGAGCACATGCTCTCGTTCGACGGCCATATCACCGTGCCGCTGACCTTCGGTGCCCACGGCCAGGAAGTGGACAAGGACGGTCCGCACCAGTTCGACCTGGTCAAGGCCGGCAAGGGGCGCCTGTCGGGCGCGGCGCTGACCATCCTCGCCTGGCCGGAAATGTGGAACGGCCCCAACGCCCCGCACAAACCGACCCCCGGCTTCGTCGACGAGGCCCGCCACCAGCAGGAAACGCGCTACCAGATCATCGCCAACATGGTGCGCGACTTCCCCAACCAGGTCGGCATCGCCTACACCCCCGACGACTTCCGCCGCCTCAACGGCGAAGGCAAGTTCGCCGTGTTCATCAGCCTGCTCAACGCCTACCCGCTGGGCGACGACTTGTCGCAGCTCGACTTGTGGGCCAAGCGCGGCATGCGCATGTTCGGCTTCAGCTACATCGGCAACAACGACTGGGCCGACTCGTCGCGGCCAATGCCGTTCTTCAACGACACCGCCGACGCCCTCGGCGGGCTGTCGCCGACCGGCGAGAAAGCCGTGGCCCGGCTCAACGACCTGGGGGTGATCATCGACGTCTCGCAGATGTCGACCCTGGCCCTGGAAGACGTGGCACGCCTGAGCCGAGCGCCGATCGTCGCCTCGCATTCGGCGCCGCGCGGGCTGGTGGACATCCGCCGCAACCTTGGCGACAAGGAGATGAAGCTGATCAAGGACAGCGGCGGCCTGATCCAGGTGGTCGGTTTCAGCGGCTACCTCAAGCCCCTGGGCAAGCCGACCCTGGACAAGCTCGACGCCCTGCGCGCGCGCTTCGACCTGGGGCCGCTGCAGGACCTGAACTACGCCCTGATGCCGGGCGACCCGGCGATCACCATCTGGCCCGAGAAGCGCTTCGGCGAATACGCCAGCAGCCTGTACGGGATCCTCGACGAAGAGCCCAAGGCCACGCTGAAGGCCTACGTCGACGCCATCGACTACACGGTGAAGAAGGTCGGTATCGACCATGTCGGCATCAGCTCCGACTTCAACGAAGGCGGCGGCCTGGACGGCTGGAAGGATGTCAGCGAGATCCGCAACGTCACCGCCGAACTGCTCACCCGCGGCTACAGCGAGACGGACATCGCCAAGCTCTGGGCCGGCAACTTCCTGCGCATCTGGGACCAGGTGCAGAAAGCCGGCCATCCCGTCGCCACCACTCGCTGAACAAGGCCCGCCCCGCATGAACAACCGTCGCACCTTCCTCAAGCAGGCCGGCCTGGTCGCCGCCGCCCTGCCCCTGCTGCCCGATGCCCTGGCGGCCGCGCCCGCCACCGCAGCGCTGAGCGGCCCGGACAAATGGCGCAACCTGCGCGCCCTGTTCCCGCTCGACCCGGAGGTGGCGCACTTCGCCAACTTCCTGGTCACTGCCCACCCGCGCCCGGTGCAGGAGGCCATCGACCGCCACCGCGCCGACCTCGACCGCAACCCCGCCGCGCTGATGGACTGGGAAAGCCAGTACGAATGGAAACGCGAAGGCGAGGTGCGGGACTGGGCGGCGCGCTACCTGGAAGTCGGCCCCCGGCAGATCGCCCTGACCGGCAGCACCACCGAGGGCCTGGCGCTGATCTATGGTGGCCTGCAGGTCAGGCCCGACCAGGAGATCCTGACCACCGTCCACGAGCACTACGCCGCCCACAAGACCCTCGAGTTCCGCACCCTTCGCCAGGGCACCCAGGTGCGCAAGATCCGCCTGTTCGACAAACCCTGGGAACTCTCGGCCGACCAGATCCTCAGCACCATCGACCAGAACATCCGCCCCGAAACCCGCGTGCTGGGCATGACCTGGGTGCATTCGAGCAGCGGCGCCAAGCTGCCGGTGGGCGAGATCGGCGAACTGGTGCGCAAGCACAACCGCGAGCGCAGCGAAGCCGACCGCATCCTCTACGTGGTCGACGGCGTGCACGGTTTCGGCGTGGAGAACGCACGCTTCGCCGACTTCAACTGCGACTACTTCATCGCCGGTGGCCACAAGTGGCTGTTCGGCCCGCGCGGCACGGGCATCATCTGCGCCGCCTCCACCGCCATGGGCAACCTCACCCCCAGCGTCGCCTCCTTCTCCCAGGAAGAGGACTTCGCCACCATCATGACCCCGGGCGGCTACCACGCCTTCGAATACCGCTGGTCATTGGGCGAGGCCTTCAAGCTGCACCTGCAACTGGGCAAGGCCGATGTCCAGGCGCGCATCCACCAGCTCAACAGCCTGCTCAAGGAGCGCCTCGCCGAACACCGCCAGATCGAGGTCGTGACGCCCCGCAGCCCCGAGTTCTCGGCCGGGTTCACCTTCTTCCGGATTCCCGGCAGGAACCCCGATGCCGTCGCCGCCCACCTGGTGCAGAACAAGGTGATGAGCGACGCCGTGTACCGCGACGTCGGCCCGGTGATCCGCCTGGCTCCCAGCCTGCTCAACGATGAGCAGCAGATCGACCGGGTCGTGCGCCTGGTCACCCAGCAACTCTGACCAAGGTTTCCCATGAACGCTATCCTGCCTCGCCTCTCCCTGGCCGCCCTGCTCGCCACCCTCGGCCTGCCGGCACTGGCCGCCGACACCACCACGCCATCCGGCACGGTGTTCCGTGACTGCGCCGGTGTCTGCCCGGAAATGGTCGTGCTGCCGGCCGGCAGCTTCATGATGGGCACCCCCGACGACGAGCCCGGCCGCCAGGACGACGAAGGCCCGCTGCACCTGGTGACCTTCGCCAAGCCCTTCGCCATGAGCCGCTTCCAGGTGACCGCCGGGGAGTGGGACAGCTACCTCAAGCAGAGCGGCGCGAAAGTCGTCGATGGCGATGTGCGCCCCGGCCGCCACTGCACCGCCAGCAAGCCCATGTACAAGCAAGGCCCGCGTCAGCCCGCCGTGTGCATGACCTACTTCGACGTGCAGGACTACGTGGAATGGTTGTCGAAGAAGACCGGCAAGACCTACCGCATGGTCAGCGAGTCCGAACGTGAATATGCCGCCCGCGCCGGCAGCACCGGCCCGTTCCCGTTCCCGCTGGATCCGGACGCCGAGTACGAGATCAGCCGCCATGCGAACGTCTACGGCCCCAAGGACGGCTACAGCTACACCGCCCCCGTGGGCAGCTTCCCGCCCAACGCCTTCGGCCTGTACGACATGCACGGCAATGTCTACGAATGGGTCGCCGACTGCCTGCACGACAGCTACGTCGGCGCACCGACCGACGGCAGCGCCTGGGGCCGCTCCACCCGCCAGGCGGACAGCTGCAAGGTGGTGCAGATCCGCGGCAACGACTGGGGCGAGGCACCGATCTTCTCGCGTTCCGGCAACCGCAATGCGATGACCCCGGCGCGCCCGGGCGACTGGCTCGGTTTCCGGGTGGTGCGTGAGCTCTGAAGGCCCCGCGCCACGCTAAATTGTCCCGCCCGCTCCTCGTCCTATCGATGTACTCCCGCAGCTCGGGGTGGCCGCCGTCGGCGCCCCCCGCCACTTCAAGGAACCGATAGCATGAGCCAGCCCCATACCTCCCAGCAGGTCCACGACCTCATCGGCGTGGGCTTCGGCCCTTCCAACCTGGCCCTGGCCATCGCCCTGGAAGAACTCGCCGAAACCCACGGCCACGCCCTCGACGCGCTGTTCATCGACAAGCAGAACGACTATCGCTGGCACGGCAACACCCTGGCCACCCAGAGCGAGCTGCAGATCTCCTTCCTCAAGGACCTGGTCTCGCTGCGCAACCCCACCAGCCCCTACAGCTTCGTCAACTACTTGCACCAGAAGCAGCGCCTGGCCGACTTCATCAACCTGGGCACCTTCTACCCCTGCCGCCTGGAGTACAACGACTACCTGCGCTGGGCCGCCGAGCACTTCGCCACCCAGGCCCGCTACGGTGAAGAGGTGACCCGCATCGAGCCGGTGCTGGACAACGGCCAGGTGCGCCACCTGCGCGTGGTCTCGCGCAATGCCCAAGGCCATGAACAAACCCGCCTGAGCCGCGCGGTGGTGGTCGGCAGCGGTGGCACGCCCAAGGTGCCGGCCAGCTTCGCCGCGTTCAAGGACGACCCGCGGGTATTCCACCACTCGCGCTACCTGAGCAGCCTGGCCACCCTGCCCTGCACCGAAGGCAAGCCCATGCGCATTGCCATCGTCGGCTCCGGGCAGAGCGCCGCCGAGGCATTCATCGACCTCAACGACAGCTACCCGTCGGTCAAGGTCGACATGATCGTGCGCGCCACCGCCCTCAAGCCGGCCGACGACAGCCCGTTCGTCAACGAGATCTTCGCCCCCGACTACACCGACCTGGTGTTCAACCAGGAGCAGAACGAGCGGCAGAAACTGATCAGCGAGTACCACAACACCAACTACTCGGTGGTCGACATCGACCTGCTCGAGCGCATCTACGGCATCCTCTACCGCCAGAAAGTCGCCCACCAGTACCGCCACGCCGTGCTCTGCCGCCGCCAGGTGCAGGCCGCCGTCGCCACCGCCGACGGCATCGAGCTGACCTTGCAGGACCTGGCCACCCACCAGTCGCAGACCCACCGCTACGACGCGGTGATCCTCGCCACCGGCTACGAGCGCCGCTCCCACCGCGACCTGCTGGCGCCGCTGCAGGGCTACCTCGAGGACTTCAACGTCGCCCGCGACTACCGCGCCCTGGCCAGCCCGGACCTGCAGGCGGCGGTGTACCTGCAAGGCTTCTGCGAGAACAGCCACGGCCTGAGCGACACCCTGCTGTCGGTGCTGCCCAACCGCGCGGCGGAAATCGGCGAGTCGCTGTACCAGGCCCTGGGCCAGGCACGCCTGAGCGGCAGCGGCAGCCTTGCGATCAGCGCCTGAAGGATCACGCCATGAAAACCCCTTCTCGCGGCGCCACCCGCGAACTGCTGGCCTTGCTGCGGCCGTTCTGGCCGCAGGTGACGGCGTCGATCCTGCTGGGCATCCTCGGCGGCTTCAGCGTCACGGTGCTGCTGGCCACCATCAACCGTGGCCTGCACAGTGAAGACGGCCTGAGCCTGGCCCTGGTCGGCGCGTTCGCCGGGCTGTGCGTGCTGGCCCTGCTGGGCTCGATCTTCTCCGACATCGGCAGCAACCGGGTCGGCCAGCAGATCATCGCCAACCTGCGCCGCAGCCTGGGCGAAAAGGTGCTCAGCGCCCCCATCGCGCAGATCGAACGCTACCGCAGCCATCGCCTGATCCCGGTGCTGACCCACGACATCGACACCATCAGCTCGTTCGCCTTCGCCTTCGCGCCGCTGGCCATCTCGGTCACGGTGGTGCTTGGCTGCATGGCCTACCTGGCACTGCTGTCGCTGCCGATGTTCCTGCTGATGCTGGTGGCCATCGGTGTCGGCACCGTGGTCCAGTACATCGCCCGCGCCCGCGGCATCCAGGGCTTCATCGATGC
Source organism: Pseudomonas entomophila (assembly GCF_029478665.1). Classification (GTDB taxonomy): domain Bacteria; phylum Pseudomonadota; class Gammaproteobacteria; order Pseudomonadales; family Pseudomonadaceae; genus Aquipseudomonas; species Aquipseudomonas entomophila_F. Next base: position 190,416 of record NZ_JARPQB010000015.1, read on the forward strand.
CCGCGAAGCCGAGGACGCGTTGCAGAAGCACTACCAGGCCATCGCCGAGGGCGCCAAGGAGCTGCGCATCCACCGCTCGCGCCGCCAACGCATGTTCGTCGACGGCATCCAGGCCACCGCCGAGCGGATCCGCGACAAGCAGGTGCGCTCGGTCAACACCTTCGTGGTGGCCAAGAGCCTGGGCTCGATGCTGTTCTTCGTGGTGATCGGCCTGGCCCTGGCCTTGCAGTCATTGTGGCCGAGCAGCGACAAGGCGGTCATGAGCGGGTTCGTGCTGGTGCTGCTGTACATGAAAGGCCCGCTGGAGCACCTGGTCAGCACCCTGCCGATCGTCAGCCGGGCGCAGATCGCCTTTCGCCGCATCGCCGAATTGTCCGAGCAGTTCTCCTCGCCGGAGCCTCACCTGCTGCTGACCGACCGCGAGCCGCCCAAGGTGCAGGTCGAGCGCCTGCAACTGGTCGATGTGCACCACAGCTACCCGGTGGCCGATGGCGGTACCCCTTTCAAGCTGGGGCCGGTGAACCTCGACATCGCCCAGGGCGACATCGTGTTCATCGTCGGTGAGAACGGCGGCGGCAAGACCACCCTGATCAAGCTGCTGCTGGGCCTGTACCCGCCACAGCAGGGGCAGGTGCTGCTCAACGGCGAGGTGGTCGGCGACCGCGAGCGGGACGACTATCGCCAGCTGTTCACCACCATCTTCGCCGACTACTACCTGTTCGACGACCTGGTCAACGATGGCCCCGCGGTGCCGGCCAACGCCGTGCAGTATCTCGAGCGCCTGGAAATCGACCACAAGGTGTCGATCCGCGACGGCGCCTTCACCACCACCGACCTGTCCACCGGGCAACGCAAGCGCCTGGCCCTGGTCAGTGCCTGGATCGAGGGGCGCCCGGTGCTGGTGTTCGACGAATGGGCGGCCGACCAGGACCCGGCGTTCCGCCGCGTGTTCTACACCGAGATCCTGCCGGACCTCAAACGCCAGGGCCGCACCCTGATCGTCATCTCCCACGACGACCGCTACTTCGATGTCGCCGACCAGATCGTGCGCATGGAAAACGGCCGCGTCATCTGCGAGCCCCAGCCCGCCTGACCAGGCGGCTGGCGCTCGCGCCTAAATAAAAATATTTCGCAAATGCCATCCGGTTTCACGGCACTGCAACGTCTCACTTAAAGCCAATGCTAATAATTCCCACTTAACACACACTCCACGAGCTATAACGATGTCGACACTCAGTGACTTCACGCCCCTGGCCAAAGCCTTGCTGTTGCGCCACTCCTTGCGTCGCACCCTGCCCGTCGCCCTGATGGGCATTACCTTGGGCTTGCCTGTGGCAGGCCTGGCCCAGGCCCAGGAATACGATGTCGATATCGCCGCCCAGAGCCTGCCGGGCGCGCTCAAGCAACTGGCCGACCAGACCAACCTGCAGGTGCTGTACAGCCCGGACGATGTCCAGGGCGTGCGCAGCAGCGCGGTACGCGGCCACCTCTCGGCCCAGGCCGCCGCCGCCGGCCTGCTGCGCGGCACCGGGGTGCGCTACAGCCTGGACGGCAACACCCTGACCTTGCAAAGCAACGACAGCAGCGCCGCGGTGACCCTCGACCCGAGCGTGATCAACGCCAAGGGCCAGGAGAACCCCTACGGCCCGGTCGAAGGCTACATCGCCTCGCGCTCGACCACCGCCACCAAGACCGACACCTCGCTGATGGAAACCCCGCAGTCGATCTCGGTGATCACCCGCGACCGCATGACTGCCCAGGGCGCGCAGACCGTCAGCGACAGCCTGGCCTACACCGCGGGCGTCTATTCCAACGTCGCCGGCAACAACCCGACCGACAACACCATCATGGTCCGCGGTTTCCAGCAGATCAACGCCAACGCCTACACCGACGGCCTGCGCAACAACCAGGTCGGCTACTACTCGCCAGAGACCTACGGCATGGAGCGCATCGAAGTGCTCAAGGGCCCGGCATCGGTGATGTACGGCCAAGGCTCGCCAGGCGGCACGCTGAACTTCGTGTCGAAGCGCCCGACCTTCAGCCCGCACCATGAAATGGGCATTTCCGGCGGCAGCAACGACCGCGCCCAGGCCTACATGGACATCGGCGACGTGCTGGACGAGCAGAAGACCCTCAGCTACCGCCTGGTCGCGCTGGGCCGCGACGCCAACAGCAGCATCGACTACATCAAGGATGACCGGGTCTACATCGCCCCCAGCCTGACCTGGGCGCCGAACGAAGACACCAGCCTGACCCTGCTGACCTCCTACCAGCGCAACAAGAACCTGTTCACCAGCAACCTGCCCTACTCGCTGTTCGACGGTTCCAACCCCAATGGCAAGCTGCCGCGCCACCGTTCGCTGAACGAGCCCGGTTTCGACGCCGAGAAGGCCGAGCAGACCAGCGTGGGCTACGAGCTGACGCACAACCTCAGCGACAGCTGGACCTTCAAGCAGAACTTCCGCTACACCCACTTCACCGGCTACGAGCACCAGCTGTACCGCAACAGTGGCGTGATCAACGGCAACACCATCAACCGCTACTACCAGCTGCGCGACTACGAGAACGACAACTACGCCATCGACAACCAGCTGGTCGGCAAATTCGCCACCGGCGAGCTCGAGCACACCTTGCTGATGGGCACCGACTACCAGCACGGCAAGCGCAGCGCCTTCACCCAGACCGGCAACGCGCCGTCGATCAACATCTACAACCCTGATCGCAGCGTGGTCATCGACACCTCGCGCTACACCAGCCTGCTCAGCACCTCGGAGAAGAACCGCCAGCTCGGTGTCTACCTGCAGGACCAGATCAAGTTCGGCAACTGGATCGCCTCGCTGGGCGGCCGTTACGACTGGGCCAGCCTGGACACCCGCAACCGCCTGCAGAATACCAAGCAGAGCACCGACGCCGAGGACTTCACCGGCCGTGTCGGCCTGGGCTACCTGTTCGACTTCGGGCTGTTCCCCTACATCAGCTACACCGAGTCGTTCCTGCCCACCAGCGGCACCACCGCCAGTGGCTCGCAGTTCGAACCCGAGACCGCCAAGCAGTACGAGATCGGCGTGAAGTACCAGCCCAACGGCTCGCAGAGCTACGTGACCCTGTCGGCCTTCGACCTGCGTCGGCAGAACGTGCTGACCACCGACGTGAGCAACCCGTCGTTCAGCGTCCAGGAAGGTGAAGTCACCTCGCGCGGCGTCGAGCTGGAAGGTGTGTTCAAGCCGGTCGAAGGCCTGAACGTGATCTCCTCCTACTCGGTGACCGATGTCGAAGTGACCAAGGACAACCCGAACGTCGCCGGCATCAGCAACAAGGGCAAGACCCCGGTGCGCATTCCCAAGCACCTGGCTTCGCTGTGGGTCGACTACACCCTGCAGGGCGGCCCGCTGGCCGGCCTGGGCTTCGGCGTCGGCGCCCGCTACACCGGCTCGACCTACGGCGACGCGCAGAACACCTTCAAGGTGCCGGACTACACCCTGGTCGACGCCATGATCAGCTACGACTTCGGCAAGGCCGACCGCAGCCTGGAAGGCCTGAAGGCGTCGGTCAACGTCAAGAACCTCACCGACAAGTACTATGTGGCGGGCTGCTTCGCGACCGTCGGCTGCCTGCTGGGTGCCGAGCGTACCGTGACTGCGGACCTCACCTACAAGTGGTGATCGGTGTGTTTGGGGTCTAGTGCCCTGGATGTGAAAAAGCCCCTTTGCCAGTCGCTGGCAAAGGGGCTTTTTCGTGGGATGTGCTCGGCGCATCGCGGATGAATCCGCTCCTACACAGGCCGTCGATATCGCTGCGCCTGTACATCCGCGATGCGCCGCATATCGGCGCCCGACAAACCCTGAAAATGTTCCCCCCATCTCCTCCAGGGCACTACCACTAGGCTGGACCATGACCCCCCTCATGGACGCCCCTCATGCCCACTCCCCAAGGCAGCCAGCTCCGCCGCGGCAGGTACTCGGAGCCCGGCAGGCTCTATGTACTGACCACCGTCACCCACCACCGCCAGCCCCTGTTCCTCAACCTCCACCACGCCCGAACGGCCATCCGATTCCTGCGCCAGGCCGACCAGGAAGGCCAGTGCCGATCACTGGCCTGGGTAGTGATGCCCGATCACATTCATTGGCTGGTCGAATTGAAAGCGGCGTCGCTGAGTACATTGATGCGTTATTTCAAGGCGCGATCGAGTCATGCGCTGCGCAAGGCCGGAGTCAGTTCGTTACCCGTCTGGCAGGCCGGTTTTCACGACCGGGCATTGCGCCGGGAAGAGGATGTGGTGATGGTCGCGAGGTACATCGTTGCCAATCCGCTGAGAGCGGGATTGGTGGAGAAGGTAGGTAAATACCCGCACTGGGATGCGGTCTGGGTGTAACTGTTGAGCGCCGCTCTGCGCCGCATCGCGGATGAATCCGCTCCTACAGGCAGGCGCTGTTGTAGGAGCGGATTCATCCGCGATGCGGCGCAAAGCGGCGCTCGGTATCAGCAGCGCCGGAAAAGCCACTCCAAAGCCCGGTCATAAATCCCCTGCACCTCCGGCACCATGCCAGACATGCGCAGGAAATCATGGGTCAACTGCGGCTGCAAATCGAGGGTCACCTCGGTGCCGCTGGCCCGCAGCCGCTCGGCCCAGGCCAGCCCCTCGTCATACAGCGGATCATGCCCGGCCAGGCTGACGAAGCTGGGCACCTGCGCCGGCAGCTGCTCGATCAACAACGGCGAGGCCCGCCAGTCCAGGCGCTGCTGCGGGTCGACCAGGTACAGGTCGTAGAACCAGCGCAGGGTCGCGCTTTCCAGCAGGTAACCCTCGGCATAGCGGACATGGGAGTCACGCTCGCGGCTGGTGTCGGTCACCGGATAGAACAGCAGCTGGGCGACAGGCGCCAGACGCGTTTCCCCCCTTTGGGCCGCCAACGCCAATACCGTGGCCAAGGTGGCGCCAACGCTGTCGCCGGCCACCGCCACCCGCGCGGTGTCCAGGCCCAGCGTCGCGGCTTGGGCGGCCAACCAGTCAGCCACATCCAGCACATCATTGCTGGCCGTGGGAAAACGCTGCTCCGGCGCCAGGCGGTAGTCCGCCGCCAGCACCGCGAAACGGCCATCGGCCGCCAGGCGGCGGCACACCGAGTCATGGGAGTCCAGGCTGCCGACGACATAACCACCGCCGTGCAGGTAGAGAATGGCCGGCTGCGCCGCCGGGCGCGGGCCTTCACCGCGGTACAGGCGCGCCGCCAGCGTGGCGCCGTCGCGCGCGACGATACTCAGTTCGGTCACCTTGAGCGCCGCGGGCGGGCTCGGGTCGAGAATGGCCGAGCTGCTGGCGAATTCGCGGCGGGCCTGCTCGACGCTCAGTTGGTGCATCGGCTGGCTGTTGCCCATCAATCGCCCCATTTCCACCAGTTCGAGAAAGCCGGCAAGGTCGGGATGCAGAGACATGTTGGTTCCTTACGCAATAAGTGCGGGCCCCGTCGCCAGGGCCCGAGAAGATCAACCGGCGACAGGCTCGGGCTCGCCGAGCAGTTGGGTCAGCTGGGCCAGCAGGCCCGGATCGCGCAACAGCTCGAAGTGGCCGGCCTGGACCGTATGGCTGGCGGCCAGCGCGCCGAAGCCCGCCTCGAAGCCCTGCCGCGCGGACAAGGCAACACTCGCCGCCCACCAGCAGTGCGTCTCGCAGTCCAGCGCCGGCAGAGGCGCCAGGCGCAGGCTGAGGGCTTTCAGGCGCATGGCCACCTGGAACACATGGGCCAGTTCCTGGGCGTCGAAGCGTGGCTGCACGGGCGCCTGGGCCAGGCAAGTCCGGATGGCCTGCGTCAACACCGATTCGTCCGGCATCGCGGCCGCCTCGAGCCCCGGCAAGGCTTGTGGCCGATGACCACAGACCACCCCGAGGAACGCCAGCAGGTCCTCACGGTAGTCCTGTGGCGCGTCCCCACCTTCACCCGGCAGGTAGCTGTCCACCAGGCCGACCATGGCCACCTCCTGGCCCTGACGACGCAGTTCCTCGGCCACCAGCACCGCGAGGCTGCCGCCCAGCGACCAGCCCAGCAGATGGTAAGGGCCATCGGCCTGTTTCTGGCGAATGTACTGGGCATAGTCGATGGCCATCGCTTCCAGCGACTCATCCTGCCAACCACGGTCGAGCAGCATGCGGCATTGCAGGCCGAAGACGCTGCGCTTGCCCTCCAGCAGGCGGGCCAGCGGCTCGTAGTCGAACACCGTGCCGAAACCGGCGTGCAGGCAGAACAGCGCCGGCACGTCGGTCATTCGCCGGTTGAGCGACAGCACCGGGTCCAGCGCCAGGTCGTCGGCACTGTAGCCCGACAGCTCGCCGATGGTCGGCCGGGCCATCAGGTCGCGCAGCTTGAGGTCCAGCCCCAGGCCGCTGGCGCGCACCTTGGTCAGCACCTTGAGGATACGCAGCGAGTCGCCGCCGAGTTCGAAGAAGTTGTCGGTCACGCCCACCTGCGCCACCTCCAGCACCTCCTGCCAGATTACTGCCAGGGCCGCTTCCATGGCATTGCGCGGCGCCAGGTACTCGCGACGCTTGAAGTCCGGGTCCGGCAGGGCCTTGCGGTCGACCTTGCCGTTGGGGTTGAGCGGCAACGCCTCGAGCACCAGCAACTGGCTCGGCACCATGTAGTCGGGCAGTTCGGCCTGCAGCGCGCCGCGCAACTGCTCGGCCAGCCCCTCGCGGGCGTCGGCGACCACATAGCCGACCAGTTGCTTGCCACCTTGAGTGTCACGGGCCACCACCACCGCGTCGCGCACCGGCGCCATGGCGCGCAGGCGTGCCTCGATCTCGCCCAGCTCGATGCGGAAACCGCGCACCTTGACCTGATGGTCCAGGCGCCCGAGGTAGTCGATCACGCCATCCGGGCGCTGGCGCACCAGGTCGCCGGAACGGTACAGCCGCCCGCCATCGCCAAACGGGTCGGCGATGAAGCGTTCGGCGCTCAGGCCTGGGCGCTGGTGGTAACCGCGGGCCAGCCCTTCGCCACCGATGTACAGCTCGCCCGCCACGCCGACCGGCACCGGGTTGAGCTGATTGTCCAGCACATACAGGGTGCGTTCGCCGACCCGCACGCCGATCGGCGCGTACACCGCCTCGCAGCGCTGGTCGACGTTCACCTTCCACAACAGCGGCGTGACCACCGTCTCGGTCGGCCCGTAGCCATTGGTCAGGCAGCGCGGCTTGAGCACGCGCTTGACCCGTTCGAAGTTGGCCTCGGCCACCGCGTCGCCGCCAAAGCAGTAGATGTCCACCGGTGGCGCCTCGCGCCCCTCACCAAACTCGGCCAGTTGCTGCAGGTAGGCCGGTGGGAAGCAAGCGATGCTGATGCGCTGCGCGTGCAGGGCCTGCCAGGTCTCCTCCGGGGTCCACAGGCGGTTGTCGCGGATCACCAGGCAACCGCCGCACAGCAGCGTCGACAGCCAGCGCTCCTGGGCACCGTCGAAGGCAAACGACATGAACAGCAGCTCGCGGGTTTGCGCGTTCATCTCGTAACGCTCGGCGATGGCCTGGCAGTGCATGCGGATCGGCCCGTGGGCCACCGCCACGCCCTTGGGCTTGCCGGTGGAGCCGGAGGTGTAGATCAGGTACGCCAGGTTGTCGGCCTGAGCGCGGGACGCCGGGCAGTGCTCGGGCTCGCCTGACAGGTCCAGGTCGTCCAGCGTAAGCACCAGGCCGCTGGCTGGCTGCCCCAGGCGCTCCAGCACCCGCTGTTCGCTCAGCAGCACGCTCATGGCCGAGTCTTCGACGATCCAGTTGAAGCGTTCGCGCGGATAATCGACATCCAGCGGCACATAGGCCGCGCCGGTCTTCATCACCGCGTAGAAGGCCACGATCACCTCGACCGAACGCTCCAGGGCGACGCCCACGAACATCTCCGGGCCGACCCCTTCGGCGATCAGCCGGTGGGCCAGGCGATTGGCGCGCATTTCGAGTTCGGCGTAGCTCATCTGCCGGTCGCCACAGACCAGCGCCGGAGCCTGTGGTTGCAAGGCCACATGGCGGGCGATCAGCTCAGCCAGCAACGCGCCTTGGCCAGCCGTCGCCGCCAGCTGGTTGTCCAGCTCCAGCTGGCGTTGCTGCGCGGCGTCGAGGGTCGCCAGGCTGCCCAGCGTGGCCTGCGGCGTTTCGATCAGCGCCTGCAGCAGCACCTCGAAGCTCGCCATGACCTGGGCGCAGGACGCTTCACTGAAGCGGTTGCGCAGGTAGAGGAACTCGATGCTCAGGGTGTCGTTCAGGTGGACCGCGAGGTCCATGGCGTAGTTGGTGACGTCCCGCCCGGTCACGGCACCGAATTGCAGGGTGCTGTCGCCGCTTTCCTTGAGGCGCTCGTCGATCGGGTAGTTCTCGAACACGATGATGCTGTCGAACAAGCCCTGGGCACCCTGCCCCGACCAGCGCTGGATATCCGCCAGCGCGGTGTGCTCGTGGTCGCGTGCTTCCAGGTTGTGGGTCTGCAAGGCTTGCAGCCACTGCGCGGCGACCTGCTCCGGGCGCGGCGCCTGGATGATCGGCAAGGTATTGATGAACAGCCCGAGCATCTCGTCGGCGCCGTCCAACTGCGCCGGACGGCCGGCGACGATGGCGCCGAAGCACACGCTCTGCTGGCCGGTGAAGCGCTGCAACAGCAGTGACCAGGCACCCTGCACCAGGGTGTTGGGCGTGACGCGCAGGGCGCGGGCCTGTTCACGCAGGCGCGCGGTGCGGCGGGTATCCCATTTCAGGTACAGCGCGGCATGCCCACTGAGCCCCGGCGGCGGCGCCGGCAGGCTGGCGGCCAGGCTGGTGGTGCCCTCCACCGTTTGCAGGCGGGCCTTCCAGAACGCCTCCTGGGCGGCGGCCGGCTGGGCCTGCAACCAGGCGATGTAGTCACGGTAATGGCCACGGCGCGGCGCCGGGGCCTGGCCGCCATAGACCTGGAACACTTCACCGAGCAGGCGCGACTTGCTCCAGCCGTCCATGAGGATGTGGTGGCTGGTCCAGATCAGTTGGTGGCGATCCTCGCCCAGGCGCACCAGGGTCAGGCGCATCAGCGGCGCGGCCAGCAGGTCGAAGCCCGCGGCGCAATCCGCCGCGGCCAGCGCCTGCAGGTCCTGCTCGCTGACCGTGCGCTGGCGCCAGTCCAGGCGCTGCACCGCCAGGCGCGCCTGGCGATGGACCAGCTGCAGCGGCTCGCCCAGGGCGGCGTCGCTCCAGAAACCGGTGCGCAGGATCTCGTGGCGGCCGATCACCTGCTCCCAAGCCCCCACGAACGCCTCCGCGTCCAGCCCGTCCACGGCCACGCTGGTCTGGTTGATGTACAGGTCATCGCCACCCGCTTCCAGGGTGTGGAACAGCATGCCCTGCTGCATCGGCGACAGCGGGTACAGGTCCTCGACCTGCTCGAGCGCCACGGGCAGGCGATCGAGCTGGGCCTGGCTGACCTGCGCCAGGGGGAAGTCCGAAGGCGTGACACCCCGCTGCCCGGGCGTCAGGCAGTGCTCGATCAGCGCGCGCAGCTGGCTGGCGTAGTCGTCGGCCAGGGCTTGCACCGTGGCGTCGTCGAACATCGCCTGGCTGAAGGTCCAGGCCAGGTTGAGCTCGCCGCCGTAGACCTGGCCGTTGATCGACAGCCAGTTGTTCAGCGGCGCAGCTTCGTCCTGGTCAGGGGCCAGGCGCTCGCCACGGGGCACGAACAAGGCGTCGTCGGCCGCCGCGAAGCTGCCGTCGAACTGCCCCAGGTAGTTGAACGTGACCCGTGGCACGGGCAGTGCCGCCAGGCGCTCGCGCAGCGCCGGGCTGCCCAGGTGGCGCAGGATGCCGAAGCCGATGCCCTTGTCCGGCACGCCGCGCAGCTGCTCCTTGATGGCCTTGATCGAGGTGGCCCACTGCGGGTCCGGGCTCAGGCGCAGCGGGTAGAGGCTGGAGAACCAGCCCACGGTACGGCTCAAGTCCAGCGTCGGCGACAGGTCCTCGCGGCCATGGCCTTCGAGCTGGATCAGCGCATGGCGCTGGCCGCTCCAGTGGGTCAGCGTGCGCGCCAGGGCGGCCAGCAGCAGGTCGTTGACCTGGGTACGGTAGGCTTTAGGCGCCTGCTGCAGCAGCTGGCGGGTCAGCTCGGCGTCGAGGTGGGTAGTGACGCTGGCGCGGTGGCGGTTGGCCAGGCTGCCGCTCGGGCGTTCGCACGGCAGATCGCGCGGGGCGTCCTGCAACTGGGCCGACCAGTAGTCCGCCTCGCCTGCCTGTTCAAGGGTGCTGGCATGGGATGCGAGGAAGGCGGCCCAGTCGCGCACGGCGCTGGTCTTGGCCGGCAGCTTGGCTGGCGCGCCGCGCTGGAATTGACGGCAGAGCGTCTGCAGGTCTTCGAGCAGAATGCGCCAAGACACACCGTCGACCACCAGGTGGTGGATCACCAGCAGCAGCTGCTGCCCGCCTTCGCCGTTCGACAGCAGGACAGCCCGCAGCAACTGCCCATGCCGCAGATCCAGGCTGCGTTGCGCTTGCAGGGCCAGCACCCTGTTGTGCTCCGGTGTTTGCACAGGCGCTTGCCAGAGCAGCGGCGCCTGCTGCCAGTGCGCTTCAAGGGCTTCCAGCGGAACATGGCTGGCCTGCCCCTGCCCGCCTTCGCTGACAAAGCGCAGGCGCAAGGCGTCATGTTGCATGACCAGCGTACGCAAGGCGCGCTCAAGCAGCTCAGGCTCCAGCGGCTGGCGCAGTTCCAGCAGTACTGACTGGTTCCAGTGCTGGCGCTCGGCAATGTCCAGGGCGAAGAATTCGGCCTGGATCGGCACCAGCGCAGTGTCGCCCGTCACCGGGCCCTGGTCGATCGCCAGCGCCTGCTGGGTGCTGGCCACCGCCGCCAGGGCGGCGATGGTCTGGTGCTTGAAGACATCGCGCGGGGTGAGGTTCAGGCCTTGCTGGCGTGCTCGCCCGACCATCTGGATGGAGACGATCGAATCGCCGCCCAGGCCGAAGAAGTTGTCCTGGCGGCCGACCTGCTCCAGGCCCAGCAAGCCCTGCCAGATGGTCGCCAGCACCTGTTCGGCGGCCGTGGCGGGCGCCTCGTAGTCAGTGCTCGGCGCCACCGGCTCGGGCGCGGGCAAGGCCTTGCGGTCCAGCTTGCCGTTGGGGCTCAAGGGCATGCGTTCGAGCACGATGAACTGCGCCGGGACCATGTAGTCCGGCAACTGTTCGAGCAAGTGCGCGCCCAATTGACTGGCGCTCGGCACTTCGCTGGCAACCGGTACCACATAGGCCACCAGTTGCTTGCCGTGGCGTCCGTCGCAGGCGATCACCACCGCCTCGCGCAGCTGGCCTTGCTCCAGCAGGCGTGCCTCGATCTCACCCAGCTCGATGCGCAGACCGCGGATCTTCACCTGGTGGTCGATGCGCCCGGCGTACTCGATCACCCCGTCGGCGCGGTAACGCGCCAGGTCGCCGGTGCGGTACAGGCGCTCACCACCGAACGGGCTGGCGACGAAACGCTCGGCGGTCAGCGCCGGGCGGCGGTGGTAACCGCGTGCCAGGCCCACGCCACCGAGGTACA
>NZ_JARPQB010000016.1 GCF_029478665.1 Pseudomonas entomophila
CACAGGTCAGATGGCCTGTGCTGACTTGATCGGAGGTTCCCTAGCCTATTTTGATTTGTTTGCGAATTTTAAAAATAATTCCGCATTTTCCTTAACAATAAATGTGCCCAGCTCAGTAAGGTTGCGATGTTCGACAAAGCTGTAGTCCAGTTTTGCTGTGCTGAATTGCGGATCGAAAGAAAATTTACCTCGATCAAACATGTTTCTCAAAAAGCCGGGTTGGTTATAGCGTTTTTTGGCGGCCACTTTATCGAATGCAGCGACCGATTTTAGCTTCACGTAAAGTATATCTGGAACCTTGCTGTTGCCTGAGATAAGGTGCAGCGGTTCGTTCGCCCGGTCGAGGTCCTTGATGACAAAGTCGGGCTGCGGAATGTGATTGCGTTGCATTAGCGTGCGCAATCCTTCGAATTTCTGGCGTGTGCTGCCTTTGTCATTGAATTCTGGGTCGTGCTCGGCGTCGATTGCAATAATATACCCGCATCCACGATTTACAAGTGATTCAATTCCAAGGTTGTTGTAATGCCCGCCATCGGCAACGTCTAAACGATCAGCGAGTGGTGGGTTGGTTGTCGGTGTTTTTTGTCCGAGCGTGAAGTTTATTATTTCGCGGCTCAGTCCGTGCCCAGATACCTCATTGCCTAATCCAGGAATGTGTACTGCTACTGCGGCACCGGAAATGGCAATGGCGTCACGAATTCGAATGGTTTCATCATCAGCAAGCATGCTTTGGGTGTCTAGATAACCCAGAGAGCGAGAGCCGCAATACAAACGGGTCATTTCGAAACATTCTTGCGTGATGTCAAAAGTGTTGGGTCGTCGAAAATTCAAGGTTCCGTTGATAATTAAAAAGGGGCGGTCATTATCTTTGATTAACGTTGGGTCGTTGAGCGGGTTGTAGCGCCCATAATCGCCATATTCGCGAAGGAAGGTTTTCGCAAGAAGTCGTCCAAAAAGATCGCTGATGCTATTGTTGTCTGGGCGGGTAAGCGCAGCTTCTTCGATAAGGCGAAGTGGGTTTGTCAACAAGGACTCAAAGCCCTCTTCAATAAAGTTTGCACGATCGTCCGGGACGTTGAAAAAATAGTCTAAGTTTTCAGCCATCGAAAAAGGTGTGGCGATCCAGGATCCACCGGAAACGGCAGAGAGATAATCTATTTTTTTCAGGACTCCTATTTCGTAGAGGCCACGGAGGATGCCGTAGCAAAAAATCGCCGAGCGATAACCTCCGCCAGAAAGCGCGATGCCCAGTGTGTCTTTATCCTTGTTGTTTCGTTTTAGTGCGTTTTTCTCTGGCCAATTTTTGGCGACATCGACTCCTAGCCTTCCAAATTTTGCGTTGTATGAGGGTGTGTAGTTACTGTTTTTTATTAAGTTTTTTGTCGCCATTTCTCAAGCTCCTTTTTCGTTAATTCCTGTGTCAGGCATTGCGTTGGTCTCCGAGTGCCGGGGGGGCTCGAAAATGCAGGTTAAGATGTATTTTCTTGTCGTTTTATTGAATTTTTCGAGCAGTGTCGGCGTACCGCCCACACTCGTGCTCCTGTGGGCTTGTTTTATGAGTTTTAGTTGGTGTTGTTGTTAAGTGCTATTGGGTGCATGGCTGAATGCAATATTTTCTCGAGTGTTTTATGTGCTCGTCTCTTCCTTTTTGTGATGAGGTTCTTCGCGTGCCTGCTCAGGGAATTGGATTGCTTGGTGTTTGTGCCGAAGAAAGCTCTGGCAGTGCCCCTTGGAAGAGGTTTAGATTCAGTTGAGGCATCTGTCAAGATGAAAGCGGTTAGCCAAATGAATCTGCTTTTTTCATTGGAAGCCCTCTCTCTTAAGGGCGAGCATATCGTGGCTTTCGAGCTCGGGTCATGGGAGAGGATTGGTTTTTAGTTTTTTTTACTATAAGGTTGATAGCGCTCAAGATTATGATGTGTTCGTTTACATGAAGTCGCTGTTGCGGTCGCCAAGATTTGTCCGGCCATTTGTATAGGTTGGATCATTGCGGATAATGGTTGTCGCCCAGGTTGATGTACTTGTTGAGGGGGTCGCCACATGGCTGGCCAGTTGATATTGTCCCGTGTCGATAAGTGGCAGGGGTTTGATCTGCCGCTGTGTGAAAAAGCGTGGTTTCGATAATGTTTTGCATGAAGTTCTGACCGAACTGCTGAAACAGTTTAAGGGGCGCCTAAATGGCCAGAAAGCCACTCCCAAGAACCTTGCTGAGATCTTCCCGGACATGTGGGGGTGCGATGACCAGCAGCGCTGACATGTATGACAGCGCTATACAGAGTGAAATCTACCAAGCGGCCGATCACTTGAGCGATTGCGCCAGGGAAATCTGCACGGGTTGATTGACAGCGACGAGTACCTGTTTACCCTGGCGTCTGCACCTGCGAACACACCTTGGTCTGGCACCGGGGCAAGCTTAAAGGCGCGGGAGGCGGAAGAGGGCGACATTCATGAGGTTTCTCAAGGTTAAGTGGAATCATGCGCATGCCGATGAGCCGCACCTGATATTCCAAGAGGTGGACGGTGATTCCTGGGGGACCAGGAAGGTCGAGTTATTCAAAGGCGGGGCAGTGTGTGGTTATGCATCCAAGGCGGCAGATGTGGGCGATTCGATTCTCAGTGACCAACCCATCCCGAGCATTGAGGCAATCTATGCGTCTAGCGAGTTCGATGCAGAACCCATCACACAAGAGGAATTTGAACGGGTCTGGATAGGGGCACTCAATGCTCGAGGGATGCAAGCGTGATGACGGGTAGAGAACGCGTCTTTGCGTGGTTTGAAATCTGCGTTCAACCATTTGCCGAGTGGGCGTCGACCTTGGGGGGGACGCCATGAAGCGACTGAGGTTCAAGGCAACCCTGGCCGATCTTGCCGAGCCCCATGCGGGTGGCGGCTGTTTGCTGCCTGATGATCTGCACTGGCCCGTGGACAGCAAAGGCGACCCCCAGCTCCACCTGATGACGATTCCCACCGCCTGGGTTGAAGAGGGCAGTGAGGGTTGGTTGTCGTTCTTTACCCCCTACGATCGGGAAGACACTTACCTGCACTGGGAAACACTCACAAGCGAAGCGGGTAATGCCTCGGTCGTGCTCCTTCACGATAACAGCGGCACCGCTAGCAGTGGCGGCCATGACGCACTCTCGCCCGCGCACACGATCCAGTTGGAACTCACGGACGAACCTGAACCCTGCCGGCACTTCACGTCTCGCGTGAGCCAGCACATTGCCTGGCTGCAGGACCGCGAGCAGGTTGAAGGGCACGCATGCCGGATGATGGTCAATGGCGATGATTTCGATGTGGGGCTTGCCGGGGCGCCGGGGGTCTTTTCCGATGGCGTGGTCTATGTGTTCTTGAGTACTGACTTCCACACGCAATGCAGGCCAGGCGCGTGCGGCCTGCTGACGTTCCAGTTTTCGTGATCGGGCTTGATGGATGACAAGGGGTTGCCATGAGTGGTTTTGAGCTCAACAAAATCTACCGGATAGAGGACGTTGTTCAGTGGGTAAGGAGCAGGGAAGACAGGCAGCATATCTACGCGCTCTATGCTGAGCAGGACACGGATGAGCTGGTACAGGGGATGAGGGTGCTTGTGGGGGAAACCCCCTCCTTTGACGAGGATGACAATGAAGTCATGCCGCTAGTTGTGCAGACCCTTGGGTTTGAGTTCTGCTACGCGTGCGATCAATTCCAGGATGTCATCGACCTGGCCTTGTCGCAGGACGCGGGAGTGACCACGCATACGTTGATCGAATGCTTGAACCACTACGCCATCCATGACGATTTTCTGGACGTTTATCCTTGAATGGGAGTGTGCATGGCGGTCGCTGAAAGCAGCCCCTTCAAGGTCCTCTTCGATGCCATGCAGGCGGCACAAGGGCCGAAGGTCAGAAAGACGCTGTACGTGTTGTCCCGGGCGTTTGATGATGCGTCCTGCGAGTTGGATACACCGCAGCTTGCCGTCGACTTTGTCGTTGCTGTGTTCGCTTCGTGCACATTGTGTGACAAGCCAGGCATGAGCCACCTGGTGGAGCAGGTGGGGTGGGAGTTCCATCGCTATGATGACGCGCAGAAGCAGCAGATCTATCGTGTGCTGAGCGAAACCTACCCCCACTACCAGGACGGAGCGTTCTGCTGGCGGGTGTGCGATTTGGTCGCGCGCCAGTACACGTCACGGCAGGCCATGGACTTCTTCAAACGCCAATCCAAGGCAGCGGCTGGTGAGGGGAGAAAGGGGATCGATGCGGGCCTTCAGGTTATTGCCAGGAGTGAACAGCACAATCGGAGCATGTTGGCCCAGATTCAACAGCTCAAGAGTCGTCGCTAGGGAAATGCCACGGTAGGTGGGGTACGGTCAGCTTCCGCAGTGCCCATGCAGTTGCCTGGGAAGCAGCCAAGAAGTCTTCTGCGCCTATCAGATCGAGCGCCGCCCGCGCGGCGCATCGCGGATGAATCCGCTCCTACATCATCGGTTGCAACGTGCCGCACCTGTCAGGCCATGGTTGCCAGCCTTGGCGCATGGTTTGAACAAGGCGGTCCCGGTACCCTGGCCCGGAAAAAACCTGTAGGAGCGGATTCATCCGCGATACGCCGCAGGGGCGGCGCTCGATTTGCGCACCACCACAAAAACCGCTCACCCCCCCACCACCATCACCGTCTGCAACCGCGCCAACGCCCCGCCCTCCCGCTCCCGCTCGAACACCTGCACCGACACCTCCATTCCCCCACCCGCCAAGCGCACCACCCGCTGCTCACAACGCAACCGCAACCGCCCCTGGTCACACTCGACCTGCCGCACCCCGGGCTTGGGGTCGCCCTCCAACCGCGCCTCGGCCAGCCGCCCCTGGGCCGCCAGCAGCGCCAGCGACTTGTCCCGCAGCAGCCCATTGCCCTGGGTCATCAGACCGGTCGCGCGCACGGCAGCGGCCATGGCCACCGCGACGATGGTCAGGGCCACCAGCACTTCAATCAGGGTGAAACCCGCCTGGCGGTTGCGCACGGGATGAGCTCAGGGCAAGGGAAAGCCGCACTGTAGAGCGCCTGGGTGACGGTTTGACGACGCCGACTCCCGAGCTTTTTCAATATCCGTGACATACCCGCTTGCCACAATCGGCCCCCGACTCGAACTCACGCAAGGAATGCCGAGATGCAGATCACCCGTCGCAGCGCCAGAGGCCGCCGTTTCCGCCAGCGGGGTTTCACCCTGATCGAGATCATGGTGGTGGTGGTGATCCTCGGGATCCTCGCGGCGATGGTGGTGCCCAAGGTGCTCGACCGCCCCGACCAGGCCCGCGCCACGGCGGCGCGCCAGGACATCGCCGGGCTGATGCAGGCGCTCAAGCTCTACCGCCTGGACAACGGTGGCTACCCGAACCAGAACCAGGGCCTGAAGGTACTGGTGGAAAAACCGGCCCAGCCCAAGGAAGGCCAATGGCGCGCCTACCTCGACCGCCTGCCCAACGACCCGTGGGGGCGCCCGTACCAGTACCTGAACCCCGGCGCCAATGGCGAGATCGATGTGTTCTCCCTCGGCGCCGACGGCCAGGCCGGCGGCGACGGGGTGAACGCCGACCTCGGCTCCTGGCAGTTGTGACCGGCCATGGCGCGCCAGGACGGCATGGCGGTGATCAGCGCCTTGCTGATCGCCGCAGTGGTGGCGGTGATCGCCGCCGGGATGATCGAGCGCCAGGGCCTGCTGACCCGGCAGGTGGAGAACCGCCAGCTGGCGGTGCAGGGGCAGTGGGCATTGCAGGGGGGGCTGCAACTGAGCCGGCAACTGCTGGCCGAGCAACGCCAGCGCGATCCGCTGGTGCGCGCGGGTCAGCCGTGGGCACGGCCGTTGCCGGACATGGCGGCGGGCAATGTGCTATTCGGTGGCCAGTTGGAGGACGAGCAGGGCAAGTACAACCTGCGCAACCTGGTGGTCGATGGCCGAGTCGACGTTGAGGCGCTGGCGACCTTCCAGCGGCTGTGCGCGCTGATCGGTGTCGAGGCGCGGCTGGCCTCTGCCATCAGCGAGCGTGTCATCGACAGCTATCCCCGGCAACCGGCCACCCCGGTGGCGCCGCAACAGGCAGGTTTCGACAGCGGCCGCCTGACGTCGCCCGCCAGTGCCAGTGCACCACTGCCGGCCAGGCAGCCGATGATGGGCAGCCTCGATGCCCTGGCCTCGCTCAAGGGCATGAACACGCAAACGCTGCAGCGCCTGCGCCGGTTCGTCACGGTGTTGCCGGCGCTTACCTGGATCAATGGCAACACCGCCAGCGCCGAGGTGCTCGCCGCCCAGGTGCCGGGGCTGTCGCTGCAACAGGCCGCCGCGCTGGTGGCCGAGCGCGATGGCGGGCGCTGGTTCGTCAACCGTGGCGACTTCGTCAACCGCCTGCGCATGCCGCAACTGGCGCAGGCCAATGTGCGGGTGGGGATCAACAGCGACTGGTTCCGCCTGCACGGCCAGGTGCGCCAGGGGCAACGGGTGCTGCGCATGCAGGCGCTGCTGCGCCAGCGCGAGGGGCGGTTGCCGGATGTGGTCTGGACACGGGTGGGCGCATGAGCACGCTACTGGACGTTCAACTGCCACCGCTGGTCGAGCTTGGGCCGGCATCGAGCCTCGACTATCGCCTGAGTGATCGCCAGGGTCGCACCTTGGCCACAGGCAGCGCCGAGCGGGCGCAGCTACTGCGCGAAACCAAGGGCGCCGGCTGGCGCCTGCACCTGCACGAGGATGACAGCCTGGCCCTGGCCGTCACTTTGCCGCCACTCACGGGCAAGCGCTTGAGCGCGGCGGTGCGTTGTGCGGTGCAGGGGCTGGTGCTGGGCGATATCGGGCAGGTTCATGTGGCACACGGGCCGCGCCAGGGCGATGGCCAGGTGGCAGTGGCCTGGCTTGGGCTGGCTCAGTTGGCCCAGTTGCAGGCATGGCTGCAGGGCGGGCGGATCCGGCCACAAGGGGTGTTCACGCAGTCTGCGGAGGATCGGCCGGTGGTGGACCTGGGGGCAGGCTTGCAGGGGCCAACCCACACGCTGGACGTGGGGCGCGCCGTGGCGGTATGGAGCGTGGCGGCGCTGGTCTGGTGCCTCGGTTTGAACCTGCATGCCATGCAGTTGGCCAGCGAAGGCGAACAGTTGCGGGCGCGGATGGTGACCCAGGTACGCACGGCGTTCCCGCACTTGCCGGTGGTACTCAACCCGTTACAACAAGCGCGTCAGCAGTTGCAGGGCGGACAGGGTGCCACGGGCACCGGATTGGGTGCATTGCT
This sequence comes from Pseudomonas entomophila, assembly GCF_029478665.1. Taxonomy (GTDB): domain Bacteria; phylum Pseudomonadota; class Gammaproteobacteria; order Pseudomonadales; family Pseudomonadaceae; genus Aquipseudomonas; species Aquipseudomonas entomophila_F. Next base: position 7,252 of record NZ_JARPQB010000016.1, read on the forward strand.
CGACGGCGCAGGCAAGGCCATGCCGTTTCTCGCCGGCAACGTCGTGGCGCTGGACTTCGCCGACGGCGAACTGCGCATCACACCCTTGGCCGAGGGGCGCAAGGCGCCGGTCGACACGGCCTGGCAGGCGCAGCTCGCCGCCCAGGGCATCGAGGCCAGCGCTGGCGAACAAGGCTGGACACTGCGCGTTGGCAGCGCCGCGAACGAGGCCTTGGCCCATGTCGATTAAGGCGCGCATCAACGGCCTGCGCGGGCAGGCGCGGCAGCGTTGGCAGGCCTTGGCCCCGCGTGAGCGGCGTGCCGTGGCGCTGGCCGCCGCGGTGCTGGGCAGCTTCTTCTGCTGGCAAGTACTGGTGGCGCCGGCGCTTGCTCGCATCGAGCACTGGAACACAGAAACCCCCAAGCTGCGCAGCCAGGCCCAGGCCCTGGACGCCTTGCTTGGGCAACGCCCGGCCGACCTTGCCGGCGCCCTGGCCCAGAGCCTGGACGAGGCCGGCCTGCGGGCGCATTCACAACTCGACGCCGAGGGTGACGGCTGGCACCTGGCCTGGCGGCAGGCCCCGGCCGAACCGGCCATGGCCTGGTTGCAGCACATTCCCCCGCGCCTGGGGCTCACCATCGGCCAATTGAGCTTGCGCCGCGACCCGGGTGGCGACAGCGGCCCGGTGACGTTTTCCGGAACCCTTCGCATGGATCAGGCGCACGGCGCTAAGGACCCTTCATGACGTGCACTGGATCGCCACGCATTCTTTCTCGGGCACTGCCGTTGGCACCCCTGGCCATGGCCCTGGCCCTCAGCGCCTGCGCCAACGTGCCGGCTGCGCACAAGCCCCTGGCCAGCAGCGAGCTCGGCCAGCCCCTGGCCCAGGTCGACAGCAGTTCGACCGCGCTGGACCTGCACACCCAGCCCGGCGCAGGGGTACGTCAGGCCGTGCGCCAGGTGCCGCCACGTGTCGGCCAGCGGCATAGTCGTGGCACGCCCGCGCCAGTGGCCGGCAACCCGCTGGGCGACCAGCCGGTGCAACTGAACTTCGTCGACGCCGATATCCAGGCGGTGGTGCGCGGCCTGTCGCGGGCCACGGGCCGGCAGTTCCTGGTCGATCCACGGGTCAAGGGCCAACTGACCCTGGTCTCCGAGGGCGGAGTGCCGGCCAGCAAGGCCTACGGCATGCTGCTGGCGGCATTGCGCATGCAGGGTTTCAGCGTCGTCGACGTCAACGGCGTGGCCCAGGTGGTGCCCCAGGCCGACGCCAAGCTGCTGGGGGGCGCGCTGGTGAGCGGCGACCGCGACGCGGGCAACGGCATGGTCACCCGTACCTTCCGCCTGCAGTACGAGAACGCGGTCAACCTGATCCCGGTGCTGCGCCCGATCGTCTCGCCGGACAACCCGATCAACGCCTACCCCGGCAACAACACGATCGTGGTCACCGACTACGCCGAGAACCTCGAGCGGGTGGCGCAGATTCTCGACCGCGTCGACATCCCCAGTGCCCTCGATACCGACGTGGTGGCGATCCACAACGGCATCGCCAGCGACATCGCCAGCATGGTCGGCGAGCTGCTCGACAGCCAGGGCGCCGACCCGACGCAGAAGATCAGCGTGCTCGGCGACCCGCGCTCGAACAGCGTGGTGATCCGCTCGTCCAGCCCCGAGCGCACCCAGCTGGCGCGGGACCTGATCTACAAACTCGACAACGCGCAGAACAGCACCGGCAATCTGCACGTGGTGTACCTGCGCAACGCCCAGGCCGACAAGCTGGCCCAGAGCCTGCGCGGGCTGCTCACTGGGGAGAGCGACACCACCAGCGACGGCGCCCGGGCGCTGCTTAGCGGTGGTGGCATGCTGACAGGGGGCAGTAACAAGAATGGCAGTGCCAGCAACAGTGGCACGTCGCAGAACAGCAACGGCAACACCGGCAGCCTGAGCCGGGGCAATGGGCAAGCGGGCGCGACCACGCCCAATGGCTACGGCAACGGCACGCAGCAAGACGACCAGGGCATCGCGTTCTCCGCTGGCGGCGCGACCATCCAGGCCGACAAGACCACCAACACGCTGCTGATCTCCGCGCCCGAGCCGCTGTACCGCAGCCTGCGCGAGGTCATCGACCAGCTCGACCAGCGCCGCGCCCAGGTGGTGGTGGAGAGCCTGATCGTCGAGGTCGGCGAGGACGACGCCAACGAATTCGGCATCCAGTGGCAGGCCGGCAACCTGGGCAAGAACGGCCTGTTCGGCGGCGCCAACCTGGGCGGCAGCGGCCTGGGCAAGGGGCCCACCAGCATCGATGTGCTGCCGCCGGGGCTGTCGGTGGGGGTGGTCGACGGCACGGTGAAAATCCCCGGCGTCGGCGCGGTGCTCGACCTCAAGGTGCTGGCCCGGGCACTCAAGAGCAAGGGCGGCAGCAACGTGCTGTCGACGCCCAACCTGCTGACCCTGGACAACGAGGCGGCGAGCATCTTCGTCGGCCAGACGATTCCTTTCGTCAGCGGCCAGTACGTCACCGACGGCGGTGGCAACAGCAACAACCCGTTCCAGACCATCCAGCGCGAGGAGGTGGGCCTGCGCCTGAACGTGCGCCCGCAGATCTCCGAGGGCGGCACGGTCAAGCTCGATGTCTACCAGGAGGTCAGCAGCGTCGACCAGCGCGCCTCCAGCGCCGCCGGCACGGTGACCAACAAGCGCGCCATCGACACCAGCATCCTGCTCGACGATGGCCAGATCATGGTGCTGGGTGGCTTGCTGCAGGACGGCTACACCCAGAGCAACGAAGGCATCCCGTGGCTGTCGAGCCTGCCGGGGGTGGGCGCGCTGTTTCGCAGCGAGCGCCGGGCCAGCAACAAGACCAACCTGATGGTGTTCCTGCGGCCCTACATCGTGCGCGACGCCAATGCCGGGCGCAGCATCACCCGCAACCGCTACGACTTCATCCGCCGTGCCCAGGGCGACCTGAAGCCCGAGCACTCGTGGGCGCTGCCGGACATGGACATGCCGTTGCTGCCGCCGGTGGAGCAGGGGGTGCCCGATCAAGGGCGTGCGCCCCGTGCGTCAATTCGTGCGGTGCCGGTGGACGAGGTCGCCCGATGAGCCGCCTGCCATACGCCTGGGCCAAGGCCCAGCGCCTGGTGTTGCAGGCCAGCGGCGAGGAGGGCGCGCGCCTGGCGCGCTGCCCGTCGAGCCCGGGGTGGGCGGTGGCGGAGGTGCGGCGGCGTTTTGGCCAGGTACCGGTCGAGGCGCTCAGCGACGCGCAGATGGACGAACTGCTGGTCAGCGCCTATGCCGACACCGGCAGCGCCGCGGCGGTGGTGGGGGCGGCGGAGAACGAGGTCGACCTCGACCGCCTGTTGCAAGACATGCCCGAGGTCACCGACCTGCTCGAAGCCCAGGACGACGCGCCGGTGATCCGCATGATCAACGCCTTGCTCACCCAGGCCGCGCGCGACCAGGCCAGCGATATCCATATCGAGCCGTTCGAGAGCCACTGCCTGGTGCGCTACCGGGTCGACGGCACCCTGCGCGATGTGGTCTCGCCGCGCAAGGCACTGCACGGGGCGCTGGTGTCGCGGATCAAGATCATGGCGCAGTTGGACATCGCCGAGAAACGCCTGCCCCAGGACGGCCGCATCGCCCTGCGGGTGGCCGGGCGGCCGATCGATATCCGCGTCTCCACCGTGCCCACCGGGCATGGCGAGCGGGTGGTGATGCGCCTGCTCGACAAGCAGGCCGGGCGCCTGCGCCTGGAGGCGCTGGGCATGGATGCGGCGCTGCTGGCGCGGCTCGACCAGCTGATCCGCCAGCCCCATGGCATCGTCCTGGTCACCGGCCCCACCGGTTCAGGCAAGACCACCAGCCTGTACGCCGCCCTGGCGCGGCTGGACGCCAGCGTCAGCAACATCCTCACCGTCGAGGACCCGGTGGAGTACGACCTGCCGGGGATCAGCCAGATCCAGGTCAACGCGCGCATCGACATGAGCTTCGCCGTGGCCCTGCGGGCGATCCTGCGCCAGGACCCGGACGTGATCATGATCGGCGAGATCCGCGACCTGGAGACCGCGCAGATCGCCGTGCAGGCGTCGCTGACCGGGCACCTGGTGCTGGCCACCCTGCACACCAACGACGCGGTGTCGGCGGTCAACCGCCTGGTCGACATGGGGGTGGAACCGTTCCTGCTGGCCTCGGCGCTGCTCGGGGTGCTGGCCCAGCGCCTGGTGCGCCGGCTGTGCCCGCATTGCCGCGAACCCGACCCGGCGACGCCGGGGCAGTACCGCGCAGTCGGCTGTGCCCACTGCAACCAGTGCGGCTACAGTGGGCGCACCGGCATCCACGAGCTGTTCTGCGTCGACGACGCGGTGCGCAGCCTGGTGCACCAGGGCGCCGACGAACAGGCCCTGCGCGCCGCCGCCCGGCGCAATGGCATGCTCAGCCTGCGCGAGGATGGCCAGCGCTGGGTCGACGATGGCAGCACCTGCCTCGAGGAAATCCTGCGTGTCACCCGGGACGCCTGATGAACCGTTATCGCTATGAAGCCGCCGACGCCCAGGGCCGCCTGGTCAATGGCCTGCTGGAGGCCGACAGTCCGGCCGCGGTGATGGCCCAGTTGCGTGCCCTGGGGTTGACCGCCCTGGCGGTGGAGCACCAGGCCGTGGCCGGCCAGGGCGGTGGCCTGTTCAGCGCGAAGCTGTCCGATGGCGACCTGGCCTGGGCGACCCGCCAACTGGCCAGCCTGCTGGCCGCCGGGCTGCCGCTGGAGGCGGCGCTGGGGGCGACCCTGGAACAAGCCGAGCGCAAGCACATCGCCCAGGTGCTGGGCGCCGTGCGGGCCGATGTGCGCAGCGGCATGCGCCTGGCGGACGCGCTGGCCGAGCGGCCACGGGACTTTCCGGATATCTACCGCGCCCTGGTGGCGGCGGGCGAGGAGTCCGGCGACCTGGCCCGGGTCATGGAGCGCCTGGCCGACTATATCGAGGAGCGCAACACCCTGCGCGGCAAGATCATGACCGCGTTCATCTACCCCGGGGTGGTCGGGCTGGTGTCGGTGGGGATTGTCATCTTTCTGCTCAGCTACGTGGTGCCCCAGGTGGTCAGCGCCTTCACCCAGGCGCGCCAGGACTTGCCTGGGCTGACCCTGGCCATGCTTGCAGCCAGCGACTTCGTGCGCGCGTGGGGCGTGTTGTGTTTCGCCCTGCTGGCCGGGGTGTTCTGGGGTTGGCGCGTCTACCTGAAGGCGCCAGGGCCACGGTTGGCCTGGCACAGGCAGGTGTTGCGGCTGCCATTGATCGGGCGTTTCGTGCTGGGTCTGAACACCGCGCGCTTCGCCTCGACCCTGGCGATCCTGGGCAGCGCCGGGGTGCCCTTGCTTCGCGCGTTGGAGGCGGCGCGCCAGACCTTGGGCAACGACTGCCTCGACCAGTGTGTCAGCGAAGCCACGGCGCGGGTGCGCGAGGGCGTGGGGTTGGCGTCGGCGCTGGCGGTCGGCAAGGTATTCCCGCCGTTGCTGATCCACCTGATCGCCAGCGGCGAGAAGACCGGCGACCTGCCGCCGATGCTCGACCGGGCGGCCGACAGCCTGGCCAAGGATATCGAGCGGCGGGCGATGGGCATGACGGCGTTGCTCGAGCCGCTGATGATCGTGGTGATGGGCGCGGTGGTGCTGTTGATCGTGATGGCGGTGTTGATGCCGATCATCGAGATCAACCAGTTGGTGCAGTGACGCCCTGGGTTACTCGCCGAGGCGTTGCTCTCGCGAGGGCGGATAACCGAAATAGGCGGCATAGCACTTGCTGAAGTGCGACACCGAGACGAACCCGCAGGCCACCGCGACTTCCATCACCGACAGGTCGGAATACTGCAGCAGGCGCCGGCTCTTGGTGATGCGCAGCTCCATGTAGTAGCGCCGCGGCGAGGTGCCGAGCTGGGCCTGGAACAGGCGGTCGATCTGCCGCCGCGAGCGGCCGGAGTAGGCGGCCAGCTGGTCCAGGCTCAGGGTTTCCTCGAGGTTGTTCTCCATCAGCTCGACGATGGTGCGCAGGTGCAGGCTCATCGACTTCTTCGCCCCGGGGCCGACCTGGCGATAACGCGCGCCGGAGAACGACAGGATCTCTTCGACACCCTCGGCCAGGGCGTCGCCGTGCAGGCGGCGGACCAGGCCGAGCATCAGTTCCATGGCGCCGTTGGGGCTGGCGGCGGTGAGGCGGTCGCGGTCGAGGGTGAAGCTGGACGGGGTGATGCGGGTTTGCGGGCTGCATTCGGCCAGGCTGGCGCGCTGCTCGGGGTGGACGCTGCAGCCATAGTCGTCGAGCACCCCGGCGCGGCCGAGGAACCAGGCGCCGTTCCACAGCCCGCCCAGGGTCATGCCGTGGCTGGCGCAATCGCCCAGCAGGCGGTCGAGTTCGGGGTACTTGAGCGGCGTGCGCAGGCCGCCGCAGATCACCAGCAGATCGAGCCCGTGCAGGGTATGCGGGGTGAGGGGAGTGGCGACCAGCTCAAGGCCCAGGTCGCTGAGCACCCGGTCGCCGCCCAGCGATAGCGGGGTGAAGGCGAAGCGCTCGGCGCGCAGCAGGTTGGCGGTGACCAGCACGTCCATGGCCACGGTGAAGCTGGCCATGGAGAAGTGTTCGAGCAGCACGAAGGCGACCTGGTAGGGGCGTTCGGCGCTGCCGTCGGTGGGCTTGAGCCGCAGCATGTTGCTGGTGCTGGTCTTCTTGCTGAACTGGCGTGGCGTGGGCACTGCGGACTCCGCTTCCTGGCTGGCGGGGATGAGTGTGCGTCGGGGCGGGGGGAAAGACAACCGGGTGAATGCGCGTTGGGCTATGCTGGGCGCCCGCTCACCCTGGACCTTGATCACGATGAAATATGCCGCCGCCCTGTTGCTCAGCCTGCTCCCGTTGCTGGCCCAGGCCGTGGAGCCTGGCGACAGGCTTGCGCCCTGGACCTTGCTCGACCAGTACGACCAGCCCTACAGCCTGTCGGCCGACACCCGCATCCTGCTGGTGGCCCAGGACATGGACGGCGCCAAGCTGGTCAAGGCGGCGCTGGAGGGGCAGCCCAAGGGCTATCTGGAAGCGCGCGATGCGGTGTTCGTCGCCGATATCCAGCGCATGCCGGCGCTGGTCAGCAAGCTGTTCGCCATACCGGCCATGCGTGACTACAGCTACCGGGTGATGCTGGACCGCGAAGGGCGGGTTGCCAGCCGTTATGCGGCGGCTGATGGCAAGGTGCAGTGGCTGACGTTGGACAAAGGCGTGCTGGTGAAGCGCCAGGCGTTTTCCGATACCCCGGCACTCAAGGCGGCCCTGGAACACCTGTAGGAGCCGGCCTTGCCGGCGAACACCGGCAAGGCCGGTGCCATCCACCGCGTCGTCTGGTTCGCCGGCAAGGCCGGCTCCTACAGGGTATGTAAGCGACCAAGTGCTGCGCTCTTGCGTAGGAGCCGGCTTGCCGGCGAACACCGGCAAGGCCGGTGCCATCCACCGCGTCGTCTGGTTCGCCGGCAAGGCCGGCTCCTACAGGTATGTAAGCGACCAAGTGCTGCGCTCTTCCGTAGGAGCCGGCTTGCCGGCGAACACCGGCAAGGCCGGTGCCATCCATCGCGTCGTCTGGTTCGCCGGCAAGGCCGGCTCCTACAGGCCGTTTTTCAGCAAGCTGGGCAATATTTCTCCTGCCTTGCCGGCCAGGGTGAACTCACGCGGATGGCCGGCCACTACCGGTTGCGGATTGACATGCACCACCGTCGCGCCGGCCTGCAACGCTACCCGTGGTATCGACGCCGCAGGCTGCACCACCCCCGAGGTGCCTACCGACAGCAGCAAGTCGCAGTCTTCGGCAGCGGCAAAGGCCTGGTCCAGGGTCTGTTCGGGCAGTTGCTCGCCGAACCAGACCACGCCAGGCCGCAGATAGCCCCCGCATGTCTTGCACAGTGGTGGCTCGATACGTCGGCCTTGTTCGGCGCCTTCGGCCAGGGGCAGGGCACTGCCGACGGGTTGCGCGCAACTGAAGCAGCGAAAAGCATCCAGTCGCCCGTGCAAGTGCAATACTTCGCGGCTACCGGCGCGCTCATGCAGGTCATCGACGTTCTGCGTCACCAGGGTGACTTTTGCCAGCCTGGCCTGCAGGTCAGCGATGGCCTGGTGCGCAGGGTTGGGACGTGCCTGGGCGATGCCCGCACGGCGCATCTCGTACCAGCCCCAGACCAGCGCAGGGTCCGCGGCAAAGCCGTCGGCGCTGGCCAGTTGCACAGGGTCGAAGCGCTCCCACAACCCATCGAGCTTGTCGCGAAACGTGGCGATACCGCTCTCGGCCGACACGCCGGCACCGGTGAACACCACCAGGTGACGAGCCTGGGCAAGCAGTCCGGGGTCGAAGGGCATGGCGGATCTCCAGGGGCAGGGTGGTCACTGTGCCTGCGGGGCGGCAAGCGAACAAGGGGAATTGGCGCTTGACCTCGACTTAACCCGAGGTTCGATACTCGGCCGCTCTTTCCATCGACGGAGCGATACCATGACACAGCCACGCGCGTTCCACCTGTCCAATCCGGAAGGCCTCTACGACCCCAGCGCCAATGCCTATTCCCACGTCGCAGAGGTACGTGCCGGCAGCCGTTTGCTGTATATCGCCGGGCAGGGTGGGGAGGATGCCCGGGGCGAGCTCTCGGCGCATTTCGACGAGCAGGCCCGGCAGGCCCTGGCCAACCTGAAGACCGCCCTGGCGTCCAAGGGGGCGGGCCTGGCCGATGTATTCAAGCTTACGCTGCTGGTGGTCGAGCACTCCGAGGAACGCCTGCGCCAGTGGGTGGCCGAGGCCGAGCGGGCCTGGGGCGGGCGCATGGCACCGACCTGCACCTTGATCCCGGTGCCGCGCCTGGCGCTGGACGGCATGCTGGTGGAAGTTGATGCGGTGGCGGCGCTGCCTGCGCAGTAGTGCCGGCAAGGCCGCGCCCAGACCGGCACCGTGCGCTATCGAGGCTTTGGGCCGTCACCCGCGCGAGCAGTTCCAGCACGCTCGGGGCTGACCTACTTGTTGTTGATGCACTGCGACTGCACCACATAACGCACGGTACGCAGGGTGCCCTGGCTGTCCTCGAAGGTCATCAGCCGCGGCACCACCTCGCAGGTGCGCGGGTCGCCCGACTGGCGCACGAAGCGGGCGACATCCAGCTTCATGCCGTAGCGGTAGTCGACGATCTCGGGCATCGGCTTGTCGCGTTTCGCCGCGTAGGCCGCCACGGCCTGCTGGTGGTCGGCGACCAGTTGCTCGTTGCGCTGCCCGGAAAAGCCGGTGGCCTGGGCCGAGAGGGAAAGCGCCAGCAGCGCGGCGCAGATGATCAGACGTTGCATGGGGTGCCTCCGAAAGGTTCGTGGTTTCGGAGCCCACCCTAAAGAGGGCCGACCAACAGCGGCATGACGCCAGGGTTACAGATCTGCAAGGGGCGCCACGTCGGCTGTGTTCACCCCTTGAATGACGCGATTGTAATGCTCCCATCACCTTCCCGTTATCCGCCGACGGCGAGCATCAGCCTCGGCCGAAGGGGCTGGGTGCGCTTGCATCTGGCCAAGCCAGGGACGCTCCAGCGCCAAGGGCCGACAACAAGAACAGCCGCAATCGAAGGAGCATCGGATGACAAACAGTCCCACACTTTCCCTGGCCGCGCTGCTGGCGCTGGCGGGTGTCGGCCCGGCCGCCTGGGCCGCCGAGGAACAGCAGGAAGGGTTCATCGAGGGCAGCCGCCTGAGCGTGCTCAACCGCAACTATTACTTCAACCGTGACCACCGCGATGGCCCGGCCCCCACCTACAACCGTGGCAAGGAGAGTGACAACGGCTACTCCGAAGCCTGGGCCCACGCCATCATCACCCGCTTCGAATCCGGTTTCACCCAGGGCACCGTGGGGGTCGGCGTGGATGCCTTCGCCATGCTCGGGCTCAAGCTCGACACCGGCGGTGGGCGCAACGGCGGGCGCAGCTCGTTCGATGTGCTGCCGGTGGACAGCGACGGCCAGGCCCGCGACGCATACAGCAAGGTCGGCGGTGCGGCCAAGGTGCGTCTGTTCGACACCGTGCTGCGGGTGGGCGACGTGTTCCCGGTCAACCCGGTGGTGGCGGCCGGCGACTCGCGCCTGCTGCCAGAGAGCTTTCGCGGCGTCACCCTGGAGAACACCAGCCTGCAGGGCCTGACGCTGCAGGCCGGGCGCCTGCATGCCATGAGCCAGCCGGTATCCAGCGACCTGCGCGACAACTTCGTGACGTTCTACGGTGGCCCGGTGGATTCGCCATGGATCGCCTACGGCGGTGGCGACTATGCGATCAACGAGAACGTCAGCGTGAGCCTGTTCGGCAGCCGCCTGAAGGATGTATGGAACCAGTACTACGCCGGCACCAGCGTGACCTGGCCGCTGTCGGACCAACTGGCGCTGATCGGCGGCTTCAACTTCTACAACGCCAGGGACGAAGGGCGCCAGCGCCTGGGGCAGTTCGACAACGACATCTGGAGCGCCAAGCTCGGCGTGCGCTACGGCGCCCACACCCTGGCGCTGACGCACCAGCGCAACAATGGCGACAACGACTTCGACTACCTGCGCCAGTCCGACTCGATCTTCCTCGACAACTCCATCCAGTACAGCGACTTCAACTCGCCGAAGGAGCGTTCGTGGATGCTGCGCTACGACCTGAACATGGCCGCCTACGGCGTGCCGGGGCTGTCGTTCATGACCCGCTACGGCCGTGGCAGCGACGCCGACTACAGCCACGCCAACGCCTACTACATGCGCCGCGACGACAACGGCGACCCGCTCACCGACCAGAAGCGCTGGGAGCGCGACATCGAGGTCAAGTACGTGGTGCAGACCGGCGCGGCCAAGGACCTGTCGCTGCGCGTGCGCCAGGCCACGACCCGGGCCACGGCCTTCGAGTCGGACCTGGACGAGGTGCGGGTGATCGTCGAGTACCCGCTGTCGATTCTCTGATCACACCCAGGATTCACCTTGAGAAGCCCACGTGCTCCTTTGGTTGAAGGTGAATGTTTTGGCGCCTCTTGCGAGGCGCCTTTTTTTGAGTTGTTGGAAAGTGTGCCGGCCAGGGGCCTGCCTCGAGTGGTGAGGTGATGCGTCTATCGCGCGCCGTCCCCGCGCCGCATCGCGGATGCCTGTAGGCGCGGATTCATCCGCGATGCGCCGCGCGCGGCGCTAGACCTCAGCTCTCTTCCTTCGGCTGCACCACGATCGCCAGGGCATCCGGCTCGGGGCCGGCCTTCCAGCGCGCCTTCTCGGTCCAGTTGGCGGTGCTGATCACCGCGACTTCGTCGCCCCCGCTGATCGCCACATAGACCCGCTTGCCATCGGGCGAAACCACGGCCCCGATCGGTAGCGCCTCTTCACCGAGCATCGTGCGGCGGTACTCGACACCCTCGCGGGCCAGGCCGATGCGCTTGATCTCCTTCTTGGCCGCCACATCGATCACCGCCAGCTCCGCCGATTTGGCGCAGGTGACCAACGCATACTTGCCGTCCGGGGTCATGGCGACGCGGATCGGGAACAGGCCGGTGCGGATGCGGTCGGTGACCTCCAGGCGCTGGGCATCGACGATGACCACTTCGTTGCCGCCACGGTTGCTGACCCACACCTGGCTGCCGCTGGGAGTGACCGCCACGCCTTCGCTGCCCGAGCCGGTCGGGATCTCGGCGATCTTCTTCTTGTGCAGCAGGTCGACCACCGACAGGGTGCCGCTGTCGACATGGGTGACATAGGCGCGGTCAGCGCCTGGCGACAGCGCGACCATGTGCGGCTTGCCGCCACCGACGTCGATGCGGTCGAGCACCTTGCCCTGGGCCAGGTCGACCACCAGCAAACGTTCGCTGGCTTCGGTGGTGACCACCACGCGCTGGCTGTCGGGCAGGAAGCGAATACCGTGGGGGCGGGCGTCCTGGCCCAGGTCGATGGTGCGGATGACCGTGCGCGTCGGCCAGTCGATCACGCTCAGGCTGTTGTTGGCCGTGCCTTGGGCGCCGTAGTTGCCGACCACCGCCAGCAGGCCGTTGCCGCTGACCACCACTTCGTGGGGGCCGCTGCCGACCGGCAGGCGGGCCATCTCCTGGCCGCTGCGGGTGTCCAGGGCCGACACACTGGCATCGGCTTTGTTGCCGACCAGCAGGATGTCGTCGGCATTGGCCAAGGGCGAGCAGGCGAGCAGTGCGCTGGCCAAGGCCAGCAGGCGGAAGGGGGTCGTGAGTGTCCGGGGGTAGGGCATGTCCAGTCTCCTTGAGGGTGCATTCCTTATTGCATGCACTGGATGAGACCGTCCGGGCAAGGTGGGAGTTTCAGTGGATGTGCGCGGGGCGGAAAAATTGACGTTGCTGTTACATGGGGGAGCGAGGTGTTGGGCAGCAGTGAGATGGCGAATTAATGTCAGTTGTTCAAGTGAGCAGCAGGTGAATTATTTATGTATGTGTTATGCATTGGGTCATTGTCTTTATGAAATTTAGTTGTGGGCATAGTTGTTTTTTGTCAAGGCGTGGGCATGAGGAGGTTAGGCTTTTAATTCTAAATTATGCAGATGGGTGGCAGTGAATCCTGAGGCGGTTTCAATTGAATGAGTTTGGAGCTGTTGCTCTATTTATCCGCTCTATTTCGGTGGTTTTGCTGGGTTTTAGGTAAATTGACAGCAGTGTTCGCATCCTCTAGAGTCCGTCGCTACTTGTTACAAACTAATTCGTTAGTAGAGTGGCAAGATGTCGCTATGGATTGGCGTCATATAAGAACAACACCCGTCTGCGTATATCTCGTGTTTCTCGAAAGTTAAATGAGATTGTCGCTGTCCTGGTGGCGTCAAGCCATGAAGTGGACAGGCACGCGGCTGCCTGTCGATAACCGGAAGCCACTAAAGAAAAGGAAATTCTTTATGTTCCAGATATACAGCTGCCCGCTCAGCACCGCCCAGCAGGAAGTATGCCTCGCTATCAGCCAGAGCGGACGTAACGTCAACTATCACTTGTGTGACGTCATCGACTTGCGCGGTGACCTGAACCTGATCTGGTTGGAGGCGGCCATCCATGGCCAGTTGCTGCAGGCCGATGCCCTGCGCGCCAATTTCGAGATCGACCCGCGCAGTGGTGAATACGTGCAGCGCATCCACGCCACCGACACGCTGCCGGCCAAGACCTTCCAGTTCCATGATGTCAGCGACCGCGCCGACCCGGAGCAGGGCTGCGCCGAGTTGCTGCAGCACCTGCTGGGGCACGACATGGACCTGCAGCACGAACCGCTGGCCCGCTACGTGGTGGTTCGCCTGGGCGCGCGCCACCATCGCCTGGTCGAGTTGGCCTCGCACCTGGTGGTGGACGGTTTCGGCCATGGCATCCTGTTTGGCAACATCACCGCGCACTACAACGCCTTGAGCCGAGGTGAAACACTGGCGCCCCACGGCTATGCGCCCCTGGCCAGCGTGGCCGAGGCCGAGCAGGCCTACCGCGACAGCCCGCAGCACGACAAGGACCGCGGCTACTGGCGGCAGTACTGCCTGAAAATGCCCGAGCCTACCCAACTGGTGCCGGGCGATGCGCCCCTGGTCGGGCTCAACCGCCTGCGTCAGGTGTTCCAAGGCGAGACCGTGCAGCGTTTGCGCCATGTGGCCGGCGAGCAGTCGTTGCGGCTGTCGAGCATCCTGCTGGCGCTGTGCGCCACCTACCTGCACCGCATGACCGGCCAGACTGAACTGGCCGTCGGCATGCCGGTGGCCGCGCGCCAGCTCAAGGCGTTGCGCGAACTGCCGTCGATGGTCGCCAACATCCTGCCGTTGCACTTGTCGTTCACCGCCCAGAGCACGGTGCTGACAGTGGCGGCCAACATCCAGCGCCAGTTGCGCCACCACCTGCTGCACCAGACTTACCGCAGCGAAAACATGATCCGCGACCTGCACGCCGAGCGGGGCAACAAGCCGCTATTCAACACCCTGCTCAATATCGTCGCCTACGACCAGGGGCCAGGCTTCGAGGGCTGCGACACCACGATCCAGAACTACGCCAACGGGCCGGCGGAGCACCTGGGCATCGATATCTTCGACCGGCATCAGGACGGGCGCCTGGAGATCGGCTTCAATGCCAACGCCGACCTGTATCCGGACGCCGCGCTGGCGCTGCACTACCAACGCCTGGTGGCGCTGTTCGAGCGCTTTGCCGAGGCGCCGGATACCCTTGCGGTGGACTATGACCTGTTCCTGGCGGATGAGCATGCGCGCTTCTATTCGCTTCCTGTGGCCAAGGGGGCGTTGCCGGTGTTCGCCGACGCGTTCGCCAGTGCCGTGCGCGAGCATGCCGGGCGCGTGGCGCTGAGCGAAGGTGGGCGTTCACTGCGTTACGCCGATCTCGACGCCGACGCCACGCGTCTGGCCGCTCATCTGCAAGCGCAGGGTGTGAAGGCCGGCGATTGCGTGGTGGTGATGTTCTCGCGCAGCGTCGAGTGGGTAGTGGCGGCAGTGGCATTGTTCAAGCTAGGCGCCTGCTATGTACCGGTAGACCCCGACTTGCCGCCGGCACGCATCGAGCACATCTTCGCCGATGCCGACCCCGCGCTGGTGATCGTGGCGCCCGGTAGCCAGCTCGCCGTCGAGGTTGCCGCCAACAAGTTGCTCCGGCTTACCCCTGAAGCATTGGCGCAACTGCCGCAGGCCGAACAGGCGCTGGCGCCGTTCGATGCCAGCCTGCCGGCCTACCTGATCTACACCTCCGGTTCCACCGGCAAGCCGAAGGGCGTCGAGGTCACCCACCGCAACCTGGTATCGATCGCCCGCACGGCCATCGAGGCGGCCCACTTGCAGCCGGGCGCGCGCGTACTGCAGTTCATCGCCGCCGGTTTCGACATGTCGGTGCTGGAGATCATGATGACCCTGCTGGCCGGTGCGCAGCTGGTGATCACCGACAAGGTCTCCAGCGCGCCGGGCAAGGCGCTGGCCAAGGTGGTCAGGCAGGCATCCATCGACCTGCTGGTAATGACGCCCAGTCTGCTGGCCTGCCACCAGACCGAGGACTTCCCCCAGGACACCACGCTGATGCTCGGCGGCGAGCCATGCACGCCGGCGTTGCTGGCGCGATTCGCCCATTGCCGCCTGCTCAATGTGTACGGGCCGACCGAGACCTCGTTCGCCACCTCGATCAACGCCCACTACGGCAGCGGCGACCTGTCGATCGGGCCGGCCACCGACAACACGCGCCTGTACGTGGTGGACAGCCAGCAGCGCCTGCTGCCACCGGGTAGCTGGGGTGACCTGTTCATTGGTGGCCCGGGCGTGGCGCGGGGATACCGCAACCGTCCGGACCTCACCGCCAAGGGGTTCGTCAGCGACCTGCTCGATCCGCGGGGCACCATGTACCGCGCCGGGGACCGGGTGTTCTTCGATCACCAGGGGCGCATCCACTACCTCGGTCGCCAGGACAACCAGGTCAAGTTGCGTGGCCTGCGCATCGAGCTCGACGAGATCAAGAACGTGCTGCTGGGTTGCAATGGCGTGACCGACGCCACGGTATTGCTGCGAGAGCTTCGGCAGGGGCCGGCCATCGTCGCCTATGTCGCCAGCACCGACACTCGCCTGGAAAGCCCGCAACTGAAGCAGGCGCTTGGCCGGCATCTGCCCCAGCACATGATTCCGAGCGTGATCATGCGGGTCGATCACTTCCCGCTGACGCCCAACGGCAAGCTCGCGGTCGATCGCCTGCCGGAGCCTGTCATAGCCGAGGCTTCCGAGCTGAGCGCCGCCGAGACCCCGGAGGAGCAGGCCATGTGCGCGCTGTTCGCCGAAGCGCTCGACTGCCCTGAAGTGTTCGCCAACCAGAGCTTCTTCGACCTGGGCGGGCATTCGCTGCTGGGTCTGCAACTGGTCAACCGGATCCGCGAACAGTTCGGCGTCGCTCTGGGGATTGCCGATTTTCTCGCCGCGCCGACCCCTCGCCAGCTCGCCCAGCGCCTGCAGCGCAACAACGGTTACAGCGACCCGTTCAGTGCCGTGCTGGCGCTGCGTACCGAGGGCCAGCGGCCGCCGCTGTTCTGCATCCATCCCGGCGGTGGCATTGCCTGGCCGTACGCGGGGCTACTGGCGTACCTGCCGCAGGACCAACCGCTGTACGCCCTGCAGTCACCGATCCTGCTCGACCCGGAGCGGGTGGTCGGTTCGCTGGAGGAGCTGGCGCGGGAGTACCTGCAACGCATCCTCGCGCTGCAACCCCAGGGCCCCTACCAACTGGCGGGCTGGTCGGTGGGCGGCAACCTGGCGCTGCTGATGGCCGCGATGCTGCAAGCCCAGGGGCATGAAGTGAGCTTCCTGTGCATGTTCGACAGCTATCCGCTGCAGGGCGGGCCAGCGTCGCTGAAGCTGGACGATGCGATGATCATCAGCCGCATGACCCGTGCCATCGTTGGTTCGCCACGGGCCGGGCTCAAGGGGCTCAAGAGCGCCATGGAGGAAGTGCTCGGCAGCCAGCAGCTCGGGGATGCCTTCCTGACCCGGCTGGTCGACGACTCCAAGCTGATGCTCGAATTGCTGGGGCGTTGCCAGTACGCGCGCTACAAGGGCGACTTGCTGTTCATCCGTGCCACCACCGATATCCTGCGCCAGGACGAGCAGCAACCGGGCTTGTGGCTGCCCTACATCGACGGCGACCTGGTGCAGGTCGATGTCGAGGCGCCCCATGAATGCCTGCTGCAACGCCAGTACCTGGACCAGTTCGGTGAGCGCTTCGTCGAGGCGCTGCTCGAACGACAGGCCGCGGTGGCGGTGAACGAAGCCTGAAGCGCAGCGCCGCCCGGTTCCACCGTTGCTGGTGAAACCGGGCGGCATGCCTTTACCCCGTGAACAGATCGCTGGTCGAAGGCACCGCGTCCAGCTTCGCCTGAAGCAGCGCGATGCACTGCTCGTGGTGGGCGATCTGTGCGCGGTGGGCCTCGATCTGCGCCTGCAGGTCGTGGCTGTCCGGTGAGACGAGGCGGGCCATCTTCCTCGACAGTGAGATCTTGCGCTCGGCTTCCTGCCTGGCGAGGTCGTCCATCTGCGCCACCAGCCATTGCAGATCCGCAGGCGACTGCACGGTCTGGAACTGCTCCAGTGGCTTGAGGTAGACCAAGGACTTTTTCTGGCGCCCCAGCAGTTCGAGCACGTTGCCGAGCGTGCCGGGGCTCTTGCAGTCCCAGATCATCAGGCCGTAGTCGCAGTCCGCCGCCATCGCCAGGTCCTTGGCGGTATGGAAGGCGCGGCCTCTGGCGTTGGCCGGCGGTGCGATCATCGCCAGTGGCCAGCCACCGTCGTTATGGCGAGGGGTGTCGCCACTGCAGTAGACGGTGACGGCCGGGTAGGCGGCTTGATGAAAGTAGCGCTGCACGGCATGGTCCACACCGCCTGCGTCTCCCACCAGCACGTCCAGCCCGGATGAGCGGATATTGTCGAGCCTGGCCTCGACTTGTGTGGGGAGGCGCTTGATGGTGATGGAGCCGGCGATGAAGACCCTGGGCATTAGTGCCTCCGCGTCAGGGCGACGACAGAAATGCTGCGGATGCTAGCGTATTCGCGCAGGGCGGTACAGGCGGCCTCCAGCGATGCGCCGGTGTCGAACAGGTCGTCCAGCACCAGGATGTCGGAACCGGGCTGCAGGTTGGCGTTGACCGTGAAGCAGCCGGCCAGTGCCTTGACCCGTTCTTCGTAGCCGGCCAGGTCCTTCATCAGGCCGGTGCTCCAGCGCTTCTCCAGGGTCTGTTCGCTGTAGCCGGCCTCGAGCAGCGCGGCGGCCCGTTGGGCCACTTCATACACCGGCTGGCGCGGGCGCTGCTTGCTGGCGGGCATGGGCAGGACCACGTCGAAGCGGTGGCCGGCGAGCGCGCCGGCGACGGATTGGGCGAGGAATTCCACCTGTTTGTAGTTGTCCCGGTACTTGAGCTGGAACACCGCTTCACCGAGGGCGGTCCTGATCGTGTCGAACTGCATATGGCCGTATTCGTTGGGGCCGATGGGGACGCTGGAGACGATGTGCTTGTCCAGGCTGATGCCGTAGTCCCAGGCGGGGGTGGCGGGGAGGGGATGGATGACCATGGAGTGCTTCCTTGTACGTCAGACTATGGGAGGGGCCCTCGTGGGCCGAGTTGCCATCTTGCGTCTGACTCGGGACGGGATCGACTTCATGGTTTCCGTGTTTGTTGTAGTCCTTTTCCTTGTTTTTTCGGGTTTCGACTGTCTGGATTCAACGACGGTTCCTGGAGGGTGTTCGGCGGGAGAAATGCAGCGCCGATGAGATAGAGCGCCGCCCACGCGGCGCATCGCGGCTGAAGCCGCTCCTACGTTTGTTGCAACGTGCCGCACCTGTGAGACCATGGTTGCCAGTCAGGCGGCCATCGGTACCCTTCCAGGCATGACTGGCCCGAAACCAATCTGTAGGAGCGGATTCATCCGCGATGCGCCGCGCGGCGGCGCTCTATCTCATGGGCGCTGCAACTCTCCCGCCAAACACCCGGAAAGTACCCCCTAAAAGCGAGCGCAGAAGTGCAACCAAAGTTGGGCACGCAGTCGACGAACATCGGCCACCTGCTGACGATCAAAGCCGCGCACGAGCTCCACCTGTTCGGCGCGCCTGCCCAGTTACGCTCAATCCGATCCGCCACGCTTGGCGCGAGCCCAATACTGGATCTGGTTTGCCTACCTACAGGCTGCCAATCTGGTATTTCTGTCAGTTTCACCTGATAGAAAAGCCCATTAAGGTCTTCGGTAATCGTGCAGATGCGCTCAGGAGACCGCCATGTCCAAGCTCGAATCCGCTCAAACCGACGTTTCGCTCCCTACCCCTGGTACGGCCGCTTCGTCGTTGCGTCTGTTGATACATTCACCAGACAAAGAAGTTCCTCCCCAGGACACGCAGCCGTTCAAGCTGTGCCACGGTGCCGATCACACGCTGGAGGTCCAGGCGCCGGGCGGCAGTACCTGGGTGAAGCAGAAAACCAGCCTGCACTGGATGAGCACCGGTACTCTGCCAAGTCATTACGGTTTGAGCGCAAACCCTGAGTTTTTCCTTGGCAATACCGATGCAGAAAAGCATTACCAGATACTGTCCGCCACAGGAGCCGAATGGCAGCTGAAGGCGCAGCATGCTAGTGAGGGCACGCAGTCCGGTGACGTGACGCTGGCCTTGGGGAGCTACTGGCAAGCACCCAAATATGAGATCAAGGCGAGCGTGGGTGATTTTCACTACGGTTTCAAGCATATCCAGTGGAGTGGCGTTTTGCCGATCATCGAGGAGGGTGACGAGATAGTCCTGGCCGTCACGGTGGCAAGTGTCTTTGATGACAAGCGCGTGCTAGCGGGGAAAAGCGTGACTTGGGAGTTGGGCGTCGGGCGGACGTGGACTATCCCGACTGATGAGAATGGGCGTTCAGAGTTGAGGTACACGCCCGTGGCCGAAGATTTGGGCGGCAATGAGTATGGGACGCTCACGTTCACTGCTACAGGTATGGATGACCTGCAACTGGAAAGCCGAGTGCCACAAGGTGTCCGGGCTTATCTCACTTCGCCTTGGGCAAATCAGCTGCAGGTGTTTCTCGATAAAAAAGAAATTACGGATTTCAAAGGTCCAGGCCTTCGTCTGAGCCAATCGCAACCGCACACATTGATGCTGAAACCTCGGGAGGACAGCGATTTCCTTGGCCATCTGTTCACGTTGAAATGGCCTGAGGGCACGAAGGATCTTGGCATCACATTCACGCCCAGTGCGCCACAGGAGATGACCAAGGGAGGCATCGAGTGGGCGATTACAGGGGGCGATACCAGCGGTTTCTTTGTCTTGGAGGCGACGACACTGATGCTGGGTGGCTCGTTCCCGATGCCAGGGGCGCAGATGTCGAGCGATCTGGCTGAAGAAGCAACGTTGGAAATCGAGAACAAGTGGGTTGGCCAGCCGCCGATTTTCAATATAGGGGTGTTGAAGGAGGTGCGTATTGTGCCGAAGCAGGATAGCCCGCTGGCTCGTATGGGGCTTAAGGCTCAACTTAGCATAGAGGGGCCACTCCCGACGACGTTCGCGGTTACTCCACCTTTTTGGAGCGATGTGGTGACGGAGAGTGGTTTTACCTGGGGAGTCCTTCCTCAAACTGGATATGCAAGTAGTGTAAACAGCCTGAAGGTCGTAATGCCCGGTTTCCAGCATGCTCTGAAGTTGGAGAGGTTTCTGAAAATGAACAGAAGCGTCAGATCGGAGACGAGGCTTGAGCGGGATGGAAAAGGATTGGGCTTGACGGTGGAGGTTTTTAAGCGAGGATCTACTGTCCAATTGACGTTGGTTCCAAAGAGCGGAAGTCCTCTGGGAACCACTACGCTAAAGGCGCATATGGTACTGATCGAGGGATCCCTGACCAAGGATGATGTGACTGCTGAACCAGCGTTTGGGGAACCACGACCGATGACTGAAACCGGGTTGAGCTGGGCGATCAAGTCTCCGGATAAGAGCGGCTCGTTTACCGTGGTGTTCGAAGTGGAAGGGTTCGAAGAGTCATGGGTATTGCCAGTGATTGTGTTGTCAGAAAAATTGAGTGATGAAATACAAGTGCTGGTCAAAGAGCAAGAAGTGACCGAATTTGAGATCCAAGATGATCGCCAGGTTTGGGTAAGGATACTGCCGAGAGCAGGGAGCCCCATCGCAAATACAGTTTTCGCTTCGCTGACGTTCGTGCCCGACAGCTTGAGTAAAGACAAGGTGAAGGCTAATCCGGCGTATGATCATAGGATGCGTATAGATGAGGGAACCGCTGGCTTATATTGGGTGTTGAGTGGCCAAGGAACCAGCGGTACGTTCGGTTTGAAGGTCAATGTGGATAGTTACGAGGAGAACGTGGATCTGTATGGGGAGGTCAAGATCAGCAAGCCCGTAAAATGATACTGGGTACACGAGAGTGCCTAGGGTTTGCAGG
Organism: Pseudomonas entomophila; assembly: GCF_029478665.1. Taxonomy (GTDB): domain Bacteria; phylum Pseudomonadota; class Gammaproteobacteria; order Pseudomonadales; family Pseudomonadaceae; genus Aquipseudomonas; species Aquipseudomonas entomophila_F. Next base: position 28,163 of record NZ_JARPQB010000016.1, read on the forward strand.
AAACGTCGTCGCGCGGCGATCAGGCAAGGTGAAAACAGGCGAGGAACGGTCGGAGTCGCGCTCGACTTTGCTGGTTGCAAATGAGCATTCCGAGCCTGTTTTCAACGCAGCATGATCGTCGCGCAGACACTTTTCCTACCAAGCCTAATGATCTGAAAGTACGCTGAAATATTGATACTGATAGGTTGGAAGTTTTAATTTCTACCTCTCTCCAATCCTGATAGGGGCGGCGCTGGACGTTCTGTTGAAGGGGGAGTCGATCCTCAGGTCGCATTCGTCGGAAAAAGTTGGCCTCTCTAAGTGGTTGCACAGAACTCAGCCCACCCGCAACCAGATCGCCGAGGCGTCATCGCTCATCTTGAAGCGCGGATGGCGCAGGCAGCCGGCATCTTCCTGCTCGATCTCCCGCAGCGTGCGCGCCAGATCGACCAGACCATGGGCCAGCAGGCGCTCGACGAACGCAGTCGGCGTATAGGCCTGGTAGGTGTCGAACAGCGCGGCGAAGCCATCGCTCATCAGCACGATGTCGTCGCCCCGCGCCACCGGAGCACGGCTGTAGCAGGTGCCTGCCCGGGACAACTCGGCATCGACGCCGAGCACGGCCCGGGGCCGTTCGCGGGCCTGGCGGCGGTCGGCCAGCACCGCGGGCGTGCGCACATTGTGGGCACCGGTGCCGGGGCCCAGGGCGGCCGCTTCGCCGCGTTCCGCCTCGCGATCGGGCTCTGGCGTGAGGAAGGCGACGCCCCGCGCGCTGCGGTGCAGAACCACGCAGTCGGCCAGGTGCGCGCAGACCAGTTCGTCGTCTTCCAGCGCCACGGCGGCGAACGCGGCGCGTGGCAGCTCCCAGTGAGCCACGGGTTCGCGTTGGCGATCCTGCTGGTAATCGCCGGCCAAGGTCTCGAACACCGTTTCGCACAGCGCCTGCAATGGGCCCGAGGCCACGCTGAAGGCACGCTGCGCCGCACCCGCCAGCCAGGCCGCGCCGCCCCGTTCGCCCAGTAAACCGGGCGCGCCAAGATCGGTGGCGCCGTCGATCACCCAGGCATGGCGGTCGGCGCAGCCGATACGATCATCATTGGGTACATCCGGCTTGCCGGCCAGGCTGAGGGTCTGGATCAGGTCGAAATGCATGGGGATCTCCGTGTCGTTGGCAGGGACGCGCCGGCCCCCGACCTTGAACCTTGTGCTGGCGCGCGTCAAATTCGGGGCATATCTGAGAGTCATCTGCATTGACGGACGACAGGGTCGGTACTCAGTCGAGGGTCTTGGCCATCTCAGCCGTGGCCGCCCAGCCGAGCCCCGCATAGACCGGCCTGCCGGCCTCGGTCGCATGCAGCACGGCAAAGCACAGGCCACGTTGTTCGAACTCGGCCTCGGCCAGGCGCATCAGCCCGCCGGCCAGGCCACGGCGACGGTGGCTGGGTTCGACATAGACATTGAGCACGTAGCCGCGCAGGGCCTGGGTAGGGTGGTTCGGGTGCGGCGGCCATTCGATGTCCATAAGCCCGATGGCCGCCACCGGATGATCCTGGTCCAGCAGCACGAAGCCGTAGTAGCGGCCGTCCTCCAGGCGTGGCAGCAGCCAGGGGGCGAAGTGTTCGGTCATCAGGCGCAGGCGCTCCGGCACGCCACCGGCCTCGAGGAACATGGCCTCGCGATGGGCGCAGATCATGGCATGGTCTTCGGGGCGCACGCGGCGCACGGTCAGGCCTGGAAAATCGATGTGGGCGGGGAGGTCGTGCATGTCGGCTACCGGGGCGGAGTGTTCGATGCTAGGGGTTGCAGCCCGGGGGCGGCAGATACAGATGCGCGCTGAATCCGGCATACAGTGCGCTTGCCGCGATCGTCGAACGCGGCGATGATCGGCGCCAACACCACGCCGATCGACGAGGCCTGCATGTGCATTGTCCTGCTTCTCCCTTTCAGGGGCTCTGGACGCAGGGGGCGTGACCGCATCATGGCCGCCAGATGCCCGCCGCAACCCTTGCCGCGCTTGCGAGATCGAGCGCCGCGCCGGGGCGCTCGATCTGAAACGCTAACGTCGAACACCTTGAGAGGTTTGGTCCTGGCTGCCTGCGCCGGCCAAGGCTGACCCGCGCAAGAACGATCAAACCGGCCTCACGGGCACTTGCTAAGGTGGCCGTGCTGACTGAGGAGCAATGGAATGCGCAGCATCGAACACATCCTGTGGTACATCGAATCGGCCCTGGATACTGACCTGGACCTGTCAGGTGTCGCCAGGCATTTCGGCTTGTCGCCGTTCGCCCTGGCGCGCCAGTTCGTCGCCGCCACCGGCTGGCCTGTAATGCGTTATGTTCGGGCCCGGCGGTTGAGCCGGGCGGCCCAGGCTCTGCGCGAAGGCCACCCGGACATCCTGGACGTCGCCCTGGCGGCCGGCTACAGCTCCCACGAAGCATTCACGCGGGCCTTCTGCGACCTGTTCGGCGTTGCGCCGAGCCAGGTGCGTGGGCAGGCCCATGATCCGATCAAGCTGGTGGAGCCCCTGCGCATGAAAGCACTGAACGTTGTCCCCCTGTCTGAACCCCGTTTCGAACACCGCCCCGAATTCATCGTCGCCGGCCTGGGCGAACGCTTCACCTTCGAGCGCAACGAGGGCATCGTGGGGCTGTGGCAGGCCTTCGATCCCTACGTGGGCCGGGTGCCTGGCCAGGTGGGCGATTTCACCTACGGGCTGTGCTGCAACCCGGGGGAGGATGGCAGTTTCGAGTACATCGCCGGGGTCGAGGTGGCCCGTACCGCCGAGCTGGCGGCGAACTTTCGCTTCTTCCGGCTAGCGGCGCGGGATTATGCGGTGTTCCGCCACCTGGGCCACGTGTCGATGATCCACCAGACGGTTTTCACCGTGTTCAACCAGTGGCTGCCGGCCTCCGGCTACCAGGCCGCCGACGCGCCGGAGTTCGAGCTGTACAGCCCGGACTTCGATCCAATGCGCGGCGTCGGCTACGTCGACCTGTGGATCCCCCTGGCCGGCCGCTGATCGCACGAGGCAATTCGCTCGGGGCAGGGGGCTAGACTCGACGGGACATGGCAAGGGCACAGGAGCCTCCGACATGACCCCGAAGAACAGCATCTGCCTCTGGTTCGACGGCGACGCCGAAGCGGCGGCGAACTTCTATGCGCGCACCTTCCCCGACAGCAGGGTGACCGCGGTGCACCAGGCACCCGGCGACTACCCGTCCGGCAAGCAGGGCGATGTGATCACGGTCGAGTTCACCGTGATGGGCATCCCCTGCATCGGCCTCAATGGCGGGGCGATGTTCAAGCACAGCGAGGCGTTCTCGTTCCAGGTGGCGACCGACGATCAGGAGGAAACCGACCGTTACTGGAACGCCATCATCGACAACGGCGGTGAGGCCAGCGTCTGCGGTTGGTGCAAGGACAAGTGGGGGCTGTCGTGGCAGATTTCGCCGCGCGTGCTCACCCAGGCGGTGGCTGGTGCTGACCGGGCTGCGGCCAAGCGGGCGTTCGAGGCGATGATGACGATGGGCAAGATCGATATCGCGACGATCGAGCAGGCGCTCAAAGGTTGAGAGCCAGGCGAGAGGGGCGCATCTCTGCGACGGCCTGTTCGCCGGCAAGGCCGGCTCCTACAGGTGTGGCGCTGAACCTGAGGTGATCATCGCGTCTGCTTCACTTTGGCCCCATGGGATGGGCGGCGATACGCTTGCCGGCCTGCAAGCCAACTTCCATTGCCTGGCCATCGCGTTGCTTACCCTGGCGCGCCTGGCCGACCAGTTCGGGAATCAGTGGCCCTTCGGGCAGGTTCCGCCAGAACCGACCGGGCAAATGCTGGCGCAGGGCGTCCGGGTTGAGCCGGGCGGGGTTGAAGGTGTGGCGGTAGTAGGTAAGCCAGAGCTCGGCGCCCGGATCCTCCGCGCTGCGCGCCCACTGGCGCCATTCATCCGGGCAGTGGCGGCGGTGGTCCAGGTTTTCTCCGTCGAAGCGGATGCCGTCGCGCGGTGTCGCGATCAGCCAGCGCTGGCGCCCCAGGCGCTCGGCGAAATGGCCGCTGGCACTGTCGAGGATGTCGTGGGCGGGTTCGTGATAGGCAACCAGGTCCAGTTGCAGGTGTTCGGCCAATGCGCCAGGCAGTGGCACGAAGCGCACGAAGGCGTGCAGGTGATGGGCCTCGCGACCCACCTGCTTGATACGCCGTTGCAGTTCACTGCCCAGGCGGTCACCGGCGAGCATGGCGGTGCGGTCGCCATGGGCGACACGCCAGAGCACTTCATAGAGCAGGTTCCAGCGTTGTTCGCCGCGATAGCGCCCGGCCTGCTCCAGCTGGGCCAGCAAAGCCGCCGGCACGCGGGCGCGAAACGGGCCAGGGCCTTCGGGCGGTGGCGCCGCCACCGCGAGCAGATCATCCATCGGGCCTTGACCCCAGGTGACCTCGGCCGGGTCGATGCCATGGCCGAGCAGCCGCCGGGCCTGGTCGCGCCAGGTGGCGAAGTCATCATCGCAGTCGAGCGCGATCATCCCCACAAGCCCATCTGCACCGGCGCCTGGGGCTCGCGCAGGCGGGCGCGCAGCAGGCCGCTGCGCAGTTCGGCCTGGGCCGGGCGGTAATCGCTGGTGACGATGAACGGGCGGGCTTTTTCCAGCACGCAGCGCAGCTGGATCAGGTCGTCGTAGCGCACCCGCCGTTCACGGCGCAGGGCCACCAACCGCTGCACGCTGCGCAGGCCGATGCCGGGGATACGCGCCAGCAGCGCCGGTTCGGCGCGGTTCACGTCGAGTGGGAACATGTCGCGATTGGCCAGCGCCCAGGCCAGCTTGGGGTCGATATCCAGCGCCAGGTTACCGGCCTCGCCGAGTAGCTCACCGGCCTTGTAGCCATAGCCGCGCAAAAGAAAGTCAGCCTGGTACAAGCGGTGCTCGCGCAGCAGCGGCGGGGCGGCCAGGGGGACGCTGCCGGGGCTGTCGGGGATGGGGCTGAAGGCCGAGTAGTAGACACGCTTGAGCCCGTACCCCTGGTACAGCGACTCGGCATTGCGCAGCAGGGTGCTGTCGTCGGTGGCGTCGGCACCGACGATCACCTGGGTGCTCTGCCCGGCGGGGGTGAAGCGGGGCGCCCGGGGCTCGCCGGCCACTGCCTGTTGCCCCTGGTGAATCACCCCCATGGCCTGGCGGATGGTGCTGGCCTGTTTCTCCGGGGCCAGGCGCTTGAGGCTGGCGTCGGTGGGCAATTCGATGTTGACGCTCAGGCGGTCGGCCAGGCGCCCGGCTTCCTCGATCAGCAGCGGGTCGGCGTCGGGAATGGTCTTGAGGTGGATGTAGCCGCGAAAGCCGTGTTCCTCGCGTAGCAGGCGCGCGACCCTGATCAGCTGCTCCATGGTGTAGTCGGCCGAGCGGATGATGCCGGAGCTCAGGAACAGGCCACTGATGCAGTTGCGCCGGTAGAAGTCGAGGGTCAGGCGCACCACTTCCTCGGGGGTGAAGCGCGCCCGTGGCACGTTGCTGGAACGGCGGTTGACGCAGTACTGGCAATCGTAGAGGCAGAAGTTGGTGAGCAACACCTTGAGCAGGGATACGCAGCGGCCATCCGGGGTGAAACTGTGGCAGATCCCCATGCCGTCGGTGGCGCCAAGCCCGTCACGGCCACGCGAGCTGCGCTTGGGCGCGCCACTGCTGGCGCAGGAGGCATCGTACTTGGCGGCGTCGGCGAGGATGCCGAGCTTGGCGATCAGTTGCATGGGGATTCTCGAAATACTGATTATTCATACAGTATTTCGGGAAATGGCTGATTGCAAGTGCCAGCACGATCATGCCTGAGCAAATCAGTCGACTAAGCTTGACCCAGGCTCAACGCCGCAGGCCCTGTGCCTGTGGGTTGCCGGTGCAGGCAAAGGCGAACACGGGAGCGCACATGAACATTGTGAAAAGAACCAAATGGGCCTTGCTCGGACTGGTCCTGGCTGTGGGCCTGGGCAGCGCCCAGGCCGCCGATACCAAGCGGGTCGACGTCCTGCTGGTGGGCGGCGGCATCATGAGTTCGACACTGGCGGTCTGGCTCAACGAGCTGGAGCCTGGCTGGACGATGGAGATGGTCGAGCGCCTGGACAAGGTCGCCGAGGAGAGTTCCAACGGTTGGAACAATGCCGGCACCGGCCACTCCGCGCTGGCCGAGCTCAACTACACGCCGGAGAAGGACGGCAAGATCGACATCAGCAAGGCGGTGGAGATCAACGAGTCGTTCCAGGTCACCCGCCAGTTCCTGGCCTGGCAGGTGAAGCAGGGCGTGCTGAAGAATCCGCGTTCGTTCATCAACACCACGCCGCACATGAGCTTCGTCTGGGGTGACGACAATATCCGTTTCCTCAGGAAGCGTTACGAAGCCTTGCAGGCCAGCCCGCTGTTCAAGCCCATGCAGTACTCCGAGGATCACGCGCAGATCGCCAAGTGGGTACCGTTGATGATGGAGGGGCGTGACCCCAACCAGAAGCTCGCGGTGACCTGGACGCCCATCGGCACCGACGTCAACTTCGGCGAGATCACCCGGCAGTACGTGGGTTACCTGCAGACCCGGCCGAACTTCGACCTCAAGCTGTCCACCGAAGTCGAGGGTATCAGCCGTAACGACGATGGCAGCTGGCACGTCGCGTACAAGAACCTCAAGGACGGCAGCACCGCGGCCACCGACGCCAAGTTCCTGTTCATCGGTGCCGGCGGCGCCGCGCTGCCGCTGCTGCAGAAGTCCGGTATCGATGAAGCCAAGGATTACGCGGGCTTCCCGGTGGGCGGTTCGTTCCTGGTCACCGACAACCCGGCCATCGCCCAGCGGCACATGGCCAAGGCCTATGGTATCGCCGCCACCGGCGCGCCGCCGATGTCGGTGCCGCACCTGGACACCCGGGTGCTCGATGGCAAGCGCATGATCCTGTTCGGGCCGTTCGCCACGTTCTCCACCAAGTTCCTCAAACAGGGCTCGTTGCTGGACCTGGTGGCCAGCATGTCGTTGCACAACACCTGGCCGATGGTGCGGGTCGGGGTGCGCGAGTTCGACCTGGTGCAGTACTTGATCGGCCAGTTGATGCAGTCGGACGATGATCGTTTCGCCGCGCTGCAGACCTACTTCCCCGAAGCGAAGAAGGAGGACTGGCGCTTGTGGCAGGCGGGGCAGCGGGTGCAGATCATCAAGCAGGATGAGAACCTGGGTGGGGTGCTGAAGCTGGGGACCGAGATCGTGACCTCGAAGGATGGCAGCATCGCCGGGCTGCTGGGGGCCTCGCCAGGCGCCTCCACCGCGCCGCCGATCATGCTCGACCTGCTGAACAAGGTGTTCAAGGACAAGGTCGCCACGGCGCAGTGGCAGGCCAAGATCAAGCAGATCATTCCGTCGTACGGGATCCGCCTGAACGAGCATCCGGACAAGGTGCAGGAGGAATGGAGCTACACCAGCGAGGTGCTGCAACTGGCGCCCGCCGAAGCCCCTTGAGGCAAGTGCAATCCCCGTAGGAGCCAGCCTTGCTGGCGAAGCTCTTTCGCCAGCAAGGCTGGCTCCTACAGGTAAGACTGCGCCACCTCATGGAGCTGTTTACGGAACCAGCGCCGCAACGGATCGGCATGGGTGCGCGCATGCCAGATCTGCATCACTTGAACCCGTGGCAGATCGAGCGGCAACGGATGGATGCGCAGGTCCGGATCTCGCTCGACCGCCTCTTCGGCCAATGACCTCAGGCAGGTCAGCAACAGGTCGGTGCCACGCACCAGCCGCGTGGGGGCGACGAAGCTGGACAGGCCGGCGATGATCCTGCGTTCCCGGCCCAGCTGACGCAACGCGCAATCGACGCGGCCATCCAGGTCGCCGGTCAGGGTGGTGATCAGGTGCTCGCAGGTCAGGAAGGCTTCGAGGGTCATGCCTGCGGCCAGATGCGGGTTGCCGGCCGATGCCAGCACGACGAAGTCCTCGCTGAGCAGATGCTGCTGGTGGAAGGTGTCCGGCAAGTCGGTGTAGAAGCCGGCGATGGCCAGGTCGCAGGTGCCTTTCTCCAGTGCGTCACGCGGCAGTTCGCCACGGGTGTTGTGGGTGACCAGTGTGAGGTTCGGTGCCTGGCTGCGCAGGACCGGCAGCAGCCCAGGCAGCAGCGTCTGCTCAAGGTAGTCGGTGCTGAACAGATGAAGGCGGGCAGGGCGGGCCAGGAAGTCCTCGCCGTCGCAACGCTCGAAGAAATCCCTCAACTGCTCGGTCAGCACCTGCACCTGGGGCGCCAGTTCGTGGGCGCGTGGCGTCGGCGTGAGGCCGCGTGGAGCACGCACGAACAGCGGGTCGCCGAACTGGTGGCGCAGTTTGTTGAGCTTGTGGCTGAGGGCCGGCTGGCTGAGGGCCAGGCGCTCGGCGGCACGGGAGGCGCTGCGCTCTTCGTAGAGCACCTGGAACAGGTGCAGCAGGTTGAGATCTTTGTTGGCGATATTCATAAATTGGATTGCAGGAATAAAAGCTTTCGAATTATCGAATCTTAGCGCGATGGCTAGGATGTGCCCATTCACATCCATCCGGAGGCGCCAATGCCCATCGCAATCTTCGCCACTATTCACCCCCGCCCTGAACACCGTGGCGCCACTGAAGCGGCCTTGCGCCTGATGGTCGAGCGCAGCCGCGCCGAACCCGGCAACCTGCGCTATGACCTGTTCGCCCACGAAGGCGAGGCAGCGGCATTCGAGCTGTTCGAGCTGTATGCCGACGAGGCTGCTGTCGAAGCCCACCGCACCAGCCCCCATTACCAGGCTTATCGCGCCGCCACCGCCGACTGGCTGGCCGCACCGACGCGGGTGCAACTGGCCCGTGCGCTCGATATCAGCCCATTCAACTGACCAGGAGATCATCATGTCCAAGTTCGCATCCGTTGCCCTGGCCGGCGCGCTCATGGCAGGCGGTGCCGTCGCCGCACCCAAGGGCGAGGTGCTGGTGCTGCTGTCCAGCGAAAACCAGCTGGCGCTCAAGGATGGCAAGCACTACCCGACCGGTTACTACCTCAACGAATTCGGCGTGCCCGCCGACCAGTTGCTCAAGGCCGGCTATACGTTGGTGCTGGTAACGCCCAAGGGCAATGCGCCGAGCGTCGACGAGCGCTCGGTCGACCCGATGTATTTCGGTGGCGACCAGGCGGAAATGCTGCGCATCCGCCACGTCGTCGAAAACCTGCCGGGCATCCATGACACATTGTCGTTGTCGGAGGTGCTGGCGGGTGACCTGGACCGTTACGCCGGCATCTTCATCCCAGGCGGGCATGCGCCGCTGATCGACCTGGCCAACAACCCCGAAGTCGGTGCGCTGCTGCGCCACTTCCACCAGGCAGGCAAACCCACCGCGGCCATCTGCCATGGCCCCATCACGCTGCTGTCGGCGCAACAGGACCCGGTCGCCTTCCGCGCCGCGCTGGCCCGTGGCGAGGCCCCGGCGGCCAGCGACTGGAGCTACCAGGGCTACCGCATGACCATCTTCTCCGACCCGGAGGAGCAGGTATTCGAAGGTTCACTGAACGGTGAGCACCTGCAGTTCTACCCAGCCAAGGCCATGGCCGGCGCAGGTGGCAGCATGGGCTATGCCGAGGCCTGGAAGCCCCATGTGGTGGTCGATCGCGAGCTGATCACCGGGCAGAACCCGTTCTCCGACAAGGCGCTGGCCGCCGCTTTGCTGGAGAAGCTGGAAGATGCGGTGAAGAAAGGGGGCTGAAACACCGAGGAAAGCCAAAGCCCTGGTCCGTTGGCCAGGGCTTTTGCCGTGATGCGTGTAAGCGCCTTCAGCGTTTGGCCGGCTTCGTCAGGCCATCGACTACCAGCACCGCCGCACCGGCCATGATGGCGATATCGGCCAGGTTGAAGACGCCGGTGTGCAGCGAGCCGACATTGAGTACCAGATAGTCGACCACATGACCGTCGCGAAACACCCGGTCGATCAGGTTGGCCAAGCCACCCACGGCGATGAACCAGGCAGCGCTGGCCTTGACCGGCGCCGTCTGCCACTGCCTGAAGGCCCAGATGCTGGCCCAGCAGCACACCACGCCCACTACCACCACGAAGACCAGTAGCTTCAAGCCGGCCGGCAGGTTTGCGCCGAGGCTGAGGAAGGCGCCGGGGTTGAGGCTCAGGGCCAGGTCCAGCCAGACGTTCTGGTTGCCGATGACATAGCTGTGGTTGTTCAGGGCGACCAGGGCGATCAGCTTCACCCATTGGTCGATGATGACGAAGGCAAGGCCCAGGACAAGGACGAAGGTACGGCTGGTGAACATGGTGGCGATTTCCTAGTTGCGCGGGCGCGGCCGTCCGGTATTGGCGGGTATGCCGACAGCGCGGCGAAGATAGCGCAGGCGGGTCTAGACTTAAAGCCTGGACCCGCATGACACGCGGGCTGTTCAACCTTTCGACCACCGCCCCCGGGCCGGACATCGCCGACGGTGGCCTTCCGCTAGAGGAGGTCAGGTCATGGACGAGGCAAGGCTTCAGGAATTCATGGGCAGGTTGGTGGGCGACATGGGCGCCGCGGCGACCTTGGCCAATGTCGTGCTCGGTGACGAACTCGGGCTGTACCGGGCCATGGCCGACAGCCTGCCAGTCACGCCCGAAGTGCTGGCCGAGCGCACCGGCTGCCAGCCCCGCCTGGTGCGTGAATGGCTCAACGGCCAGGCCGCGGCGGGTTATGTGGAGCATCGCAATGGCAGCTTCACCCTCCCGGAGGAGCAGGCCCTGGCCCTGGCGCTCGAGGACTCGCCGGCCTACATGGCCGGTGGCGCGGCGGTGCTGGCCGCACTGTTTCATGACAAGGACAAGCTGGTGGCGGCCATGCGCGGCGATGGCGGGCTGGCCTGGGGCGATCATCACCCGTGCATGTTCAGCGGCACGGAACGCTTCTTCCGTCCCGGCTACCGGACGTTCCTGGTGGCGGACTGGCTGCCGGCGCTGGACGGCGTGGTGGCCAAGCTGCAGGCCGGGGCGCAGGTGGCCGATGTCGGTTGTGGCCATGGTGCCTCGACCATTGTCCTGGCCCAGGCATTTCCGGCCTCGCATTTCATAGGCTATGACTACCATGCTCCCTCGGTGAGCACCGCCACCGAGCGTGCCCGGGAAGCCGGCCTGGGCGACCGGGTGAGCTTTGTCCAGGCTTCGGCCAAGGATTATCCCGGGCATGATCTCGACCTGGTGTGCTTCTTCGACTGCCTGCACGACATGGGCGATCCGGTCGGCGCGGCGCGGCACGCCTATGATGCGTTGAAAGAGGATGGCACGGTGATGTTGGTCGAGCCGTTTGCCGAGGATACGCTGGACGCCAACATCAATCCGGTCGGGCGGCTGTTCTACGCGGCATCGACGTTCATCTGCACACCGAACTCGTTGTCGCAGGAGGTGGGCTTGGGGTTGGGCGCGCAGGCCGGTGAGGCACGGTTGCGGGCGGTGTTCGAGGAGGCGGGGTTCACGCGGTTCCGGCGGGCGACGCAGACGCCATTCAACCTCATCCTCGAAGCGCGTAAATAGTTCGGGCGCGAACCGCTTCGCATGATGAACCATGGGCGCCACCGAGCGCCCATGGTTGCGTCGCGTCAATACAGGTGAACCACCCCCTTGGCCATCAGCTCCTTGATGGTCTGCAGGAATGTGTCGTCGTCGAGCTGCGTGAGACGGACGCGCAGATCGGCGAGGGCGCAAGGGCCATCGATCAATTGCCGGGTCAGCAGGTTGTCTTGCAGGCGCAGGCCGTTCAGGGCCAGGTTGTCACGTTGCACCAGATCGCTGTAGGGCGTGGCCAGGCGCACCTGCCTGGCTTCGAGCGCCTGCAGGTCGCGGGCGAACCAGGCTCCGAGGTTGAGCCCACCGTCCATGCGCTCCTTGAAGAACACCATGCGTTCGAAGGCATTCAGGGTACTTTCGTCCTGGGCCAGGCGTGCCATTTCCTGTGCCATCGACGCGTCCAGTGGCAAGGCCTGGCCGAGGCTGAGGCTGTCGCGACAGGCTTCGTGCTGGTTCAGCACGCTTGCACTGAGCCAGCCGAGGTAGTCGAGTACATAGGGCTTGTGCACGCCGATTGCCAGGTGAAAGCACTCGCCTTCCGAGGGATAGGCGCAGTGCCACCAGCCGCGCGGGATGTAGAGGATGTCGCCTGGCTCGGTGATGACATCCAGCACCGCTTCGGTCGGGCACTCCTCGCGTCGGTCGCGGCTGAGCTGGCCGGCGATCGGGTTGGCGAAGGTCGGCTTGTAGATCTTCCAGCGTTTGCGGCCGATCAGCTGGGTGGCGAAAACGTCGTGTGCATCCCAATGGTTGCCGAACGCACTGTCGCCGGTCATGGCCAGGTAACCATTGGCAACGACCTGCCCCAGGCTCAGGTGGGCGATCGCGTTGCACAGGCGCTTGATGCGCAGCGAGCGCATTTCCAGGCGATTGAGTACCAGCGTCGCACCGTTGGCCAACTCGTTGTACAGCCGCTCGCGATTCAGGCAGGTCTTGGTCTGGCCGTAGTAGGGGATGCGTTCGGCGAACTCCGCTTCGCCGAGCGGACGCTCCCCGATCAGCTTGACGTAGCCGGCGTTGATTTCGCAGGCATAGAGCAGTTCATCCACATCGTCCCAGCTCGACAGGATGGGTTGGGTGACACCGCGCAGGTGCGCGGGCGCCTTGCCCATGAGCTGTTCACGGAAGTACTGCGCATCGATGTGCACGGTCATCAGTCCTGATCCTGCCCGTTGATGAACCCCAGCTCGCCGATGGTGACATGGCCTTCCGGCTGGTAGCTGGAGTTGGTGAACCAGTACGCGTGGGAAGAGGCGTAGATCGGGTCGTACAAGGTGAAGACATGACCGCCCACCGGGGCGCCGTAGCCTTCGGGCTGCGTATATTCGGACAGGTCCGGATGGAAATTGAAGCTTTTGAAAATCCCAAGGCCAGGGGCATTCTTGAAATCGGTGTAGTTTTGCCCGTCGTGGTGCTTGATGTAGATGTACTGGTCCAGGGTGAGGCCAGCGGCCTTGATCGGGGCATTGACCGAGGGATCGTTGAAGCGTGCGGTGTACTTGGCGATGTCGTCGTAGAACGCGTGGATCTGGCTGTCGTTGGACATGCGGTTGCCCAGGTTGGCGTGGTTCTCGGCCCAGGTGCCGGACAGGTAGCCAAACAGACCAGCCGCCGAGGAGTTGGCGTTTTGCGTCTTCAGGCCCAGCGTGGACTCGATGAATGCCGCCTTGACGGCGAACTCGATCTGCGACTCCTTGAAGCCATGCTGGTAACCGTAGTTGGCGATGGCTTCGGCGTTCTGCAGTTGAATAGCGTTGAGGTCGGCCATGTCAGTGTGCGTCCTTGCAGGTGTCGGTCAGTTTCTGGGTGATTGCCGCGGTCTGTTCGTTCACGGGGGCATGGGCCGAACGTTCGGCCAGGCGCTGGTAGCTCAGGCAGGCGTCGGCCTCGCTGTAGCGCGACTTGTCAATCAGTTGCAGTGCTTCTGCCAGCTCGGGTTCGCTTTGCAGCTCCTGGCCCAGATAACGGGCCAGGCGTGCCCGATAGAGCTGGCGCGCAGCGTCGTCGTCGACCGCCACGAAAGCCAGGGTGGTGGGGTTGCGCTCCAGCTTGTAGGCCTGGAACACCACGCCGTGGCGGGGGTCGGCCAGCGGGATGTTGGCGACCAGGGCGTAGGGCACGCCGTCGTGGTCTTGCAACTGTGCGCTGGCTTCGCCGAAGCCAAGGCTGGCGCTGGCCAGTTCGCCGTTGACGATGGCGAACGCGCGCAAGGTTTCATGGCGGCCGCTGTAGCTGCCGCAAAGCACGCTGACCGCTTCGCCAGCCAGTGTCAGGGTGTGGTTGGCCGGAAGCTGTTCGCATCCGGGGAGCAGGCGGGTGTTCTGCTCGAGCAAGGTGTCAGGCCCTTGCTTCACCGAGATGCGCGCGCCATAGGGCGACTCGGCGAACTGGCTGGGCGTGGATTGCTTCAGATAGCTGACCTGCAGGGCGTCGGGAGCCGATTGCGAGGCGAGCGTCAGCCCGGACAGGCTGAAGACCAGCAGTCCGCCAAACAACTTTGAAGTCATTTCAATTGTTCCTTAAAGAAGAACGCAGGCTGGAAGTGATGGGGTTGAAGATGATCGAAGCGATGGATCGCTTGTCTGTCTTGATGTCCATGAGTACGGACATGCCGGGTTTTACTTTGCTGTCGAGGTCCTTTGAGAGTCTCCATTCTCCTAGTGCGGCTTCAAGGGTGTACTGACGGTTGCCCGGGCCGCCTGCCTGGGCGCGGTCTTCTTCGGAGTCGGCGCTGATCCAGGTCAGGCTCGCGCCAATGCTGCCGTAGAGTTGATAAGGGAATGCGTCGACCTTGACCTCGGCTGGCGCACCCACTGCAAGAAACCCCACATCGTTGGAGTTGGCCTTGGCCCTGACCACCAGGTTGGCATCCGCTGGCACCAGCTTGGTGATTTCCTCCGACGCCTTGACCATCTGCGTGGCGTGGGTGAGCTTGAGCTCGGTGATGTAGCCGGCCTGCGGCGACTCGATCGCCAGCAATCGGGAGTTGCGCCTGGCCTTGACCAGTTCGCTGCCCAGGTCGTCGAGGGTTCGCGCCAGGTTTTCCCGCTCCTTGAGCAGTTGCTCTGTCCGCGAACCGTGCAATGCGTCGACCTTGCCTTGGGTGATGACCAGTTCCTGATGTTCCTTGCGTAGCCGGGTCTTGAGAATGATGCCTTCGTTGCGCAGGCGGTTACGCGTGTCGAGGTATTCCATGTACTTGAACCGGGAGATGGCACTGCCGGCACTATCGCGCACGGCTGCTTCCTGGGCGTCGGCGATGCGCAGCAGGTCCTTGTTCTTCTGGATCTCCGCCTGGGTGGAGACGATGGCCAGTTCACCGATGGTGGTCTGGCGCTCCAGGTCGAGCAGGGTCTGGCTGAAGTTGCGCTCCGAGGCACGCCACAATTCGAGCTCCTCGCGCGCGGCCGTGCCCTGGTCATGTTCGAAGGCCGGCGGTCGTTCGTGCAGCGAGGCCTGCACCCGCTCCTCCGCCAGCCGGGTCTTTTCGTGCAACGCTTCCAGCTTGGCCAGTTCAGCCTGCGACACCTGGGGGTCGAGCAGGGCAATACGCTCGCCCTTGTTGACGAATTGACCTTCCTTGACCAGAACCTCCTTGATCTCGCCGGTTTCCACGGCCTGGATGCTTTTTACCTTGCCTTCGGGGGCGATACGCCCGCTGACGGTCACCACGGTATCGATCCTGACCAACGAGGCCGCGAGCATTGCCGCGAGCAGCAGCGCCACGGTGAGCTGGATGGCGACCCTTGGCAGGCGCCGGGCAGGTTGTTCGAGATACGCCGCCACATCGGGGTTGCAAGGGCTCATACGGCTTCGTCCAGGCTGTGGCGGGTGTCTTGCAGCACAAGGCTGCCGTGTTCGAGGCAGTAGATCCGGTCATAGCCGGCCAGCGAACGCGGTCGGTGCGAAACAGTGATCACCGTCAGCTCGGGGAAATGCCGGATCAGGTTGTCGTGGATCAACTGTTCGGTCTGCTCGTCCAGCGCACTGGTCGACTCGTCCAGCAGCAGGATGTCCGGTTTGGACGCAAGCGCCCTGAGCAGGCAGATGCGTTGGCGCTGGCCCCCCGAGAGGCTACCGCCGCCCTCGCCGAGGATGCGCTGGTAGTGGTCTGGATGGGCTTCGATGATGTCATCGGCGCAGGCAAGCCTGGCAAGCGCGTCCAGTGCCGGACGGTCGGTCATGGCGTTGAGTGGCGTGATGTTGTCGAGCAAGGTGCCGCTGAACAGGAATGCCTGTTGTGGCAGCAGACAGACCTTGTGCCGGATGAAGGCCTGGTTGTACTGGCGGATATCCACGCCATTGGCCGCCACGCGGCCCCCCTGCGGCTGATAGGCGTTGGCCAGCAGCTTGAGCAGCGTGCTCTTGCCGCAGCCGCTGCGGCCGACGATGGCGATTTTCTCGCCTTGCTGGATGTCCAGGTTGACGGCATCCAGCAGCGCCGGCCCCTTGGGGCCATAGCGAAACGTCAGGCGGTCTGCGCTGAGCATGGAAATACGCGGGGTAGTGAGGGCTTTTTCGGGCTCCGCCGGCGCGACCTTGTCCTCCAGCTCAAGGAAGCTGGACAAGGCGTTGCGCAGTTCCTGCAGCGTGTAGGTGGCACGGGCGATAGGGTGGAACACACGGCTGGAGAACATCTGGAAGGCAACGAGCTGGCCCATGCTCATGTGGTTGTCGAGCACCAGCAGGGCGCCATACCACAAGGTCCCCAGGATACCCAGGCGTTGGACCCAGATGTTGGTGGCCACCGTCCAGTTGGCGTGGCGAGCATCTCGGCAGCCCTGTTCGGCATCGGCCAGCAGTTGCGCGCCAAGGCGCGATTGGACGAGGCCTTCGCGGCCTGTCAGTTTCAGGGTCTCGATGCCCTGCAAAGCCTCGGTCAGCAGCGCGGGTGCCTGGGATGCCTGGGCGGGCCTGGCCTGGCGGATGCGGTCGAACAGCAGGTTCAGCGAGAAGATCACCAGGATGAAGGCGCTGGAAAGCACGGTCAGTGGCAGGCTGTAGGCCATCATCAGCACCACGAACACCAGGCAGAAGGCCAGGTCCAGCGCGTTGAACAGGCCGCCGGAAAAGTTCAGCTTGCGGAATATGTCGGCGCGCCGTGCAGTCTCCACCAATTCGCCGACTTTACTGGCCCCATAGAAGGGCAGTGGCTTGTCCAGCAGCGAGGCATGGACGCGCGAGGCGATCAGCATGTCGAGTTTGGCGCCGGCTTCGGTGCTCACATACACCCGGGCCAATGACAGCGCCAGTTCGCAGCAGGCGAGGATGATGGCCAGGCTGCCGAAAACGTGCAGGGCGGACAGGTTCTGGTGGACCAGTACCCGGTCGATGATGATCTGGCTGAAGATCGGGATGGAAAAGCCGAGCGTCTGGATCAGCAGGGTAGCGCCGGCGATCAGTGCCACGGTGGGACCATCGAAATAGTGACGCAGCGCGGCACGCAGGCTCAGAGCGCCGGTCGGGTTTCTTTTCAATTGCAGGGCTGAGCCGATGAGCATGCGCTTGACTTCGGCCAACGGCAGCATCAACGGGGTGTCCGGCATGCCTGGCTGGAAGATGAAACACAGGCCTCTTTCCAGCTTGGCCAGGACACACAGGCCGTGCTCTTCAAGGTTGATGAGCAGGGGCTGGGGTGCTCGATCCAGGTGTTGTGCCGCCCAGGCCTTGCAAGTGAAACCTTGCTGCCTTGCCAGTGAGCGGCATTGCTTTTCCAGGGGTTGGGACGAAACCGAATGGCGTTGACGCTGCAAGGCCAGTGGGTCGGTGGCATGGCCCTGCAATGACAGGCAGAAGCACAGGCTTGGAACAATCCCGTCCATGGAAGCGCCTTAAAAGAGAATGATTTAGATATGGATTTATCGCGGCATCATACATTTTTTACATTTTGTAACATCTATATTTGTTAATCGTAAGCGATTGATTTGATTGCAAAAATCTATTGAGAGAGGTGGCTCTCGAAGGGTGGGGTGCGCGCTGCGGATGCGTGGATATTCTGCAAAAATGATGGCTTTATGCTGGCAACTGAAGCGAATGCCGTTGCCGAGTGTGAGGGGGCTACTGCGTGCCCAGAACGGGCCAGACGGGGAAGTGGGAACAAAAGAAAAGGGGCCTTTCGGCCCCCTCAGTGTTTCATGTTGGCTTGGCTATCAAGCCTCGGCGTCCCATGCACGGTCGCCGTTCTCATCCTTGACGCGGGTCGGCAGGCCCATCACGTCCAGCGCCTTGAGGAACGGCTCGGCCGGCAGCTCCTCGACGTTGACCATGCGCCCGGCGTCCCACTGGCCGCGAGCGACCAGCAGGGCGGCAGCCACCGGTGGCACGCCGGCGGTGTAGGAGATGCCCTGGCTGTCGGTCTCGGCGTAGGCTTCTTCGTGATCCGCCACGTTGTAGATGAACACCTCGCGCGGCTGGCCGTCCTTGGTGCCCTTGACCAGGTCGCCGATGCAGGTCTTTCCGGTGTAGCCCGGGGCCAGCGAAGCTGGATCAGGAAGCACGGCCTTGACCACTTTCAACGGCACCACTTCCAGGCCTTCGGCGGTCTTGACCGGTTGCTCGGAGAGCAGGCCGAGGTTCTTCAGCACGGTGAACACGTTGATGTAGTGCTCGCCGAAGCTCATCCAGAAGCGCACGTTCGGCACGTTCAGGTTCTTCGAGATCGAATGAACCTCGTCGTGGCCCGTCAGGTACAGGTTCTGCGAACCGACCACCGGCAGGTCGTCGGTGCGCTTGACCTCGAACATGGTGTTGCTGGTCCACTGGCTGTTCTGCCAGCTCCATACTTGCCCGGTGAACTCGCGGAAGTTGATTTCCGGGTCGAAGTTGGTGGCGAAGTACTTGCCGTGGGACCCGGCATTGACGTCGAGGATGTCGATCGAGTCAATGTGGTCGAAATACTGCTGCTGCGCGAGTTTCGCGTAGCTGTTCACCACACCCGGGTCGAAGCCGACACCAAGAATGGCGGTAATGTTCTTCTGCTGGCACTCTTCGAGGTGTTTCCACTCGTAGTTGCCATACCAGGGCGGGGTTTCGCAGATCTTGCCCGGTTCTTCGTGAATCGCGGTGTCAAGATAAGCGACACCGGTATCGATGCAGGCGCGCAGCACCGACATGTTGAGGAAGGCGGAACCAACGTTGATCACGATCTGCGATTCGGTCTCGCGGATCAGTGCCTTGGTGGCCTCGACATCGAGGGCGTTGAGCGAGAAGGCCTGGATGTCGGCGGGTACCTTGAGGCTACCCTTGGCCTTGACGCTGTCGATGATGGCCTGGCATTTGGAGATGTTCCGTGACGCAATCGCAATACGACCCAGTTCGTCGTTATGCTGTGCGCACTTGTGGGCCACCACCTTGGCGACACCTCCTGCACCAATGATAAGAACGTTCTTCTTCAATTCAGCTGCTCTCCTTCATGAAAGCCTGTCTTACGACAGGCTCGAAACGTAGTCGTCGAAACCGAACTCGCGCACCACCTCGACGCTGCCGTCGAGCTGCTTGACCGCGATGGACGGCATTTTCAGACCGTTGAACCAGTTTTTCTTGACCATGGTGTAGCCGGCGGTGTCGACGAACGACAGGCGGTCACCGATCTGCAGCGGCTTGTCGAACTGATATTCGCCGAAGATATCGCCGGCCAGGCACGACTTGCCGCAGACCATGTAGGTGTGCGCCCCGTCATTGGGCGCCATCTTGGCGTTGAGGCGGTAGATCAGCAGGTCGAGCAGGTGCGCCTCGATCGAGCTGTCGACCACGGCCAGGTGCTTGCCGTTGTACAGGGTGTCGAGCACGGTCACTTCCAGCGAGGCGCTGTTGGTGATGGCGGCTTCGCCCGGCTCCAGGTAAACCTGTACGGCGTATTTTTCCGCGAAGGCTTTCAGGCGCGCGCAGAAGGCATCGACCGCATAGTCTTCACCGGTGAAGTGGATGCCGCCACCGAGGCTGACCCACTCGACCTGGTGCAGCAGGTGGCCGAAGCGTTCCTCGATGTGCGACAGCATCTTGTCGAACAGGCTGAAGTCGCCGTTCTCGCAGTTGTTGTGGAACATGAAGCCGGAAATCTTCTCGATCACCTTCTCGATCTTTTCCGGGTCCCATTCACCGAGGCGGCTGAACGGGCGCGCAGGGTCGGCCAGCAGGTAGTCGGAGCTGCTCACCTGCGGGTTGACGCGCAGGCCGCGGACCTTGCCTTCGGATTGTTCTGTGAAGCGCTCGAGCTGGCCGATGGAGTTGAAGATGATCTTGTCGCAGTTCTCGAGCATCTCTTCGACTTCATCGTCGGCCCAGGCCACGCTGTAGGCGTGGGTTTCGCCTTCGAACTTCTGGCGGCCGAGCTTGAGCTCGTACAGCGAAGACGAAGTGGTGCCATCCATGTACTGCTGCATCAGGTCGAACACCGACCAGGTGGCGAAGCATTTGAGGGCGAGCAGGGCCTTGGCCCCGGACTGCTGGCGAACGTAGGCAATCTTTTCCATGTTGCCCAGCAGCTTTTGTTTATCGATGAGGTAGTACGGCGTCTTGATCATTTAAAGGCCCCCGGCCAGGCCGGCCAAAAAAAGGACACGCATTGTGCCTTCACTTGCCACTATTCGAAAGGGCGCAAGGCGCATTTCGTCTGAGTTGCGTGGGTGACAGGCCCAGTTGAACAGAAGATTGTGACTGTCCGGGGCTGCGCTCAGGTTCCGCGCCTGCACGATGTGTTGTCGATCCTGGCCCGAGGGCGTATAAACTGCACCCACTTTTGGCCGGTCGCTTCCTGAACCGGCCGCTGAAACAAAGAGAGTCGATATGGGCGCACAGTGGAAAGCCAAGCATAGAGAAACGGCGGCCAACGCCAAGGGCAAGATCATGGGCAAGCTGGCCAAGGAGATCCAGATCGCCGCCAAGTCCGGCGCCGATCCGGACATGAACCCACGCCTGCGCCTGGCCATCGTCCAGGCCAAGAAAGCCTCGATGACCCGTGAGACCCTGGAGCGTGCGATCAAGAAAGGCGCAGGCCTGGACGGCGAGGCCGTGCAGTACCATGCCGTCAGCTACGAAGGCTTCGCCCCGCACCAGGTGCCGCTGATCGTCGAGTGCCTGACCGACAACGTCAACCGTACCGTGGCCCAGATCCGCGTGCTGTTCCGCAAGGGCCAGCTGGGCGCCAGCGGTTCGGTGGCCTGGGACTTCAACCATGTCGGCCTGATCGAGGCCACCCCGGAGGGTGACGCTGATCCGGAAATGGCCGCTATCGAAGCCGGTGCCCAGGACTTCGAGGACGGCGAGGAAGAGGGTTCGACCCTGTTCATCACTGACACCACCGACCTGGACGCGGTGCAGAAGGCTCTGCCGGAGCAAGGTTTCACCGTGACCTCGGCGAAGATCGGCTACACCCCGAAGAACCCGGTGAGTGCCGCCAGCCTGAGCGCCGAGGCGTTGGCCGAAGTCGAGGCGTTCCTCGAGGCGATCGACGAGAACGAAGACGTGCAGAACGTCTATGTCGGCCTGACCGACTGATCGAGCCAGCGCTTCGCCGGCAAGCCGGCTCCTACACGCAGTTGCCCCGTAGGAGCCGGCTTGCCGGCGAATGGGCACTTGGATTCAACACAGGGGAGCCTGCATGAACCCCACCTTCGCCTCCCTCAGCCTCGCCCACCTGCGCACCCTCGACTGCCTCCTGCATTTAAAGAACCTCAGCCACGCCGCCGAGCGCCTGGGCTGCAGCCAGCCCGCGCTCAGCCGCCAGCTGGCCCACCTGCGCGAAGCCTTCGACGACCCGTTGCTGGTGCGTCAGGGCCGCGGTTATGTGCTCAGCGAGCACGCCGAGGCATTGGTCGAACCGCTACGCCAGGTGCTGGACGAGCTTAGCGCTTTGCGCCAACCCGCCGCCTTCGACCCGGCCCGTTGCGAGCGGCGATTCTGCCTGGCGGCGTCGGACTATGTGGCCGAGCACATGCTGCCGTTGTTGGTGGCAGCATTGGAGCGCGAGGCACCAGGGGTGTCGCTGGAATACCGCACCTGGCAGGCCGGGCAGTACGCCTTGCTGGCCAGTGGCGAGATAGACCTGGCCACCACGCTGTTCGACGAGTCGCCACCTAACTTGCACGGCCGCCTGCTCGGCGAGGACCGTGCGGTGTGCCTGATGCGCCATGACCATCCACTGACCGTGCGCGCCGATCTGAGCCAGGACGACTAC
Organism: Pseudomonas entomophila; assembly: GCF_029478665.1. GTDB lineage: Bacteria > Pseudomonadota > Gammaproteobacteria > Pseudomonadales > Pseudomonadaceae > Aquipseudomonas > Aquipseudomonas entomophila_F. Next base: position 49,860 of record NZ_JARPQB010000016.1, read on the forward strand.
CTGGCGTTCAAGCATGTGCGGGTGTCCGGTGGTGGCGACAAGGACAGCTTCATCGACCGCCATCTCCGTGCCCAGGGCATGCAACGGCGGATCAGCCTGGAGGTGCCGTTCTTCAGCGCCATGGTCCAGGTGGTCGCCAACGGCCAGGCGCTGGCCACGGTGCCCGAGCATATCGCCACGCAATTGGCGCGGTTGCATGGCCTGGCTTGGCGGCCGATGGGGTTCATCACGCATACCCAGCGTTACTGGGTGGTCTGGCATCAGCGCCTGCAAGCCTCGGCCGAGCACCGTTGGTTGCGCAACCGGGTGTACGAACTGTGGCGTCAGTCGCAGTTCGGTGTGCAGGGCGGGCATGCGCCTTCGCCATAGCAGCTATGCGCGATACGGGGTTATTCATTGGCAAGAGGCCGCCTAGACTGCTGGGCATCGAGTTGTCTGAAACAGCCTGTTCGCCGGCAAGCCGGCTCCTACGTAGGAGCCGGCTTGCCGGCGAACAGGCCGGTACAGGCAGCGGACAACCCTCAGGAGACCGCTACGTGACCCCCGAACAATTCCGCCAATACGGCCACCAACTGATCGACCTGATCGCCGACTACCGCCAGACCGTCGCCGAGCGCCCGGTCATGGCCCAGGTCGAGCCCGGCTATCTCAAGGCTGCCTTGCCCGGCGCGGCGCCGCAGCAGGGTGAACCCTTCGAGGCAATCCTGAAGGATGTCGACCAGTTGCTGATGCCTGGCCTGTCCCATTGGCAACATCCCGACTTCTACGGCTACTTCCCCTCCAATGGCACGCTGTCATCGGTGCTGGGCGATTTCCTCAGCACCGGCCTTGGCGTGCTCGGCCTGTCCTGGCAGTCCAGCCCGGCCTTGAGCGAGCTGGAGGAAACCACGCTCGACTGGCTGCGCCAACTGCTGGGGCTGTCCAGCCAGTGGAGCGGGGTGATCCAGGACACCGCCTCGACCAGTACCCTGGTGGCGCTGATCTGCGCCCGTGAACGGACCACCGACTACGCCCTGGTACGCGGCGGCCTGCAGGCCCAGGCCAAGCCCCTGGTCGTCTACGTCAGTGCCCACGCCCACAGCTCGGTGGACAAGGCCGCGCTGCTGGCCGGTTTCGGCCGCGACAACATTCGTTTGATCCCCACCGACGAACAGTTCGCCATGCAGCCCGAAGCGCTGCGCGCGGCCATCGACAAGGACCTGGCCGCTGGCAACCAGCCGTGCGCCGTGGTCGCCACCACCGGCACCACCACCACCACCGCGCTCGACCCGCTGCGCGCGATCGGCGAGATCGCCCAGGCCAACCAGCTGTGGTTGCACGTCGACTCGGCCATGGCCGGCTCGGCGATGATCCTGCCGGAATGCCGCTGGATGTGGGACGGCATCGAGCTGGCCGACTCGGTGGTGGTCAATGCCCACAAGTGGCTGGGCGTGGCGTTCGACTGTTCGATCTACTATGTGCGTGACCCGCAGCACCTGATCCGGGTGATGAGCACCAACCCCAGCTACCTGCAATCGGCCGTCGATGGCGAAGTGAAGAACCTGCGCGACTGGGGCATCCCGCTGGGGCGCCGGTTCCGCGCGTTGAAGCTGTGGTTCATGCTCCGTAGCGAGGGCGTGGAGAACTTGCAGCAACGCCTGCGCCGCGACCTCGACAACGCCCGCTGGCTGGCCGAGCAGGTGCAGGCGTCGGGTGAATGGGAGTTGCTGGCACCGGTGCAGTTGCAGACCCTGTGCATCCGTCATCGGCCTGCCGGGCTGGAGGGTGAGGCGCTGGATGCCCATACCCGTGGTTGGGCGGATCGCTTGAATGCCTCGGGCGACGCCTATGTCACCCCGGCCACCCTGGAAGGGCGCTGGATGGTGCGGGTCTCGGTCGGTGCGCTGCCGACCGAACGCGAGCATGTGCAGCGCCTGTGGCAGCGCCTGCAAACCGTCGTGGCCTGACCCTGTAGGAGCCAGCCTTGCTGGCGAACCGCGCCAACTCGGTGTGAATGCGGTTCGCCAGCAACGCTGGCTCCTACACCGATCCTTGCATCAACAGCTTGAGCGAGGCGTCGAACTGCTTCAGCGCATCGGCCTGCACCGCTTGCTCTTCATCCAACTGGCGCACCAGGTCGACCCCCTTGGCCTGCTTGCTCGCCACCCCCTCGGCACGGCCGATGTAGGTCAGTTGTTCATCGAAGAACCGCGCCACCACGCTGGCCTGGATCGCTTCGCTGCCGGGGCTGGCCAGCTGGCTGCGGGCATCGAGCAGCACGATCACGTCCGGGCGGTCGGCGAGCAGGGTGTCCAGGTCTTCGTAGAACGTGACGTCGGCGAACGTCTGGACGAGCGATTGTGCCAACCAAGCGTAGGCCTGGCTGCCACCCAGGGTGGCTACTGGCGTGCCCTTGGCCGTGCCCGGCACGGCCTGGTCGCGATGACGTTGCAGGTAGTCCAGGGTCGCGGTGGCGTTGCGCCCCAGCAGCACCGCCACATGCTGGCCGTGGCTCAGGGTGACGCTGGACAACTCGGTGGCCGAGTAGAAGTGCCCGTAGGGTTGCGTCTGCTGCTGGCTGGCGGGCGTCGCGCAGCCCGCAAGGGCGGCGAACAGGGCCAGCAGGGCGGCGAGCATGCCGGTTTTCATGGGAGTTGCCTCGTCGAAGTGTCAATGCCGCCATCTTCCTCGCGCCGAGCGGCGGGCGGAACTCGATGGCAGGCATGGTGGCTATCGACGGCATCGATGGTTCAGCGTGGCGCGCTCATGAACTGCAGGATGCGTTCGCGCAGCCAGCGCTCGGCCGGGTCATTGTCGTGGGCGCTGCTCCAGGCCATCGACAGCTCGGCCTCGCTGACCTCGAAGGGCGCCGGGTCGGCGCGCAGGCTGCCGTCGTCGGCCAGGGCGCAGGCGGCGTAGTCCGGCACGGTGGCGATCATCTCGGTGTTGCGCAGCAGCGCGCGCAGGCTGCCGAACTGCGGCACCGCCAGCACCACCTTGCGCGTGCGGCCGATGCGCGCCAGGTCCAGGTCGATATTGCCGCTCATGTCGCCGGAGAACGACACCATCACATGGGGGCGGGCGCAGTACTCGTCCAGGGTCAGCGGCCCGGGGCGGTCGTCGGCGCGCAGCACTCGCACGCCGATGTCACGCAGCTTGCGGCGTTTCGCGTTGGCCGGCAGGTCGGTGGTATAGCTCACCCCCACCGAGATCTCGCCCGAGGCGAGCAGGCCCGGCATCAGCAGGAAGTTGGCCCGGCGCACAACCACGCTGATCTCTGGCGCCTCCTGTCGCAACGCGTCGAGCAGGGCGGGAAACAAACCGAACTCGGCATCGTCCGACAGGCCCAGGCGGAACACGTTGCAACTGCTGGCTGGGTCGAATGCCTTGGCCCGGCTGATCGCCGCCGAGATGACGTCCATCGCCGGCGCCAGTTCACCGAAGATCTGCAACGCCCGTGGCGTGGGGTCCATGGCCCGGCCATTGCGGATCAGCAGCGGGTCGTCGAACAGGTCGCGCAGGCGGGCGAGGGCGGCGCTGACCGTGGGTTGGGTGATGAACAGCTTCTCGCCGACCCGGGTGAGGTTGCGTTCGAGCATCAACGCTTCGAACACCACCAGCAGGTTCATGTCGACGCGGCGCAGGTCGTTGCGGTTCATGCGGGGCCCTTGGGCGGAGGAAAGTGCCGATTCAAGCACAGATCCAGGCGCCTGGCTTGTACCGATGTGCCTGGCGCGGTGGCTGACAGACCCACGCTATCACCCTTCAATACCGCCTCTATTAGACCTCTGCCCAAGCTCGACTAGTCTTTCCCCTGGCCCCGCGAAAAGCCGTCGCGGGATGCGTGGCCGTGCACACCGGCCACACCTGATGAGGGGTAGGCCCGGGCCTTGCGCCCGGCCGATCGAATACCTGGCGCCGCGTTCACAACAATGCCCGGAAACCTGGACAGATCCGACCGAAAAGGTAGAAGCAGATGTCGAACGAATCGAAATGCCCGTTCCATCAAACCGCTGGTGGTGGCACCAGCAACCGTGACTGGTGGCCTGACCAGCTCAACCTGAAGATCCTCCACCAGCACTCGCGCAAGTCCGATCCGATGGACCCGGACTTCGACTACGCCAAGGCGTTCAAGAGCCTCGATTTCCAGGCCCTGAAAAAAGACCTGAGCGCTTTGATGACCGACTCCCAGGACTGGTGGCCGGCCGACTTCGGCCACTACGGCCCACTGTTCATCCGCATGGCCTGGCACAGCGCCGGCACCTATCGCATCGGTGATGGCCGCGGGGGCGCCGGCTCCGGCCAGCAACGCTTCGCCCCGCTCAACAGCTGGCCGGACAACGTCAGCCTGGACAAGGCCCGGCGCTTGCTGTGGCCGATCAAGCAGAAATACGGCAACAAGATTTCCTGGGCCGACCTGATCGTGCTCACCGGCAACGTCGCCCTGGAGTCGATGGGCTTCAAGACCTTCGGCTTCTCTGGCGGCCGCGCCGATGTCTGGGAGCCGGACGAGGATGTGTACTGGGGGTCGGAAAAGGTCTGGCTGGGTGGCGACACCCGCTACGGCAAGGCCGAGGCGCCCGGCAAGGGCGACCTGGTGGCGGAACCGGCCAAGCGCCCGGAAGAGCAGGGCCGCAACCTGGCCGGTGAGCGCAACCTGGAAAACCCGCTGGCCGCCGTGCAGATGGGCCTGATCTACGTCAACCCGGAAGGCCCGGAAGGCAACCCCGACCCGGTCGCCTCGGGCAAGGATATCCGCGACACCTTCGGCCGCATGGCCATGGACGATGAAGAGACCGTGGCCCTGATCGCCGGTGGCCATGCCTTCGGCAAGACCCACGGCGCGGGCCCCGCCGACAATGTCGGCGCCGAGCCGGAAGCGGCGGGCCTGGAGCAGCAAGGCTTTGGCTGGCACAACAGGTTCGGCTCCGGCAAGGGCGGCGACACCATTACCAGCGGCCTGGAAGTGACCTGGACCTCGACCCCGACGAAGTGGAGCAACGAGTACCTGAACAACCTGTTCAACTTCGAATGGGAACTGACCAAGAGCCCCGCAGGCGCGCACCAGTGGCGGCCGAAGGATGGCAAGGGCGCCAATACCGTGCCTGATGCGCATGATCCAGCGAAGAAGCATGCCCCGTCGATGCTCACCTCCGACCTGGCACTGCGTTTCGACCCGATCTACGAACCCATCGCCCGGCGCTTCAAGGACAATCCCGACCAGCTCGCCGACGCGTTCGCCCGCGCCTGGTACAAACTGATCCACCGTGACATGGGCCCGCTGGCGCGTTACCTGGGCCCGGAAATGCCCACTGAGGAACTGCTGTGGCAGGACCCGCTGCCCAAGGCCGGCCCGCAGCCAAGCGAAGCCGATATCGCCGCGCTCAAGGCCAAGGTGCTGGCCTCGGGGCTGAGTGTCGCCGAGCTGGTATCCACCGCCTGGGCCTCGGCCTCGACCTTCCGCGGCTCGGACAAGCGCGGTGGCGCCAATGGCGCGCGCTTGCGCCTGGCCCCGCAGAAAGATTGGGCGGCGAACCAGGGTGTCGACAAGGTGCTGGCGGCACTGGAGAAGATCCGCAGCGAGGGGGGGCACAAGATCTCCCTGGCCGACCTGATCGTACTGGCTGGCAGCGCGGCGGTGGAGAAGGCCGCCAAGGATGCCGGGCATACGATCGGCGTGCCCTTCCACCCGGGGCGCGTGGATGCCTCGCAGGAGCAGACCGATGTCGAGTCGTTCGCCGTGCTGGAGCCCCTGGCTGACGGCTTCCGTAACTTCAGCAAGGCGCGCTACAGCGTCAAGGCCGAGAAGTTGCTGCTGGACAAGGCCCAGTTGCTGACGCTCACCGCGCCGGAACTGACCGTGCTGGTCGGTGGCCTGCGTGTGCTCGGCGCCAACCATGGCGGCAGCAAGGAAGGGGTATTCACCGACAAGCCCGGCGTACTGACCAACGACTTCTTCCGCAACCTGTTGGACATGGGCGTGGAGTGGAAGCCGACCTCGGCGGACAACGAGCACTTCGAAGGTCGTGACCGCAAGACCGGCGCGGTGAAGTGGACCGGTAGCCGGGTCGACCTGGTGTTCGGCTCTCATGCCCAGCTGCGTGCCCTCAGCGAGGTGTATGGCAGCAGCGATGCCGCTGCGAAGTTCGTCAAGGACTTCGTCGCGGTCTGGGCGAAGGTCATGGAGCTGGACCGCTTCGACCTCAAGTAGCCAATCTGCCGCAAAAGCCCGCCCCACAGGTTTGCCGCCTGTGGGGCGGGCGCGTTTTCAGGTCATGCCGGGCGCTTGACGGCGCCAGTTGTCACTGCGCGAGCAGCAGCTCGGCCAGTTGCCTGCCGGCATGGCGCACTTGAGCAAGGGTCAGGGAGGCGTAGCCGAGCACTATCGCCGAAGGCGGTCGCGCATCGATGCAGAACCGCTGCAGCGGTTGCAGAGGCAAACCGACGTCGGCCGCCCGCTGGCACAGGCGCTCCGCGTCGCTGCCGGCGGGCAGCCGCAGCAGGCAATGCAGGCCGGCATGGTCGCCATGAAGGGTAAATTGTCCGGGCGCGTGCAGTTGCAGCACGGCGGCCAGGGCGTCACGGCGTTGCTGGTAGGTGTGCCGGGCGGCGCGCAGGTGGCGCAGCAGGCCGCCGCTGTCGATCAGCCGGGCCAGGGCCAGTTGCTCGACCACACCGACGGCGCGGCCGGTCAGTTCGACCCGGGCCAGCAGCGCGGCGCGCCAGGCCTTGGGGACCAGCAGGTAACCGACCCGCAGGCCGGCGAACAGGGTCTTGTTGAAACAACCGCAGAAGATCACCCGGTCACCTTGGTCCAGCGCCTTGAGCGCCGGCAATGGGGCGCTGTTGTAGTTGAACTCGCTGTCGTAGTCGTCCTCGATGACCCAGGCCTGCTCGCGCTGCGCCCAGTCCAGCACCGCCAGGCGCCGCGACACCGGCAGGGTGGCGCCGGTCGGTGCCTGGTGCGCAGGCGTGAGGTAGAGCAGGCGGGCGCCGCAGCCGGGCAGGGCAGCGCTGCGCAGCCCGTCGTCATCCACCGGCACTGCCCGCAGCTGGGCGCCGGCCTGGCGCAGCAGCGCGGCGGCGGCGGGGTAGCCGGGGTCTTCGACGGCGGCAATATCGCCTGGGCGCAGGAGCGTGGCGATGACCAGTTCCAGGCTGTCGCGAATGCCATGGGTGATGATCAGGTCGTCGGCCGAGCAGGCGATGCCACGGTGCTGGGCCAGGTAGCCGGCCAACTGTTCACGCAACGCAGGCGAGCCTTGCGCCGTGGCGTGGGCGAGTTGATCGGGTGAGGCGCCGTTCAAGGCCTGGGTCAGCAGTTGCGCCCATTGCCGAGGTGGAAACAGCGCGGGATCGGGCAGGCGGGCCACGAAAGGCACGCCGGCACGGACCCGGGTTTCCAGCGGGGACGGTACGCCGCTGGCCGCGAGTGCCGGCGTGGCATTGCCCGCGCCGAGCAGATGCTCGGGCACCACGGCGCAGACACGGCTGCCGGAACCGCTGCGCCGTTCGATATAGCCCTCACTGCGCAGACGGTCGAACACCACTTCCAGCGTGCCGCGCGACAGCCCCCAGCGTGCCGCCAGGGTGCGGCTGGAGGGCAGCGCCGCCCCCGCGAGCAGGCGTCGTTCGAGGATGGCGTCGCGCAACGCCTGGTAGGCACCTTGCTGCTTGCCGAGGCCAGGCGTGGAAGGCAGCGGCAGGTCGAGGGGCAGGGCGGTCTTGCCGCGAGACATAGTGGTCTACTCACAGATGCGCCAAATGGCTCTGAATACTAGACCGCTTTCGCTCTACCCTGCGAGTGTCTTGTGCCTGTGGAGTTGTGCCGATGTTCACCCTTCGTCCCCTGACCCCCTGGGGCTGGTCGTGCCTGTTGCTGGCATTGGTGTGCCTGCCCCGTGTCGCCCTGGACCTGTACCTGCCGGCCTGGCCGCAGATGGCACAGGCGCTGGAGGTGCCGCCTGCCCAGGTGCAGTTCAGCTTGACGGCCTACATGTTCGGCTACGCCTTGTGCATGCTCCTGGCCGGACCCTTGTGCGACCGCTGGGGGCGTCGGCCGCTGTTGCTTGCCGGCCTTGGTCTTTACACCGTGGCCACCTTGGGCTGCTTGATCGCAGTGGACCTGCCGAGCCTGTGCATGGCGCGTTTCTTCCAGGCTCTGGGCGGCTGTTGCGGGCCACTGGTGGCCAGGGTGATGGTGCGCGATCGGTTTGCCGCGGACGAACAGGCGCGCTTGCTTGGGCTGTTGTCCAGCGGCATGGCCATCGCGCCGCTGCTGGCTCCGGTACTCGGCAGCTTGCTGCTGGAGGTGCTGGGCTGGCGCGGGCTGTTCGGCGGGTTATTGATGATGGGTGTGCTGAGCCAAGTGCAGGCTACCCGCTACCTGCCGGAAACGCGTCCATTCGACGCCTCGCCTGCAGATTTACGCCAAGCCTGGCGCCAGGTGCTGGGCAGCCGGGTGTTCTGGCGCAGCTCACTGGTCATCGGTTGCGCCTATTGCAGCTACTTCCCCTTCATCAGTGAGTCCTCGTTGCTGTTGCAACATGGCCTGGGTTTGTCGCCGCAGGTCTATGGCCTGGTGCTGGGTGGGACGGTAGCCGCCTATGCGGCAGGGTCGCGCTGTTATGGCCCGTTGGTTCGACGCCTGGGCAACGAGCGGGTGATCGCCCTGGGGTGCGCCATCAACCTGGCCGGCAGCGCAGCGCTGCTGGCCCTGCAACTGGCGGGCGCGAGCCTGTGGACACTGCCCCTGGCGCTGTTGCCGGTGATGCTTTCGGTGGGGCTGATCATCCCGGCTTGCCAGTGGGCCGTGCTGCAGCCCTTCGCCGCGATTGCCGGCACGGCCTCGGGCGGGTTCTTCTTCGTGCAGATGCTGCTGACGGCGCTGAGCAGTGCGCTGACCGGTGCATGGTCCGACGGTGGCGCGTGGCCGATGGTGGGCATGACGGTGGCGGCGAGCGCCTTGTTGCCGGGGGTGTTGTGGCTGACCGCGAGCAGGCCACGGGCACGGACGGAACAGGCGCTGCTGAGGGGGGAATGAGCTCAGGTCTTCAAGGTGTTTGACGACAAGGTTGCAGCGCCTATGAGATCGAGCGCCGCCTGCGCGGCGCATCGCGGATGAATCCGCTCCTACAGCGGTTGCAACGTGCCGTACCCGTTGTAACTGGCCCGAAACAAACTTGTAGGAGCGGATTCATCCGCGATGCGCCGCGCAGGCGGCGCTCGATCCAAAGAGCACTGCAAGGCTATCGCCCAGCGCACTGCCAACAACACAGCCCCATCATTCCCGATCGCAACCAGCCGGTACCGGCCATGAAAACGTCGGGCGCTGGTCCTTTACCGCCTCAGGCACATCTATCGGTGCTTCGCCCGGCCCCAGCAGCGTCTCGATCTCATGCACGCTGCGTAAATAGGGCGTCAGGTCGGTGCCCAGCCCGGCCTGATGGGGGATCCACCAGGCGATGACTTGCGGCTGCCCGGCATCATCCTCGGTCAGCAGTACCTTCCAGAACACTTCCGGGGTGGCGATGCCATGGCTCTGCGCGAAGTAGTCGTTGGCCAGTGCGTCGTCCCCCCGGCCGAACACCACGCCCCCGATCACCTTGGTTGGATGCCGGTCTCGAAAACATTCGCTGAGCAGTTCGGTCTGGTACCAGGTCTGGCTGTTGTGTGATGCCAGCTGCGGGACGATGTTGCTCATCAGGTTGGAGGCGTCCATCGCCGCGCGGTCGTCATCGAAGTGGTTGTTGGCTGCCAGGTGGCCACGGTGGAAACCCTTGGGCAGCGAGTAGGCCTTGGCCGAGTGCTGGCCCACGCAGCCTGGGGGCAGGTCGCGGTCGATGCGGAAGTTGTCCTTGCGCTCCAGGTGGCCCTCGTCCCGGTCGAGGGTGAAGGTGAAGCGGTGGGGCTCGCCACGCTGGCAGTCGTACCAGAGCTGGAAACGGCCGCGGTCGAGCAGGGTGAGCTCGGTGGATGGTGTGGGCAACGTCTGCGGTGGGGTGGGGGACGGTAGCCGCGGGGCGCAGGAAGTCAGGGTGAGGACGAACAGCAGGAACAGCAAACGGCGCATGGCGCGTCATCCTTGGGCGAACAAAGAAGGCGAGCTTGCTCCGCAAGGAAACACCTTGCGGAACAAACAGTTGGGCGCATTCTAACGATCTGCGCCCAACGCTTCACTCATCCATGAGCGCGAGTATGGCACCCGCTGGGCGGGTGATCGCGGCTGAAGCCGCTCCTACGGGGTTGCATGGGTTCAGAAGCGCACGTCCATCGCTACCTCGAAGGTGCGTGGCGCGCCCATGTAGTACTGGGTGCCGTAGGCCTGCTTGGCATACACCTCGTCGGTGAGGTTGCGTACCCGCCCGGTCAGGGTGGTGTGCTCGTCCAGGCGGTAGCGGGCGAAGGCGCCGAACAGGGTATAGGCCGGCGCCTTGAGGGTGTTGGCGTTGTCGGCGTACACCGAGTCGACGTAGCGCGCGTCCACGCCGGCCGACCAGGCCGGGGTGAAGCTGTAGGTCAGCCACAGGTTGCCGACATTGGCCGGCACGTTGACGGGTGCGTTGCCCTTGCGCGAGACCGACACGCCATTGACCGCTTCGTTGAACTCATCGTACTGCGCATCGACATAGGCATAGTTGGCTTCGGCGAGCAGCTTCGGGGTGACCTGCAGGCGCCCGGCCAGCTCGATGCCGCGCGAGGTCTGCTGGCCCGCCTGGACGGTGAGGTTGGGGTTGCTGGAGTCGCGCACGGCGAAGTCCTTGCGCATGATCTGGTACACCGCCACGGTTGCGGCGCCGCGCCCGTCGAGGAAGTCGAACTTGCTGCCGGCCTCCCACTGTTCGCCCTTGGACAGGTCGAACAACCCCACGTTGGAGTAGGTGGCCGCGGCCAGCGAGCCGGCCGGCAGGTCGGCGGCGGTGCTGTATTGCACATAGACGCTGGCCGATGGGGTCAGCGCGTAGGTCAGGCCGATACGCCCGGACAGCGGCTCCCAGCGCCGCTCGAAGTAGGCGGGCGAGGTGGGGCTGACGGCACCGTAGTTGTTCACCTCCATGTCCAGGTAGTCGTAGCGCAGGGCCGTGAGCAGGGCCAGGCGATCGGTCAGTTCCAGGCGGTTTTCGGCGAACAGGGCACGGTTGATGACTTCGTGGTGACGCTGGCGGGTGAGGCCACGGTTCACGCCGGGGATGGCGTCGAAGCTGCCGGGGTCGAAATGGTCCGGGTCGACCACGTCGCTCCAACTGCTGGAGGTGGGGTAGAGGTCCTGACGCATGCGCGACCAGTCCAGGCCCATGGCCCACTGGGTCGGCAGGCCGAACAGGCTGGTGTCGTGGCGCAACTCGACACGGTCGCCCAGCACGCTCTGGGCGTGGCGTTGCAGGTAGGGGCTGGCGCGTACCACGTTGCCCGCGCCGTTGTAGCGGTAGTTCTCGACGTTGCGGTAATCGCGCTCGGCTTTGTAGTGGTACAGGGTGTTGTGCACGCTGGTGCTGTCGCTGACCTGGTAGTCAAGCATCGAGCGCAGCCAGCGCACGCGCTGCTCGTAGCGGCCGTCGGCGACGTTGTAGTTCTCGAAGCGGCGGCTGTTGTCGATCTTCATGGTGCTGCGCCCGGGCAGGATCGGCGAGCCCCAGTACGGGCTGTCTTCCTTGTCCTCCTGGTACTCCACGGCGAAGGTGTGGGTGAGATCGGGGGTGAGGTCGCTGAGCACGGAGAAGGCCAGGCTGTCGGTCTTGCGCTGGTTGCGGTCGATATAGCCATTGCCCTGGCTGCGACTGAAGTCCAGGCGGGCGAAGTGGCGGGCGTCGGCGGGGTTGCTGGCCAGGGCCTGGTTGATGCCGAAGGCGTACTCGGCGTCGTCGTAGCTGCCATGGCGGATACGCCCGTCGACGGTCTGCTGGTCGCGGCTGGCCAGCTTGGTGATGTAGTTGATCGAACCGCCCACGGAGCCGGCGCCGTGCAGGAACGACGAAGGGCCACCGAGCAGTTCGACACGGTCGATCACCCAGGCATCGACCGGGCGGGTGGCACTGCTGTAGCCCAGGTTGATGCCGTTGTAGAGCTGGGTCACCTGGTTCTGGGTGAAGCCCCGGTAGGTGACGAATCCACCGTAGCCCGGGTTGGCCGAGGCGTTGACGCCGGTCATGGCGTTGATCACGTCCTGGGTATCCTTGGCATCACGCTGCTCGATCACCCGGCGGTCGGAGACGCTCACCGAGGCGGGGGTTTCCCGGGCAGTCAAGCCAAGGCGCGAGCCGGTGCGGATCGGCGCGTCCAGTTGCACGCCCGAGGGGGCTTCGCGCTCACCGTCGACGGTGGTGGCGGAGAGCTCGACAGGCGCGTTTTGCGCCCAGGCACAGGTGCAGGTGGCGCCCATCAGGAGCACCAGGGAGGTGTTGCGAATCATGTTGTGTTTTCCACGCAAGGGTCATGGCAGGGCCTGACCGGCTTGGCGAACAGGCACGCACGGGCGCGCCGGCCAAGGGTCAGGCGAACAGTTCAACTGCGGGGAAACGGTGAGGGGAGGCGCGGGGATTGATGGCGTGACGCAGGTAGCGTGGTGGTGGCTGCGCCCAGCTGCGCACGACGATCGGGGAAGGGGCATGGCCCTGGACCTGGGTGAACGACCAACCATTGCTGGCCAACGGCACCGCGAGGGCAAAGGAGGAGCACACCGGGCAATCGAGCTGCGCCATGTGCTGGTCGCCCCCGGCACCGTCCAGGTCGATGGCCGAGCCGTGCTCGCTGTCCAGCGAGCAGAAGCCACCCTCGAGGCCGGACAGGCGCAAGCCACTCATCTGGCCGTGGTGCATGCCGCACAGCAATAGGCTGAACAGGACGCTGGCATATAGCGCCCAGGCGGTCAGCGAACGTGTCCGACGGGTGGTTTTCATGGCGGCGAATCTACCATCCGGATGGATGGCGTGCTTCGCGCCATGCTGTGGCGGATTGTCGCAGCGAGGCTTGGGCGAGTCCCGGGCCTCGGCCGCTCAAGGTGTCATTGGCCGGCCGCGGCGTCATCCTGCGACAACAGCGCCTTTGCCAGTTCCTCGTCGCTGATCTGCAACCCTGGGTTGTCATGGCGAGCCTGTGCCAGTGCCGACTCCAGGTAGGCGCCACGAATCGCGCCGCCACTGGCGACGAAGGCCGACAGTTCGTCGCGGGCCGGGACGATGCGCTTGTCGTCCTTGAAGGTGGAGTACAACGAGGCGGAGATCCCCGCCGAAGTGGCGACGTCACCGGCATCGACACGGGCCAGGGCGGCGCCGGCGGGTAGCAGGAGCAGCAGCGATGAAGCGAGCAGTAAGGGGCGCATGGCGAGTCCTCCGGAAGGTGAGGCCAATGGGAGTTACTGCATGATGTTAAGAGCGGTGGTGTTGGGCGGGAGTTCCGTGACACGGATGCACGGGTAAACCCGCTCCTACAGGCAGCGCCCCACTACAAACCTGTAGGAGCCAGCCTTGCTGGCGAACACCGGCAAGGCCGGTGCCAGGCACCGCAGCACCTATGTGTGCGGAGGCTGGCTGGATCAGCGCGTGATGTTCAACCCATCGAGCAGCGCCAGCAACTTCGTTCTACCTGCTTCATCCAACCCGAACACCGGCCGCCGAGGCTCGCCGACCGGCAACCCGGTCAATGCCAGGCCGGCCTTGATGGTGGCCGGCAAGCCGCCCTTGAGGATGAAGTCCAGCAGTGGCAGTTGACGGTAGAACAACGCCCTGGCCTGCTCCAGTTCACCCGCCAGCACCGCCTGGTACAGCCGCTGGTTGAGCGCGGGAATCAGGTTGGCCGCCGCCGTGCACCACCCCGTGGCACCCGCGACGAAAGCCTCCAGCGCCAGCGGGTTGCAGCCGTTGTAGAACGGCACCTGCCCCTCGCCGAGCACCTGCAGCTTGTGCATGCGCTGGATATCGCCGGTGCTCTCCTTGACCATGGTCACGTTGTCCACCTCGCGCACAATGCGCAGGATCAGTTCCACAGGCATGTCGGTGCCGCTGGTGGCGGGGTTGTTGTAGAGCATGATCGGCAGGTCGATGGCGGCGCCGATGGCCCGGTAGTGCTGCACGATCTCGGCTTCGCTGAGCTTCCAGTAAGCCGACGGCAGCACCATCACCGCGTCGGCGCCGTGTTGCTGGGCGAAGCGCGCGCGGCGGATGGCGCCGGCGGTGGTCAGGTCGGAGACGCTGACGATGCTGGGCACGCGCCTGGCGATGCGTTCGAGGCTGTACTGGGCGACCTGCTGCCATTCGCTGTCGCTCAGGTAGGCACCTTCGCCGGTGCTGCCCAAGGGCGCGATGGCCTGCACGTCGCCTGCGACCAGGCGGTCGATGGACTGGCCCAGCGCGGGCAGGTCGAGCTGCGCGCCGTCCTGGCTGAACGGGGTGATGGTGTAGCCGATGATGCCGTGGAATCGAGTGGTCATTCTGGATGTCTCCGCAAGCAAGGCAAAAGAGGGTCAGGCAAGGCAGTCGGCGTGCTGGCGCAGGCACTGCCGGGCAAAGTAGTTGAAGGCCGCGCCGTGGCGCTTGGGCCGGTCGATCCAGTCATGGGCGTCGCGGCCCAGCGCCGGGTCGATCGGCTTGACGGTTCCGGCGGCCATGGCCAGCAATTGCAGGCGCGCGGCGCGCTCGATCAGTTGGGCGTAGACACAGGCCTGCTCGATGCTGGTGCCGGTGGACAGCTGGCCGTGGTGCGACAGCAGGATGGCGCGCTTGTCGCCCAGGGCGTTGCTGATGATCTCGCCTTCCTCGTTGCCCACCGGCACGCCGGGCCAGGCTTCGAGGAACGCGCAGTCTTCGTACAGCGGGCACAGGTCCATGTGCGAGACCACCAGTGGCACTTCAAGCATCGACAACGCGGCGACGTGGGTGGGGTGGGTGTGGATGATGCAGTTGACGTCCGGGCGGGCGCGGTACACCCAGCTGTGGAAGCGGTTGGCCGGGTTGGGCATGCCTTCGCCTTCGAGCACCTCGAGGTCTTCGTTGACCAGCAGCAGGTTGCTGGCAGTGATCTCGTCGAAGCCCAGGCCCAGTTGCTGGGTGTAGAAGGTGCCCGGTTGCGGGCCGCGGGCGCTGATCTGCCCGGCCAGGCCCGAGTCGTGGCCATGGTCGAAGAGAATTCGGCAGGTCAGGGCCAGCTTTTCGCGCACGGTCCACGTATTATCCGCGAGCGAGCCTTGCATCTGTTTCAGTGCTTTTTGCACCAGCTGGTCTTTGCTGTGTGTCAGGGTGTTGGCCATGGGGGTCTATCCTCTGTGGCGTGACGGTGGATGTCATGGCTGGCTCGCCCCTTTGCTTTCGACGGTGGAGGGGCGATCAACTGATGACACAAATAATCCTATATGACACAAAGTGTCATAAGCAAGTGCGTTTGTTCGGGAAACCCGCGTCACATGTCCATTCGACTGAAACTGCTGCGAAAGAAACTGGGGATCACCCTCGAGGTGCTGGCCGAAAAGTCCGGCATGACCAAGAGCTACCTGTCCAAGGTCGAGCGTGGCCTGAACACCCCTTCGATTGCCGCCGCGCTGAAGCTGGCGCGGGCGCTGAATGTCAATGTCGAGGAGTTGTTCGACGGCGAGCAGACGGGCCCGGCGCGCTACAGCCTGGTGCGCCGCGGCGAGCGCCAGGCCCTGGTGGGCAGCGGTGAAGGGCCGGGGTATGCGGTGCTGACCTCGCAGGTGGGACAGCGCAGCCTGTTGCCGTTCCTGATCCAGCCGCCGACCGCTTTCAGCGACCCGACGTTCAAGGCGCACGAGGGCGAGGAGTTTTTGTTCGTCCACGAGGGGCAGGTGGAGGTGGACTTCATGAGCGAGCGGGTGCTGCTGGAGGCGGGTGATGCCCTGCACTTCAACGCCCAGACGCCGCATCGCCTGCGTTCGGTCGGTGAGCAGCAGGCCCAGTTGCTGGTCGTGGTGCAGGGCGGCGAACGATGAGGGTGGGGCGATGATCGAGGTCTCGCGGTTCTGGCGTGATCCGGCATTGCCCTTCGTCGAGGCTCGGCGCGTGGGGGATGGGCGCCAGGTGTGCTACGCCGCGCATGCCCACGAGAGCTTTTCCATCGGCGTGATCACCGGGGGCGCAGCACCTACCTGACCGGCAACGCCCGGCATGAAGTCGCGGCGGGCACCACGGTGCTGATGAACCCCGGCGTGGTGCACACCTGCAACCCGATCCAGGGCGAGCCCTGGTCCTACCTGATGCTGTTCGTCGACATGCCGTGGCTACAGGCGCGGGGCTTCGTGCCGGCGGAGGCGACGCTGAGCACCTCGCCGGGCTTGTACGGGCATCTGCTGCAGGTGTTCGCCGAGTTGTTCGAAGACCGGCAGGCCAGCGCCAAGGAAGCACGGCTGGGCGCATTTTTCGACGTGCTGCCGCGCTATCTGGAGGTGAGGGCCGGCACGCGCTCGGCGCGGCACCCACGGCTGGACATGGCGGCAGCGTTCATGCGCGCTCACCGCCTTGACCGGTTGACCCTGGAGGACATCTGCGCCGCTGTCGGGTTGTCCCGGGCCTACCTGACACGGGCTTTTGCCAAGCGCTTCGGGCTGACACCCCATGGTTACCTGCTGGACCTGCGTGTGCAGCATGCCCGTGCCCAGCTGCGCCTGGGGCGGCCGATCGCCGACGTGGCGCTGGAGGCCGGGTTTGCCGACCAGGCGCATCTGCAACGGGTGTTCAAGCGTCATCTGGCGGCAACGCCGGGGCACTATCGGGCGGGCGCTGGCTGACAGAGGGGGGCGGTTCGCCGGCCTGCCAGCGAACCTTCGGTCGATCAGCCCTTGGCCGCCATCGCCGTCACTTCCACACGCATGCCTTCAAAGGCCAGCGAGGCGACGCCGACCGCCGCACGCACTGGCCATGGCTTGCTGAAGAACCGCTGGTACACCTCGTTGAAGGCCGGGCGGTCGGCCATGTCGGTCAGGTAGATGGTCAGGTGCAGCACCCGGTCCATCGAGCTGCCGGCGCGCTCCAGGGCAACCTTCAGCGCCTGCAAGGTGCATTCGCATTGCGTGGTGATGTCGCCCAGCTCCAGGCTGCCGTCGGCGTGTACAGGGATCTGGGTGCTGACCAGCACGCCGTTGTATTCGGCGACGTCGGAAGAAATGGAGTCGGCGTCCGGGTCCGGGGTGAAGATGATGTCTGCGTTTGCCATGGGGTATTTGCCTTGCGACGGAAGGAAAACGGCAAGCCTACGCGAGCTGCTGGGGCGGGTCGAGTCGGGGCTGCGGTCGCGCGGATTTGAAAAGTCCGGCCGGGCTCGGCAGAATCGCGGGCCGTTCCGGCCATCGACGCCGGATTCCGGTTCTGAAATGAGGCTGCCGTTGAACGAACACACCTTGTCCATGCGTCTGGAGCGCGTGGCCGCGCATGTGCCCGCGGGGGCGCGACTGGCCGATATCGGCTCCGACCATGGCTACCTGCCGGTGGCGTTGATGCGCCGTGGCGCAATTGCCGCGGCGGTGGCCGGCGAAGTGGCGCTGACCCCGTTTCTCTCGGCGCAACGCACCGTGCGCGAGAATGGGCTCGAAGACCGTATCACCGTGCGCCAGGCCAACGGCCTGGCCGCCATCGAGCGGGGTGACGACATCACCGCCGTCAGCATTTGTGGCATGGGTGGCGAGACCATTTGCGCCATCCTCGAAGCTGGCAAGCAGCACCTGCAAGGCCAGGAACGGTTGGTGCTGCAGCCCAACGGCGGCGAGCAGCCGCTGCGCCAGTGGCTGGCGGGCAACGGCTATCGCATCGTCGGGGAGGAAGTGCTGCGGGAGAATCGCTTCGACTACGAGATCATCGTCGCCGAACGCGGTGATGCGCCGTCCTACAGCGTCGAGCAGTTGTACTTCGGGCCGTTGCTGATGGAGGCGCGCAGCCCGGCGTTCCTGTTCAAGTGGCAGCGCATGCTGCGCCAGAAGCAGCAGACCCTGGCCAATTTCACCCGTGCCCGCCACGCGGTGCCGCAGGACAAGCTTGACGACATCAGCCGCCAGGCCCGCTGGATCAGCGAGCTGCTGGCCTGACCTTCTCTGTAGGAGCGGCTTTAGCCGCGATGCGGGTATCGCGCTGTCTGGCACCCGCTTGGCGGGTGATCGCGGCTGAAGCCGCTCCTACAGAGATCACGGCAGGCGTTCAGCTGTTCAACGCGGGTTGACCACACCCGCCGGCACCTTCAGCACCAGCAACCCACCCAGCATGATAGCCACCGCCAGCACCTGCAGGGCCAGCCCCGGGCTCTGCGTGGCATCGCGCATCCAGCCGATCAGGTAAGGCGCCAGGAACGAAGCGATACTGCCGAACGAGCTGATCATCGCGATGCCTGCCGCCTGGGTAGTGCCAGACAGGAACGCCGGGGGCAACTGCCAGAACATCGGCAACGCGGCACTGGCGCCCATGCCCGCCAGCACCAGCCCTCCCATCACCAGCGAGGCCTTGCCCGGCGCCAGGCCCGCCAGGGCGATACCGGCGGCCGCCATCAGCAGCGGTAGGCACAGGTGCCAGCGTCGCTCGCGGCGTCGGTCCGACGAGCGTCCGCAGGCGAGCATGAACAGGCAACCCGCCAGGTAAGGCACGGCGCTGAGCAGGCCGACCTGGCCGTCGCTGCCGATCCCCGCGCCGTGGATCAGGCTCGGCATCCAGAACGCCAAGGTGTTCACCGCCAGCATCACGGCGAAGTAGACCGCCACCAGCAACCACAGGTGTCGGTCGCTGAAGAGCCCGGCGAGCGAAGCGATGGGTTTGTGCCGTTCCTCACGGTCGATCTCTGCGCGCAGCGTTTGCTTTTGCTCGGTGCTCAGCCAGTCGACCTGCTCGAAACTGTCTGGCAGGGTCTTGAGCACCACCAGCCCCAGCAGCACGACGGGCAGGCCTTCGATCAGGAACATCCACTGCCAGCCGCGCAAGCCGCCGTGGTCGTGGAACGCTTGGAGAATGCCGCCGGACAACGGCCCGCCGACCACCCCGGCCAGGGGCACGGCGATGGCGAACAGCGCGGTGACCTGGGCCCGGCGTCGCGCCGGGTACCAGCGGTTGAGCACCACCAGGATGCCAGGGAAGAACCCGGCTTCGGCCACCCCGAGCAAGAACCGCAAGGCATAGAAGCCGGCAGCGTCCTGCACCCACATCATGCCCGTGGAGAGCAGGCCCCAGACCAGCATCAGGCTGGCGATCCAGCGCCGTGGCCCGACCCGGTCCAGGGCCAGGTTGCTGGGCACACCGAACAGCGCGTAGGCGATGAAGAACAGGCCGGCGCCAAGGCCGTAGACCGTGTCGGAGAAGCCCAGGTCGGCGCTCATCTGCATCTTGGCGAAGCCGATGTTGATGCGATCGAGGTGGGCGAACAGGTAGCACACCAGCAGCAACGGCATCAGCCGCCAGGTGATGCGGGCATGGGTGGCGTCCGGCGAGTGCGCGGACGGTACGGCGCAGGTTTTTATCGTGTTCATGGTCCAGGACGTTCTTGTTGTTGTCCTGGACGATCATGCGGCGGCGGGCGAGGAGGGCAAATGCACTTTCAGCAAGATGGCTGGTATTTTTCCCTCGCGGTCTGGGCGTGCCTTACAGTTGCGAGCAGTTGCCCATCTGGCGGTAGCCGATTTCGCGGGTCTGGCCCTGGTGGTCGACGTAGACCATGTGCGCGGTACCCACCTGGCAGTCCTCTGCATTGCTGGCCGGCGTGATGGAGATGACCTTGGCGATGTCCAGCGGCATGCCGTATTCGTAGCGGGCGGCCTCGGCCTGGCTGTCGGTAGCGGCGGCGAAGGCGCCGAACGAGGCGAGGGTGGCGGTCAGGGCGACCAATGCAATCGAACGTTTCATGACGGAATCCTCTTTTTCGGGATGTGCCGATGATCCATTCATTTACGTTTCACAATAAATGGTCTATCCCGTGATAGATTCCTGCCTTTCATGTATGAATGAGAGCGACACCTCATGGATATGCTGCATGCGATGCGAACCTTCGCCCGGGTAGTGGAGTGCGGCAGCTTCGCTGCGGCGGCCAATGCGCTGGACATCTCGTCGGCCCAGGTGTCACGGATTGTCGCGGAGCTCGAGAACCAGCTGCAGACCCGCCTGCTGCATCGCACCACCCGCAGGTTGCGCATGAGCGAGGCGGGCGAGCGTTTCCTCGAGCGTTCGCGGCAGATCATGCTGCTCACCGAGGAAGCCATGGACGAGGCGCGCGGTGCCCACCTCACGCCGCGCGGCCATCTGCGCTTCCATTGCACCCACGGTCTGGGCCTGTTGATGATGCCGCTGGTGGCCCGCTACAACGCCGCCAACCCCGAAGTGGTGATGGAGCTGACGCTCTCGCAACGCAACCCCGACCCGTTGGCCGAAGGCCACGACGTGGTGATCACCATCGGCCAGGGGCTGCCGGACTCGCAGCTGATCGCCATTCCCCTGGGCAGCATCCACAGCATCCTCTGTGCCTCGCCCGATTACCTGGCCCGCCACGGCGTGCCCAAGCGCCCGGAAGACCTGCACGAGCATGTCTGCCTGCGCACGGTCGACCCCTTGTTCGAGGAAGATTGGTCGTTCGAGCAGGCACCAGGGAAATGTGTGATCGTGCCGCAGGACACCTTCCTCACCAATGTCGCCGACGCGATGCTCAAGGCCACCGAGCTGGGCATGGGGGTGGGGCTGCTGCCGTACTATTCGGCCAGCCAGGCGATGGAGGAGGGGCGCCTGTGCCGATTGCTGGCGCCTCACCGCCTGCGTCAGCGCGAGATCTATGCGATCTACCCGTCGCGGCATTACCTGGACGCCAAGGTGCGCACCTGGCTGGACTTCCTCAAGGAGCAGTTGCCGGTGTTGTTCCAGGCGCACCAGCGGGTAGCGGACGAGCCGCGCTATTGGCGTTAAGGCCAGCCTGTTGAAGGGCACACGCCTGTAGGAGCCGGCGTTGCCGGCGAACACCGGCAATGCCGGTGCCATCCACCGCGTCGCCTGGTTCGCCGGCAAGCCGGCTCCTACAGGTTCAGCGCATCCTCACCAGGTGCCAGCCAGCGGATATTCCACCGCCAACCTGATCTGGTCCGCATCCAGCTCCGCCTGGGCCGCATTCCCGCGGTGCACATTGTGCCTCAGTGAAATCATCAGCCCCTTGGCTGTGCCACCCTGCACCACATAGCGTGCCTCCAGGTCCCGCTCCCAATGCCTGCCACCCTCGCCATAGCCCAGGTACGCATACCCACCGTTGCGGTCGACATGGCTGCCATCGATGCCGAACCCGCGCGCATACAGCGCCGTCAGGCTCAGCCCGGGCACGCCATAGGCGCCCAGGTTCAGGTCGTAACGCGCCTGCCATGACTGCTCGTTGGGCGCATTGAAGTCAGACAGCTGCACCGCGTTGCCAAGGAAGATCGCCCCACGGGTGACGTAGTCGAATGGCGTGTTGCCGTCCACCTGCTGCCAACCCAGGCTGAAGGTGTGCGGGCCTTGGGTATAACGGGACACCAGGCTCCAGGTGGTGTTGTCGATGCTGCCTGAAAACGCCTTGCCGGTGTCGGTGGTGCGATACAGGTTCAGGTCGAGGCTGACACTGCGCCGATCGTCAATGGCGTGGCTCAACGTGCTGCCCAGGTAATGCTGGCGCCAGGTGTCCTCGTAGCGCGAGGTGAAGAGGCTGGCGCTGACGCTGTTGGTCGGGCTCCACACCGCCCCGGCCAGGTCGAACGTACTGCCCTGGCGGCCATTGGAGTAATTGACCACGAAGCCCTGGTCGTGGCTCGAGGCATTGCGGTCGGTGCTTTCGTTGAAGTGCCCGGCAACCAGCTTGAGCCGGTCGACCTCGTTGCTGGTGAGCAACCAGCCGGTGGCGGTCTCGGGCAACAGACGGCTGTCGGAGGAACTGAACACCGGCGTTTTCACGCGCTGTTCGCCATAGGCCAGCACCGTGTTCGACATCCTCAGTTTCACCGCGCCACCACCCCGGCTGTACGCGTCCTTGGGATGGCCCTGGTTGTCGACCCCGAGCAGGCGCGCCTTGCCCGCGCGACCACCGCCGCTGTCGAGCTGCACGCCCTGGTAGGCGTGGGCATCGAGCCCGACGCCGACCAGGCCTTGGGTGAAGCCGGAACTGAATGAGCCCATCAAGCCGTAGGCCCATTCCTCGGCCTTGCCGTTGCGCTCGGCACGTGGCTTGTAGGCGTTGCGCGCGGCATTGTTGCGTCCACCGTGGCGGTAGTCGCGTTGGTCGAAGACGCTGCGGTTGAGCAGGCTCCAGGTGCTGTCCTCCAGCAGCCCCCTGGCCTGCGACTGGGCGGAGTCGGCCAGGGCCAGGGGGTTGAGGCCGAGCATGGGCAGGGCAATGGCGAAGCGGCGCAGCGGCATGGTCAAGCTCCCAGGGTCAGAAGTACTTGAGCCAGGCGATATCGCGGCGGCTTGCCTTGAGACGCGCGAACCCATGCACCGGCAGGTAGAGCGCAAGCGCCAGCAGCACCGCGACCAGCCACACCGCGCCGATGCCGTCGAAGCCGAAGTAAGCCCCCTGGTTCAGGCCGAACAGGGCGACGCCTGCGAGGTACAGCAGCTTCAACACGTACAGGTGCAGCAGGTAGAAGAACATCGGCGCGGCACCGAACACGGCCAGCACGCCGATCCAGCGCGCGCTGCCGGCGCGTTCAAAGCCGCGCAGCAACAGCAGGCCGAAGCCCAGGGTCAAGGCCAGGAACAACAGCGACGGTGGATACTTGGTGATGTTGAAGAAACTCATCAGGGTCTGGGTGGTGCTTGGGTACACGCTCCAAGGCGCTTCGCCATAGCCATTGAGCACACGCAGCGCGACAAAGCCGAGCAGGGCGCCGGCACCGGCCATGAGCAAGTGTCGTTGACGCTGGGTGACGCTGCTGCCGCGAGCGAACCACGGACCCAGGCCGTAGCCCAGGGCAATCACCCCGATCCAGGGCAGCACCGGGTAGGAGGTGCGCAGGCGCAAATGCTCGCCAACCGCCAGCCAGCCACGGTCATGCAGGATCGCCCACGGCACATGCAGCGCTGATGTTGCGTCGAAGTGCAGGCCATCGAGCAGGTTGTGCCCGCCGATGATCACCACGCCAACCAGCACCAGCGCTGGCCGTGGCAGCCACACCAGCAGCGACAGGGCGATCATGCTGAGGCCGATGGCCCAGATCACCTGCAGGTAGATCACGCTCGGCGGCAACTGGAAGGTCCAGGCGAAGTTGACCAGGGTGAACTCCAGCACCACCAGGAACAACCCACGCTTGAACAGGAAGGCGGCGACATCGCCACGCCCCTGGTGCTTTTCGCCGTAGAGCCAGGCGGACAACCCGGTGAGCAGCACGAACACTGGCGCGCACAGATGCGCCAGGGTACGGCTGGCGAACAAACCGGGGTCGGTGGCGTCGATGGTCATCGGGTCGCTGACCTGGCGATGCAGGTAGAAGGTTTCCCGCACATGGTCCAGCAGCATGAACAGGATCACCAGGCCGCGCAGGGCATCGATGCTCTGCAGGCGCTGGGAGAGGAGGGAGGGTGGGGCGCTAGTCATCGAGGAAGGGTCGCTGAAGGATGGGAATGAATGTCAAATGAAATGTTATCTTATATCTTTTTATGGGCGCCTGGATAGAGGTAGGCGCCGGCTTTGCCGGCGAAAGGGCCGCCCCGACGACCTCTACTCCAGCTTCTGGCGCAATGCCTCGATAAACGCCCCTTCCGCTCGGTATAAAGCGTTTCGAGACCTCCTGATAGCCTTTCCTGACCGGGCTCTCACATGGCCAAAACTTGGGATCAGTCAACGCTTCGCGAGGTCAAAGCCCAAATGTGGAAAAGGACCATTGCCGCAGTAAGGATAACCACAAACCAGAAACCAAAATCAGTTATCGAATTGTAGGGGAATCGGATAAACCCCTCCCCACCCATCATTTCAATATAAACTCCTCCCATAAAGCTATTGAACAACAGCGACCCTAGGAACTGTAAAAGTCTATCCAAATCCTTGAAGACGAATCTATTCAGCAGCAAGCTGATTGCAACATCACATATCGTAAAAAGCCCCAGAAGAAGCAGCTTCATTCTCTGTACTTATCTTGGAGCAACCTCTCTCAGAGCACAGCCCTCGCAAGGTAAGTTTTCTCGCGATAAGCCCGCCCACCTAAATGCGGAAAGGGCCACACGGGCTCAGAAGCAACCCATATAGCGCACGCGCAAAACACAATCATTTGTGACGTATCGTAATAGACCACGCATGAAAGAAAATCATACTTACAGCCCCAACATTAAGCACTATCAAATCTCGGTAAAAATTATAGCCATAATCGATCACCGCGAAAAATGTTTCGTTGTCTTTCAAGAACGTCACGTAGAGCCCTCCTACTAGGAATGCATGAAGACAGATCAGTGCATCTCGAAACGCACTTCTCGCCCCAGTATATAAATAGCGCCTAAACAGGAGGGTCGTTGGCACATCTACCAAAATCAGTAAAATAAATTCAAGTATACTCATCTCTTATATTCATCATAAACCTGATAAGCGGCCGCCCGCTTACAACTTCCGGCAGTTCATGGCTGACAGCCTGACTCACAACGATATACTCAGCGCAAACGAGTGGCCCATATATGAAATAGAATCATCGCTAGACAAACACCTTGCAACGCCATCAACTCACGCAAAAAATTATCACCATAATCGATCTCAACATATATGCCAGAGCTATTATTTATTACAATCAGATAAAGGCCGCCGACAACTGAAGCAAATATGTAACTAGACAGCTGCCGCACTCCATCCCTGCCCACTAAAAACACTGATCGCCGCAACCAAAGTGTAAGAAATAGATCAAAAAGCACGACCACAAAAAACTGAACAAATGTCACTCTTTGATCTCTTTATAGAATTCATATGTCGTATTGGTATTGACTAGCGACTCGGCCGTGAGCGCTCCCTTACCCATTTGCCGTACGGCCATCTCCTTGTCGACGCGGTGGTACTTGAACAGTTTCCAACCACCCGGCTTGACTACAGGACGTGCTAGGCCACCCAGTGACAGTAAGAAATCACTTCCCAGATAGGCCAGATTTCCCTCACGCTCGGTATACCCCAGCTTCTCTGCAGCTCCTTGGTACGCCTTCCTTACAGGCCCCTGCACGTCACCACGGCCTTCATAGAGACCTCTTGTATTTTCATAGAGATTGTTACCACCGTGTGCAACCAAGGGTGCTCCCGCAAATGCACACAGTAAACCCATCGACCCATAGCAGATGCTGACTCCAGTGATAACTTGCCCGGCACCACCGATGACGCCCAGTGATTGGGAAAGGATTCGTGCGGATTGTGACTTCAGGCTGTCCTTCTCAGCACGCAGCGCCTCTAGTCCTTCTTCCGCACTGATCTTCCGCTCATACACATCATCCATCACCCGCCGCGCGTAATAAGCCAGTTCCCGATTGAACTGCATCCGTAACCGCCGATCGCTCAGGTATTTGGCACTGACCCCACAGCCATAACTGATCAACCGAGACGCCGCCGCATTCACCTCCCAATACGCCTCATCCAGCCGCCCACCATATTCTTCGCGCTGGCTCATAGCTCCTCCCCCCACGTGGCGTACCCGGTAGTACCGGCAGCGTGATGAATCCAGCTGATGGCCCGATAGCTGATAAGCAGTCGTTCCTCGGCGTCCTGGTCGGTCTAGAGCGTCGCGTGGGGTACGTCCAGCTCCTGGCTGACAACCACCGCGCCCTCCAGCCTTACGGAGAAGTACTTTTCCCGATGGCCCGCCGGATGAATGCGGTACAGCTGGATATCGCAGTCGACCACTTCCCGGCTGTCCACGGCCTGGGCCATCAAAGGTGTGGCCTTGTCGATGTGCTTGGTGATCACCACGGGCTGATGTACAGCACGTTGGTTGGTATCAGGGGTGGTAATAGCGTGATTGAAGGACAGCACCGTTATTTCGTCCTGGTGCACGAGCTGGCATTTGTTGCCAATGGATGGCTGGGTATTGCACCCCGCCGAAATCAACCCCTGCCGATTGCCTTTGATACTCATGTAGCCGTTGAACGCCATGGTCTGCTCTCCTTGTAGACAAGGGATGCAGCCTACGAAAACGAGAACAGGTTGTATGCCAGACGCTTCCCAAATATTCGCCGGTCGCGGAACGCTCTGTTTATTGCACCTAAGTGCTAAAGGCTGTTAGCCATCGCGCAAGCGTGCTAGGTGTACTTGAGAGTATGGGGTTTTCCTTGATTGTCAGAGCAAGGGGGCGCCAGGCGCCCCACAGCGACGAGCGCTACTTGGCCCACCACTGGGCACCGCCTTTCGGCCAACTGATGCCACTGTACTTCAGACGCACGAAGGGGTCGTTTGCCCAGTCCATGCCAATGTCATGGAACGCATCGCCACCCGAGACAAGTTCCAGATCGGCCTCGCTCAGCACCTGAGGGGTGCTGCTGGCAGTGGTCTTTTCCGTTTTCGCAGTCTTGAACCTGAACATGGAGTTTCTCCTTGATTGTCAGCGCGCCGTGTTCCTGCACAACGCAGTGACAATCTAGGTGGGCAACTGCTCCGGCCTCAATAGCACGGGTGGGCTAGGTCAAAACGGCTATTGTCACAGCGCCCCGCGCCGCACGTGCTTGACCAGCACCTTCTCCAGCAACTCCCACATCGCCGGATCGGCGCTGAACGCCACATTGAAGCGCATCCACCCGGTCGCCTTGGCATCGACCATGAACAACTGCCCGGGCCCGAGCATGATGCCTTTCTCCAGCGCGTCATCGAGCAGCGCCGCACTGTCCGGCAGCGCCGGGTGGCGGGTCCAGACATACATCCCTTCGTCCGACTCGATGAACAGCTCGAACCCCAGCCGGTGCAGGTGCCGGCCCACCTCCTGGTGCGCCTCGGCCAGGCGCTGGCGCAGGCGCTTGAGGTGCTTGCGCCAGCGCCCGTCGATGATCGCGGCGTACACCACCCGCTCCATCACCTGCGAGGTGGTCAGGCCCGAGCGCATCTTCAGGTGCAGCAGTTGCTGCGTGAGTTCAGGGTTGGCCAGCAGGTAGCCGACCCGCACGTTGGGCGAGATGCTTTTCGAATAGCTGCCGACGTAGACCACTTGCTGCAGGTGGTCCAGGCTCGCCAGGCACGGCAGCGGGTCGGCGATCATGTCGGCGTAGAGGTTGTTCTCCACCAGGCGGAAACCGTGCTGGCTGGCCAGTTGCAGCAGGCGATGCAACTGGGCCAGCGGGGTGCGCGAACAGGTCGGGCTGTGCAGGTGCGGCTGGGTGAAGAACGCAGTGGGGCGGTGGTGCGCCAGCAGGCGCTCGAGGTGGTCGAGGTCGTAGCCGGCCGGTGTGCGGGGCACGCCGATCAGGGTGGCGCCTTGGGTGCGCAGGATGCTCATCAGGTTGGGGTAGCCGGGGTCATCCACCAGCACCACGTCGCCCGGGCGCACCAGGGTGCGCACGGCCAGGTCCAGGGCCTGGCTGGCGCCGTGGGTGAGCATCAGTTGCGCCGGGTTGGCGACGATCGACAGTTCCTGCTGCAGGTTCTGCGCGGTCAGCGCGCGCAACTCCGGCAGGCCCATGGGGTCGCCGTAGCCGGAAAGCTCCAGCGGGCTGCCGGCCACCTGGCGCAGACCGCGACGCAGGCCTTCCTCATACATCCAGTCGTTGGGCAACCAGCCGCAACCCGGCTTGAACGGCAATTGGCGGATCTCGAAGATCTGTTGCAGGTACCACTCGGAATTGAAGGTGGGGCGGGTGGTATCGGCGTCGACGTTGTGTTTGTCCAACAGCTCGTTCGCCGCACGATTGACGAAGAAGCCTGCATTACCCTTGCTTACCAGCAACCCCTGGGCCACCAGCCGGTCGTAGGCCTCGACCACGGTGAAGGTGCTCACCGAGTAGGTGGCGGCGAATGCCCGGATCGACGGCACCTTCGCGCCCGGCTTGAGGGTCTGGTCGTCGATCAGCGCGCGCAACCCATCGATGATCTGGTTGACCAGCGGGGTGGAGGAGTCCGGATGGAGCTGGAGCATTCGGGTGCCTTCAGGTGTGCGGGACGCCAGGCGCCGGCAGGGGTATCGCGGGTGTATTGGATCGGCGGCCTGTACAGTGCAGTGCGTTTTTCATGCCGCTGTGCATGGCTCAATGTGTTCGACATTTTTACATTACGTGTCAGATATAGCCAACACAGCACGTATCAGCGCCATGAATAATCACAACATCGCTGCTTTGCCGTCGGGGCCCGCCCCGCACCTCCTTCCCGCGTGGCCGGACCCCCAGCGTCCGTCCCCCGCATGGTTCAGTTCGTCCAGAGGGTTGCCTCTGGCCGCGTAAGCAGGCCGCCACGGATGGCCTGCGTGTGCACCGCACACCTCCCTGCCCGCACTGATGTACAGGTGAGACCGATAGCCATCGGGGTTTCACAGTTTTTCCTTGGATAAAAAGAAGCACGGGGTATTTAACTGATGGAAGCTACATCCACATCCACCACCGCGAAGGACGGGCACGAGAGCAAGCTCAGTGCCTCGTTGAAGTCGCGCCACCTGACGATGATGTCGATCGCCGGGGTGATCGGCGGCGCCTTGTTCGTCGGTTCCGGCAGCGTGATCCACAGCGCAGGCCCGGCTGCCGTCCTGGCGTATCTGGCCGGCGGCATCCTGGTGGTGCTGATCATGCGCATGCTGGGCGAGATGGCGACGTCCTCGCCGGACACCGGTTCGTTCTCCACCTACGCCGACCGCGCCATCGGCCGCTGGGCCGGTTTCACCATCGGCTGGCTGTACTGGTGGTACTGGGTGATCCTGATGGCCTGGGAGGCCTATGTCGCCGGCAAGATCCTGCATGGCTTCTTCCCCGACGTCAGCGTCAATGTGTTCGTGCTGGCCACGACCCTGCTGCTGATCACCGTCAACTTCTTCAACGTCAAGCACTACGGCGAGTTCGAATTCTGGTTCGCGCTGATCAAGGTGGTGGCGATCGTCTGCTTCCTGGTGGTGTGCACCGCCGCGGTGATGAACGTCTGGCAGTTCGGCGAAGTGCGCGGCATCAGCCACCTGACTGCCGAAGGCTTCATGCCCAACGGCATCACCACGGTGATCGGCGCGCTGCTGGGGGTGATGTTCGCCTTCCTGGGGGCCGAGATCGTCACCATCGCCGCCTCCGAAGCCAAGGACCCGGCCACCCAGATCGTCAAGGCCACCAACTCGGTGGTGTGGCGTGTGTGCCTGTTCTATGTGGGCTCGATCTTCCTGATCGTCTGCCTGGTGCCGTGGAACGACCCGCAACTGGGCGTCTCCGGCTATGGTGCCTATCGCCGTACCCTGGAGCTGTTGGGCGTGCCCTACGCCGAGCTGCTGATGAACTTCGTGGTGCTGACCTCGGTGAGCAGTTGCCTGATTTCCGGCCACTACACCGCCTCGCGCATGCTGTTCTCCCTGGCCCAGCGTGGCGACGCGCCGCGCCTGTTCAAGTTCACCCGCACCGGCACCGGTGTACCGGTGAACGCGATCATCGGCTCGTGCCTGGTGGCGGTGTTCTGCGCGCTGATCAACTTCAGCGACACCCTGCGCCCGAAAGACGTGCTGGAAACCCTGATGAACACCACCGGCATGATCGCCCTGCTGGTGTACCTGGTGATCGCCTTCTCGCAACTGCGCATGCGCCGCAAGTTGATCGCCGAAGGCAAGGAAGTGCGCCTGAAGATGTGGTTGTTCCCCTGGCTGACTTACCTGGTGATCGTGTTCATCGTGGCCGCCCTGGTGACCATGGCCTTCATGCCTGACTACCAGATCCTGGTGATTTCCACCGGCGTTGCCGCAGCGATCGTGGTGGCCATGGGCGTGGTGCACCAGATCCGTAGCGCCAAGCGTCACTAAGCGCCAGGCGTTGCATGAAACGGCCGGATCCCTCCAGGGGAGCCGGCCGTTTTCGTTCGTGGTGGTGGCGACTTGGCTTATGCTGCACGCATCTGCCATCGAAGGAGCCCGCCCATGGCCTGGTCCGCCACCCAATACTCACGCTTCGAAGATGAACGCACCCGCGCCGTGCGCGACTTGCTGGCCGCGGTACCACCGCGTCCGGTGCGCCATGCCACCGACCTGGGCTGTGGCCCGGGCAATTCCACCGAAGTGCTGTTGCAGCGCCACCCCGATGCCCAGGTGACTGCGCTGGACAGCGACCCGGACATGATCGACAAGGCCCGGCAACGCCCGCGCCTGAGCGTGCCGAGGGTGCGCTGCGAAATTGCCGATATCGGCAGTTGGGTCGCCCAGGAACCACAGGACCTGATCCTCGCCAATGCTTCGCTGCAGTGGCTGCCGGAGCATGGCAGCCTCTACCCGCACCTGGTGCGGCAGTTGAGCGAGGGGGCCAGCCTGGCCGTGCAGACCCCCGACAACCTCGACGAACCTGCTCACCGCCAGTTGCGCGAGATTGCCAGCCGTGGGCCGTGGGCCGACAAGTTCGCCGACTTCAGCCTGCCGCCCCGGCACGGCGCGGCGTTCTACTACGACTTGCTCAGCCCGTTGTGCGCGCGGGTGGATGTGTGGCGCACCACCTACCACCACCCGTTGATGGGGGGCGCGGAGGCGGTCGTCGAGTGGTTCAAGGGTTCGGCGTTGCGGCCGTACCTGGCCAGGCTGGATGAGCAGGAGCAGGCGGACTTCCTGCAGTTGTACCTGCAGGCTATGCAGCATGACTATCCGCCGGCCACCGATGGCAAGGTGCTGTTGCCGTTCCCGCGGTTATTCGTGGTGGCGACGCGCTAGGCGCCAGAGCACATAACCGTAGATGCCGATGTTGAGTAGCAGGACGAAGGTACCGAGCCATAGTTGGATTTGCGGGGTCAGCCCGACGGGGTAGATGACTGGCCAGATGTAGTGTTCGACGAATCCCCCGGGGTAACCGCTGTCGCCGGCAGCGGCGCGCAGGCGGTTCTCCCAGGCGGTGAGCGGGCACTCCAGGTGCAGGCCTTCCACCGCCAGGCCCCAGGCGAGGGCGGGCAGGTGGATGAACAGGGCACGGCGGTGCTTGAGTACCAGCAGGCCGCCGAACAGGACCAGCAGGATGAAGGACAGGTGGAACAGGACCAGGGTGTCGGCGGCTAGGCGGTAGAGCATGGGTGGGGCCTTGGGGGTAGTCGTTAGTTGTTGGTTGGTTTTTGTGTTTGTGGGCATATCCATTTGCTAGGTAGACGCAGAGTCACCTTTCCGCCCTTACGGCGGGTTACTTTGGTCGTGGCCAAAGTAACCAAAGCCGTGCGCTCCATCATACGGCCCCTACGCTACGCTTCGGGGTCCCTTCGCTCCGGCGCCTTCCGGGCCCGCGCGGCCTACG
>NZ_JARPQB010000017.1 GCF_029478665.1 Pseudomonas entomophila
GCAAAACCCCTATCTGCGCATGCAGGTAGGGGTTTTGTCTTTGCGCCCCGGAAAAATCTTCCCCTCGTAGGAGTCGGCCTTGCCGGCGAACACCGGCCATGCCGGTGCCATCCACCGCGGCGCGCCCTTCGCCGGCAAGCCGGCTCCTACAGGATCTGCACCCCGTGATAAGGTTCCGTACCAGTACCACCGCCCTACCAGAGAGCCCCAATGGCAATGACCACCTCACTTCACCCAGGCTTCATGATCGTCCAGGGCAACCGCCTGGATGACCTGCGCAACCTGGTGGTGAGCGTGATGCGTCGCTACCCCCTGGCGCCCCTGGAAAACGAAATCGCCCTGGTGCAGAGCAATGGCATCGCCCAGTGGTTGAAACTGGCCCTGGCCGAGGATCCTCAGGACGATGACCAGGGCGGGTGCGGCATCGCCGCCGCCATCGATGTGCAATTGCCCGGTAGTTTCATGTGGCAGCTGTACCGCCGCGTACTGGGGCGCGATGAAATCCCCGAAGTATCGTTGCTGGACAAGGCGCCGCTCACCTGGCGCCTGATGCGGCTGCTCCCGGAGGTGATCGAATGGCCGCACTTCGAGCCCCTGCGCCGGTTCCTCACCGATGACAGTGACCTGCGCAAGCGCTACCAGCTGGCCGAGCGCCTGGCCGACCTGTTCGACCAGTACCAGGTCTACCGTGCCGACTGGCTCAAGGACTGGGCGTCCGGCGCCCATGTGCTCAACACCGCACGCGGTGAGCGCAAGCCTTTGGCGGCAGGTAACCGCTGGCAGGCCGAACTGTGGCGGATATTGCTTGAAGATGTGGGCGAAGAGGGCATGGCCCAGAGCCGCGCCGGTGTGCACCAGCGCTTTATCAAACGCATCAACAGCCTGGAGCAGGCGCCTGCCGGCTTGCCGGCCCGGCTGATCGTGTTCGGCATCTCGTCGCTGCCCGCACAGATTCTCGAGGCGCTGGCGGGCCTTGCCCGTTTCAGCCAGGTGCTGCTGTGCGTGCACAACCCTTGCCGCCACCACTGGGGCGATATCGTTGCCGACAAAGACCTGCTGCGTCACCAGTACAAGCGCCAGCAGCGCAAGCAGGGCATGCCCATGCAACTGGATGACGAGTTGCTGCACCAGCACGCCCACCCGCTGCTCGCCGCCTGGGGCAAGCAGGGCCGTGACTATATCAACCTGCTCGACAGCTACGACGACCCGGGTAGCTACCAGACGGTCTTCAGTGACGGCCGCATCGACTTGTTCAGCGACGCTGATCCCCAGACGCTGCTCAACCAGCTCCAGGACGACATCCTCGAACTGCGCCCACTGGCAGAAACCCGTGAGCAGTGGCCAGCAGTCGATCCGGCGAAGGATCGCTCCGTGCGCTTTCATGTGGCCCATAGCCCTCAGCGCGAAGTCGAGATCCTGCATGACCAGTTGCTGGCTCGCTTCAGTGCCGACCCTACGCTGCGGCCCCGGGACATCATCGTCATGCTGCCGGCGATCGACACCTATGCCCCGCACATCCGCGCCGTGTTCGGCCAGTTGGAGCGCAGCGACCCCCGCTACATCCCCTTCACCCTGACCGACCAGGGGCAACGCGGCCGTGACCCGTTGCTGATCGCCCTCGAGCATCTGCTGAAGCTGCCCGACAGCCGTTTCGCCGTCAGCGAGGTGCTCGACCTGCTGGATGTTCCAGCGGTACGGGCCCGCTTCGCCATCCAGGAGAGCGACCTGCCCACCCTGCATCGCTGGATCGAAGGCTCCGGCATCCGCTGGGGCCTGAGCGCCGAGCAGCGCGCCAGCCTGGGACTGCCCGAAGGGCTGGAGCAGAACAGCTGGCGATTCGGCTTGCGGCGCATGCTGCTGGGTTACGCCGTGGGCGTGGGTGAGGGCTGTGACGGTATCGAGCCGTACGATGAGATCGGCGGGCTCGATGCGGCCCTGATCGGCCCGCTGGTGGCCTTGCTCGATGCCCTGGACATCGCCTGCCAGGCGCTCTCGCAACCGGCCACGGCGACACAGTGGGGCGAGCGCCTGCATGCCCTGCTGCAGATCTTCTTCCTGGCTGAAGACGAACACGACGAGTTGCTGCTGGTGCAGCTACAGGATCTGCGCGACACCTGGCTGGAGACCTGCGATGCAGTCGGCCTGCAGGATCTGTTGCCGCTCACCGTGGTTCGCGAGGCCTGGTTGTCGGGCCTGGACCAAGGCAAGTTGTCTCAGCGCTTCCTCGCCGGCTCGGTGAACTTCTGCACCCTGATGCCCATGCGCGCCATCCCGTTCCGCGTGGTCTGCCTGCTGGGCATGAACGATGGTGACTACCCGCGTGCCCAGCCGCCACTCGATTTCGACCTGATGGCCAGTGATTACCGCCCGGGTGATCGTTCCCGCCGTGAGGACGACCGCTACCTGTTGCTCGAGGCGTTACTGTCGGCCCGCGACCAGCTTTATGTCAGCTGGGTCGGGCGGAGCATTCGTGATAACAGCGAGCGGCCTGCTTCGGTCCTGGTTGGCCAACTGCGCGACCACCTGGCCGCGGGTTGGCAACTGGCAGGTGCTCGGCAGGGGCAACGGGAAGACCCGGGCCAACAGTTGTTGCACACACTGACCCAGGAACACCCGCTGCAGCCATTCAGCCTGCGTTATTTCCAGAAAGGCAGCCCGTTGTTCAGCTTCGCCCATGAGTGGCGGGTGCTGCACCAGCAGGAGGTGGACAACGATGCGCAGCACACTTCGCTGTCGGCCTACAGCAACGATGAGCCATTGAGCCTGGTGCAGTTGCAGGATTTCCTGCGCCACCCTGTGCGGCACTTTTTCAGCCAGCGCCTCAAGGTCTTCTTCGAGGCGCTGGAAGCGCCGACGCCGGATGAAGAACCCTTCGTCCTCGATGCGCTGCAACGCTATGGCCTGAGCGAAAGCCTGCTGGGCGCGGCACTGGCCGACCCGGACAACGCCGAGCGCGCCTTGCAGGCCCAGGCCCGACGCCTGCAGGCCTGCGGCTTGCTGCCCCTGGCCGGCTTCGGTGAAGCGTTGCAGGCCGAGCTGATCCAGCCGCTGCCGGACCTGTTGCAACGCCACCGTCAACTACTGCAGCGTTGGCCGACGTTGGTCGAAGGTGCCTTGCCGATTCATTTCGAACAGGGAGCGCATCGCCTGGAGGGTTGGCTGGGGCGCGTGTACCAGGCCGAGGACCAGAGCCTGCTGAGCATCGCCACCGTGCCCAATACCCTCGGTGCCGGGCGTCACAGCCTGAAGTGGCATCGGTTGATTCCGGCCTGGGTCATGCACCTGGCCGCGTGTGCCTCGGGTTACCCCCTGCACAGTGCGCTGGTGGCCAGCGACCTGACCTTGCTGCTCGCCCCGTTGCCGCAAGCCGAGGCCGCGGAGCGTCTGGGCGAGTTGCTGGTGGCGCGCCAGGCTGGCATGAATACGCCGCTGCCGGTGGCGGCCAAGACCGCGTTCGCCTGGCTGGCCCAGGAAGACCCGGACAAGGCCCTGGCCGCCGCCACCCGCGCCTACGAAGGTGACGGGCAGATCAGCTACGGCGAACGCAGCGAGAGCCTGGCCCTGGCCCGCCAATACCGCGACTTCGCCACCCTTGCCCTGGACGAGACTTTCGAGGGTTGGTGTGAAACGCTGTACCGCCCCCTGTTCGCAGCACCCTGGCAGACCCTGGGTAATCCGGAGAGTGCCCAATGAGCCAAGCCCGCCCCCTGGCGTTGCGCTTCCCACTGCACGGCAGCCAACTGATCGAAGCGAGCGCCGGTACCGGCAAGACCTTCACCATCTCGGCGTTGTACCTGCGCCTGATCCTGGGGCACGGCGGCGAGCAGGGCTTTGCCCGTGAACTGTTGCCCCCGCAGATCCTCGTGGTGACCTTCACCGACGCGGCCACCAAGGAGCTGCGCGAACGTATCCGCACACGGCTGGCTGAGGCCGCGCGGTTCTTCCGTGACGAGCTGGACGATGCCGACCCACTGCTGCACCAGCTGCGCGACGATTATCCACAGGCGCATTGGCCGCGCTGCGCAAGCCGCCTGGAGATCGCCGTGCAGTGGATGGACGAGGCCGCGGTGTCGACCATCCACGGTTGGTGCCAGCGGATGCTGCGCGAGCACGCTTTCGACAGCGGCAGCCTGTTCACCCAGAGTCTGGAAACCGATCACAGTGAACTGCTCGGCCAAGTGATGCGCGATTACTGGCGACGCTTCTGCTATGGCATGCGTGGCGAGGCACTGGCCTGGGTGCGTGGCAACTGGGGCAGCCCCGATGCATTGCTGCCGCGTATCCGCCCGTTGTTCGGCCGGGTGCACGGCGAGCAGGACGACGCCGAACCCCAGGCCTTGATCGAAGCCACCCTACGCCAGCGCAGCGAGCAGTTGGGCCAGCTCAAGGCACCGTGGAGCGCTTGGGCGGATGAGTTGCAACAGCTGTGCCGCGATGCCGTGGCCGCCAAGCAGGCCGATGGCCGCAAATTACAGGCACGCTACTTCGAGCCCTGGTTCGACAAGCTGCGCGCCTGGGCGGGCGACGAGCAGGCCATGGAGCTGGACCTGGGCACCGGTTTCACCCGGCTGACCAGCGCCGGCATGGCCGAGGCGTGGAAGTCCGGTGAGCCACCGGAGCACCCGGCCCTGCGCGCCATGGAAAGCCTGCGCGAACAGTTGCAGGGGCTGGCCAGCCCCGATGTCCGATTGCTCGAACATGCCGCCGCCTGGGTGTCGGCGCGCTTCGAAGTGGAGAAGCGCCGCCGCGCGGAGATGGGTTTCGACGACATGCTCCTGCGCTTGCAGCATGCCCTGGGCAGCGAGGCCGGCGAGCGCCTGGCCGGGTTGATCCGCGAGCAGTTTCCAGTAGCGCTGATCGACGAGTTCCAGGACACCGACCCGGTGCAGTACGGCATCTTCGAGCGCATCTATCGCATCAGCGAGAACAACCCGGATACCGGACTGTTCATGATCGGTGACCCGAAGCAGGCCATCTACGCCTTCCGCGGTGCCGATATCTACACCTACCTGGCGGCGCGCCGTGCCACCCGCGGCCGCCTGCACAGCCTGGACACCAACTTCCGTTCGAGCCAGGCCATGGTCGCGGCGGTGAACCGTGTATTCCTCCAGGCCGAGGCGCGTAGTGAAGGGCGCGGCGCCTTCCTGTTCCGCGCCCACGGCGACAACCCGTTGCCGTTCGTCGAAGTCCACGCCAAGGGGCGCGCCGAGCACTTGCTGGTCGACGGTCAGCCCATCGCAGCCTTGCACTGCTGGCAACTGGAGGCTGACGAACCGGTCTCCAACACGCTCTACCGTCAGCGCCTCGCAGCCAGTTGCGCCAGCCATATCGTGGAATTGCTCAATAGTGGGCAGCGGGGCGTCAGTGGTTTTGCCGACAAGGACGGCACGCTGCGCCCCTGCCTACCCTCGGATATCGCCATCCTGGTGCGCGATGGCCGCGAGGCGCAGCTGGTTCGTGCCGAGTTGGCCGCCCGCGATGTGCGTAGCGTGTACCTGTCGGACAAGGACTCGGTGTTCGCCGCCCAGGAAGCCCATGACTTGCTGGCCTGGCTCAAGGCCTGCGCCGAGCCGGATTCCGAGCGCCTGCTCAAGGCCGCCCTGGCCAGCATCACCCTCGACCTGCCGTTGATCGACCTGGAGCGGCTGAACCAGGACGAGCGGGTCTGGGAGAACTGGGTGATGCGCTTCCGGCGTTACCGCGACACCTGGCAACGCCAGGGCGTGCTGCCGATGCTGCGCCGGTTGCTGCACGACTTCCAGCTGCCGCGCAGCCTGATGGCGCGCAGTGATGGCGAGCGGGTGCTGACCAACCTGCTGCACCTGGCCGAGCTGCTGCAACAGGCGGCCGGTGAGCTCGATGGCGAACAGGCGCTGATCCGCCACCTCGCCGAGCACCTGGCCAATGCCGGGCAGGTGGGGGAGGAGCAGATCCTGCGCCTGGAAAGCGACGAGCAACTGGTCAAGGTGGTGACCATCCACAAGTCCAAGGGCCTGGAGTACCCCCTGGTGTACCTGCCGTTCATCTGCACCAGCAAACCGGTGGATGGACAACGCCTGCCCCTGGCCTGGCATGACGACGACGGCTTGGCGCACTTGACGCTCACCCCCGATGCCGAGCAGATCGAGCGCGCCGACGACGAGCGTCTGGCCGAAGACCTGCGCCTGCTCTATGTCGCCCTGACCCGTGCCCAGCATGCGTGCTGGCTGGGTGTCGCCGACCTCAAGCGCGGTACCCAGCGCAGTTCGCAGCTGCACCGCTCGGCCCTGGGCTACCTGCTCGGCGGCGGCTCGGCGCTGAAGGCGTCGAGCGAACTGAGCGAATGGTTGCGGATGCTGGTCGCAGCCAACCCGGCCATCGCCAGTGGGCCGGTGCCGGAGGCGGACGCGCAGTGCTATCGCATGCCCGAGAGCCAGCGTGAGCTGCTGCCGCCACGCAAGCCGCGACGCGCGGCGGCCGAGCACTGGTGGATCGCTTCCTACAGCGCCTTGCGCGTGGGTGACCAGACCCTGGTCGCCGACAGCTCCCAGGCCCAGCAACTGCTGGACGACGAGGTGCTGGACAGCCTGCAATTGCGCGAAGTACCGGCCGAGGCGGGCGATATCCACCGTTTCCCCCGTGGCCCGAACCCCGGTACCTTCCTCCACGGCCTGCTGGAGTGGGCTGGCAATGAAGGTTTCGCCGAGGTCGCCGCACAGCCGGATCGGCTCGAGGACACCGTTGCCCGACGCTGCAACCGGCGCGACTGGAAAGGCTGGATCCCCACGCTCACCCAGTGGTTGCAGCAGATGCTGGTACAGCCGATGCCGCTGACGGATACCCACCTCACCCTCGCCGAACTGGGCCAGTACCAGATCGAGATGGAGTTCTGGTTCGCCAGCCACAACGTCGATGCCGTGCAGCTCGACCAGCTGGTGCTGCGCCACACCCATGGCGGCACGGCCCGCCCGGGCGCGCAGCCGACCCAGCTCAATGGCATGTTCAAGGGCTTCATCGACCTGGCCTTCGAGCTGGACGGGCGCTACTACGTGGCGGACTACAAGTCCAACTGGCTCGGCCCGGATGCCCAGGCCTACGGGCCGCTGGCCATGGAGCAGGCGATCCTCGAGCACCGCTATGACTTGCAATACGTGCTCTACCTGCTGGCCCTGCATCGGCAATTGCGCGCCCGCCTGCCTGGCTATGACTACGACCGCCATGTCGGCGGTGCCCTGTTCATCTTCCTGCGTGGCGTGACGCCTGCGGGCCATGGCCTGTATCACGCCCGGCCGCCCCGTGCGCTGATCGAGGCGCTGGACGCATTGTTCCGGGGTATCAATGCCCCCGAACAGCAGGACCTGTTTGCCGGAGCCGCGCCATGAGCCGAAGCCTCGATGACCTGCTGCCCACCGCGCTGCAAGCCGAGCACCTGAGCGCGCTGGCGCCCCTGCGCGACAGCCAGGATCTGCTGGCCCTGCTCGACCGTTGGGTGGAACGCGGCTGGCTGCGCGCCCTGGACCGGGCGTTCGTGAGCTTTCTCGAAGAGCGTGCCCCTGGCTGCGACCCACTGGTGCTGCTGGCGGCGGCCTTGGCCAGCCATCAGTTGGGCCATGGCCATGTCTGCCTGGACCTGGCGCAGACCTTGGCCGAGCCGGACTTCGCCTTGTCGTTGCCACCGGAAGGGGATGCCCTGGCCGGGCCATTGCTGCTGCCTTCGCAACTGCTGGCCAGCCTCGACCTGGGCACCTGGCTGCAGCGCATCGGCGAAAGCGCTCTGGTGGCCAATGGCGATGCCATTGAGCAGCGCTCCCGGCCATTGGTGCTCAGCGCACAGCGCCTGTACCTGCGGCGCTACTGGACCTACGAGCGGCGCATCGACGCTGCCCTGCACGAGCGTCTGGCTCGCCTGCAACCTCAGCAGGGCGACCTCTCGCTGCGCCTGGCGCAGCTGTTCGAAGGCGGTACGCCGGCTGCCGAAGTGGACTGGCAGAAACTGGCCTGCGCCCTGGCCACCCGCGCCGGTTTCAGTGTCATCACCGGTGGCCCCGGCACCGGCAAGACCACCACCGTGGTGCGCTTGCTCGGCCTGTTGCAGGCGCCTGCGGTGGAGCAGGGGCGCCCCTTGCGCATCCGCCTGGCGGCGCCCACCGGCAAGGCGGCGGCACGCCTGACCGAGTCCATCGGGCAACAAGTCGAGCGGCTGCAGGTGGCTGATGAAGTGCGTGCGCACATTCCCACCGAAGTCAGCACTGTTCACCGCCTGCTCGGCAGCCGCCCGGGCTCGCGCCATTTCCGCCATCATGCGGGCAACCCACTGCCGCTGGATGTGCTGGTGGTCGACGAGGCGTCGATGATCGACCTGGAAATGATGGCCAACCTGCTCGATGCCCTGCCACCCAATGCGCGCTTGGTGTTGCTGGGTGACAAGGATCAGCTGGCGTCGGTAGAAGCCGGGGCGGTGCTGGGCGACCTGTGCCGCGACGCGGAAGACGGCTGCTACTGGCCGCAGACCCTTGCCTGGCTGGAGCAGGTGGGTGGGCAGTCGCTGAGTGGCATCGGCCTGAAACCGGGCGATGGCCAGCGCAACCCGCTGGCCCAGCAGATCGTCATGCTGCGTCACTCCCGTCGCTTCGGTGAAGGCAGTGGCATCGGCCAACTGGCGCGTCTGGTCAATCGTCAGCAGGCCAGGGAAGCTCGAGAGTTGTTGGCGAGCCAACCACAGGATGTCTTCTGCCTGACCTTGGGTGGCGAGCACGACAAGCGCTTCGACCGCCTGCTGCTTGATGGCCTCAACCAAGGTGTCGACGGCCCGCAAGGCTATCGCGGCTACCTGCGCGCCATCGGCCGCCTGCGTCCGCCGCCCGGTACCCCCGGCGACGATCCGCGCTGGGAGCAATGGGCCGGGGAAGTGCTGCGCAGCTTCGAGGACTTCCAGTTGCTTTGCGCCGTGCGCAAGGGCGCCTGGGGCGTCGAAGGCCTGAACGAGCGGGTGGCGCGGGTGCTGCACAACGCCGGGCTGATCGACAGCCAGCAAGCCTGGTACGAAGGGCGCCCTGTGCTGGTGACGCGCAACGACTATGGCCTGGGCCTGATGAACGGCGATATCGGCATCGCCCTGCGCCTGCCGGACGATCAGGGCCAGGCCCTGCTGCGCGTCGCCTTCCCGCGCAACGACGGCAGTGGCGGCGTGCGTTTCGTCCTGCCCAGCCGCCTGAGCGAAGTGGAGACCGTGTTCGCCATGACCGTGCACAAGTCCCAGGGCTCGGAGTTCAGCCACACCGCGCTGGTGCTGCCCGATGCGCTCAACCCGGTGCTGACCAAGGAACTGGTGTACACCGGCATTACCCGGGCCAAGCACTGCTTCAGCCTGGTCGAGCCACGGACCGGGGTGTTCGAGGAGGCTGTCGGGCGCAAGGTCAGGCGTGTCTCCGGGCTGATGCTGGAACAGGTGTGATGCGGGTGTAGCGACGCGGTGTGCTATCGTTGCGGCATTATCCGGAAACCCTCTGAGAGATTTCCCTCCATGACAGTGGCTGTCTCGGCCTTGAGACGCGTGATGGGCTGTGTGCTCTCGCTGCTGACGGCCATGCTGTTGTCGAACGGCGCTCCTGCCTGGGCGGGCAGCGCCGCGTCGGACGCGCAGGTCCAGCAGCGGGCCAAGGCCGTGACCCAGGTGGTGCTGGGCATCCTCAGCTATGCGCGCTGGCCCGCCGAGCCCAACCCCTTGCGCTTGTGCCTGGTCGGCCCCACCGAATACGCGGACGACCTGATCAAGGGCAATGTGCAGAATTCCGGGCACGCCTTGCAGGTACGGCGCCTGCTGGCCGGCGACGCCAGTGTCAGCAGCGGCTGCGACGCGGTGTACATCGGCAAGCTCGACAGCGCCCAGCGCGAGCAGTTGTTCAAGGCCATCAACAGCCACCCGGTGCTGAGCATCAGCGAGGCCGACGACCCGTGCACCGTTGGCAGCCTGTTCTGCCTGCGGGTGGGCGACCAGCAGGTGGCCTTTGACGTCAACCTCGATTCGGTGGCCCGCAGCGGCGTGCGCATCCACCCCAGCGTGCTGCAGCTGTCGCGGCGCCGGGCGGGGCAACCATGAAGCGACGTTTCAGCCGACCGACCCTGCGCGCGGTGCTCGGCCGAGGCCACCTGAGCGTGGCGTTGCTCGCCGCGGGCCTGGCCGGGGTGCTGGTGACCCTGCTGGGCGTTGCGGCGCTGCGGGTCTACGCCAACCACAACCTGCACTTGATCGCCCGTTCCATCAATTACACCGTCGAGGCCGCCGTGGTCTTCGACGACAGTGCCGCAGCCAATGAAGCCCTGGCGTTGATCGCCGCCACCGAAGAGATCGCCGACGCCAAGGTCTATGACAACGACGGTGACTTGCTCGCCCACTGGCAGCGCGACGAGCAGGGGATGATGGCGCAGTTGCAGAGCCAGGTGGCGCGCAGCCTGCTGGAGGAACCGATCAACCTGCCGGTGCAGCACATGGGCCAGAAAGTTGGCCATATCGAGCTGACCGGGCAGGGCGGCAGCCTGGTGCGCTTCCTGCTCAGCGGCCTGGTGGGCATCCTGGTGTGCACCGTGCTCAGCGCGGTGCTTGCCCTGTACCTGTCGCGCCGCCTGTTCGGCGATATCATCCGCCCGTTGCGCCACTTGGCCAGCGTCGCCCACGCCGCCCGGCGCGAGCGCAGTTTCGACCGGCGCGTGCCGGAAACCCAGATCGCCGAACTCAACGAGCTGGGCAATGACTTCAATGCGCTGCTCGACGAACTGGAGGTCTGGCAGAGCCACCTGCAGAGCGAGAACGAGACCCTGGCGCACCAGGCCAGCCACGACAGCCTGACCGGCCTGCCCAACCGCGCCTTCTTCGAGGGCCGCCTGACCCGCAGCCTGCGTAACGCCGCCCGCCAGCAGGAACACCTGGCGTTGCTGTTCCTCGACAGCGATCACTTCAAGCAGATCAACGACAGCCTCGGCCACGCGGTGGGTGACCAGGTGCTGATCAGTGTTGCCAGCCGGGTACGCGCGCAGTTGCGCGAACAGGACTTGATGGCGCGCCTGGGCGGTGACGAGTTCGCCGTGCTGCTGTCGCCGCTGCTGGCGCGCGAGGACGCCGAGCGCATCGCCGAGAAGATCGTCGCCAGCATGAAGCTGCCGGTGCAACTGGAGGATGGCAACAGCATCACCACCTCGCTGAGTGTCGGTATCGCCTATTACCCGAACGATGGCCAAGACCCGGCCAGTCTGCTCAATGCCGCCGACGCGGCGATGTACCAGGCCAAGCGCAAGCGCCGTGGCCATTGGCAAGTGGCCCAGCCGGAACGCCAGGCCACTGACGTTAAGAACAGGAGCTGAACCGTGATCTACCGCCTACCTTTCCTGCGTTTTCCCGTTCTGGCCGTGCTGCTGGCACTGCTTGCCCTTGTGGGCTGCCAGAGCGTGCCGCCCAAGGGCTTGACCCCCGAGCAGGTGGCCGTGCTCAAGCGCGAGGGTTTCGCCCCGACCGACGAGGGCTGGGCGTTCGACCTGTCCGGCAAGGTGCTGTTCGGCAGTGACCTGGACAGCCTCAACAGCGCCAGCGAATCGATCGTCGAGCGCATCGGCAAGGCGTTGCTGTCGGTGGATATCCAGCGCGTGCGCATTGATGGCCATGCCGATGCCTCGGGCAAGGCGGCCTACAACCAGCAGTTGTCGGAGCGCCGCGCCCAGAGCGTGGCCAAGGCGTTGATCGGCATTGGCATGCAGCCGCAGAACATCCAGACCCGCGGGCTGGGCAGCAGCCAGCCGGTGGCGGACAACCGCACCAGCGCCGGGCGCCTGGAGAACCGTCGCGTATCGATCGTGGTGGCGTCGGATTGATCTGAATGGAGACGTGTTTACTTTATGCCACTGGTAAAACGCTTGCGCCGGGCAGTCGGGCGCAAGTGAACGTGAGTGAAGCATTCTGGAAGAGATTCGATCGCAGTTATAGACTAACAACTGATGCTGGAGGTGACTGGTGGGGCCGTCTCCATTACGCAATCCCTTGAATTCACAAGTATTTCTCGCTAAAAAATCTTGAAGTGTGACAGCGTTTAGGTACACCTGAGTGGTGCACTGCGGTTTGATATTACCTGTCGAAATATCTCAAAGCTCTGACTCTAATTGCCATGGTCGTCTGCGTTGGCCTGACAGTCACTGCTCCGCATACCATGCTTTCTTCCTCCTGATGGATGTGATCCTTTCTGCGACTTGTGCCCTGTCACTGAATGTCTCAAGATAGTGGCATAGTGCTGTGGTATCGGCATGCAGATGGTACTAGACCGAAATTCAAGGAGGGAGAAAGCAATGACATACACCGCCTCGATTCAACGTAGTGATCCTACAGCTTTTTTGTTTCTTGTGGATCAATCCGGTTCCATGGGGGACAGGATGGCAGGAGAGAGAACAAAGGCTCAGTTTGTTGCTGATGTCCTGAACCGGACTTTGATGAACCTCGTCACTCGCTGCACTAAATCAGAAGGTGTGCGTGATTACTTTGACATAGGCGTCCTTGGTTATGGGCATACTGGTGTCTCGAATGGTTTTTCTGGAGCTTTGGGTGGCCAAGTTCTTCATCCGATCTCAGCAATTGAGGCCAACCCTCTACTGATTGAGGATCGTACTAAGAAGGTTCCAGATGGAGCTGGTGGATTGGTAGAGCAGACCGTTAAGTTCCCAGTATGGTTTCAGCCGGTGAGCAACGGAGGCACCCCAATGCGTGCAGCGTTAACCGGTGCCGCTGAAGCTTTGGTGGCGTGGTGCGATCAGCATCCGAACAGCTATCCACCAACTGTTTTGCATGTCACCGATGGCGAGTCAACCGATGGTGACCCTGAAGAGCTCGCTACGATGCTTAGGCAAATAGGCACCAATGACGGGCAAGTACTGCTCTTGAATATTCATGTTAGTGCTAATGACTCAAGCCCTGTTAAGTTCCCTGCTTCCGAAAACGGATTGCCAGACTCCTATGCCAAGCTTCTTTTTAGTATGTCGAGCAACCTTCCAGAGCATCTAGTTAAGTTCGCACAAGAGAAGGGGTATTCTGTGAATTCCGAATCTCGTGGATTTGTGTTTAACGCGGATGCTGCCGAAATTGTTGAGTTTTTCGATATTGGGACTCGTGCATCACAACTTCGGTGAGTTTTATGTTCGTAGATTTCGCTGCGTCTGTGGCAAAAGATAGCGACGCTGAACATCTGAATGAGGATAGCTACCTTTTTAGTATCAATGGAAAGGTGGCTAGCCTTAGTGATGGTGCTTCTGAGTCGTTTGATAGCAAATCATGGGCGACGATACTTTGTGGCATGTCATGTGCCGGTTTGGGTGTTTCTCCAGCGTCCATCTATCAGGCTGTGAAAACGTATGCCACTATTCATGATCCGTCAAAGATGTCTTGGTCAAAGGCTTTGGCTTTTGAGCGAGGTAGTTTTGCTACTTTGATCTCGTGTGAATACAATGATGCACGCTCTGAAGTGGAATTTATTGCAGTCGGAGATTCTGTCGTAGTTGTTTGTGAAGGTGAGGAAGTAACCAAGTGTTTCCCGTTGACTACTCCTGAGCAGTTTGAGGGGCGTCCGGAATTGTTAAGTACGCGAAATGAACATAACGATTTTGTCAATGATCCGCTCTTCAATACTAAGCATGTTATGGTTTCGGCTGTAAGTTCT
Organism: Pseudomonas entomophila; assembly: GCF_029478665.1. GTDB lineage: Bacteria > Pseudomonadota > Gammaproteobacteria > Pseudomonadales > Pseudomonadaceae > Aquipseudomonas > Aquipseudomonas entomophila_F. The sequence continues at coordinate 13,671 of NZ_JARPQB010000017.1, forward strand.
AATACTACTGTGCTTTTGATGACGGATGCCATTGGTCATTGGTGCTACAAAACAATTAGTGAAGGACGTGAAGAGTGGCGCCTGCTTCTGTCTATAGATTCGGAGTTTGAGTTCGCTGAATTTGTAGAAAAGTCTCGAGAAAATAAGACAATGAAGCTCGATGACACCACTTTGATTCGTTTGAGATTCTAAGGTGTAGATATGGCTTATCCTAGTCTCGAGCAGTATCAAGAAGCACTTCAGCATCCCCGGGTTGCCCTACTGGATGGTGAGTTGAAGGGTGGGAGTATTTCGACAAGTGGTCTCGGTCTTCCAAAGGTTATGTGTGGCGGTTTTGCACTGACTTACACTATTTCAGTTGGGGCTAGAAAGTATGCTGTTCGATGCTTTCATAAGCAATCTCCTGATTTGGAATCGCGCTACAAGGCAGTTAGTGCCAAGCTGAAAAATTTATCGTCGAGCTACTTCGTCCCTTTCGAATTTCAGCCGCAGGGAGTACAGATTCAGGGTGGTAAATTTCCGGTAGTAAAGATGGCGTGGGCAGTTGGAGATACATTAGGTGAGTTTGTTTCTGATAACTTTCGTAATGGCAGGGCTTTGGCTGATCTCCGTGAAAGTCTAGTTAAGCTTTCTGCTTATTTGGAGTCTCAGGTAATTGCACATGGTGACTTGCAGCCGGGTAACCTGATGGTTAGTCAGAGCGGTAAGGTTGTTCAGTTAATTGATTATGATGGAATGTTTGTTCCTGAAATAAAGCAATTAGGTGCAGCTGAAATTGGTCATAGGAACTTTCAGCACCCCAGTCGTACGGGAGTTCATTTTAATTCATCCCTTGATCGGTTTTCATTTATAAGTTTAGTTGTTGCTCTGAAAGCCTTGGAAAAGGATCCCGATTTATGGGATGAAAGTCAGTCTGATTGGGATTCATTTGTTTTTAGGGCTTCCGATTTTTCTGACCCGGGTTCTTCTAAAGTTTTTCAAAGATTGATTTCTAGCTCAGTGCATTCGGATGATGCGAAAGCATTCGCTGCTGTATGTTTAGGTGGTTTTGATCAAGTTCCGAGTCTTGCAGATTTCTTGGTAAAGAAAGGGATTTCGCAACAGCAGTTTACAATTAAAACCCGGCCTGCTACTCCAGTTACGTATTTTTCTCAGTATCCTGTTCTTAATGCAACTGATTACAATGCCTTTGTTAAGAATATTGGGAATATGGTTGAGCTTGTAGGGAAAGTGGTTGAGGTCAAACATGGAGCTACAAAGAAAGGTGGGCGTTCGTATGTGTTTGTAAACTTTGGTCCATGGCAAGGCAGCATAGTTAAGTTAAGTATCTGGCCCTCTGCACTAGCGAAAATGAAGAGTGCCCCGAACTCGTCCTTAGTGGGAGGTTGGGTTAGTGTTGTAGGGTTGGTTGAGCCTGTATATGCGAGCAAGAAGTATCGCTACAGTCATATTGCGATAGATATTTCTAGCCAAAATCAAATTAAACAAATCACTTCGGCTGAGGCAATATTTAGGCTGGCGGCGAAGGCTTCAGCTAATAATGTTTCTGTTCTCGGTAAGAATCAGGAAGTGATTGAGCGCCTTCGGGGGCGAGAGCCACTTACGTCTCCTGTTACTGGGGCAAGCCTGTTGACGACGGGCAATCATTCGCCTCAAACTGCGAACGCAGCAATCTTGCAAAAAATTCAAAGTTCACAGGCGAATAAAAGTTCGCCTCAAAGCACTTCTCCGCTATTGGCTACCAAACCGGCCAATGCTTCCGTGGGTCAGTCATTGCCACAAGGCAGTGTGCCGACCAAATTGCAAAAAACGGGTGGAGTTCCTTGGTGGGTTTGGATCATTGGGCTATGGATTCTGGTCGCGATCTTTAAGCGATAGTCGAGGCGGTGTTCGTCCAGATGATACTTATAGTTTCATCGTTTCAATGGGTTTCTTACTACAAGTGGACTCTTCGCTCGCTCCGTCCAATTGACGCGGTGGTCTCCCACTGGCTTGTGTTTGTGAGAGGTGCGGGGTGCGTGTTTGCACTGTGGTTGGAATTGGTAGTAACTCAGTGTAAAGCGGTTTCGAATTGAAATCCTTTCCCCGCGCCGCGACGGTCCTACACTTTGGACTTGGCCTAAATTTCTGGTTGGAAAAATAAGCTGGTGTAGGTGATGTTTGGAAACTGAGCTTCAAGCGAGGGCTGTTAAGCTATGTGCGAGCGGCCAAAGGAGAGGTGTTCTTGATTTGAAAATAAATTGGGGCGGTTCCGGTTTCGTTCCCTCTATCTGGTTAGCAGAGGCGTAGCTTGCGCCAGAGAGTCACGCTGCCTTCACTCGCTGCACCGTAGATACTGCACAGCCAACAATCTCAGCAGTCTTGCGGATAATCTTGCCTGCATCGAGACATTCCTTGATACGGTTATGAAGTGTCTGATCGACTTGTCGGCCTTTGTAAACCTCTCTGGCCTTGGCTTTCTCGAGCCCCTCAGCCTGACGGCGGCGACGGTTTTCATACTCTTTGCGTGCAACCACAGCGAGCATATCGAGCAGCATCCCGTTGACAGCGTTGATCATGCCTTTGGTGAAGTCGTCTTGACCTTGGGCTGGCTTCAATGCCGCATGACTAGTAGCCAAGTCGAGCGATACCACCCTGAATTTCTTGGCGGCGATGATGGTTTTCAGGCTTGCCCAGTCATCAGGGGAGAGGCGAGAAAGCTTGTCCACCTGCTCAATCAGCAATACATCGTCATCATGACTGTCGTCGAGTAAACGAAACAGTTCTGGGCGATGGAGCTTGGTCCCTGATTCGCTCTCTGTGTAGAAGGCGGCGATCTTGTGACCGTTGTGTCTGGCTGTGCTCGTTGACCTATACTCGAAAGAACACACCGCTGCCAGCGGACGCATTCAGCCATTCAGCCAATCAGCGAATCAAGCAGCTTTTTGCCGTCGCTCAGATACGTCAGTGTTTGGGCAAACTTTATGTTTCGACCGAGACGCTGGCAGATATCCTTCGCTGAGATCGGCTTCTCAAGTCGCTCAAACCCGTAAAGACGCTGGTATCTTGTCTTTCCTGCCACACCAAAGTGGTCTCGCTCCTCTGTCTTACCATTCGCCAAACCAAATGCCACGATGCCCTTCCCAGACTCGTACAGGAAGACAATATCGTCCTTTTTCAGACGATCAATCTTTTCCTTGTATCCATCCTCAAACGCCGCTGCGATCTCCTCAGATAGCATCGCATCATGATCTTCAGAGGAGTTGGCCTTGTTGGTGTTGAGGACGTAATGGAACTGGTTGCCATCATCTCTTGGAGGCGGTGGTGCCGTCTGAGCCATCGATTCTGCTGAGACTTTCCTCCATGCGGGTAGGACGTATTCAATTATCAGATCATGTATCAGGTCCTGACGAGTCAGGTCATAGACGGTTGCAAGCTCCTTGATAGCGGCATCCTCCTCAACCGTTACCCGAATTGTCATGGACTCAGTCAGCGCTGCCCGCTTCCGCTTCGCCTCAAGCTTCGTATAGAAGTCACTCATGGCAGATACCTCACCTAGAACCAGACAAGACTCGATATTAAGTCAGGTGGAATCCTATCAAGAACCAGCAAAGAACCTCAACAGATTCTATAAAGAATTTTATACAGCCGAATGATGGCTGCCCGTCTTGAGCTGGCGTACTGAGATCGAGCGGGAATTAGCTGGGCGGTAGGCAGAGACCCCTGCCGCCCCGAGAATGGATTACAGAAGGCTGCAATCTTTCGACATTGGGATTTTGGCGACGTCGCCACGACCAGTGCAGAGCAGTGTAACTTTGCTTCCTTTGCGAAGGACGGCCAGCTGTTCAGAGTCAGATTTTTCAAACCCGAATTGCGGCTCCATGAACTGGTTTACTCCTCCTCGCAGAGTGAGGTACGGATCGCCTGTGAAGTCGGTGTTGATGTCCGCTACGGTGCCAGTCACCTTGAATCGTTTACCCTTGAATCGTGCATCAGCGGCGACAGTGTTGGCGTCGTAGGCGGACGCAAGACCTTGTGCCGTTACAGTGGGCATATCAGCGATAGCTTTCTTCTCAGCCTCAATTGCGGCCTGACGCTGTTCTGCCTCAGCCTGCTGGCGCTCTACCTGACGCTGCTCTCTCGCAGTCTGCTCCGCAGCACGCTCCTCTGGACTTTTCATGGCGTTGCTGATTATGCCAATCACCATCAGGCCACCAAAGATGATAAACGCCCACTTCAACAAGAATTTCATAACCCCTCCAACCTTCCCTTGTCTCCCCACATCGGGGTCGGAGCGTATGTTAGGCCATACATCAGGACTGATCGAGTCAAAAGTGGCACACTTCTTACATGCCGTACATCCTGCATAGGCTGGAGCGTCTGACTCGTAGCATCGGCGAAGCATTTCAATCCAGCGACTGTGCGAGAGGCATGTGGGTTCGTGGTAGGACAATCCCATTGCCTTGCGTCTGTCGGCAGAGTTGTACCCTACGCCACATACCAGAACATCGGTGGTCAGCGGTGCGAAAAGTGGAATCTCTTCCCCGAGGCTGTAGTCAAGGCGGAGTCCAGCCACGCAGGGTGCTACGAAGAGCTGCATAGACCGTCGGTGGTGGTCAGCCAAAATCCAGGCGTTAAAAAACCTCCTGCGATTTCCGGGTGATTTGTTCACACCATGGTCGTGTAGAGGTTTCTCGATGATCTTTTCTGCCCACTGGGGCAGGTTGTCGTGTTACACGAGTCCAGACGAAATGCAACCCCTAGCGGGTTGACTTTTTCATTTGCCGCGTTTTGAAAAACTATTTTTCATGGTGAGGAACACCCTTTGCTTAGTCCAGACCGTCCATTCGCCCCGTAAACATTGGGTTTGTCATGAAAGGCGAATGCGTAGCGTCGATTGGGTATCGGGGTTTATCCGAGTTTTGCGGTGGGTTATTCTAGGTTATCCAATGTAGCTCAATGCCCTCGGCCATCGCCTTGATTGGAGTCCTGCTGTGCATCGCTGGGGGTAGGATTAAGCACCCTTACTCCTTGTCTATCAATCCTGAGCAAAGCGCATTTCCCGCGTCTCCCCCATCAGCAACGGCGCATTGGCCTCGGTCACTTCACGGATGTAATCCCACAGCAAGGTGATCCGCTTCAACTTGCGCAGATCCTCCCGGCAGTACATCCAGAACTGCCGCGTCACCTCGATCTCCTCCGGCAACACCGTTACCAGCCGCGGATCCTGCGCCGCCAGGAAGCACGGCAGGATCGCCAGCCCACGCCCCTGCAACGCCGCCGTGTACTGGGCGATCACGCTGGTGCTGCGCAGGTGCGCGTTGGCGTTGGGGATCAGGTTGGCCAGGTACAGCAGCTCCGAGCTGAACGCCAGGTCGTCCACATAGCTGATGAACGGGTGGCGCGCCAGATCGGCGACTTCGCGAATCGGCTCATGGCGGTCGAGATAATCCTGGGTCGCGTACAGGCGCAGGCGGTAGTCGCACAGCTTGCAGCACACATACGGCCCATGTTCGGGCCGCTCCAGGGCAATGACGATATCCGCCTCGCGCTTGGACAGGCTGATGAAGTGCGGCAACGGCAGGATATCCACCGAGATCGCCGGCCAGGCATCGACGAAGTGGCTCAGTTGTGGGGTGACGAAAAAGCTGCCGAAGCCTTCGGTGCAGCCCATGCGCACATGCCCCGACAAGGCCACGCCCGAGCCTGACACCTGCTCGCAGGCCATGTGCAGGGTGCTTTCGATCGACTCCGCATAGCCCAGCAGACGCTGGCCCTCGGCGGTGAGGACGAAGCCGTTGGTCCGTGATTTCTCGAACAGCAAAGTGCCCAGCGCCCCTTCCAGTGAACCGATGCGCCGCGACACCGTGGTGTAGTCCACGGCCAGGCGCTTGGCCGCACTGCTGGCCTTGCGGGTGCGCGCTACCTCAAGAAAGAACTTGAGGTCGTCCCAGTTCAGCGCGCTCAGGGAGGTGAGGTCTTTTTGCATGATGATCCGGTTTTTTTGTGCATTCTTGTTGGATGTTTGCACATCTATACTCGAACTCAGCCCCTAAGCGCCACCCCGTGTTCGCTCCGGCGTAGGCGTCTTCGTTCCGACAATAATTCCAAGGAGAGCGCAGATGAACGCACCCCAGACCCCCGCCCAGACCCAGGTCGAGCAGGTCAAGCTGCTGATCGACGGCCAATGGGTCGAGTCGAAGACCACCGAATGGCGCGACATCGTCAACCCGGCCACGCAACAAGTGTTGGCGCGGGTGCCGTTCGCCACCGTCGAGGAAGTCGACGCCGCCGTGGCCGCCGCCGAACGCGCCTTCAAGACCTGGCGCGACACCCCCATCGGCGCGCGCATGCGCATCATGCTCAAGTTGCAGGCGCTGATCCGCGAGCACAGCAAGCGCATCGCCGTCACGCTCAGCGCCGAGCAGGGCAAGACCATTGCCGACGCCGAGGGCGATATCTTCCGCGGCCTGGAAGTGGTCGAGCACGCGGCGTCCATCGGCACCCTGCAGATGGGCGAGTTCGCCGAGAACGTCGCCGGCGGTGTCGACACCTACACCCTGCGCCAGCCGATCGGCGTGTGCGCCGGCATCACCCCGTTCAACTTCCCGGCGATGATCCCGCTGTGGATGTTCCCGATGGCCATCGTCTGTGGCAACACCTTCGTGCTCAAGCCGTCCGAGCAGGACCCGCTGTCGACCATGATGCTGGTCGAGCTGGCGCTGCAGGCCGGCATCCCCGCCGGCGTGCTCAACGTGGTGCACGGCGGCAAGCAGGTGGTCGATGCGATCTGCACCCACAAGGACATCAAGGCGATCTCGTTCGTCGGTTCGACCGAGGTCGGTACCCACGTCTACAACCTGGGCAGCCAGCACGGCAAGCGCGTGCAGTCGATGATGGGCGCCAAGAACCACGCCGTGGTGCTACCCGACGCCAACCGCGTGCAGACCGTCAACGCCCTGGTCGGCGCCGCCTTCGGCGCGGCCGGCCAACGTTGCATGGCCACCTCGGTGGCGGTGCTGGTGGGCAAGGCCCGCGAGTGGCTGCCGGATATCAGGGACGCGGCGAGCAAGCTCAAGGTCAACGCCGGCAACGAGCCAGGCACCGACGTCGGCCCGGTGGTCTCCAAGCGCGCCAAGGAGCGTGTGCTGGGCTTGATCGAAAGCGGTATCAAGGAAGGCGCCAAGCTCGAGCTCGACGGCCGTGACGTGAAGGTGCAGGGCTACGAGCAAGGCAACTTCATCGGCCCGACCCTGTTCTCCGGGGTGAAGACCGACATGCAGGTCTACACCCAGGAAATCTTCGGCCCGGTGCTGGTGACGCTCGAAGTGGACACCCTCGACGAGGCCATCGCCCTGGTCAACGCCAACCCGTTTGGTAACGGCACCGGCCTGTTCACCCAAAGCGGCGCGGCGGCGCGCAAGTTCCAGAGCGAGATCGATATCGGCCAGGTGGGTATCAACATTCCGATCCCGGTGCCGGTGCCGTTCTTCAGCTTCACAGGCTCCCGTGGCTCCAAACTTGGCGATCTCGGCCCGTACGGCAAGCAGGTGGTGCAGTTCTACACTCAGACCAAGACCGTCACCGCCCGCTGGTTCGACGACGACAGCGTCAACGACGGTGTGAACACCACCATCAGCCTGCGCTAAGGAGCTCGCCATGCGTATCGCATTCATTGGCCTGGGCAACATGGGCGCGCCCATGGCCCGCAACCTGATCAAGGCCGGCCACCAGCTCAACCTGTTCGACCTGAACCAGACCGTGCTGGCGGAGCTTGCCGGGCTGGGTGGGCAGGTCAGCGCTTCGCCGAAAGCGGCCGCCGCCGACAGCGAGCTGGTGATCACCATGCTGCCCGCCGCCGCCCATGTGCGCAGCGTTTACCTGGACGAAGAAACCGGCGTGCTGGCCGGCATCCGCCCCGGCACCCCGACCGTGGATTGCAGCACCATCGACCCGCAGACCGCCCGTGAAGTGTCGAAGGCCGCGACGGCCAAAGGCGTCGACATGGGTGACGCGCCGGTCTCCGGCGGTACCGGTGGCGCGGCGGCCGGCACCCTGACCTTCATGGTTGGCGCCAGCGCCGAGCTGTTCGCCACGCTCCAGCCGGTGCTGGCGCAGATGGGCCGCAATATCGTGCACTGCGGTGAAGTTGGCACTGGCCAGATCGCCAAGATCTGCAACAACCTGCTGCTGGGCATCTCGATGATCGGTGTGTCCGAGGCCATGGCCCTGGGCAACGCGCTGGGCATCGACACCAAGGTGCTGGCCGGCATCATCAACAGCTCGACGGGGCGCTGCTGGAGCTCGGACACCTACAACCCGTGGCCGGGCATCATCGACACCGCCCCGGCCTCGCGCGGCTACACCGGTGGTTTCGGCGCCGAGCTGATGCTCAAGGACCTGGGGCTGGCCACCGAGGCCGCGCGCCAGGCGCACCAACCGGTGATCCTCGGCGCGGTGGCCCAGCAGCTGTACCAGGCCATGAGCCTGCGCGGCGAGGGTGGCAAGGACTTCTCGGCGATCGTCGAGGGTTATCGCAAGCAAGACTGACGGAGCAAGCTGGACTTCATCGCGGGCCGGATGGCCTTCCCCCTGTAACTGCGCACCAGGGGGAAGGGTGTCGGGTTCGCGATTTTTTTTTGCGTGCGTGGGGGCCAGCGCGAGATATCGCGTTGGCCTCTTCGCCGGCAAGCCGGCTCCTACAGGACCTGCACCGATCCCGTAGGAGCCGGCTTGCCGGCGAACCAGGCGACCGAGGCTTCATGTTTCAAGCGCCGCGGACCTGGCATTTTTGCCAGTTTCTCGATTCGCGGCACAGGCCTAGCATCCGGCGTAAACCACAACAGCGCTACCACGGGTGGGTTGTCGGGTGCGCTCATGTCCAGGATGCCAAGGGGGCAACATGGCCAAACGCAAAGGTCGCAAACACGTTGCGTTGTTCGAGAGGATTCTTGATACCGAACCTGGAATCAAAGCCAAGTTCGCCGACATGGATTTATTGCAGGCGTCGATTCTGGACTTGCAGTGCAAGACGCCAACGTCGCTGATGGCGCTTTACCCCCCGCTTCGAGCGAGCGAGGCGAGGCGGCTCAAGGCGCGCCTTGACGTCGCAGCGGCGGCCATGATGCGTGTGTTCCGGGAAAAGCGCCTGAGCACAGGCATCCGCCGAGCGGCGGATGAAATGAAGGGGCCCCTGGCGCTGACCAGCGGCCCCACCTTCGAAAACCAGTTCAACCCTTCATGGGCCAATCACACCCACCCAGGTGCCGTGGATGCCACCACATCACCGGCGGCCTACCTGATCGACATGCTGACCTTTGCCCGCGAACACATCGAAAGGCAAGGTGATGCCGACAAAGTCCTGCGTCTGGAGACTCGGCGCCCCGACCTGTTCGACCTGTCGATCGACGAAACAACCATGAACCGTGAGGTGACCCAGGTCGAGATCGTCAATCATGTCATGGAGCGTGCCATCGACGACCATCGCAAAGCGCATCCGCAGGACCTGGCTTCCGTCGAGGACAAGCTGCTCGACGTGCGGTACCCGTTCAGGCATTTTCCCTACGAGACCCACTGGGAGCAGATCCGCACAGTACTGGCGTTCAATCAGCTGCACATCAGCGATTTCACGCACCTGTCGGATATCGACAGCCCCTATTTCATTCAGCCAGGTGCCCACTCGACAATATCGAACATGGCCCTTCAGCAGAACTCCTCGCTGGGGCCGGCATTGCGCGCCATTCTCCTGGAGCCTTCACCTTTCAGGACCGCAAGTGTCAGTTTCAACCCGCAGACTCGCCGGTTGCTGGCCTTGCCGGCAGGAAATGAGCAACAACACACCGCGCGTCTATTGGAAACAGCCAGCAACTTCTACCGCATAAACTTCGGGGTCGCAGGCTACCCGACCTTGCAGAATGTGGTGAACTTCTGTCAGGCACTGGAGTTGACGCAGGATGGGATGGAGTCGCTGTTCGGCTTGTCTGCGCATGCCCCCTCCTTGTCAGAGAATGCCGGTGGCTCCAGCCTGCCTGTCAGCCCTGGCCTGTTCGGCGCGCGGTTCCTGAACAGTGGCGAAGAAGATCCTGTTTCAGTCGAAAGTGCCCCTGATGCCCCCGAACACCACCGGTTCCTGAATTTATCCGAGCCCCGCTGTGACCGGCTCAACCGCCTGGTGCGCCTGGCCCATGCGCTGAAGCTGTCCTACTCGGAAACGGACCAGGTAGTGTGTGCGATTATCGATGCGGAAAGGCACGTGCTGGCTGAACTCGGGAGAAGGGAGCCCGAGGAATCGCCGCTGTTGATGACGGTCAACACCGTCAGAGGGTTGGGGCTGTTCCAGTACTTGCAGGCACGCTTCTCCTGCAGTGCCGAAGCGTTCGCCGCGCTGATGTCGGATATGGGTGTGTATGCCATCGGTGATAAGCGCAGCCACTTCGACCGAGTGTTCAATAGCGATACCGTTACGCCGCTGGTGATCGATGGAACGGCATTCAAGCTCAGTGGCGAAGACAGCGAGAGCAAACGCACCATCGATCAATTATGCCGAGGGCTCGGCATCAACATGGAAACCTTTCGCTACTTGTCGCGCCTGATCATGCAGGGGCAAGGAGGCGAAACACTGACACGTTCGATCACGACCTTCAGTGCGTTCTATCGGGTTACCTTGTTGGCCAGGCTGCTTTCGATCACAACGATCGAACTGTTGTCGCTTCTGGAAGTGCTGAATCCGGAAGGCCTCTATGCCCTGCAACTGGCGGGTGACCCCAGAAACGCCATGTATGAGCACTTCTCGCGGACAGACACCGTCAGCGTCACCTATGCCGTCTGTCAGTGCGTGCTCTGGTGCCAGGAGCAGCAGCTGCCTATCGCCTGGCTGGTCCAGCAACTGCTGCCGATCGAGACAGTGGACATGGTGCCCCAGGAGTTCAAGACCCTGCTCATGGAGCTCAAGGGCGACCTGTTGCCTTTTCGCAACTTTGATCAGGACATGGCGGAGGCCGGTGTCCCCGGGTTGGTGAGCAAGCGCTGGCAAGATGTACTGACGAACCTGGTGGATGAAAATGGCCTGATCAGGGCTACCGGTAGTAGTGCACGGGACTTCGACTATCTCGACTACGAGAACTTCGGCCAACGGGAAGTCAACGCGGTGATCGATCAGCTGATCGTCGATTCATCAGGCGACGGGATCGAGTTGCCCGGGTTGGCAGTCGATGAAGTCGAACGCTTGAAAACACTGGTCAAGGGGGTGGTACTGCGCATTCGGGTACAGCAATGGGGGGTAGTGCAGGAGCGCTTGTCACACGTGCTGGCGCTCAATGCCGAGAAGGTGATCCCGGTGATCTACTGGGCCGAAGGAACAGTGCATTCGCTGATGTCGAGTGCAGTGGGCTTCAACCCGGACATCCTCGCGCCCGAGCCCCTGAAAGCAATGATGCCGCTGCTCCTGCGCATGAAGAGATGTGCCCAGGTTGCCACCCAGTTCGACTTGAGCCCTGCGTTGTTCTCCAGTGTGCTGAAGGGCTCGGAAAGGTCGCGTTTCAGCCTGAAGAGCACAGAGCTGACCTTGCATACCCTGTATTTCCTTGAGCGCTACACGCGCTGCCTGCGTTCGGCCAGGCAAACGGAAGCACAGTTGCTGGGCTATTTTGCCGCGATCGAGGCACAGGGGGAGTTGACCGCCAATGAACAACGGCTGATCAAGGATATCGCCGCCGACAAGGTCGCGACCTGGTTGGGGTGGGGGATCCGCGAAGTGCTCGACGTGGCGGCCGAGGTAGCGCCCGATGGCATCATTCGCAATCTGGCGCAACTGCTCACCCTGTTGAATACCCGGCAACTGTGCGAACGCACCGGGCTGAGCGCTGTGTCGCTGATGAAGCTCAGTCGGCTCACGGCCTACTCCGATACACACGCCTACCGCAGCGTCGCGCAAGAGATGCTCAGCAGCTTGCGTCGTGATCCCGAACAGCGCCGTGACGAGGTGGAACTGCGCCAGAGCTTGTCTTCACGGTGCGAAGTGAGCGAATCGCGGTTGATTGCAAAAAAAGATGACGGTACCGAAGCCACCACGGTGTCACTGACCTTGCTGGATATGAACAACCAACCGGTATCCGATATTCGGGTGGCCTGGTCCACCGACCTCGGCAAGCTGCTCGACTTCTACAGCTACACCGACAGGATGGGGGTTGCACAGGTGGTGCTGCAGGCCGGGGAGCAGCAGGGGGTCGCCCATGTGAAGGGGACCTACCTGCTGGACAGCCAAGCCATCGCGCCTCCGATCATGATCGACTGCGACGAAACCACGTTGGAAGTGGACATCATCGAAGGCAAGCCGGAGGCAGGGGACCTCGACAAGTTGGCGGGAGGTGAAGGGGTTTACAGGTTCAGGGCAAGATTGAAGGATATTTACGGCAACGTGGGTATAGACCGTCTGGTGAACTGGGCCAGCAAGATCGGGTACTTCGACTCCACCGTTGGGGAAACGCTGACGGACGAAGAGGGCTGGAGCACCATCGAGCTGCGCAGCCGGGAAGCAGGCAAAGGCGAGGTGGCTGTCTGGTACGCGCCGCTCAATGGCGATCCCGTGGTCTTCGAGGTGGGCTTCGAGGATAAGGCCTATATCAACTCGGTTGTGCTGATGTCATGGGCTGTTGAGGGTGACGACATTGAGCTCGAGGCAACGGTACTTGGCCTGAACGGCGATCCGTTCAAGTTTCAGAGGATCACGTGGTCCTGCTCTGATCCTAGTGTCGAAATCGTGGCGGATTCTGAGAGTGGTGATGAAGGCAAGGCAGGGGCTACCTTGAAGGGCGCCATTGCAGGGGAATTGACCGTGACTGCAATCCTGACGACGGCAGAACCTGAGCCCAGGTCGTACTACTCAAAAGAGATGTCCATCGACGTATTGGCCAATGCCAGCAACATTACCTATGAGGGTGACGAGCGGTGGCCAATCGCGGACGGCATCAGCGCTGGCGAGTATGCGGTCCGTGTCGCCAGCTCCGATAACAAACCCGTTGCCAATTACCCGGTCGTCTGGAGTGTCGAGGGCGGGGAGGTTGAGACCTACCCGATGATTACCGGGCCAGAGGGTATCGCTCGCTTCGCTTTGCGAGGCACAACGCCGGGGCCCAGGACTGTTATCGCAACTGTGAATGACGGGCCGCCCCACCGCTTCGAAGGTGTCGAATTCATGGTTCCGCTGGACGTGGCAATCACGCTTAAAGAAGAAGCCGGCCCAGACGAACCCATTATCGACAAGATCATCCTGATCCAGCCGCAAACGGGCAAGAAGCAGTACACCCTGACCTACCGACTGCCAGACGATCATCCGTTGGTGAAACTGCCCATGCAGCTTCTCTATTCCGGTCGCGATTCGGACGCCTCACTGGGATTGAAGTTCACGCCGCCACTGGGCTCCGAAAATCCTGTCGTCGCCGGCGTGGTGAGGTGGACGATCGATTGCGAAAACACGGCACTGCGTGACGAAGTGGAGCTGAAGTTCGGACTTTGGTGCAAGCAGATGATGAAAGCGATAGAGCGTGATGTCGTCGTCAAACCCTCCCAGGGCTGACCGCTGGTCTTTCACCTGGCTCCCCCTTTCGAAGAGGTCTTTATGAACAGTGAATTGACCGACGCCCTGGCGGAACAGTGGCGTGACGCGCTGAGTGCCTATGTGATGCATCACGTGCTGCCGGACACGTTGCAGGCGGGTGCCCTGAACATGATCACGGCCGAGCACCTGGACCGTTACTTCATGATGGATACCCAGGTCACCTCCAAGGTGACGACGTCTTACCTGGCTGAAGCATTGGCGTGTACCCAGTCTTATATAAACTCGATCTTGAACAACCTCGAGCCTGGGTATCCGGAGGACTTTGATCCTAAGGTGAGGACCTTCTGGCAGCAGGCCATGTCGAACTACTCGATCTGGGCGGCGTACCAGATGCTGGAAGATTATCCCGAAAACTATATCCGCGCCGACCTGCGGCTGGACAAGACAACGCTGTTCAAGACCCTGGAAAACGACCTGAGCCAGGGGCGGATTACCGATGCCGCCGTGCAGAATGCATTGCTGACTTACCTCAAGCACTATGAGCACCAGAACAGCATCCGGGTGCAGTCCGGTTACATCGATTACCGCGAGGATAATCTGGACAGCGAACGGTTCGACGGCTTCAACTTCGCCAATTCGAATTACTACCTGCTGGGCAAGGACACGGCTTCACCTCCCCAGTACTACTGGCGGCAGGTCGATGTGCGCCTGGACCAAGCCTCCACCTATATCCAGCCCGACGCCTGGACGGAATGGCAGCCGATCACCCTGCCGGCAGGGAGTACGCTGCTCCATGGCCGGCTGGTGCTGTTCTGCGGGCGCCTGCATATGGTCTGGTTGCACTATGGGGCGCCAGTCACGGTACAACTCGCTGACGGAACCGAGCAGGAGCGCTACACGCTGAAGCTCGAGATCATCTATCTGGGGCTGGATAAGCAGTGGTCGGCTCCGGAACTCCTCTGGAGCGAGGATATTGATGGGGCAGTGTTTGACCCGACACCTTACAGATTATTGGTGCTTGCATTAGGGCGTGCACAGGGTAGTGATGACCAGTTGTACGTTGCACTTGCCACCCATGACGATGGCAAATATGAAAAACATTATATTGTGCAGCGCGATGTGCTGAAGCGTGCGGTGGCTGATGTGGACTTCCCTCCCGAGAGTGGGACTGAGAACGACGGTCTCATGGGCGTGCTGTTTAAACACTTTAGCGACGAACCAGGTAAGTTGAACTTCCAGCGGCGCGTGAGCTCCAGTGACTTCCAGGTGCAGAGTGTCGAATCGGACGGCGTCGATCCCCATCTGGATCTTGATGTCCTTCTGCAGCAGCAGGGCAAAGGCAAGTACGAGCTGTACGTGCGTGCCCGCTCTACCGAAGTGCGTAAGTACTATCTGATATACGCGGTGAGTCTCGGTGCTGGTCTGATCACACTGGGAAGTAGTTTAGGCCAGGTTCAGGTGCGCTCCACTGCTTCGGGAAAACTTGAACTTCGCTGTTTGACGTCCGGAGCGCCTGACTTTAACACGCTTGCACTGGGGCACTCGGCGATCTCCTCAATTACGCTGTCCAAAGGCGACTTCAAAGAGACATCTTATGGATGGCATGAGGCAACGAAAGAGATCGAGGCGTCAGAAAAGCTGATAAGCGCGCTAACGGGCTATAAAGCCACGGAAGTCCGTGAAGGTGCAGGGTTCACTGTCAGTGTCGATGGAAGCAAAGTGCCGTCGGTGCTGGTGGACGGGAGTAACGTCATCATTGTGCTCCCTGTGATCACAACCGTGGATGACATGGAATTGAAGGTCGTGGACACCCCCACCCCATTGTGGACCGGTCCGTTCACTTACAACGGTGCCGCCAGCAGCAGCTGGGAGAGCCTTGCCTGGCCTGAGGGGAAGGACGAGGTCAAGTTTACGGTTGGCCAGAAGGGGCAGAAGGTAACGACGTTCACGCTGAAGCGATCATCCATTTCCACCCTTGACCTGGATACGATGCCGCACATTCATCAACAGGTAGACGGTACTGACTTCCTGGTCCTCAAGTTCATCCATGGTTCAGGCTCGCCACTGGCCGCACGCTTGAACTCCCAGCAGGTCCCGGACCTGATCAATCGTGCCCAGGTCACCCCCCAGGCGGTATTCAGCTGGGATGCGCAGCATCTGCAGGAGCCGGACTACGACCCTGAGGGTAGCGGCGGCGTGTATCAGGTCTGGCGCCGGTCAGCCGAAGACCCATTGCTGAACGTGTACGATGCCAACGGCATGTATTTGCGCGAACTGTTCTTCCATGTGCCCCACCTGATTGCCTCGCGTCTGCAGGAGGAGGAGCGCTTCGAAGAGGCCCGCCGCTGGCTGGGGCTGATCTTCAACCCGCAAAGCAAGCAAGCGCCAACGGAATCGCGTGGGGTCGATTATTGGAACTGCGCATGGTTGATGCAGGACGATACCGAGGCTGCCGCGCCCGAGCATGAGCTGATCGATCCGCATGCCATTGCGCTGCGCAACCCTTCGCATTACCGCAAGGCTGTCTTCGTGCAGTCTGTGGGCCTGCTGATCGGTGAAGCCGATCTTCAATACCGTCGGCAAACCCGCGACAGCCTTGCCAATGCCTGGCTGCTGTACCGAATGGCGGCGGACCTGATGGGCGAGGCGCCGGACGCACGTTCGATCGATACCTGGGCTCCACGAACCGTGTCCGAGCTGCTGGCTATGTCGGACGGCGGCGAGCTGTTGGAGCACCACGCTCACGCCGTCAAGCCGGAGAACCTGCCCAAGCAATTGTCCACATTCTTCTGGGCCGGTGCAGCGGCGCATCCGGCCTTTCGTTTGCCGGCTAACCGAGCATTGCTGGATACCTGGGAGCTTCTGGCGCAGCGCTTCTATAACCTGCGCCACTTCCTGAGCATCGAGGGCTATCCGATGGAGCTGCCGCTGTATGCACCAGCGGCGAACCCGTTCGACCTGCTGATGGCGCGCATGGGCGGCAATGCCAACCTGGCTCACCTGCTGGGCTATCGCACCGTGGTACCGCCTTACCGATTCCGCACCCTGGTGGCCAAGGCCCAGGAAACGGTGACCGCGCTGATCCAGTACGGCGAGCAGTTGCGCAGCTTCCTGGAGCTGGAAGAACGTACCGAACTGGAAGCGATGCAGTACCAGCAGGCTGCGGAAATCGCGGGTTACACCATCGGTATTCAGGAGCAGTTGCTCAGCCAGCAACAGAAGAACGAGGGCGTGTTGATGGGCCAGCGTGCCGCTACGGTGTTGCGGCGGGACCACTACCAGCGCTTGTACGAAGATAATCTATCGCCAGGGGAAACGGCGGCGATAGCAAACAGTGCCCTGGGACGTGGAATATCCACGGGCTTGAGCGCTGTCTATGCTGCCGCCCAGCTGGCTTCCCTGGCGCCCAATGTCTTTGGGATGGCCAACGGTGGCCAGAAGTATGAAGGTGCGTTGAATGCGACGGGAATGATCGCGGAAATCGCTGCAGGTGCCTTGGTGATCTCAGCCGATGTGTTGCGAGAAACGGAAGGCTACCGCCGCCGCCGCCAGGAATGGCAGTTGCAAGCCAAGCTGGCCGGCAAGGAGCTGGACGTCATCGACAAGCAACTCGAAGCGCAAAAGCATACGACGCTGGCCGCCCAGGCCTCGCTGGCGCACAGCCGCAAGGCCCTGGCGCACTCGCAGCAGTTGTATGCGTACTACCAGAACAAATCCACCAGCGTGTCGCTCTATCGATGGCTGCGCTCCCAGGCCACCACCTGGCACGCGACCTTGTTCGATGTGGCGGTCAGCCTGTGCAACAGTGCCCAGGCCTGCTGGCAGTTCGAGACGGGCAACTACGACAGGCAGATCATCCGCACGCCTATCTGGCAGGCGGACCGTTACGGCCTGAATGCCGGTGGCGAGTTGCGGCTTGACCTGCATCGGTTGGAGACGGAGGCACTGCTGAGGCATGAGCGGCACCTGGAGCTTCGCAAAACGGTGTCGCTGCAGGCATTGCTGGGCCAGAAGCTGGTCTTCGACGCGGGCGGCGAAGTGCTCGAAAACTGGGAGAAGGTGCTCGAGGCGCTGGCAGACAATGGCGAACTGAAATTCAGCCTGTCGGAAATGCTGTACGACCAGGATTACCCGGGGCACTACCTGCGTCGTCTGCACAGTGTGGCGTTGACACTGCCTGCTCTGCTGGGCCCCTACCAGAACATCCGCGCAACCTTGACCCAGACCCTTAGCCGGTTGGTGACCCAACCCGATCGCGAGGCCGTGTTGTTCCTGACGCCTGAAGTGCAGGAGAGCGATGATGCGGGCGACGGGCGCTACGTGATGATGAGCTTGCGTGCGCGGCAGCAGGTCTGCCTGTCTTCGGCCAGCCAGGACATCGGCCTGGTGACCGCCGCCGAGACGGATGATCGTTATCTGCCATTCGAAGGCACGGGCGCGGTGTCCGATTGGCACCTGAAGTTCCCTCGTCATGCAGCGCAAGAAGAGCTGATCAATAGTCTCAGCGACATCATCCTGGAGGTCCGTTACCTGGCCTTGCCTGGCGGGGCGGGCTTCGAATCGGACGTCAATGAACTGGTCGAAAAGTATTTGAAGCTCCCTTGATCGTTGCCGAAGCGCAAACGGTGGCCTTCAGGCGGAGTTGAGTGTTGTTTGCCTGGCCGCTGAGAGAGTGACCGTTGTTTCTGGCTTTTCTATCGGTTTGTAAAACATGACACAGGAGATACCCATGTCCATTAGCTCAAGCCTAATGCCGAATGCCTCAAGCGAAGAGGAAACCAAGAGTCATTCAGTACTGTTGGGCCATTTGTTTCCCGTCGGTAGCATCGGTTATGAAGATCAGCACCTTACACCTTGGAAGTGTAATAAAAGAAACACATATTACGACTTCCTCACGGAACCTGATGGCAGCACTTATGTCCTGGTTCGTGCGGAAGCTAACATCTGGCAGGACATTGAGCTTCCCGTTCCAGCGAACCCACTCAGTGAGGGGCGCCCTGAATACAAGCTTGGGTGCCTGTACAGCCACGAACGGTTACTCGGATGCCGGCTCGCTGTGTTCTTGATTGAGGATGACGGGAGCGATGGAGCCAGGATTTTTGACGAGCCATTGGGCCCTTCCGGGACGGATGTGACCTGGCACAGGTTGGATGCCAAAAGAATAATGGATGTGCCTGAACACACCTCGAAGCTGAGAGTCAAGTTCGTGACGCCGACTGGAGGGAGTGGGCATGTCTTCCTGAAGGAAGCCGTGATGGAGTTACTTTTGCCAGCGTTTGATGACGGGGTCTAGCCCACCTCCACGGACAGTTTGGAAAGGGCTGGAGACTTCAGATCTTGCTGTTCGGCCCTACGGCCCATTCCAGGGTGCATGCATGGGGCAAGGGACCGCTCGATGTAGTCGAATGAATCTGCCCGCGAAAGTGTCGACGCTCGTGCAACCCCACTTCTGTTGGGTAAAGGAACTTCTACCAGGTGGGGTTGTTTGGCCTTGGCTGTGTCGCCGGTGCTGGCAACGCTTATGCGAGCGGTCAGGCGAACACGAAATACTTGCGCACCGTCTCCACCACTTCCCAGGTGCCTTTCATGCCAGGTTCGATCACGAACACATCACCCGCTTTCAGATGCTTGGGCGCTTCGCCTTCGGGGGTGACGATGCAGTACCCGTCGAGGAAGTGGCAGTACTCCCACTTCTCGTAGTGGACCTCGAACGTGCCCGGCGTGCAGATCCAGGTGCCCATGATCTTGCTGCCGTCGGCGGACAGGTAGGCGTTGAGGTTGACGGTGTGCGGGTCGCCGCCGATGCGCTTCCACTTGGTGGCGTCGACGACGGGGGTGGGGCAGGTTTCGCGCAGGACGGTGATGAAATCGGACATGGCGTGGCTCCAGGCAGCGGGTGAGGTGAGGCATCACCATAGGGGCATCGCCGCCCGTGCAGTTGCCTGGGCTCGACGTCCAGCTGTCTGCCCGCGCTATGGCAGGGTCTCTTGTCACGCAGGGTGTAGGAGCGGCTTCAGCCGCGATGCAGGCAACGCGGTGCCTGGCACCCGCTTTGCGGGTGATCGCGGCTGAAGCCGCTCCTACAGAGGTCGCGCAGCCCTACGCCCACCAGTAACGCACAAAGTGGAAGAACACCGGCGCGGCGAAGCACACCGAATCCATGCGGTCGAGCATGCCGCCGTGGCCTTCGATCATGTGGCCCCAATCCTTCACTCCGCGGTCGCGCTTGATCGCCGACATCACCAGCCCACCGAAGAAGCCCATGGCATTGACGGTCAGCGCCATCAGCGCCGCCTGCCAGAAGGTGAACGGGGTGATCCAGCACAGCAGCGCGCCGACCAGCGTGGCCAGGGCCACGCCACCGGCCAGCCCCTCGACGGTCTTCGACGGCGACAGGTTGGGCGCCACCTTGCGCTTGCCGAACAGCTTGCCGCACACGTACTGCAGCACGTCGCTGATCTGCACCACGAGGATCAGCCAGGCGATCAGCAGCAGGTTACGGCCTTCGTAGCCAGGGATATCCAGGGTCATCAGCGCGGGCACCGACGACACGCAGTACACCGCGATCATCAAGCCCCACTGCACCTTCGAGGCGCGTTCGAGGAAGCGCGTGGTGTCGCCGCCGAAGCTGGCGAGGATCGGCAGCAACAGGAACAGGTACACCGGGATGAAGATGCTGAACATCCCGTACCAGTCCACGGCGATCAGCAGGTACTGCACCGGCAGCGCCACATAGAACGCCGCCACCAGCGCCGGGTAGTCGCTGCGCCGGGTGGGGGTGAGGGTCATGAACTCGCGCAGGGCATAGAACGACACGCCGTAGAACAGCACGATCACCCCGTACTTGCCGAACAGGAAGGCGATGCCGATCACCAGCACCATCACCCACCAGGCGTTGATGCGGGCGTTGAGGTTGTCGATCACCGCGTGCGGGGCAGGGCCGGCACGCCGCTTGAGCAGGCGGCCGATCAGGCTGGCGAGCAGCAGCAGGGCGCCGATGCCGGCGAACAGCGACAGGGTGTTGTGGTCCATCTCAGGCTTCCTTCGGGGCCAGGTTCAGCAGGGCCTGGCGGGCCCGCTCGAGAAACGCGTGCTTGTCTTCGTCGGCTTGCAGGTGCAGCGGTTCGCCGAAGCTCAGGGTGCACAGCAGGGGTAGCGGCAGGGCACGGCCCTTGGGCATGACCCGGTTGAGGTTGGCGATCCACACCGGCACCAGTTCGACCTGCGGGTTGGCCGAGGCCAGGTGGAACAGGCCGCTCTTGAACGGTAGCAGCGGGTCGTCGGTGAGGTTGCGCGTGCCTTCGGGGAAGAAAATCAGCGAGTCACCCTGGGCGAAGGCATCGAGCACCGGTTGCAGCGGGTTGCCCTCGCCGGCCGGGCGCTGGCGGTCGATCAGCACGCCATTGAACACCTGGCGGATGAGGAAGTCGCGGATGCCCGGCTTGCACCAGTAGTCGGCGCCGGCCACAGGGCGGGTGTGACGGCGCAAAGCCTCGGGCAATGCCGCCCAGAGCAGCACGAAGTCGCCGTGGCTGCTGTGGTTGGCGAAGTACAGGCGTTGCACCGGTTGCGGCGTGCAGCCCAGCCACAGGGCGCGGGCGCCGGTGATCAGGCGGGCGGCGGAGGTGATGACGAAGGCGGTCAGGCTGGCGAGCATGGCGGCGGTCTTATCCGGTGAAGGGGAGAACGAGAGCGAGTACGACCTGTACCGCGAGGCACAGGGCCTGGCGCCGCAGCAGGGCCAGGGCGCCCTGGCTGCGGGCCGGCCAGTCGCGGGTGTCGCTGGCGGTGGGTTTCAGGCGCAGGTCGAACAGCGCGTGGTCCAGGGCCTGGGTGGCGGCGGGCAGGTCGCTGCTGGCGCCTAGACGGGCGAACAGCTCGGCATCCAGGGCGACACGGATGGCCCAGTACTTGTGAGCCAGGCCGATCACCAGCAATGCCGCGCAGAGCACGCTGGACAGCACAGGCAGCGGCATGCCCAGCAACGGTGCGAGGCTACAGGCCAGGGCCAACAGGGTGATGCCATCCGACAGGCGTTCCAGTTGGCGCCCGCGAGCGAGCAGGCTGGCGACGACGAACAGGTTCATGGGTGCGCTTCCAACTGTTGCAGGGCGAGGCGATGGGCCGGGTGAAAGACTACGCCGGGGCGGGCCTTGCGGATCAGCGTTTCGGCCTCATCAACATCGTTGCAGCGACCGCTGAGCACCAGCCAGGCGGCCACCGCGCTGGCGCTGCGTGAATACCCCAGGGCGCAGCAGACCAGCAGAGGGCCTTGCTGGCGCAGGTCTTCGATGGCCTTGGCTGCTTGCTGCAGCAGTTGGCTGCTGGGGGCGACCAAGTCGAGTGTTGGCAGGTTGTGGTAACGCCGTGGCGACGCGCTCTGTGTAGGCGCCGGCTTGCCGGCGAATGGGCCGGGGAGCTCAGCGCATAAATCGACAATGCCGGCGAATGATGAAGCATCGCTGCGCCCAGGCAGGCGCCCGAGGTGCACGCCATCACACACTTCGTCCGGCTGGGGATGCCGCCATGTCCACAGCCGCGAATTGGCCCAGGCGGCCAGCAGGTAGGGTGCCAGCAAGCAGGTCGCGGCAATGGACAGTCGGCCATCCGCGCCTTTCTGGAAACCACCTGCCCCGACTACGGCATAGTTCAGCCCCACCAGCAGCAGCGACACGGCAGGCCACAGCAACCACAATGCCGCATGTCCGAGCTTGAATGCGATCACCGCGAGCAGCATGGCCCCCAGCGCGTAGCGCAGTGCCAGCCGCCAACGTTTGGGGGCACGCGCAAATCGGGCTGTCTGCCAAGGTAAAGCCCCCTGCCGTGGCCACAACCACAGACAGACGAAACCGGCCAGTGCCCCAGTCGGCACATCGATGAAATGATGCTGCCAGGTGGTCAGCACCGACAGGCCGATCAACCCCATCCAGCCATGCACCAGCCAGCGCCACAGACGCTGCTGGGTATGCCGGGCAAACATCGTCCAGATGATCACCAGCAACGCGATATGCAGCGACGGCGCCTGGTTGTAGGGCTTGTCGAAGCCCATCAGCACATCGAACAACCAGCCGAACAGCCCCGACAGCTCGGGGCGCTCGAAGGTGAAGCGCAGCGGCCAGAGCAGGAAGCAAGCGACGCTGATGAACTGCGCGGTGAGCAGGGCCAGGGCATGGCGGTCCATCTCCCGGCGTGTCAGCGGCAGCAGGAACGACAACCCGTAGAGCAGGTCGATTGACCAGTACGGGATGATCGTCCACGGCCACAGCGGCATGTGCCGTTCCCAGGCGAACACCAGGCTGCCGATGTCATCACGGCCTGCGGTGTAGGTGTTGGTCAGGCCGTAGCTGAGGAAAAAGAACGGCCCGAGCAGCAACAGCCAGAGCACGCCCCGGCGAACCAGCCCCGCTTCACGCGCCATCAACGCACCCGCTGCGCCAGGCTGACGCTGAAGATGCCCCATTCGTCGATGCGCTGGGCGATCTTGCGGAATCCGGCCGCTTCCACCAACTGGTCCATCTCCGCCTGGCTGCGCCGGCGCATCACCCAGGCCTCACCGCCGCGGTGGCTGGTCAGGGCACGAGCGATCATCTCCAACTGCGGGTGCCAGGGCTGGCCGGTGTAGACCAGGTAGCCGCCGTCCTCGACGGCATCGGCCAGGCCCGCCAGCGAGTTGCCTACCATTTCATTGCTGGGGAACAGCTCATACAAGCCCGAGACCACCGCCAGGGTAGGGCGCGGGTCGAGGCTGGCCAGGCTTTGGCGGTCGAAGGCATCACCCTGGATGAACTGGGCGATGTCGCCCAGGCCCTTTTCGTTGATCAGCGCGCTGCCCTGTTGCACGTTCAGCTCGCTGTAGTCGCGCAGCAGGATCGACTCGGGCAGTTGCTGCAGGCCTTGCAGCGCTTCGAGGATGTAGCGGCCATGGCCGGCGGCGATGTCGACGATGCGCACCGGGCGGTGTAGCTCACGCAGCCTGGCGATGGCCAGGCGCAGCAGTTCTTCGACGTTCAGCTTGCGCTGGCGGATGCCGCGCCAGCCAATGGCGTCGAGGTAGTTGCGGTCGATCAATTCGCCGATCCGCCCTTTGCCGGTCGCTTGGTTGCGGTAGACATAATCGAGGGTGGAGCCGGAGTCGAAGCCGGTGTCGAAGCCCAGCTTCACGCCCTCGGAAAGGCCCTTGCCCAGCCGCAGGCTGGCGCGGGTGGCGCGCCAGTAGAGATCGCGTGGCGAGTTGCGCGGCAGCGGCGCGGCCAGGCTCTCGGCCTCGGCGCAGCTGGCGCCAGCCTTGTCGGCGTCGAGCAGCGAAGGCGCGGGCACCGGGGCATCGAAGCAGTGTTCGACAAAGCGCTTGATCCGCGCCAGGGCATGGGCGCGGTCGCGCTCGCCGAGGGTGTCGTGGAAGAAGCCGGGGAGGATGTGTTTCTCTTTGCGCGCACTGCCCAGGCGCTCGAAGAACTGCTCCTGGGGCTTGCGCTCGACCACGAAGTCGGCGCCGGAGATCAGCAGTTGCGTGGGGACCTGGATCGCCTGGGCGTCGGCCACCACGCGGTCGGCGGCGTCATACAGGCCCAGCAGCATGGTGACCGAGATGGGGCGGCTGATCAGTGGGTCGGCCACATACGACATGACCCGCTCCGGATCGTGGGTCAGCAGGCGCGGCTTGACGTAGCTGTTGACGAAGAAGTTGCCGCGCCAGGCCTTGAGCAGCTTCAGCCCGGGCCGGGCGAAGGGCACATAGAGCTTGACCTTGAATGCCGGCGAGGCCAGCACCAGGCAGCGCACCCTCGGCGCGTAGTCGTGGGCCCAGGTGGCGATCAGCACGGCGCCGACACTTTGCGCCAGCACCACCATGTCCGGCTCGGCGATGCCGTGCTGCGCCTGGATATGCTCGATGAAGGTCTGCACATCGCGCACGCTGGTGGCGAAGCCCGGGCTGTCGCCGCGAGCGCCCGGCGACTGGCCGTGGCCGCGGGCGTCCCAGGCGAAGAAGTCGTAACCGGGCAGGTCCAGCTCGTCGGCCAGGTGCGCCAGGCGCCCGCCGTGCTCGTGGCCGCGGTGGAACATCACCACGGCGCGGCGAGGCTGGTGTTCGTTGCGGGTGGCGGGCCAGTGACGGTAGTGCAGCTCGACCCCGTCATGGCTGGAGAAATGCAGCGATTGCGCTTGGCGCATGGCGAATATCCTTGTTCGACAGCGGAGGGCTCAGCGGGCTTCGATCAGGCCGTGGCGAACCCGGTTGTACAGGGTATAGAGCGAGAGCAGCAGGATGACCAGCAGCAGGCCGTTGATCCATGCAGCATTCAACAGGCCGATGGCGACGCCGGTGCCCAGTACGCCGAAGGCGAACGCTCGATCGCTCTTGCCCATCGGCCCGTCATAGCGGCGCGAGGCGCCGGCCAGGGGGCCCATTACTCCGGCGTATTCGCTGATCACCGCGAACAGCACCACCAGTACCACCAAAGTGGGCGAGACACCTGCCAGCAAGGCGAAGGGCAGGTACAGCGCGGCATCGGCGATCACGTCGCACAGTTCGTTGAGGTAGGCGCCCAGTTTCGATTGCTGGCCGAACTCGCGGGCCAGCATGCCGTCCACCGCGTTGAGCGCCATGCGCAGCAGCATCCAGATCGGCACGAGGATGAACAGCCAGGTCAGGTGGGGCAATTTGGCCAGCAGCAGGCCCAGCAGGACGGAGACGACGGCAGCGCTGACGGTGACCTGGTTGGCCGTGATACCACGGTCATACAGGCGCTGGACCGAAGGGCGCAGCAGTGCCTGGAAGCGAGGTTTGAGCTGGTAGATCGATGGCACGTGAAACTCCCTGTCATGGTGCGGCATGGCGCAGATTGTGGGGAATCGGGCTGGCCGGGGGCAAGCTGCAAATCGCCTACTTGTGAACCAGACAAGGCTCGCGTGGCTGAAGGAATGCGCCGCTTGTCGGTTGCGGTGTGCATGGTGTGTATTTGGCTTTGTTTTTACCCATGCCGATGTGTACGCTACACATCGCCTGCCAAAGGAATGCCGAATGCGCAGCAGGGACGTGATTCAGCTCATCGAGGCCGATGGCTGGTACGAAGTCGAGGTGAAGGGCAGCCATCATCAGTTCAGGCACCCGTTCAAGCGGGGGCGCGTCACGGTGCCACATCCCAAGAGCGACCTGCCCAGGGGCACCGCCCACAGCATCCTTAAACAGGCGGGCCTGAAATGAGGCCGATGATGCTATCCAGGGTGATCTGTCACCCCGAAGATCAATGGAGACAAACCATGAAATTTCCAGTTGTGCTGCACAAGGACGAGGACTCGGATTACGGCGTGATCGTGCCCGACGTGCCTGGCTGCTTCTCCGCCGGTGCCAGCGTTTCCCAGGCGCTGGACAACGTCCAGGAGGCCCTGGCGCTGCATTTCGAAGGGCTGGTGGCCGATGGCGAGGCGCTGCCCCAGGCCCAGGAAGTGGACGTGCATGTGGCCAACCCCGACTACGCTGGCGGCGTCTGGGCGGTGGTGGAGTTCGACGTCACCCCGTACCTGGGCAAGGCGGTACGCTTCAACGCGACGCTGCCGGAGAACCTGCTGCAGCGGATCGACGAGAAGGTCAAGCGTGACCATCGCTACGCCTCGCGTTCGGGCTTTCTCGCCTCGGCGGCGCTGCGCGAGCTGGCCGTGGCGCATTGAGCATGAGGGGCCACCACGTGGCCCCTTCGTCGTTGCCGATTCAGCGGCTGGCCGACGAGGCGCTGAGCATGTCGATCAGTTGGATATCGAAATCGCGCTCCAGAAACTCCATGCGTTTCTCGCCGAACGCGACCATGTGCGGCAGCGCCGAGTGCACGTCCAGGTCGGCCTTGCTGGCCCAGACCTCGAAGAACACGAACAGGCTCGGGTCTTCCTTGTCGCGCAGCATGTGGTACTCGATGCAGCCCGGCTCCAGGCGGCTGGGCTCGACGTAGGCACGGAACAACTGCTCGAAGGCTTCGGCTTTTTCCGGATGGGTCTTGGCTTTGAGGATGAAGGCGTACGGCTCGCTCATTGGGTTTGCCTCTATGGATGACGGGATGAAGGCATTCTAAATCAACAATATGTTTATCATTCGTGACTATGAGGCAAATGTATTTTGACCTCACGCCGCTTTTTCCCCTGCTTGTGTCTCCTTAACCTGCCGCCATTCCAAATGACTCGGTCGGCAGGCACCCCCGCCTCGGATCGATACCGATACTTTCGAGGCCCGTGATGAAAAAGATCCTCCTGCTCAACGGTGGCAAACAGTTCGCCCATTCCGACGGTCGCCTGAACCAGACCCTGCACGACGCCGCCCTGGCCCATCTGGACCGCGCTGGCTTCGATGTGAAACAGACCTTCATCGACGGTGGTTACGACCTCCAGGAAGAAGTCGAGAAATTCCTCTGGGCCGATGTGGTGATCTACCAGATGCCGGGCTGGTGGATGGGCGCGCCGTGGACCGTGAAGAAGTATGTCGACGAGGTGTTCACCGCCGGGCATGGCAGCCTGTATGCCAGCGATGGCCGGACCCGTTCCGATGCCTCGCAGAAGTACGGCAGCGGTGGCCTGGTGCAGGGCAAGCAGTACATGTTGTCGCTGACCTGGAACGCGCCGCAGCAGGCGTTCGACGACCCCAGTGATTTCTTCGAAGGCAAAGGCGTGGATGCGGTGTATTTCCCGTTCCACAAGGCCAACCAGTTCCTCGGTATGAGCGGGCTGCCGACCTTCCTGGCGGTGGATGTGATGAAGCGCCCGGATGTGCCGGCGGCGCTGGCGGCGTATGAGCAGCACCTGGGCGAGGTGTTCGGCAAGGCCTGAACGCTTTGACACGACCTCTGTAGGAGCGGCTTCAGCCGCGATCACCCGCGAAGCGGGTGCCAGAACCGCGGTGCCTGCATCGCGGCTGAAGCCGCTCCTACAGGGGGCTAGGCGCTTGCATGTACGTTGATCAACGGCTATCAATCACGGCATCTTCCCACCAGGCTCACTCGCGTGAAAACTCGCTCCGAAGAACTCCAGGTTTTCGTCGCCGTCATCGACTGCGGCTCGATCTCGGCCGCAGCCGAGCAGATCGGCCAGACGCCATCGGCGGTCAGCCGCACGTTGTCGCGGCTGGAGGACAAGCTCGGCACCACCCTGGTCAACCGCACCACCCGGCGCATGGACCTGACCGAAGAGGGGCGGTTCTTCCTCGAGCGCGCGCGGCTTATTCTCGAGCAGATCGACGACATGGAAGAGCGCCTGTCGATGCACCGCCAGACGCCGTCCGGGCGTCTGCGCATCAATGCCGCGGCACCCTTCATGCTGCATGCGATCCTGCCGTGGATCGGCGAGTTTCGTCAGCAGTACCCAGGCATCGAGCTGGAGCTGAACACCGATGACCTGATCATCGACCTGCTGGAGCAAAGCACCGACGTGGCCATCCGTATCGGCGAACTGGCCGACTCCAGCCTGCATGCCCGCTCGCTGGGCTGCAGCCCGGTGCAGGTGCTCGCCAGCCCCGAGTACCTGGCGCGAAACGGCACACCGCAGACGGTCGATGAACTCAATGGCCATTGTCTGCTGGGCTTCAGTACCCTCGATTCGCTCAACCAGTGGCCGCTGCGCCATGCCCAGGGCGACCATTGGGCGATCCGCCCGCAGTTGCTCGCCTCCAGTGGCGAGACGCTGCGCCAGCTGGCCTTGGCCGGCGAAGGGATCGTCAGCCTGTCGCACTTCATGACCCACGAGGACATTCGCTCGGGCCGCCTGCAGGTGCTGCTCGCCGAGCACAACAACGGCTATCGCCAGCCGATCCACGCGGTGTACTACCGCAACACCCAACTGGCCCTGCGTATCCAGTGTTTCCTCGACTTCATCCAGAAAAAATTGGCGGTCTACGCCTGCTAGAAGTTGCCTGAACGCGACAGGCCCTATCCTTTGGCGCCGGAATTTTCCTACGTGAATTGCTTAGTCGAATGCCTTCGGCCTTAATGACTGATCAACAAAAACAACACTAGGAAGTGCCCATGCGTATCGTTCTGTCCCAGTCGCTGGCCCTCGGGGCCGCGATCCTGAGCTGTTCTTCCGCCTTTGCCGTGACGTTGGAAGGTGGTGCTGTGGCCGCGCCTGATCAATATGGCGCACAGGTGGCCGCCGACATTCTCAAGAAGGGCGGCAACGCGGTGGATGCCGCGGTCGCGACTGCTTTCACGCTGGCCGTCACCTACCCCGAGGCCGGCAACATCGGCGGCGGTGGCTTCATGACCTTGTTCGTCGACGGCAAGCCGTATTTCCTCGACTACCGCGAAGTGGCGCCCAAGGCTGCCACCAAGACCATGTACCTGGATGACAAGGGCGAGGTGATCGAGAACCTGAGCCTGGTCGGTGCCCGCGCCGCCGGTGTGCCAGGCACGGTGATGGGCCTGTGGGAGGCGCACCAGAAGTTCGGCAAGCTCAAGTGGAGCGAGCTGCTGACCCCGGCCATCGGCTACGCCCAGAACGGTTTCAAGATTGCCCAGAAGCAGTACCAGTACCGCGACGACGCCCAGGGCATGTTCAAGACCGCCACCAACTTCAACGACTATTTCGGCAATATGAAAGTCGGTGAGCTGTTCAAGCAGCCGGAACTGGCCAAGACCCTGGAGCGCATCGCCGACCAGGGAGTGAGCGAGTTCTACCAGGGCAAGACCGCCGACCTGCTGGTGGCGCAGATGCAGGCCGACAAGGGGCTGATCACCAAGCAAGACCTGAAGGACTACAAGGCGGTGTGGCGCAACCCGATCGCCATCGACTGGCGCGGCAACGTGGTCTACACCGCGCCGCCACCCAGCTCCGGTGGCGTGGCGCTGGCCCAGCTGCTGGGCATCAAGGAGGACCGCGCGGCGGACTTCAAGGGGGTCGGGCACAACTCCGCCCAGTACATCCACCTGCTGGCCGAAATCGAGAAGCGGGTGTTCGCCGACCGCGCCGACTACCTGGGCGACCCGGCCTTCACCCAGGTGCCGGTCGACCAGTTGATCGCCAAGGACTACCTGGCCAAGCGCGCCGCCCAGGTCAACCCGAGCGCCATTTCCGAGACCGACAAGGTCAAGCCGGGGCTGGAGCCGCACCAGACCACGCACTTCTCCATCGTCGACAAACAGGGCAATGCGGTGAGCAACACCTACACCCTCAACCTCGACTACGGCAGCGGCGTGGTGGTGAAAGGCGCGGGCTTCCTGCTCAACGACGAGATGGACGACTTCAGCGCCAAGCCCGGCGCGGCCAATGCCTTTGGCGTGGTCGGCGGTGACGCCAACGCCATCGCCCCGGGCAAGCGCATGCTGTCGTCGATGAGCCCGAGCCTGGTGACCCGCGATGGCAAGGTGGTGCTGGTGGTGGGCACGCCGGGTGGTTCGCGGATCTTCACTTCGATCTTCCAGGTGATGAACAACCTGTACGACTACCAGATGCCGCTGGAGAAGGCGGTGGCGGCGCAGCGCGTGCATCACCAGTTGCTGCCCAAGGACACGATCTACTTCGACAGCTACGCACCGCTGACCGGGCAGGTGGCCGATGACTTGAAGAAGATGGGCTATGTGCTGGAGGACCAGGGCTGGGAGATGGGCGACATCCAGGCGATCCGGGTGACCGGGGAGACGCTGGAGACCGCGTCCGACCCGCGTGGCCGTGGGGTGGGGATGATCGTCAAGTAAATCGTTGCAGCCTTGGGAGGGCGTTGCCCTCCTTTCGCGGCACAAGGCCGCTCCTACAGGGGATCGCACATTCCTGTAGGAGCGGCCTTGTGCCGCGAAAGGGCCGCAAAGCGGCCCCAGGCTCTTGAGGTCAGACGCGGAACTGGCTGACCAGCGTCTGCAGGTGACCACCCAGGCGCGCCAGCTCGACGCTGGAGGCGGCGGTCTCGTCGCTGGCTGCGGCGGTCTGCTCGGATACATCGCGCACATTCAGGATGCTGCGGCTGATCTCCTCGGCCACGGCGCTCTGCTGCTCGGCGGCGGCGGCAATCTGCTGGTTCATCGACTGGATGTTCGACACCGTGCGGGTGATGCTCTCCAGCGAGCCACCGGCCTTGCGCGCCAACTCGACGCTGCTGTCGGTCAGGCTGCGGCTGCCGTTCATGACTTCGGCGACCTGCTGGGTGCCGTTCTGCAGGCTGGCGATCAGGCCTTCGATCTCTTCGGTGGACTGCTGGGTGCGCTGGGCCAGGCCACGCACTTCGTCGGCGACCACGGCGAAACCACGGCCGGCTTCACCGGCACGGGCCGCTTCGATGGCGGCGTTGAGCGCCAGCAGGTTGGTCTGCTCGGCCACCGACTTGATCACGTCCATCACGCTGCCGATCTTCTGGCTTTCCTGCTGCAGCAGGGTCATGGCTTCGGTGGAGCGGTGCACTTCGCGGGCCAGGCGTTCGATCTGGCTGATCGCTTCGCTGACCACCTTGTCACCGGTGCGGGCTTCGTCGTCGGCGTTGGTCGCGGCGTGGGAGGCCTGCTCGGCGTTGCGCGCGACCTCCTGCACGGTGGCGGCCATTTCGTGCATGGCGGTGGCCACCTGGTCGGTTTCGACTTTCTGGCTGTTGGCGCCGGCGCTGGTCTGCTCGGTCACCGCCGACAGCTCTTCGGCGGCGCTGGCGATCTGGGTGACGCCATCGCGGATGCCGGTGATCAGGTCGCGCAGGGTGGTGCCCATGCGTGCGATGCCTTCTTGCAGGGCGCCCAGCTCATCGCGGCGGGTGACACGCAGGTTCTGGGTGAGGTCGCCGCTGGCGATCTTGTTCACCACGTCCATGGTCTCGCGCAGCGGGCGGGTGATCTGGCGGGTGATGATGAAGGCCGCGAGAATGCCGACCAACAGCGCCAGCAGGGTGGCGGTGGTCTGCAGGCTGCGGGCCTGGATGCTTTCGGCGTCGCGGCGTTCGATCTGGATCTTGTACAGCTCGTCGCTGCGCTTGACGATGTCGGCGCCCTGCACGGTCATTTCGGCACGGGCCACGCCGATGGCGGCGGTGGCGTCGCGGAACTGGCGCACGGCGTCGCGGTAGGCGAGCACGGCGCTTTCGAACTGCTGGATGCGCGAAGCTTCGCCTGGCAGCTGGCGCTTGAGGCTGTCGATCTCGGCCAGGGCGCTCTCCAGCTGGCGCACGGCGGCTTGCTCGGTTTCAGTGGTGAGGTCGGCGATGTAGCTGCGCACGTCCAGGCGCACCTGCACCAGTTGCTGCTTGGCCTTGCTGATCAGCAGGTACTGGGCCAGGCGGCTGGCATCACTTTCGGCGTTGGACAGCACGGCGGCGCTGATGGCCTCGATCGCCTCGTTGGCGCGGCCGGCGGCCTGGTTCATCGCATCGCGGGCGGTGAGGGTGGTCTTGTAGCCCTGGCGCATCTTCTCCAGCGAAACCCGGTACTCGCTGATGCTCTGGCCTTGCTCGCGCAGCAGCTTGACGTTTTCCGGGCTCTTGAAGGAGTTGACCAGGTGTTGCTGCTGGCTGCCGAAGGCGTCGAGCTTGGCCTGGACGTTGGCCGCCGAAGCGTCGTCGCCGTTGGTCAGCATCCATTGCAGGCGCGCCACGCGCAGGTTGGTCAGGTCATTGTTGAGCTGGCTGATGTCGCTCATCCAGTTGCTGCGGTCGATAAGGCTGCCCAGGCTGTTCCAGCCGGTCAGGGCCAGCAGGCCGGTCAGTACGAGGACCAGGCCGAAGCCCAGGCCGAGTTTGAGGTTGACGCTGATGTTGGCGAACCAGCTGTTCATGCACGCTCTCCCAGAAAATGATGTCGCTCACTTGATCTCAATCGCTGGGCGTTGTTCTTGTGGGGAGCCCTGCTGATTCGTGCAGGGGTTATCGGCAAGGCGGGGCGAAGCTGAAACGCTTTTTCAGGCTATTTGTAACTGGTTGAAAACGTTTGCTTTTTGGACATCGCAAGGGGCTGTTGCGCAGCCCATTCGCAGATAAACCCGCGTATACAGGGCCTTTGGATGGCCGTGGCGCTGGGGTAAACTTGCCGCCTTCGCTGAACCCCCTGACGGTATTGCCATGAATTTCGCCAAACTCGGCCTGATCGAACCGCTGCTGCGCACCCTGCAGGCACTGGACTACACCACCCCGACCCCGGTCCAGGCCCAGGCCATTCCCGCCGTGCTCGCCGGCCGCGACCTGATGGCCGCGGCCCAGACCGGCACCGGCAAGACCGCGGGCTTCGCCCTGCCGGTGCTGCAGCGCCTGGCCCTGGAGGGCGAGAAGGTCGCCGCCAACTCGGTGCGCGCGCTGGTGCTGGTGCCGACCCGCGAGCTGGCCGAGCAGGTTCACGCCAATGTGCGCGAGTACGCCGAGAACCTGCCGCTGTCGACCTACGCGGTGTATGGCGGGGTCAGCATCAACCCGCAGATGATGCGCCTGCGCCGTGGCGTCGACCTGCTGGTGGCCACCCCGGGCCGCCTGCTCGACCTGTTCCGCCAGAACGCGATCAAGTTCGGCCAGGTGCAGACCCTGGTGCTCGACGAAGCCGACCGCATGCTCGACCTGGGCTTCGCCGAGGAGCTGCAGGCGGTGTACGCGGCGCTGCCGCGCAAGCGCCAGACGCTGCTGTTCTCCGCCACCTTCTCCGACCAGATCCGCCTGCTCGCGGGCCTGGCGCTGAACGATCCGCTGAGCATCGAAGTCAGCCCGCGCAACGCCGCCGCCAGCACGGTCAAGCAGTGGCTGGTGCCGGTGGACAAGAAGCGCAAGGCCGACCTGTTCTGCCACCTGCTGCGCAAGCAGCGCTGGAAGCAGGTGCTGGTGTTCGCCAAGACCCGCAATGGCGTGGACCAACTGGTCGAGCGGTTGCTCGCCGAAGGCGTCAACGCCGACGGCATCCATGGTGATCGCCCGCAGGCGACCCGCCAGCGGGCGCTGGACAGCTTCAAGGCCCGCGAGGTCCAGGTGCTGGTGGCCACCGACGTCGCCGCCCGTGGCCTGGACATCGACGACCTGCCGCTGGTGGTCAACCTCGACCTGCCGATCGTCGCCGAGGACTATGTGCACCGCATCGGCCGTACCGGGCGCGCGGGCAACAAGGGCGAGGCGATCTCGCTGGTGTGCGCTGACGAAGTGCAACTGCTGGCGTCGATCGAGACGCTGATCCGCCAGGTGCTGCCGCGCCATGAAGAGCCGGACTTCATTCCCGAGCACCGGGTGCCGGTGACCGATGCCAGCGGGCAGGTGCTGAAGAAACCGAAGAAACCCAAGAAACCCAAGGAGAACAGCGCCAAGCGTGGCCTGGGGCGCTGGATGGACAGCACCGAGTCGGGCGCATCGGCGCCGTCGGTCAAGGCGGTGCGCAAGGTGCCGAGCTTCGGCGGCAAGCCGCGCAAGCCCAAGCCGTGAGGTAGGTGAAGCCCTGCGAGATCCCTGTA
The DNA here is from genome assembly GCF_029478665.1 of Pseudomonas entomophila. Lineage (GTDB taxonomy): Bacteria > Pseudomonadota > Gammaproteobacteria > Pseudomonadales > Pseudomonadaceae > Aquipseudomonas > Aquipseudomonas entomophila_F. The sequence continues at coordinate 47,569 of NZ_JARPQB010000017.1, forward strand.
GGAGCGGCCTTGTGCCGCGAAAGGGCCGCGTAGCGGCCCCAGATATCAGCGTTAAGCAAAGATCGCCGGGGCCGCTTGCGGCCCTTTCGCGGCACAAGGCCGCTCCTACAATGAGCGATTCAGGTGCGCGACAAGAGCCAGTTTGCTGCTGCCTGGCCAGCCCTGAGTCCACTGGCAAAGCACGCCGTCAACAGGTACCCCCCTGTAGGCGCCTCCCAGTCCAGCATTTCCCCCGCGCAGAACACGCTCGGCAGCTTCGCCACCATCAAGCCCTCATCCAACCCTTCGAAACGCACCCCGCCAGCACTGCTGATCGCCTCGTCCAGCGGCCGCGTGCGCACCAGGGTGATCGGCAGTGCCTTGATCGCCGCCGCCAACCGCTCGGGGTCGGCAAAGGTCGCCTGGTCCGTGAGTTCACGCAGCAACGCCGCCTTCACCCCGTCGATCCCCAGTTGACCCTGCAGGTGCTTGGCCATCGACCGCGAGCCACGCGGCTTGGCCAGGGCCTGGGCGATCTTGTCCACAGGGCGCTCCGGCAGCAGGTCGAGCAGCAGCGTGCCATGCCCGTCACGGTTGATCGCTTCACGCACGGCAGCCGACCAGGCATACACCAGGCTGCCTTCCACCCCTTGCGCGGTGAGGATGAATTCGCCCTTGCGCGGTGCCATGCCGGGCACGCTCAGGGCAATGTTCTTCAGCGGCGCGCCGGCGAACTTGTCCTTGAGCAACGCACTCCAGCCTTTGACCTCGAAGCCGCAGTTGCTTGCCTGCAAGGGTGAGATATCCACACCCCGTTCGCCCAGCAGGTTTGTCCACGCGCCGTCCGAACCCAGCCGCGCCCAACTGCCGCCCCCCAAGGCGAGGACAACGGCATCGGCGTGCACTGCCAGCTCGCCCTGTGGATAAGCGATCCGCAGGCTGCCATCGGCGTTCCAGCCCAGCCAGCGGTGGCGGGTGTGGATAACCACCCCGGCATCGCGCAGGCGCTTGAGCCAGGCGCGCAGCAGGGGCGCGGCTTTCATGTCGCGGGGGAACACCCGGCCCGAGCTGCCGACGAAGGTTTCGATACCCAGGCCATGAATCCACTGACGCAGGGTATCGGCGTCGAAGTCGCGCAGCAGGGCGTCGATCGCGTCGCGGCGTTCGGCATAGCGGCCGACGAACGCCGGGTAGGGCTCGGAATGAGTGATGTTCATGCCGCCCACGCCCGCCAGCAGGAACTTGCGGCCCACCGACGGCATGGCGTCGAACACCTGCACCGCCACACCGCGGCTGGCCAGCGCCTCGGCGGCCATCAGGCCGGCGGGGCCGCCACCGATCACGGCGACTGAGGGTTGGGAGGTGGGGCGGGGATCGTTCATGGCGGGCGACAGGCTGTGGAAAAGAGCGCGCATTCTACCCCAGCAGGCCTGGATGAAACACTGCTCAAAAAACGATCAACTTCTTGCAGGTCAGGTGGTTAAAGGGCTGGACGGGCTTTCCCGCAGGTTATCCACAGGCGGTTCCACAGTCATTGTGAACAACCGATGACCCGCGCCGCACTGTGATGAAGGATGCCGTGACGCCGGGCCAGGGCCGCGCGGTCCTTGCTGTAGCCGCCACCGATCACCCCGACCACCGGGATATCGCGGCCCAGGCACTGGCGCAGCACCCGTTCGTCGCGGGCGGCCAGGCCTTCGTCGGTCAGGTGCAGGTAGCCCAGGGCATCGTCCTTGTGCACATCGACGCCGGCGTCGTACAGCACCAGGTCCGGCTGGTACAGCGGCAGCAGGTAGTTCAGCGCATCGTCCACCACCTTGAGGTAGGCGTCGTCGTGCATGCCCCGTGGCAGGGGAATGTCCCAGTCGCTCTGGGCCTTGCGCGCCGGGAAATTCTGCTCGCAGTGCAGCGATACGGTGATTGCCTCGGGGGTGTCCTGGAGGATTCGCGCGGTGCCGTCGCCCTGGTGCACGTCGCAGTCGAAGATCAGCACCCGGTGCACGCGGCCGGCCGCCAGCAGGTAATGGCTGATCACCGCCAGGTCGTTGAAGATGCAGAAGCCGGCCGGGTGGTCGTAGTGGGCGTGGTGGGTGCCGCCGGCCAGGTGGCAGGCGATGCCGTGCCGCAGCGCCATCTCGGCGGCGAGCAGCGAGCCGCCGACCGCGCGCACGGTGCGTCGGGCCAGGGCCTCGCTCCAGGGCAGGCCCAGGCGGCGCTGGTCCTCCCGCGACAGCTCGCCGTTCATGTAGCGCTCGATGTAGTCGCGGTCGTGGGCCAGGGCGAGGATGTCGTTGGGGCAGATCTCCGGGCGCAGCAGGGCCTGGTCGGTGGTCAGCCCGCTGTCGACCAGGTGGTCGCGCAGCAGGCGGAACTTGTCCATCGGGAAGCGGTGGTCCGCGGGGAACTCGGGGCTGTAGTCGTCGTGGTAGATCAGTGGCAGCGGCATGGAGGTGTCGTGGTCGGGGCCAGTGCTGATCTTGCCAGCAGTGCCGGGCGGGGCGCTATCCTGTTGCGCATCGCAATCGACATGGGGAAGGGCATGGGTAACGGTCTGCTGTCATCCTGGACATTCTGGGCCCTCCTGTCGGCGCTGTTCGCGGCGCTGACGGCGATCTTCGCCAAGGTCGGGGTGGCCGGCATCAACTCCGACTTCGCCACCCTGCTGCGCACGGTGGTGGTGCTGGTGAGCCTGGCGCTGATCCTCTACGCCACCGGGCAGTACCAGGCGCTGGGCTCGATTTCGCCGCGCAGCTACTTGTTCCTGGTGCTCTCGGGCCTGGCCACCGGGGCGTCGTGGATCTGCTACTTCCGCGCCTTGCAGCTGGGCCAGGCCGCGCAGGTGGCGCCTGTGGACAAGTTGAGCGTGGTCCTGGTGGCGGTGCTGGGGGTGACCTTGCTGGGTGAGCGGCTCGACCTGCGCCAGTGGGCCGGCATCAGCCTGATCACGATCGGTGTGGTGATGCTGGCCTGGCGTTAGTTCAACGGCCGCTGCTGGCCAGCACCCGCTGCCAGTCGGGCTCGTTCATGCGCCCGAGGATCCGCGCCTTGCCCTCGGCATTGACCGAGACGAACAGGGCGCTGGCATAGCCGCTCTCGCGTTCGCCACCGGGTACGTTGTGCTGGCGCTGGAAGTGGTCGATGCAGCCGTTGTGGGTGACCAGCACCAGATTGTGCCCCACACGCTTGCGGGCCAAGGCCTCGCTGGCGAACTGACGGTCGCAGCTTTCCAGCCAGTCGGCGCTGTCCACCGCCTGGCCAAGGATGAAGTGCGCGGTCTGGCGCGTGCGCAGCTTGGGACTGGTGAGCAGGTCGGCGTTGGCCAGCCCGAGTTGCTCCAGGCCCAGGCCGACGCGCCGCGCCGCCTGGCTGCCTTTCACGGTAATACCGGTGGGGTCGTCCAGGCACGGGCCGGGGGCGCTGTCGCAGCGTTCGGCGTGGCGGATCATCACGATCACCGCGCCGTCCTTCCAGTCCTGCAGCAGGCCGCTGTCGCTCAGTTGCTGTTCGTTGCCAAGGTCCACGATGTGCGTCCTCGTCGCCAGCCAGGTGGTCACCCCGGCCAGGGCCATGATCAGGCCAAGGGCGGCGCCCAGCACCTTGCGCGATCGGCGGCGTGCTGGGCGGGGCGGGTTGGCCGGGTTGTCCAGGGTATTGCTGGAAAGCATGCGTCGCTCCATTGGCAGTGCGGCGTCGATTGTGGCCGCTGTGATTGCCGGCATTCTGCGAAGCGGGCCGTTGGAGAGCAGTGAAGCGGATGTGAAAAAAACATCCGCTGGCCGGCGCCTGGGTGAAGATGCGCCGACGGCCTACGCTATACACTGGCAAGCCGCGATTTCGGAGCCGCCCTGATGACCCCCATCCCTGAACTGGAAAGTGCCCGGCTGGTGCTGCGCCAATGGCAGGACGACGATCTGCGCGAGTTCGCCGCCCTGTGCGCCGACCCCCAGGTGATGCGCTATTTCCCCGCGCCGATGACGCGCGTGGAGGCGGCCGCGCTGATCGGCAGGATCCGCGGCCACTTCAACGAGTACGGTTTCGGCCTGTGGGCGCTGGAGCGCAAGGACAGCGGTGCATTCATCGGCATGACCGGGCTGCTCAATGTCAATTTCGACGCGCCGTTCGGCCCGGCGGTGGAGATTGGCTGGCGCCTGGCGCGGCGCCATTGGGGGCTGGGCTTCGCCAGCGAGGCGGCGTGGACCTGCCTGCGCTGCGCATTCGCCCAATTGCACCTGGACGAAGTGGTGTCGTTCACCACCGAAGGCAACCTGCCGTCGCAGAAGGTCATGCAGGCCATCGGCATGCGCCACGACCCGGCCGGTGCTTTCGAGCACCCGCGCCTGCCCGTTGGCCACCCCCTGCGCCCCCACGTGCTGTACCGCATCGACCGCGCGCAGTGGCAGCAGAACCTGCGCGGCTGAATACGCGAGCATCGACGGGGTGAATGACAAACGCTGTATCATCTGCCGTTATAACAGCGCCGTAATGCCTTGCCAGGAGAACCTTCCATGAGCCACGTACTGGACGACCTTGTCGACCTGCTGAGCCTCGAATCGATCGAGGAAAACCTGTTCCGCGGACGCAGCCAGGACCTGGGCTTCCGTCAACTGTACGGTGGCCAGGTGCTTGGGCAGTCGCTGTCGGCGGCCAGCCAGACGGTCGAGGACGCCCGCCATGTGCATTCGCTGCACGGCTACTTCCTGCGCCCGGGCGATGCCAGCATGCCGGTGGTGTACTCGGTGGACCGTGTGCGCGATGGCGGCAGCTTCAGCACCCGGCGGGTAACGGCGATCCAGAAAGGCCAGCCGATCTTCACCTGCAGTGCGTCGTTCCAGTACGACGAAGAGGGGTTTGAGCACCAGGCACAAATGCCCGATGTGGTCGGCCCCGAGAACCTGCCGTGCGAAGTGGAACTGGCCCGCGCCATGGCCGACCAGTTGCCCGAGCGTATCCGCGACAAGGTACTGTGCGCCAAGCCCATCGAGATCCGCCCGGTCACCGAGCGCGACCCGTTCAACCCCAAGCCGGGCGACCCGGTCAAGTACGCCTGGTTCCGCGCCGACGGCACGCTGCCGGACATCCCCGCGCTGCACAAGTACCTGCTGGCCTACGCCTCGGACTTCGGCCTGCTGACCACCGCGCTGCTGCCCCACGGCAAGTCGGTGTGGCAGAAGGACATGCAGATCGCCAGCCTCGACCACTCGCTGTGGTTCCACCGCGACCTGCGCGCCGACGACTGGCTGCTGTACGCCACCGACAGCCCCTGGGCCGGCAATGCCCGTGGTTTCACCCGCGGCTGCATCTTCAACCGCGCCGGGCAACTGGTGGCGTCCTCGACCCAGGAAGGCTTGATCCGCCATCGCAAGGACTGGGCATGAGCCTGGGGCAGATCCGCCACTGGGTGTTCGACATGGACGGCACCCTGACCGTAGCCGTGCATGACTTCGCGGCCATTCGCGAAGCCCTGGACATCCCGGCGTCGCACGACATCCTCACCCACCTGGCGGCGTTGCCGGCGGCGGAAGCTGCGGCCAAGCATGCCTGGCTGCTGGAACACGAACGCGACCTGGCAATCGCCTCGAAGGCGGCGGACGGGGCGGTGGAGCTGGTGCGCGAGTTGCACGCGCGCGGTTGCCGACTGGCGATCCTCACCCGCAATGCCCGCGAGCTGGCCCATGTCACCCTTGAGGCGATCGGCCTGGATGACTGCTTCCCGGTGGAACACATTCTTGGTCGTGACGAGGCGGCGCCCAAGCCGAGCCCGGACGGGTTGCTGCAGATCGCCCAGGCCTGGGCTGTCGAACCTGGCGAGATGGTGATGGTCGGCGACTACCGCTTCGACCTCGATTGTGGCCGGGCGGCGGGCACCCGTACCGTGCTGGTGAACCTGCCGGACAATCCATGGCCGGCGCTGGCCGACTGGCATGCGGCGGACTGCCGGGCGCTGCAAGCGTTGCTCTCTCAACCCATTGACCTGATACGACCTCTGTAGGAGCGGCTTTAGCCGCGATCACCCGCGAAGCGGGTGCCAGACAGCGCGATACCCGCATCGCGGCTGAAGCCGCTCCTACAGGCGAACAGGCCTGTCAGGGCCTAAGCTGCACTGCACCTTTTTCCCGATGGAGACCCCACCCATGAGCACCAAGGCCCTCTACGTCCTGCCCGGTGGCGGCTATGACAAGGTCCAGCTCGGCACCTGCGAAGCCGCCGCGCCCCAGGCCGGCGAAATCACCGTGCGCCTGCACGCCAGCTCCCTCAACTACCACGACTTCGCCGTGGTCAGCGGCATGTGGGGCCCGAGCGAGCGGCGCATTCCCATGGCCGATGGCGCCGGCGAGGTGATCGCGGTCGGCGCCGGTGTCAGTGAATTCAAGGTTGGCGACGCGGTGGTGAGCACCTTCTTCCCCAGTTGGCTCGACGGCCAGGCCCAGGTCGAAGGCTTCGCCAGCGTGCCGGGCGATGGTGTCGACGGCTACGCCCGCGCGCAGGTAACGGCGCGCGCCACATCGTTCACCCACGCGCCCAAGGGCTACAGCCACGCCGAGGCCGCGACCCTGACCACCGCCGGCCTCACCGCCTGGCGCGCGCTGATGAGCGACGATCACCTCAAGCCGGGCGACAGCGTGCTGGTGCAGGGCACGGGGGGCGTGTCGATCTTCGCCTTGCAGTTCGCCAAGCTGGCGGGCGCCACGGTGATCGCCACGTCGTCCAGCGATGCCAAGCTGGAGCGCCTCAAGGCGCTCGGCGCCGATCACCTGATCAACTACAGGAGCACCCCGGCCTGGGGTGAGAAAGTACGTGAGCTGACCGACAACCGCGGCGTCGACCATGTGATCGAAGTCGGCGGCCCGGCGACGCTGGAGCAATCGATGATCGCCGCGCGCATCGGTGGGCATGTGTCGTTGATCGGTATCCTCACCGGGGTGGCGGGGCAGTTGCCGCTGGTGCAGGCGCTGGTGCGGCAGATCCGTCTGCAGGGTGTGCTGGTGGGCAGCCGCGCGCAGCAGCAGGCGATGGTCCGGGCCATCGACGCCAATGGCCTACGCCCGGTGGTGGACAAGCATTTCGAGTTGGAGCAGATGGTCGAGGCGTTCAAGTACCAGGAAAGCAACAAGCATTTCGGCAAGATCTGCCTGACCTGGTGAACAGTAACAGCCCCTGTGGGCTTTTCGGATCGCCGCGAACCTGGTACCGGCTTTGCTGGTGTTCGCCAGCAAGGCTGGCTCCTACAGGGATCGCGCAAGGCTTGAGGTTGGCGCGGTCGGGGTAGGAGCGGCTTCAGCCGCGATCACCCGCGCAGCGGGTGCCAGGAGCAATGTCGATATCAGGTATGCGAGAGCATTGGAAATCGCATCGGCGTGTTATCGAGCGGCGTCTCTGACGCCCCCCAGACGAACAGCGCATCGTCGTTATCCACAACCCGCGTGGCGAAACCTTCCACCCGCAAAGGCGTGAAGCCCAATACCACCTCCCGCGTTTCTGATCGAACCAGTTCAGGCAGTACTTCCTGGAACTCGATCACCCGCGCACAGAACACATCCACCAGCACCATCCGCTCGCCTTCCTGCTCCACCACCACATAGGCCTCATGCCGAGGTGAATAGAACAACGCTTCCCGGTACGGCCCGTCGCAATAGAACATCGTCAGCGCCACATTGGGCATCAGGCTCAAGCGCGCCTGTGGGCAACTGCCCGCCACCGCCGCCATGAAGCGCTGCAATTGCCCTCCGTCGTCCAGGTCCACCGGGCTGAAACTGCTGGCGCTCCGTGCCCCGGACCATTCCAGGTAATGCTCCCGTTCGATCACCCGGCGAAAACCGAACTTCGGGTAGAAGTCCAGCACGGTGCCATTGGCGAACAGGAACAACAGGTCGCACGGTGACGCCCAGCGTTGCACCAGGCACTCCATCAGGTGGCGGCTGTAGCCCCGGCCACGGGCCTCGGGCCGGGTCATCGCCGTGCCGATCTGCGCACAGTGCAGGTACTGCCCTTGGTGAATGAAGGCCAGCGGGCTGACCGAGACATTGGCCAGCATCCGCCCTTGGCGAACCAGCGAGCAGGGCTGGTAGTTGTCCTCCCAGAAGCCCGCCACGTACCAGGCTTCGAAATCGAAGCCGTACGTCTGTTCGGTCAGGGCGTTCAACTCGCCACGCAGGTGCGAGTCGTCACGGTAGTGTTCGACCTGCTCGAGGTCGGGGTCATCGAGGATGATCGCCATGGTGTCCATTCCAGGCTGTGAAGAGGGGCTATACATTAACGCCGATGGGGAGGAAAAGCTGTAATCAACTGTGCCTCACCAACCGCTTACCGCCCCGGTAACCCGGGGCTTTTTTCGTTTACGCCGCCGTTGCGTACACCTCAACCGCCGCGCGCAGCTTGCGCCCGCCGAACAGGCTCATGCGCTGGAACTCCTGGTGGCTCACCGGCAGGTGCTGGCAATCCAGGGCCTGGCGATGGCGGCCATGGTCGATATCGGGGTCGTGCAGGTAGACGAAATCGTCGTCGCAAGCGGTGACCAGCACCCAGTGCGGCGCCTTGCTGCCGGTCAGCCGGTAGTTGCTGATCAGCACCAGTGCCAGGCCGCCTTCGGCCAGCACCCGAGGCAGGTCGGGCGCCTGCCGGGCGATCTGCACGTCGCTGCCCTGCAACTCGGCGCAGAAATCCTCGTGGACCAGGCGCATGACCTCTTTCTTGCCCGCCTGGCGCACGCCGTCGAGAAACAACGGCCCTTCAGTATTGAGCCGCAGTTGTACGCGAAAACCCCGGCGCCAGGCGGCCAGGGCCAGGCCGTGGGGGCTGCAGCCGCCGTGGCCGGAGGTCATGAACACGGTGGTCGCCTCGCGCCACAGGCGCAGTTCCTCGCGGCGGGTGGGCAGGCGTTGCGGCTGCAGGGCGGCCATGGCCATCAGCAGGCAGGCCGGGCCACAGGTGAAGTCGGTGGTCTGGGCGTAGTAGGGGACTGGCCGCGTCTCGCCCGCCGGGTGCTGGAGGATGCGTTTCTCGTAGCGCAGGGCACTGGCGTGGTCCTCGTAGTAGTCGTCCACCTGGGCGAAGCGCCGGTAGCCATGGCGTTCGTACAGGGCGATGGCCGTGGGGTTGTCGGTGCGCACCTCCAGCCGCAGGTAGGCGCGTTCGTGGTCCAGGGCGCAACGTTCGGCTTGTTCCAGCAGGCGCGCGCCAAGCCCCTGGCCGCGTGCCTGTGCGGCGATGGCGATGGAGTACAGGCGCGCCAGTGACGTACCACGATGGAACAGCAGCAACGCATAGCCCATCAATTGGCCGTCACGTTGGGCCACCAGCAGGCTGGCGTTGGCGTGGGAGAGCATCCAGCGGAAGCTGCGCGGGGTGAGCCGGTCCAGGGCGAAACACTGGTTTTCCAGTGCCAGCAGGGCCGGCAAGTCGTCGACAGTTGCCAGGCGAAATTCGATCTGCATAGGGCCGCCGTAAAAGTTGCGTAATGAAACGGGACATTCGAAAAACTTCGTGCTTAATAGAAACCGTGTCTACCCAACACAGGGCTTCCAACATGTCTTCGTTTCAGGAACCTTTACCGGCTTGGTCCGGGGAACGTTCAAACTCAAGTGCAACTGGCGTTATTTATCCACTGCAGCTGGACAATAAGTCAAGTCAGTTGGTGATCATCGTGGAACGGCGTGATGACTGGGCTTCGTACCTGCCAAGCGAGGATGTCGTGACGGCCCAGGAATACCTGGAACAGTCTCGCGAGACAGACAGCGGCAAGCGCGTACAAGTCATAAACTTATGCCGTAACTATAAATATCTAGGCCACGGTTATTATTGTTCGTTGTTGGCCGAGGCGCGCGGTCACAACGTTATTCCCTCGGTCAGAAGTATCAGTGAGTTGACCCGAAAGTCGTTATACGGATTGGCCCTCGACGAGATGGCGCGCAGCCTGGAAAGTGCCTTGGCCAATCACCCCTACGGTGAAACCGAAGGCTTCACCCTGACCCTGTATTTCGGCCGTACCGACCTGGAACCATTGCAGGACATTGCCCGCCAGCTGTTCGAAAGTTTCCCTTGCCCGATCCTGCTGGTGGAATTCCGCAAGACCAGCACCTGGCATATCGCCGGGGTCAAGGCCGGCGCATTGCACAAACTGCGCGAAGACCAGCAGGACCAGTTCGCCAACGCCCTCGATGGCTTCAGCCGCAGGATCTGGCGCCAGCCGCGTTCGCGCCGGGTGGCGCGCTACGACCTGGCGATCCTCCACGACCCCGACGAAGCGCTGCCGCCGTCCAACCCCAAGGCACTGGAGCGCTTCATCCGCGCCGGGCACCAGCTGGGGGTCGACGTCGAACTGATCGGCAAGAAGGACTACGCCCGCCTGGCCGAATACGACGCCCTGCTGATCCGCGAGACCACCAGCGTCGACAACCACACCTACCGCTTCGCCAAGAAGGCCGAGAGCGAAGGGCTGGTGGTGATGGACGACCCGGCGTCGATCCTGCGCTGCACCAACAAGGTCTACCTGACCGACCTGTTGCGCAGCCATCGCCTGGCCATGCCGGCCAGCGAGATCCTCTACCGCGACAACCCCCAGGCGCTGGAAGGCATCGGTGAACGGCTGGGCTTTCCGCTGGTGCTGAAGATCCCCGACGGTTGTTTCTCCCGGGGCGTGATCAAGGTCAAGGACCACGCCGAACTCCAGGCCGCCACCGCCGAACTGTTCGAGCACTCGGTGCTGCTGCTGGCCCAGGAATACCTCTACACCGAATACGACTGGCGCATCGGCGTGCTCAACCGCAAGCCGATCTTCGCCTGCCAGTACTTCATGTCCAAGGGCCACTGGCAGATCTTCAACCACCAGGCCCAGCGTGACGAGGTCAACGGCGAGTGCCGCACCCTGGCCGTGCACGAGGCGCCGCGGGCGGTGGTGGAACTGGCGGTGAAGGCGGCCAACCTGATCGGCGATGGCCTGTACGGGGTCGACCTCAAGCAGGTCGGCGAGCGGGTGGTGGTGATCGAGGTCAACGACAACCCCAACCTCGACGCCGGCATCGAGGACGCCTACCTGCACGACGACCTCTACACCCTGGTGCTGGAGGAATTCATTCGCCGCCTGGAGCAGAAGCGCCGGGGGCAAGCCTGGTAACGAGGTGCTGGCATGATCGAAAGCTACAGCCTGGCCCACGGCCAGTTGCGCAAGCGCGAAGGGCTCGATTGCGAGGTGCTGTTGTTCGTCGAACCGGACAGCGCCGAGCGCGAACTGCTGCAGGCCTGGTTCCACCTGGACGCCCATGCCCTGGCTTCGGCACTGGACCCGGACGAAGTGTCGCGCCTGGAGCTGCACCGCGATGGCCTGTTCCTGATCTGGAAGCGCCCGGAGAGCTACACCGGTGGCGACAGTTTCGCCTTCCAGGTGTCGTCGTTCGGCATGCTGATGGTCGACGGCCACCTGGTGCTGATCGCCCCGGATGCGTCATTGCTCGACGGCCTCGGGCAACGCCACGCGCTGCACGATCCGATGGATGTGCTGCTGGCCATCCTGCTGGACAACCTGCACCACTACCTGGGGCACCTGAAGGTGATCAAGATGGTCGCCCGCGAACTGCAGCAGCGTTTCGAGCAGTCGCTGGAAAACCACCACCTGATGCAGATGTTCAACCTCAGCGAGAGCCTGATCCACTACATCAATGCCATCCACAGCAATGGCGCGGTGCTCTCGCGCTTGCGCGGCCACGGCGAGAAGCGCCACTTCAACCCCGAGGTGCTGGCGCTGATCGACGACCTGGTGATCGAGAACAACCAGTGCCACAAGCAGGCCGAGATCTACTCGACGGTGTTCGCCGGCTTGATGGACGCCCGCGGCAACCTGGCCAACAACGCGATGAACGAGACCCTGCGCAAGCTCACCCTGATCAACGTGGTGTTCCTGCCGCTGAACCTGATCGCCAGCATCGGTGGCATGTCCGAGTTCAGCATGATGACCGCGGGCGTGCCGTGGTGGCTGGCCTACGCGTTGCTGGTGCTGGCGATGATGCTGCTGGGCGTGCTCATGGTGCTGGCCCTCAAGCGCCTGGCCCGTTCGGGAAGACACCGCAGCCCTGTAGGAGCGGGCTTGCCCCGCGACAGCGCCAGGCCGGGCAACGATGGCGTCCCCCATGATCGCAATCGCGGGACAAGCCCGCTCCTACAGGAGGTACCATGAGCAACCTGCAGATCGGCCTGATGATCGTCTCCGCGATCCTGACGTTCGCGGTGGTGAACTTCTATTGGGATTACCGCCGCGACCGAGATTGACGCTCCCAGGCATGCCGAGGGGCTTGACTGACGCGGATAGGCACGTGGTGTCGTGATCGAACCGTTGTCTGACGTTTTCGAGCATTTTGCTCGTGCCGCGCCCGGCTTAAAGTGAAGCCCGCATCCCCACGGTGCGTTGCCCCGGGCGCGTGAGAAGGCCGTAACAGAGCGTGCGCAACGTACTCCACCGTTGATCGAGGAGCCCTTTCGCCCGCACCTGCCCGTCCCTTCCATGTGTCAGCAAAAAGAGAACAACACCAATGAACACCGTGGGATCCGATGGCAACCTTGCCCAAGGTTTCAAGCCGCGTCACGTCACCATGCTGTCCATCGCCGGCATCATCGGCGCCGGGCTCTTCGTCGGTTCCGGGCACGCCATCGCGGCGGCCGGGCCAGCCACCATAATTTCCTACTTCGTGGCCGGCACCCTGGTGGTGCTGGTCATGCGCATGCTCGGCGAAATGGCCGTGGCGCACCCCGACACCGGCTCGTTCTCCACCTACGCCGAGCAAGCCATCGGCCGCTGGGCCGGCTACACCATCGGCTGGCTGTACTGGTGGTTCTGGGTACTGGTGATCCCCATCGAGGCGCTGGCCGCCGGGCATGTGCTCAACGCCTGGTTCCCCCAGGTGGACAGCTGGATCTTCGCCCTGGCCTCGGTGCTGCTGCTGGCCTGCACCAACCTGTTCAGCGTGGCCAAGTACGGTGAGTTCGAGTTCTGGTTCGCCATCCTCAAGGTCACTGCGATTCTCGGGTTCATCGGCCTGGGCTTCGCCGCGCTGCTGGGCTGGCTGCCCCACCGCGAGGTCAGCGGCCTGAGCACGCTGATGGCCGAGCAGGGCGGCTTCGCCCCCAAAGGCTGGTCGGCGGTGGTGGGGGCGTTCATCACCGTGATGTTCAGCTTCATCGGCACCGAGGCGGTGACCATCGCCGCCTCCGAATCCAGCGACCCGTCGCGCAACATCGCCAAGGCCACCCGCTCGGTGATCTGGCGCATCAGCACCTTCTACATCCTGTCGATCTTCGTGATCATCTCGGTGGTGCCGTGGAACGACCCGCAGCTGGCGGTGGTGGGTTCGTACCAGCGCGCGCTGGAAATCATGAACATCCCCAACGCCGCGCTGATGGTCGATTTCGTGGTGCTGATCGCAGTGACCAGTTGCATGAACTCGTCGATCTACATCGCCTCGCGGATGATGTACTCGCTGGCCAAGCGCGGTGACGCGCCGGCGCTGCTGAACAAGACGTCGAAGGTCGGCGTGCCGCGCGCGGCGGTGTTCGGCAGCACCTTGATCGGCGCGGGCATCGCCATCCTCAACTACTTTGCGCCCAAGGGTGTGTTCGAGTTCCTGCTGGCCAGCTCCGGGGCCATCGCCTTGCTGGTGTACCTGGTGATCGCCATCTCGCAACTGCGCATGCGTGCAAGGCTCGAGCGGGAGAACGCCAACCTGAAGTTCCGCATGTGGCTGTTCCCCTGGCTGACCTGGGCGGTGATCGTGTTCATCAGCTGCGCCCTGGGGGTGATGCTGTTCACCGAGGAGCACCGGGCCGAGGTGACGGCGACGCTGAGCCTGGCGATCGTCATCTCGTTCCTGGGTATCGTCACCACCCGGGGCCAGGCGCGTCGGGCGGTGGGGGCTCGTTCGCTGGGCTAAATTGAAGTCCATTCGCCGGCAAGCCGGCTCCTACAGGCGAAGCGGTCACCTGTAGGAGCCGGCTTTGCCGGCGAAAGGGCCCGTACAGTCAGCACAACAAAATGGCACCCAAAGGAAGGGATGGAGCCCATTCGTACGGCCTCCACCGACCGGCCCGGATCTTCATCCGCGTGATATATCCGTGCCATCATCTTTTGCCTTACACTCCCGCCACTAGCTCGCAAGGGAGTGCGCAACATGCTTCGCGGTTTCCGTCTGGCTTTGACCCTGGGTCTGTTGCACCTGCCGCTGGCGCAGGCTGGCGAAGCGCCCGCCGATCCCTTGCTCGACGCCCCCTCCACAACTACCGTCGGCAACGGGCAGAACCCCCGTGGCGTGCTGCGTGCCCGCGACCAGGCCGTGCTGTCCAGCGAACTGGCCGGGCGCATCGTCGAGATGCCCTATGCCGACGGCCAGGACTTCAAGCAGGGCAGCACCCTGGCGCGCTTCGACTGCAGCGCCTACCAAGCCCAGCTCAACGCCGCCCAGGCCGCCGTGCGCGCCGCCAGTGAAGAGCTCAGGCACAACCGCCAGCTGGCCGCGCTGAAGTCGGTCGGCCAGTTCGAAGTGTCGCTGGCCGAGGCCAAGCAGGCCCAGGCCCAGGCCGAAGCCCAGGTGTACCAGGTGCAGATCAAGCGCTGCGTGGTCAGCGCGCCGTTCGACGGGCGGGTGGTGCAGCGCCGGGCCCAGCCCCATGAAAGCGTGCCCAGCGGCTCGCCGTTGATCGAGGTGGTGGACAACCGCTCGCTGGAAATCCACCTGCTGGTGCCCTCGCGCTGGTTGGGGCGGCTCAAGCCCGGGCAGCCGTTCGAGTTCGTCCCCGATGAAACCGGCAAGCCCCTGCAGGCCCAGGTCAAGCGCGTGGGCGCGCGGATCGACGAGGGCAGCCAGACCCTGCAACTGATCGGCGAGCTGCCCCGCGACAGCCAGGGGCTGCTGGCCGGCATGAGCGGCACCGCCCACTTCCCGGAACAGCCATGACCGTCGCGGCGGGCGTGGCCGAGCACGCCTTCGCGCTGTTCCTCGGTTTGCAGCGCCAGGCCCGGCAGGCCGCGAGCAGCGAGCAGCTGGCCTACGGCATGGTCAACGATGGCCAGGCGCTGTTCGGTTTTCGCCATGCCGCCCTGCTGATCGCCGGCAAGGTCCAGGCGCTGACGGGCATCAGCGTGGTGGAACCCCATGCGCCGTTCGTGGCGTTTGTCGAGCGCGCCGCCCACACCTTGCAGGCTGCTGGCGTGGCGGGCCAACCCGCCGCCGTCGACCCCACTCGTCTGGATGCCCAGGCCGTGGCCGACTGGCAGTCGCTGTCGGCCGCCCATGCCTATTGGCTCCCACTGCTTGATCGCCAGGGTGAGATGTTCGGTGGCCTCTGGCTGGCCCGTGATCAAGCGTTCAACCCTGCCGAGCAAGCCCTGCTGAATCAACTGGGGGATACCTACGCCCATGCCTGGCTGGCCTTGCGTCCGGCCCGGCCCTGGCGCCTGCGCTGGCCAAGGCGGCGCCTGCTGGCGGTGGCGGGGGCGTTGCTGCTGGTGCTGCTGGTGCCGGTGCGCCAATCGGTGCTGGCGCCGGCCGAAGTGGTGCCGCGGGCGGGGCGTGTGGTCGCCGCGCCGCTGGACGGAGTGATCGCCGAGTTCCTGGTCAAACCCAACCAGACCGTCGCCCTGGGTGATGTGCTGGTGCGCTTCGATGCCACCACCCTAAGGGCCCAGGCCGATGTCGCCGAGCGCGCCCTGGGGGTGGCCGAGGCCGAGCTCAAGGCCAGTACCCAACGTGCGTTCAGTGATGCTGAGTCCAACGCCCGGCTCGATCTGCTGGCCGCTCGCGTGGAGCAGAAGCGTGCCGAACTCGATTACGCCCGCCAGCTTCTGGGGCGTAGCGAGATCCGCGCCGAACGTGCCGGGATTGCCGTGTTCGCCGATGCCGAGCGCTGGATGGGCAAGCCGGTGCAGACCGGCGAGCGCCTGATGCAATTGGCCGACCCGCAGATGGCCGAGTTGCGCATGGAGCTGCCGGTGGGCGACGCCATCGCCTTGCAGCCTGGCGCCGAAGTGGCGCTGTTCCTCGACAGCGACCCGCTGCAGCGCCACGCCGCGCGCCTGGAACGCGCCGCCTACGAAGCCCAGGCCACCGCCGCCGGGCAGTTGGCCTACCGCCTCGATGCAGGCTTCGATGACACGCCGCCACGCATCGGCCTGCGCGGCACCGCCAAGCTGTACGGCGAGCGCGCGCCGCTGGTCTATTACCTGCTGCGCCGGCCATTGGCGGCGTTGCGCCAGGGGCTTGGGCTGTGAGCCTGCCGCCGCTGCGGGCCGACCTGCAGCTGTCGGCGGCGGCGCCCGGCCATGACGGCGCGCCACAATGGACCCTGGCCGACCCGCTGCGGGGGCGTTATTTCAAGCTGGGCGCCGCCGCCGTGCGGCTGTTGCAGCACTGGCGCTTGGGCGACCCGCAACGGGTGCTGGCCGCCGCCAACGCCGAGCCCGGCCAGGCCGTCGATGGGCAGGCCCTGGAAGAGCTGCTGCTGTTCCTCGGCCAGCATGACCTGATCAGCGCCGAGGACGCCCGCCAGCGCGACAGCTACGCGACCAAGGCCGCCGCCACCCGGCAGAGCCTGTGGACGCGCGTGTTGCACCAGTACCTGTTCTTTCGCATTCCCCTGTGGCGCCCGGATGCTTTTCTCAACCGCGCCTGGCCGCTGTTGGAACGCCATGGCGGTTGGCTGCTGCGCATCGCCCTGCCACTGGTGCTGGCGTTGGGCGTGTTCCTGGTGATCCGCGACTGGTCGCGCTTCATCGCCACCTTCCCGCACCTGTTCAGCCTGGGGGGCATCCTTGCCTTCGGCGTGGCGCTGGGGTTCGCCAAGCTGTGCCACGAGTTCGGCCATGCCTTCATGGCCAAGCGTGCCGGCTGCCGGGTGCAGAGCATGGGCCTGGCGTTCATGGTACTGCTGCCGATGTTCTACACCGATGTCAGCGATGCCTGGCGAGTCCGTGACCGGCGTTCGCGGCTGCTGATCGACGCCGGTGGGGTATTCGCCGAGCTGGTGCTGGCGGTGCTGGCGCTGCTGGCCTGGTCGCTGCTGCCCGATGGCCCGGCGCGCACGGCGGCGTTCATGCTGGCCAGTGCCACCTGGGTCACCACGCTGCTGGTCAACCTCAACCCCTTCATGCGCTTCGACGGCTACTTCCTGGTCAGCGACCTGTGGGGCGTCGAGAACCTGCAGCAGCGCGCCTTCGCCTTGTGCCGCTGGCGCCTGCGCGAAGCGCTGTTCGGTTATGGCGAACCGGCCCCGGAAGCCTGGCCGGCCGTCATGCGCCGCCGCCTGCTGGTATGGGGCTATGGCGCCTGGTTATGGCGCGCGGTGCTGTTCTTCGGTATCGCCCTGGCGGTGTATCACCTGTTCTTCAAGGTGCTGGGCATCTTCCTGATGGTGGTGGAACTGGTGTGGTTCATCGGCTTGCCAGTGTGGAAGGAGTTGCAGCAGTGGTGGCTGCGCCGTGGCCAGGCGGCGCCGGGCAAGACCTTGCGCGTCGCAGCCGGGCTGGCGCTGCTGCTGGCCGTGCTGTTGGTGCCCTGGCGTGGTGCGGTGGACGTGCCGGCGATGCTCGAGGCGTCCCGTGTCAGTGCCTTGCACGCGCCGGTGGCGGCACGGGTGAAAAGCCTGCTGGTGGGCGAGGGGCAGCGGGTTGGCCAGGGGACTCTGCTGCTGGAGCTGGAGTCGCCCGACCTGACGTCGCGTCAATCCATCGTGCGTCGCGAGATCGACATCCTGCAGTTGCTATTGCGCCGCCAGGCCGGGCGCAGCGAGACCGCGGGCGATGCCGGCGTGCTCGAACAGCAGTTGGCCGAAGCCGTGGCCGAATACCGTGGCTTGGCGGCCCAGCGTGAACGCCTGCAACTGCGCGCGCCGCGCAACGGGGTATTGCGTGACCTGCCGCCCGACCTGGTGCCCGGCCAGTGGGTCAGCCCGGCCCAGACCCTGGGTCGGATCGTCGAGCCGGGCGTGCGCCTGCGGGGTTACCTGGCCGAGGCCGACTTGTGGCGGGTGGCGGCCGGCAGCGAAGGGCGCTTTATTGCCGATGACCCGGCGCGGCCGGCCGTGCCGGTACGGGTGGAGCAGGTGGACGCCACCGGGGTGGCGGTGCTGGAGCTGGAAGCGTTGGCCTCCGACCGCCATGGGCCGGTGGCCGTGCGGCGTGATGGCCAGCAGCGCGCGGAGCCGGTGCAGGCCCAGTACGGTGTGCGCTTGAGCCCGTTGGCCGAGGTGCCTGATGTGGGCCAGCCGGTGCGCGGGGTGGTGGTGCTCGAGGGGGCCCGGGAGTCGCTGCTGGGGGCCGCCTGGCGGCGGTTGGCGGCGCTGGGGGTGCGGGAAAGTGGTTTTTAGGGGGTGGGACCGAGCGCCGCTTGTGCGGCGCATCGCGGATGAATCCGCTCCTACAGGCAGGTGTGGCACGTTGCAACCGATTGTAGGAGCGGATTCATCCGCGATGCACCTGGCCGCCAACACACGATCGAAACCTTGAAGGGCTGTTTTCCAGGACGAACCGACCACAAGGAACATCCATGACCGATACCCCCTTGCCGCTCTGCTCCCGCCTCCCCCTGGCAATAGACCTGCCAGCGCTGTTACCCGCCCTGGCCCAGGTTCCCGCCGAAGCCTGGCAGACGCATTTCAACCACAGCTACCACGAAGGCGACTGGAGCGGGGTGGCACTGGTCACCGCCGAGGATGCGCCGCTACCGCTGGCCCCAGGCCTGGGCGCGCCCAAAAAACTGGCCTGGTGGCAGGGCGAAACAGCCTGGCAAACAGTGCTGGCGCCATTCCAGGCCTCACTGCGCGCCGCCCGCCTGCTGCGCCTGGGAGAAGGCGCCAGGATCCACGAACACCGCGACCCCGACCTGGGCCGCCCTGGCGGCTGCCTGCGCCTGCATATCCCGCTGCGCAGCCCGCTCGGCGTCGAATTCCTGGTGGATGGCCTGCAGGTGCCGATGTGCCCGGGCGAATGCTGGTTCATCGACCTGTCACGACCTCATCGCGTCAATAACCCCGGCCCCGGCGAACGTATCCACCTGGTGCTCGACTGCGCGGCCGACCCTTGGCTGCTGGCATTGATCGAGGAAGGCCTGGCGCGCACGCCAACCTTGCAGCCGGGCAGGGCGGGGCAGGCATTCGAACGGTTTCGTCAGCAGGTGGCCGAGTCGCCGGCAGTGGCCGCACGCCTTCAGGCACTGGAGGACCCTCGGGCTTTCGTCGCCGAAGCCGTGCGATTGGGCGCCGAGCACGGGTTGGCCTTTTCCGACGCAGAGGTCCTGGCCGCCATGCGCCGGGGCAAGCAGGCATGGAGCGATCAATGGCGAGCATGAACACCCCGCAGGACTTCCACGGCTGGTTGCCCATTCGCCTCTGGCAAGGCGACGCCGGCTGGCGGGTGGACTGGTGCTGGTTTGGCGAACGGCGCCTGACCCGGCCATTCTTCCGCGACGATGTCGACCTGGCACTGCGCCTGCCGTTCAACCAGGCCATGCGCCGCGAAACCGATGTCCAGGCGCTGCTTGACTGGCAGGCGGGCAGCCCGGGCCTGAGCCCCACGGCCCTGCTGTTCCACGCTTCGCGCTGTGGTTCGACCCTGGTCGCCCAGTTGCTGGCCAGCCAAGCCCGCAACATCGTGCTGTCCGAGCCCCCGCCGCTGGACAACCTGTTGCGCGCCGCACGCCAGGACCCGGCCGCCGCTACCTGGCAAGCCGAGGCCCTGCGCGCGTTGTGCTCGGCCTATGGCCAGCGCCGCCAGGGTGACGAGCGGCAACTGCTGATCAAACTCGACGCCTGGAACATTTTCGACGCGCCGCTGCTGACGGCGCTGTATCCCCACGTGCCCCGGGTGTTCCTCTACCGCGACCCGCTGGAAATCGTCGTCTCGCAACTGCGCCAGGCGGGCATGCACCGGGTGCCGGGGCTGCTTGGCGCTTCGGGCCTGGACAGCCTGCTGTCTGCCCCCCAAGCCATGGGCACGGTGGAGTACACCTGCCGGATGATTGGCGAAATTCTCACGGCTGGCCTAGCGTTGTGCGAACGCCACGGCGCCATCGCCGTGAACTACAGCGAATTGCCCGACGCCGTCTGGGGGCGCCTCGGGCCACTGTTCGGCATCCAGCCAGGCGATGTGGCGGACCTGCGCGCAGTCGCGGCCTTCGACGCCAAGCAGCCGGCCATGAATTTCAGCGCCGACAGCCAGCGCAAGCGCGAGGAGGCCAGCGACGAAATACGTGCTGCGGTCAGCCGTTGGGCCCAGGCACCCTACAACGCGTTGGAATCCATACGGTTGCGAAACGTCTAGAAAATGGCGTCAAACTACCTCGAACGGGTGTTTGAGAAAAAAGTTGCAAAGACCCTGTTTGGGTAGTGGCTATTTGCCTTGCTCTTCGGCTACGCTGCTGCAGATTGTGTAGGACAATTCACTTGGATGTGCGCCCCTCACCATGGGGTAACCTTACGCAGGGAAGCCATACCCGATGTCCATCCCCGAGGTGAACCTCCGTCCCATCGTGGACGCCGACCGCCCGTTCCTGCGCACACTCTATGGCACCACCCGTGCCGCCGAAATGGCCCTGCTGCCGTGGCCCCAGGCCGCCATCGATGCGTTCCTCGACCAGCAGTTCCAAGCCCAGCACGATTATTACCAAGCCCAGTTCACCGGCGCCGACTTCTTCGTCATCGAAGTGGCGGGCGAGCCCATTGGCCGCGCCTACCTGCACTTGGCCGACAGCCACGTGCAGTTCATCGACATGGCCCTGTTGCCCGCCTGGTGCGGGCGTGGCATCGGCAGCCGGTTGCTCGAGCAGTGGCTGGCGCAAGCCGATGCCGACGGGCTCAGCGCCGGCCTGCACGTCACCCCTCACAACCCGGCCGTGCAGCTCTACCAGCGCCTCGGGTTCGAGGTGGTCGGCGAAACCGGCCTCTCTCTGAAGATGCGCCGAGCGGCGCTCACCACCGCCATTCGAGCCTGAAGGATCAGCCCCATGCATGCCATGCCGACGTTCGACGAACTGCAACAGGCCACCGGCAGCCACTTCCAGCTGTGGGTCAGCGACGAGCAGGCGCTCGAGGCGCAATTGCTGGCGGTGAACGAGGGCCAGGCCATGTCGCCACGCCACCAGCGTTTTGCGGCGGAGTTCGCCCTGCCGAGCGGCAGCGCCCTGCCACAAGCGGTGTTCCGCCTGTCGCCGCCGGGCAAGGAGGGGTGGCTGCTGCTGATGACTCCGGTGGGCCCCGACCCCGAGGGGCGGCCGGTGCTGGAGGCGATTTTCCACGTCGAACGGCCACTCTGAAGGGGCCTGCCACGCGATTCTGTTTCAGTGGGCCATGGGGCCCGCCTTTGCAGCGTTGTCATAGGAGAGCAACAAATGAGTGAGCCGTTCCTGGGTCAAATCACATTGTTCGCAGGCAACTTCGCACCTCGGGGCTGGGCCCTGTGCAATGGGCAGATTCTGCCCATCCAGCAAAACACGGCGTTGTTCGCGATCCTGGGCACCACCTACGGAGGTAATGGCCAGAGCACCTTCGGCTTGCCTGACTTGCGTGGCCGTGCCCCGGTCCATACGGGTCAGGGGACGGGGACGACTAATATCGCGCTGGGCGAGGTGGGAGGGACGACAACGACCACCCTGACGCTGTCGAACATGGTGCCGCAGACCTTGAACATCCCCGCCGCAACGGTGCCGGTCGCCATCCCGGCCACCACCGGCACCGCCGAGCTGGATACGCCTTCGACCAGTGCGCTGCTGGCCAAGTCGGTCGACACCACAGGCTCGGGGCCGGAGATCAAGATCTACACCTCCACGGCCACCAACACCACGCTCAGGCCCTTCAACATCACGGTTCCGGGTAGCACGGTGCAGACCACGGGGAGCAACCTGCCGTTCACCAACCAGAGCCCTTACCTGGGCATCAACTTCATCATCGCGCTCGAAGGGGTCTTCCCGTCCCGTAACTGAGGCCGGACAAGCAGCAGGCAGGACTGCGGGGCGCACATCGGCGCCCCGTCGTCCGTTCAGGATTTCCCAACACGGACAGGCCGTCCTCATTCGCAAGGATGGCAAGCACAACCAGCCCCAGGGCTGAGCGAGGGCATCATGGCATTCTGGAAACGCGGCAAGGACACCCACACACCCAACGTTTCCACGAGCCGCCCGAGCCTGATCCAGGCCCTGGAGCCGCGCATGATGTTCGACGCCTCGGTGGGCGTGGTCGCCGACCAGGGCGCCCAGGCGGTCGAGGCCGCCGCGGCCGCCAGCGTGGCCAAGGACACCAGCGCCGCCAGCGACGCGGCCGGCAGCCGCGACAGCGCCACCCACGAGGCGGCACCGGCCACCGCGCCGGCCACGGCGGCCTCGGGCAACCACGAAGTGGTGTTCGTCGATTCCGCCGTCAGCGACTACCAGAAGCTCATCGCCGGCCTGCCCGCCGGGGTCGAGGTGGTGGTGCTGGAAAACGGCAAGGACGGGTTCAAGCAGATCGCCGACTACCTCAACGGCCGCAGTGACGTCACCTCGGTCGACATCATCAGCCACGGCGACAAGGGTTATGTCTACCTGGCCGGCAACGCCATCTGGGCCAACCAGCTGGCCAGCCATGGCGCGGACCTCGCGCGCATCGGCGCGAGCCTGGCGCCGGGCGGCGACATCCGCTTCTTCGCCTGCAACACCGGCGCTGGCAGCGACGGCCAGCTGTTCGTCAACGAAGTGGCGCGGCTCAGCGGTGCCGATGTGGGCGCCTCGTCCGATTCCACCGGCAACCGCGCCGGCGAGGACTGGGCGCTGGAGACCGTCTCCGGCGTGGTGGCCAGCGGCGTGGGCGTGCAGCGCGGCGACCTGTCGGCGTTCAGCACCTCGCTGGCGACCATCACCGTGACCAGCAAGAACGCTTCGCTCATCGTTGATGGCGATGGCGGGGTGACCCTGGCCGAAGCCATCCAGGCCGCGAACACCGACACCTCGGTGGACGGCTCTGCCGCAGGCAGCGGCAGTGACATCATCGTGTTCCACCAGGACCTGAAGGGCGAGACCATCCGCTGGACGTCGGCCACGGCGCTGGCGGTGACCAGCAACATCACCATCAACGGCGATGTCGACGGCGATGGCGATGGCGACATCATCCTGAGCGGCGACGCCAACGAAAACGGCCTGCGCGATGCCCTCGAAGCCTCGGGCCTGCAAAGCAACGGCGGTGGCGTGCTGACCGTGCGCAACCTGGATTTCCGTCACTTCTCCAGCAACATCGCCGGCGGCGCGATCCGTGCGGCCGGCGGCTCCATCACCGTCGAGGACTCCAACTTCGAAAGCAACGCCGGCACGGTGATCAACTCGGCGACCACGGTGGGGTCCACGGTGGTGGTGCGCAACACCACGATCCACGACAACAGCGCCAGCATCATCGGCGGCAGCGCCATGTCGACCCTGGTGCGCCTGGGCGGCGCCAACAACCATGTGCTGGAAAACGTCGCCATCTACAACAACACCGGCACCTATGGCGCCACCGGCACGGTGGCGGCCGGCTCGATCATCGTGCTGAGCAACAGCGGCGGCACGGTGCGCATCACCAACAGCACCGTGGCCAACAACGTGTTCCTCAACACCAGCACTGGCAGCATCACCTCGGGCGGCCTTGGCTGGGCCAGCGGCCAGGCCGGCACGGTGACGGTGCAGAACAGCATCCTCACCGGCAACACCGTCAACGGCACGAGCCTCGACGCCGCCACCAACGGTGGTGTCGGCGGCGGCTACACCAGCACCACCAACCTGATCGGCACCTCGGTCAACTTCGTCAACACCGCCACCGGCGACTACCGCCTGGCCAGCACCGCCAGCAACGCCATCGACCAGGGCACCCTCGCCGGCGCGCCACTCACCGACCTGCGCGGCTTCGACCGGCCCCGTGGCGGCGGCGTCGATATCGGCGCCTACGAGGTGCTGTACTCGGCGCCCCCGGTGGTCGACCTGGACACTGGCAGCGGCGGCAACGACAGCACGGTCAACTTCACCGGCAGCCCGGTGGCCATCGTGCCGAACATCAGCCTCAGCCAGACCGACGGCGACACCCAGGTCAGCGGCGCGACCCTCACCCTCGGTGGCGTGCTCGACGGCGGCAACGAAACCCTGTCGCTCAGCGCTGGGCAGATCGCCACGGCGGCCAGCTATGGCATCACCATCAGCGGCTCCGGCACCACGGTGCTGTCGCTCAGTGGCGTGGCCACCCTGGCCCAGTACCGCTCGATCCTCGCCGTGGTGGCCTACGGCAACAGCACCGGGGCCTACACCAGCGGCACCCGCAGCGTGACGGTCAGCGTCAACGACGACATGGGCAGCACCACCCGCACCGCTTCGGTGGTGGTCCAGCCGCCCAATGCCGCGCCGGTGATCGCCAACCTCAACGGCGACAGCCAGACCTTCAGCCAAGGCGCTGGCGCCGTGCTGCTCGACAGCGGCAGCAATGCCACGGTCAGCGACAGCGACTCGGCCGACTTCGCCGGCGGCAACCTGACCGTGGCGGTCAGCGCCAACGGCGTCGCCAGCGAAGATGTGCTGGGCATCCGCCACCAGGGCAATGGCGCCGGGCAGATCGGCGTCAGCGGCAACACGGTGAGCTACGGCGGCGTGGCCATTGGTACCTACACCGGGGGCACGGGCGGCGCCAACCTGGTGTTGACGTTCAACGGCAGCGCCACGGCCGCGGCGGTCCAGGCCGTGGTGCGCAACCTCACCTACGACAACAGCAATGCCGCCAACAGCATCGGCCAGGCCACCCGCACCCTGTCGGTCACGGTCAACGACGGCGATGGCGGCACCTCGAGCGCGGCGTCGGTGTCGGTGGCCATCCACGAGACCGTCCCACCCACCGCCACCATCACCCTCAGTGACTCGGCGCTGAAAGTGGGCGAGACCGCGACGGTGACGATCACCTTCAGCGAGGTGGTGAGCGGCTTCACCAACGCCGACCTGACCGTGGCCAACGGCACCCTGAGCGCAGTGTCCAGCAGCGATGGCGGCAAGACCTGGACCGCCACCTTCACCCCGACCAACAACCTCACCAACGCCAGCAACGTGATCACCCTGAACAACGCGGGCGTCACCGACCTGGCCGGCAACGCTGGCGCCGGCACCACCAGCTCGGCCAACTACAGCATCGACACGGTGCGCCCGACGGCGACCATCGTGGTCGCCGACAGCAACCTGGCCGTCGGCGAAACCTCGCTGGTGACCATCACCTTCAGCGAGGCGGTGACCGGTTTCACCAACGCCGACCTGAGCGTGGCCAACGGCAGCCTGAGCGCAGTGTCCAGCAGCGACGGCGGCATCACCTGGACGGCCACCTTCACCCCCACCGGCAACATCACCGACAGCAGCAACCTGGTCACCCTGGACAACACCGGCGTGACCGACCTGGCCGGCAACGCCGGCACCGGCACCACCAACTCGAATAATTACGCCATCGACACCCAGCGCCCGACCGCGACCATCGTGGTGGCCGACAGCAACCTGAGGATCGGTGAGACGTCGCAGGTGACCATCACCTTCAGCGAAGCGGTGACCGGTTTCACCAATGCCGACCTGACCGTGGCCAACGGCACCTTGAGCGCCGTCTCCAGCAGCGATGGCGGCATCACCTGGACGGCGACCTTCACCCCGACCAGCGCCATCACCGACGCGACCAACGTCATCACCCTGGACAACACCGGGGTGACCGACGCCGCCGGCAACGCAGGTTCCGGCAGCACCAACTCGAACAACTACGCCATCGACACCGTGCGCCCGACCGCGACCATCGTGGTGGCCAACAGCAGCCTGGCCATCGGCCAGACATCGCTGGTGACCGTGACCTTCAGCGAGGCGGTGATCGGCTTTACCAATGCCGACCTGACCATCGCCAACGGCACCTTGAGCGCGGTGTCCAGCAGTGACGGCGGGATCACCTGGACGGCGACCTTCACACCCTCGAGCAACATCACCGACACCAGCAACCTGATCACCCTCGACAACACCGGCGTGACCGACCTGGCCGGCAACGCCGGCAGCGGCACCACCGACTCGAACAACTACGCCATCGACACCCTGCGCCCGACCGCGACCATCGTGCTGGCCGACAGCACCCTGACCGTGGGCGAGACCACCACGGTGACCATCACCTTCAGCGAAGCGGTGAGCGGCTTCACCCTGGCTGACCTGACGGCGCCGAACGGTGCCCTGAGCGGGCTGAGCAGCAGCGACGGCGGCATCACCTGGACGGCCACCTTCACCCCGACGATCAACGTGCAGGACGCCACCAACGTCATCACCCTGAGCAACACCGGGGTGGCCGACCTGGCCGGCAACGCCGGCGCCGGCACCACCAACTCCGCCAACTACACGATCAACACCCTGCAGCCCACGGCGACGGTGGTGGTGAGCAACCCGGCCCTGCGCGTGGGCGACACCAGCCTGGTGACCTTCACCTTCAGCGAGGCGGTGAGCGGCTTCACCAATGCCGACCTGACCGTCGCCAACGGCACCTTGAGCGCGGTGTCCAGCAGTGACGGCGGCATCACCTGGACCGCCACCTTCACCCCGACCGGCAACCTCACCGACAGCAGCAACCTGATCACCCTCGACAACAGCGGCGTGGTCGGCGTGAGCAGTGGCAATGCCGGCTCCGGCACCACCAGCTCGAACAACTACGCCATCGACACCCAGCGCCCGACCGCGACCATCGTGGTGGCCGACAGCAACCTGGCCATCGGTCAGACGTCATTGGTGACCATCACCTTCAGCGAAGCCGTGACCGGCTTCACCAACGCCGACCTGACGATCGCCAATGGCACCCTGAGCGCGGTGAGCAGCAGCGACGGCGGCATCACCTGGACCGCGACCCTGACCCCGGCCGCCGGCATCACCGACACCACCAACCTGATCACCCTCGACAACAGCGGCGTGACGGACATCGCGGGCAATGCCGGCACCGGCAGCACCGATTCGAACAACTACGCCGTCGACAGCCAGCGCCCGACCGCGTCTATCGTGATCGCCGACCCCAACCTGAGCGTGGGCGAGACCACCCTGGTGACCTTCACCTTCAGCGAGGCGGTGACCGGTTTCAGCAACGCCGACCTGACGGTGGCCAATGGCACCCTGAGCACGGTGAGCAGCAGCGACGGCGGTATCACCTGGACCGCGACCCTCACCCCGACCGCCGGGGTGCGGGACCTCAGCAACCTGATCACCCTGAACAACACCGGTATCAGCGACCTGGCCGGCAATGCCGGCGTCGGCACCACCTCGTCGGCCAACTACACGGTCGACACCGTCGCCCCCACGGCCACCCTCGTGGTTGCCGACACGGCCTTGCGGGCCGGCGAAACGTCACTGGTGACCATCACCTTCAGCGAAGCCGTGACCGGTTTCACCAACGCCGACCTGACCGTGGCCAACGGCACCCTGAGCGCGGTAAGCAGCAGCGACGGCGGCATCACCTGGACCGCGATCTTCACCCCGACCAGCAACATCACCGACAGCAGCAACCTGATCACCCTCGACAACAGCGGCGTGGTCAGTGCGAGCAGCGGCAACGCCGGCGTCGGCACCACCGACTCGAACAACTACGCCATCGACACCCAGCGCCCGACCGCCACCATCGTGGTGGCCGACAGCAGCCTGGCGGTGGGCGAGACGTCGCTGGTGACCATCACCTTCAGCGAGGCGGTGACCGGCTTCACCAGCGCCGACCTGACCGTGGCCAATGGCACCTTGAGCGGGCTGAGCAGCAGCGATGGGGGCGTGACCTGGACTGCGACCCTGACCCCGACCGCGGGCATCACCGACAGCAGCAACCTGATCACCCTGGACAACACTGGCGTGGTCGATGCCGCCGGCAATGCCGGTACCGGCAGCACCGACTCCAACAACTACGCCATCGACAGCCAGCGCCCGACCGCCACCCTGGTGATGGCCGACAGCGCCCTGACTGCGGGTGAAACCACGACGGTGACCATCACCTTCAGCGAAGCGGTGAGCGGTTTCAGCAACGCCGACCTGACGGTGGCCAATGGCACCCTGAGCGCGGTGACCAGCAGCGACGGCGGCATCACCTGGACCGCCACCTTCACCCCGAGCAGCGGTGTGCGGAATGCCAGCAACCTGATCGTCCTGAACAACACCGGCGTCGCCGACCTTGCCGGCAACGCCGGGGCTGGCACCACCGCATCGGCCAACTACACGATCGACACTGTGGTCCCCACGGCCACCGTCGTGGTCGCCGATACCGCCTTGCGGGCTGGCCAGTCGAGCCTGGTGACCATCACCTTCAGCGAAGCCGTGAGCGGCTTCACCCTCGCCGACCTGAGCGTGGCCAATGGCACCTTGAGCGGGCTGGGCAGCACGGATGGCGGCATCACCTGGACCGCGACCCTGACACCGAATGGCAATGTCGAGGACACCAGCAACCTGATCACCCTGGACAACACCGGCGTGGTCGGCGCGGCCTCCGGCAACGCCGGGGTGGGCAGCACCGATTCCAACAACTACGCCATCGACAGCCGCGTGCCCAGCGTGACCAGTGTCGGTGGCCCGGTGGGTGTCTCGTACAACGCCGGCGACACCCTGGTGTTCGTGGTCAATGCCAGCGAAGCGGTGCAAGTGGCCGGTTCGCCGCGCCTGGCCCTGGACATTGGCGGGCACACGGTGTTCGCCGACCTGGTGGCCGGGGCGGGCACCACCACCCTGGTGTTCCAGTACACCGTCCAGCCTGGCGACAACGACAGCGACGGCATTACCGTCACCGGGCTCAGCGCCAACGGCGCGACCCTGACCGACGCCGCCGGCAACGCCATGGACCTGACCCTCAACGGCGTCGCCGACACCCACCAGGTGCTGGTCGACACCCAGGCGCCGACGGCGGTCGGCATCGTCACCCTCGACCCGTCGCCGAGCAACGCCCAGAGCGTGCGCTTCACGGTGACCTTCAGCGAGCGGGTCAACGGTGTCGACCTGAGCGATTTCAGCCTGGCCACCAGTGGCTCGGCCAGCGGCACCTTGACCGGCCTGCAAGCGCTGGGCAATGGCGTGTACGTGGTCACCGTCGGCGGCGTCAGCGGCACCGGCACCCTGGGGCTGAACCTGAACGCCAGCGCCACGGGCATCACCGACGTCGCCGGCAATGCCCTGGTCGGCGGCCTTGCCGGCGCCGTGTACAGCATCGACCGCGATGCGCCCACGGTGGGCAGCGTCAGCGTGCCGGTGGGCGTGCCCTACAACACCGGCGATGTGCTCACCTTCGTGGTCAACACCAGCGAAGCCGTGGTGGTCGACGGCGTGCCGCGCCTGGCCCTGGATGTCGGCGGGCGCACCGTGTACGCCGATTTCGTGGCCGGCTCCGGCACCCCGACGCTGGTGTTCCAGTACCAGATCCAGGCCGGCGACAACGACAGTGACGGTATCCAGGTGCTGGGCCTGTCGGCCAACGGCGCGACCCTGCGCGACGCCGCCGGCAATGCCCTGGCGCCAGGGCTGAACAATGTCGGCGACACCCGCGGCGTGACCGTCGACGGCACCCCGCCGACGGTGGCCTCGATCGTCGCCAACCCCTCGCCGACGCCTGGCAGCCAGTCGTTCACCGTGACCTTCAGCGAGAACGTCAACGGCGTCGACCTCAACGACTTCCAGTTGGTGAGCAATGGCAACGCCACCGGCACCTTGCAGTCGCTGACGCGCCTCGACGGCCGCACCTGGCAGGTCAGCGTCAGCGGCGTGGCCGGTGCCGGCAGCCTGGCCCTGGCGCTCAAGGCCAGTGGTACCGGCATCACCGACAGCGCCGGCAATGCCCTGGTCGGGGGCTTCGCCGGGCAAGGCGTGGCCTTGCAGTCCAACGACGGCGACCCACAGTTCCGCGCCTACCCACCGGCGCAACCTGGGCAGGTCAGCACAGGCACGCCGGTGCTGGTGGTGCCGGTGCCGGTGCCGGTGACGGCGCCCTACCAGTCGCCGTTGCTGCCACAGCCGCTGTTCGAGGTACCCAGCGCGGGCGCTGGCTTACCGGCGTTGGGCAATATTTTCATCAAGGATGGCGCGCTGGCGCCCAGCTACCTGGCCCAGGTGTTCGCCGGGCAACAGGGCGGCATTGGCATCGGCAATGGTTCGGGGGCCGGTTTCCTGGGCTTCGGTGGCGGCGACGGCAACGTATTCGGTGGCAGCAGCCTGGCTAATATTTTCGACAAGACGCTGCCGGATGACGGCGGCCAGTACGAGCTGAGCGGTGGCAAGCCATTCAGCGGGGCAGACAAGGGTTTGAGTGGGGCACCGACCCTGGGGCAACAGTTGCAGGCCTTCCGGGAGGGGGAACAGCGCCAGGCCAGGCAACTGGCCCAGGCGCTGGGGCAAGTCGAGGTACCCGCGCCGCAGGCATGAACCCGCGGACGCGAGCAAACCATTAGAAGAAAGGCAGTGCCGTACCAAGGGGGCGGACAGGGATGATCAAAGCATCGAGGATTTTCGCGGTAAGCATGCTGGCGCTGGCAGTGACGGGGTGCGCGGTCAAGACCCAGCCCATCGACCGCAGTGTCAGCGAACAGCGGGCAAAGGCGGACCTGGCCAACATGTTCAAGGGCCAGGAGGCGCTGCAAGGCCCGCTGACCCTGCACCAGGCCATGGCCCGGGCGGTGAAGTACAACCTGGAGGCGCGCCTGAAGGTCATGGAGGAAGCCCTGGCCCAGCGCCAGGTCGACCTGGCCACCTTCGACATGCTGCCCCGCATGGCGCTGTCGGCCGGTTACGCCGGGCGCAGCAACGTCAGCGCCGCGAGCAGCCGCAGCGTGCTGACCAACACCCAGTCCCTGGAACCCTCGACCTCCCAGGACCGCGACCGCGACGTCGCCGACCTGACCATGGTGTGGAACGTGCTCGACTTCGGTGTCAGCTACGTCAGCGCCAAGCAGCAGGGCGACCAGCGCCTGATCGTCCAGGAACGCCGGCGCAAGGTGGTGCAGACCATCATCCAGGACGTGCGCTCGGCCTACTGGCGCGCGGTGGCCGCCGAACGCCTGCTCAAGCAGATCGACACCCTGATGGCCCGGGTCGAGCAGGCCCGCGACAACAGCCAGCGCCTGGGCGACCAGCGCATCGGCGACCCGATCCAGGCGCTCAGCTACCAGCGCGCGCTGATCGAAGCCACCCGCCAGTTGGAAGAACAACGCCGCGCCCTGTCCCTGGCCAAGACCGAGCTGGGCGCGCTGATCAACCTGCCGCCCGGCACCGAACTGACCCTGGCCGCCACCGACGACTACAGCGTGCCCGAGCTCAAGGTCGGGCTGGAGACCCTGGAGCAGCACGCCCTGGCCACCCGCCCCGAGCTGCGCGAGCAGGACTACCAGGCACGCATCAGCGCCGCCGAAGTGCGCAAGTCGATGCTGCGCATGCTGCCGGGCCTCGAGTTCTCGGCGGGCGGGCACTACGACAGCAACAGCTTCCTGATCAACCAGCACTGGGCCGACTACGGCGTGAAGGTGACCTGGAACCTGTTCAACGTGCTCTCGGGCCCGGCCTCCATCGACGTGGCCAAGGCTGGCGAGCAAGTGGTCGAGGCGCGCCGCCAGGCCATGTCCATGGCCATCCTGGCCCAGCTGTACGTGGCCAACGCCAACTACAACGAAGCCCGCCGCCAGTTCGCCACCAGCCAGCAACTGGTGGCGCTGGACGAACAGATCGTCGAGCAGTTGCGCAACCGCCACCAGGCGCAAGGCATCGGTGAGCTGGAGCTGATCCAGGGCGAACTGAACGCCCTGCAGGCCGACCTGCGCCGCGACCTGGCCTACGCCGAGCTGCGCAACAGCTACGGCCAGGTGTTCGCCAGCGCCGGCCTCGACCCGCTGCCGCAAACCCTCCCATCCAACGAGCTGAGCGACATCGCCCAGGCCCTGGGCAACAACGAAGCGCGCTGGCAACGCGGCGACATCACCCCCGGCTCCTGAACCGAAAAGGCGAACCCACACAAACCCCTGTAGGAGCGGCTTCAGCCGCGATCACCCGCGAAGCGGGTGCCGGACACCGCGTTGTTTGCATCGCGGCTGAAGCCGCTCCTACAGGCCCCCCCAGCCTAAATCCCCATCACCTGACAACGCCCAACACATACTCCAGCAACTGCCCCACCGCCACCGGCAACGCCACCCGCCCGGTCTCCACCACCAGCTCCGGCCCATGCGGCACCTCATACGGCGCATCGATCCCGGTAAACCCTGGCAACTCCCCCGCCCGCGCCCGCCGATACAACCCCTTGGGATCACGTGCTTCGCAAACGGCCAGGTCCGCCTTCACATGCACCTCATGAAACCCCGCCCCACAGGCCCGCCGCGCGGCGGCGCGGCCCTCGCGGTACGGCGAGATCAACGCTGCGATACAGATCAGCCCGGCATCGGCGAACAGCGCCGCCACCTCGCCCGTGCGGCGGATGTTTTCGTGACGGTCTTGTGGAGAAAAGCCCAGGTCGGCGTTCAGGCCCGTGCGCAACACATCGCCATCGAGCACATAGCAGGCATGCCCCAGCTCGGTGAGCTGCCTGGCCAGCCCCTCGGCCAATGATGATTTACCCGCGCCGGAAAGCCCGGTAAGCCAGATGACCGCGCCACGTCGCTCGCTTCCTGCGTTGTGCACCTTGGGAACCTCCGAAGGGGAGAGGGCTTGAGTGTAGTGCGCTTGCTGGGCGGGAAACAGTCGGTGGGCTCGGGGTGTTCGTCGGGAGAGTTGCAGCGCTTATGAGATCGAGCGCTGCCCGCGCGGCGCATCGCGGATGAATCCGCTCCTACATCGATTGCAACGTGGCCATGCCTGACAGGCCATGGTTGTTCGCCTTGTTTGTACGTCGCGATTTTTCGGCTGGCGCGACCGCCCCGCCAGGCTCAAACCATGCGCCAAGGCTGACAACCATGGCCTCACAGATGCGGCACGTTGCAACGAATGTAGGAGCGGATTCATCCGCGATGCGCCGCGCGGGCGGCGCTCGATCTAAAGAGCGCTGCAAAGCTATCGCCCTACGACTTCATTCCCCCCGACGCACACCCTCTATGTAACGCATCACCGCCGGCGACTTCTCAAAGCGCCGATGCACCAGGCTCAGCCACGAGCTCGCCTGGCTGTCGGCGACAGGCCGGTAATTGACCTGCGGCAAGCTGATCCGCTGCACCACCGACGCCGGCACCACCGCCACGCCCTGGCCCAGCGACACCAGCGTAAGCACCGCCACCAGGCTGCCCGGCTGCGGTCCCAGGCGCGGCGCAAAGCCACCCAGCTGGGCGATCGCCAGTGTGCCGGAGATCTGCTCCGGCAGGATGAAGGTTTCGTCAGCCAGGCGCGCGGCGTGAATCGTCTTCAGCTCGTTGAGCCGCGAGCCGGCCGGCAGCGCCAGCACGAAGCCTTCCTCGTGAAGGGCGATGGCCGCCAGGGCGTCCGGCAGCTCCATGGGCGAGCGCAGGTAGGCGAGGTCGAGCTGACCATCTTCGACCAGGGCCGGCAACGCAAGCATCGGCACTTCACGAATGTTCAGGCACACCTCGGGGTAGCCCTCGACGAACTGGCTCACCTGCTGTTGCAGGATGCCCGAGTAGGCCGCGGAGGCCACATAGCCCAGCTCGATCCGCCCACTCTCACCCCGCCCGGCACGCCGCGCCCCCAGCTGCGCGGCATCGAACTGCCGCACCGCGTGCTCGGCCTCCACACGCAAAGCCTCCCCAGCCGCAGTCAGTTGCACCTCACGCTGGCTGCGCTGGAACAGCAGCACTCCCAGCTCGGCCTCCATGTCCTGGATCTGCCGGGTCAACGTCGGCGGGGCGATCCCCAATTGTTCGGCGGCACGGGTGAAATGGCCGTGGTGAGCCACGGCGAGAAAGTAGCGAAAGTGACGGATCTCCATGGGGCCTCGTTAGCCTGCGGCTAATGATGCCGAACGCCCTGGCTAACAAGCCCGACGCCCGGCAGCGGTATGGTGAGGACAACACTACAAGGCTGGCGTCGTGACCGCAAAGCCGCTTCTACACAACCCCTGTAGGAGCCGGCTTGCCGGCGAAAGGCATCACACCGCCCACGCAGACCAGCCCTCCAGCGGAGCCTTGCCATGTCCACCCCCAGCGCCTCGGCGCGTTTCACCCTGTTCACCGCTTCGGCCGTGTGCGCCCTGATCATCCTCGACACCAACATCGTCGCCGTCAGCCTGCCGAGCATCGCCCGCGACCTGTCCGGCTCGTTCGCCGACATCGAATGGGTGGTCAGCGCCTACCTGCTGGCCTTCGCCGCCTGCCTGCTGCCTGCCGGCAGCATCGCCGACCGCTTCGGCCGCCGCCGCATGCTGCTGCTCGGCCTGGCCCTGTTCGGCGCCGCCTCGCTGGCCTGCGGCGCCGCGCCGGACTTGCTATTCCTCAACCTCGCCCGCGCGGCGAAAGGCGTCGGTGCAGCGCTGCTGCTCACCGCCGCCCTGGCCGCCATCGGGCATCGCTTCCACGAGCCCGAGGAACGCTTGCGTGCCTGGGCCTTCTGGGGCGCCTGCATGGGCGCGACCATCACCTTTGCGCCGCTGCTCGGCGGCCTGATCGCCAGCACGCTCGGGTGGCGTTGGATCTTCTACATCAACCTGCCGCTGGTGGCCGTGCTGGCGCTGATGGTGCTGCGTAGCGTGGAAGAGTCCCGCGACACCGCTGCCGCCCGGCTCGATCCCTTCGGCAGCCTTACCTTTGCCGGCAGCCTGGGTTACCTGATCTGGGCGCTGATCGATGCCAACCGCGTTGGGTGGGACAGCGCGCCTACCCTTGGACGACTGGTGATCGCGGCGTTCCTGTTCGGGGTGTTCGTGATGGTCGAGCGCAGCCAGGCGCGCCCGATGATCGACCTGGCGCTGATGCGCAGCGGGCGGTTCATTGGGGCCTTGCTGGGGATGTTTGCCTATGCCGCGTGTGCGCAGGTGATGATGACCTTGTTGCCGCTGTACCTGCAGAACGGCTTGCAGCTTTCGGCGCTGGCGGCGGGGGCGGGGATGTTGCCGTTTGCGCTGGCGATGTTGCTGACACCGCGGGTGGGGATGCGCTTGGCCAGGCGGTTGAGTGCGGCGCAGGTGTTTGCGTTGGGGTTGGTGTTGGTGGGGGTGGGGAACCTGGCTTGTGCCTGGGCGGTTGGTCACGGTGGGTATGGTGCCTTTGCCCTGGCCAGCCTGGTGCTTGGCGCGGGGGCAGGGCTGCTTAATGGGGATACGCAGAAGAACATCATGGCGTGTGTGCCGCGCGAGCGGACGGGGATGGCTTCGGGGTTGAGTACTACCACGCGGTTTACGGCGATTGTGTTGGCGATTGGGGTGCTTGGGGGGATTTTGGCGGGGCGCAGTGCGCAATTGCTGCGTGAGGCGATGGTTGGGGTGGCGCCTGAGGCGTTGGGGAAGGTGGGGGAG
>NZ_JARPQB010000018.1 GCF_029478665.1 Pseudomonas entomophila
CCCCAGGCCTTGGCCACGCTGCGCAGCGCGCCCCAACCGCCGGCGGGGCCGGGGTAGGGTTTGTAGCGGGGGGAAGAGGCGGGGGCGTTGTCTGGCAGTTTTTCGTAGGAGGTCACGGCTGTTGCTACTCCGCCGCTGGGCTGAACACCCGCGGTGCGCTGTGTTTGGGCAGATGGATGAGGTTGAGGTTGTGCTTGCGCGCCCATTGCAGGGCAAGGCCCGTGGGCGCGGAGAGGCTGACCAGGGTCTGGATGCCGGCGCGCAGGACTTTCTGGATCAGTTCCAGGCTGCAGCGGCTGGTGACGATGGCCAGGCCGCCGGTGGTGTCGATGCGCTGGCGCAGCAGGGCGCCGATCAGCTTGTCCAGGGCGTTGTGCCGGCCGATGTCCTCGCGGCCCAGCAGCAGCTGGCCGTCGTGGTCCATGAACAGCGCCGCGTGCACCGCGCCGCAATGCTGGCCCAACGGCTGGAAGGCATCGATGCGCTGGCGCAGGTCCTTGAGCCAGTGCGCGGGCGGCAGGGGCGCGCCGGGCAGCACGTCGAGCTCGGGCAGCGCCTGCTCCAGGGCCTCGACGCCGCACAGGCCGCAACCGCTGGTACCGGCCAGTTGGCGACGCTGGTTCTTCAGGTTCCAGAAGGCACGGCTGGAAATTTCCAGGTCGGCATACAGCGCCGAGCCGCTGCCGGACAGCTTCACGTCATAGATTTCATCGGTGCTGGCGACGATGCCGCTGCCCACGCTGAAACCCACGGCGAAGTCTTCCAGGTCGGTGGGGCTGACCAGCATCACCGCCTGGTTCAGGCCGTTGTAGACGATGGCCAGGGCCACTTCCTCGGCCAGCGGCGTGGTGTCATGCGCGGCATCGGAGAGTTGCACATAGTCGTAGGTGTTGCTGGCGGCGGGGAGGGCCAAAGGCGTGGACGCCGCGCAGACCGGGGGCTTGCTGTTCATCGGAGCGAATACCGGCGGCAGTTTGACCCTCCCAGCCTAGGCCGGTGGGCAAGTGCCGTCTAATCGCTAGCATCTATGCCGTGATAGAGCGCGTCGATCAGTCGCAGGGGGGCGAGGTGGTCGATCCTGGCCTAGACTGCTGCTTCCATGGATTCACCATCAAAGGAGCGCCACATGAGCCTGTTCAGTTTCGTGAAGGAAGCCGGCGAGAAGTTGATCGACCTGCTGACGCCGGGTAATGCCAATGCCGAGGAACAGTTGAAGAAACACGTCGAGAGCGTTGGCCTGGGCAACCCGAACATTTCGGCCACAGTAGAGGGTGACAAGGTCATCCTCAAGGGTGAGGTTGCCAGCCAGGAGGAGAAGGAGAAGATCATCCTGGCTGCCGGCAATATCGCCGGCGTTGCCTCGGTGGACGACCAGATCACCGTCACTGGGCCCATTGCCCAGGCGGCGCGGTTCGTCACGGTGGAAAAGGGCGACACCCTCAGCGCCATCTCCAAGAAGGTGTATGGCGACGCCAACAAGTACAACAAGATCTTCGAGGCGAACAAGCCGATGCTCAAGCATCCGGACAAGATCTATCCGGGGCAGGTGCTGCGTATTCCGGACTGAGGGGGCACCTGTAGGAGCGGCTTCAGCCGCGATGCGGGCATCGCGGTGCCCGGCACCCGCTTCGCGGGTGATCGCGGCTGAAGCCGCTCCTACGGGGTGAATGCGTCGTTACAACCCTTCCAGCAAGGCCCGGTAATCCTCGACCGCCGCAAACTCCTGGGTGTCCCGCGGTTCAGCCCGGCTATCCGGCTGGCGCACCGCCAGCAGGTGCCCCACCCCGAACCGCCGGGCGCTGCGCAGAATCGCCAGGGTGTCGTCGATGAACAGGCTGCGCGCCGGCTCGAAGCCTATGTCCGCCTGCAACGCCTCCCAGAACTGCGGGCTCTCCTTCGGATACCCATAGTCATGCGAGCTGATCAGCCGTTCGAAATACGGTGCCAGCTCTACCCGCTCCAGTTTCAGCGACAGCGAGTCGCGGTGGGCATTGGTGATCATCACCACCCGCTTGCCCGCCTTGCGCACGGCCGCGAGGAAGGTGTCGGCATCCGGCTTCAGGGCGATCAGGTCGGCGATCTCCTGTTTCAGTTCGCGGATCGGCAGGCGCAGCTCGCGGCTCCAGAAATCCAGGCAGTACCAGTTGAGCGTGCCGGCATGCTGCTCGAACAGTGGGCGCAACTCCAGCTCGGCCATGGCCCGGCTCACGCCGTGCAGCTCGGCATAGCGCTGGGGCAGGTGCTCCAGCCAGAAACGGTTGTCGTAGTGCAGGTCGAGCAGGGTGCCGTCCATGTCCAGCAGGACGGTGTCGATGGCGGACCAGGGAAGAACAGGCATGGGAAACTCTCGATCAGTCGGCAAGCCACGGTATAGTAACCCGTTCACGCCAAGGAGCCGCACCATGCGCCAGAAACCCACCGTCCTCAGCCGCGAAATCGTCGCCAGCAGCCGCCTGTTCCGGGTCGAAGCCGTGCAGTTGCGTTTCTCCAATGGCACTGAACGCACCTACGAGCGCCTGGTCGGTCGTGGCAATGGCTACGGCGCGGTGATGGTCGTGGCCATGCTCGACTCGGAACACGCAGTGTTGGTCGAGGAGTACTGCGGTGGTACCGACGAATACGAACTTTCGCTGCCCAAGGGCCTGATCGAGCCAGGCGAGGACGTGCTGGCCGCCGCTGACCGGGAGCTCAAGGAAGAGGCCGGTTTCGGCGCGCGCCAGCTGGAGCACCTGACCGAGCTGTCGCTGTCGCCCGGCTACATGAGCCAGAAGATCCAGGTGGTGTTGGCCACGGACTTGTACGAAGAGCGTCTGGAGGGCGACGAGCCGGAGCCGATGCGTGTCGACAAGGTCAACCTGCGTGAGCTCTCGGCCCTGGCCATGCACCCGCAGTTCAGCGAAGGTCGCGCGCTGGCGGCGCTGTACCTGGCCCGTGACCTGCTGATCCAGCGCGGGGTGTTGAGCGTATGAACGATCGGCAGCTGATGCAGGGCGTGGTGCAACTTGCCTTGCGGGCGGGCGAGGCAATTCTGCCGTTCTGGCGCGCCGACGTGGCGGTGAGCAACAAGGCCGACGACTCGCCGGTGACCGCTGCCGACCTGGCGGCGCACCGGGTGATTGCCGATGGACTGCTGGCGCTGGCGCCTGAGATCCCTGTGTTGTCCGAAGAAGACTGCGACATCCCGCTGGCGACCCGTGAAAGCTGGCAACGCTGGTGGCTGGTCGATCCGCTGGACGGTACCAAGGAATTCATCGCCGGCAGTGAGGAGTTCACCGTCAACATCGCATTGATCGAACGTGGCGAGGTGGTGTTCGGGGTGGTGGCGATGCCGACCAACGGGCGCTGTTATTTCGGTGGGCGCGAACTGGGGGCCTGGCGTGCCGAGCGTGATGGCGCAGCGCAGTCGATCCAGGTGCGCGATGTGCCGCCCCCCGGGAAGAACTTCACGGTCGTCGCCAGCCGCCGTCATTCCAGCCCGCAGCAGGAGGCGCTGCTGGCCGGGTTGGGTGGGGCGGTGGGTGAGCTGGAGCTGGCCAATATTGGCAGCTCGTTGAAGTTCTGCCTGCTGGCGGAAGGGAGCGCCGATTGCTATCCGCGGCTGGCGCCGACTTCGCAGTGGGATACGGCGGCTGCGCAAGGTGTGCTGGAGGGGGCCGGGGGCGAGGTGATCGGGTTGGAGGGGTTGCCGTTTCAGTATCCGGCGCGGGAGTCGCTGCTCAATCCGTTTTTCCTGGCCTTGCCCCGTGCTGCCGGTTGGCGTGCGGCGCTTGTCCGGTTGGCCAGCGTGATCAACGATTGAACGCGTCGGGAGGCCGCTTTGCGGCCCATCGCGGGTAAACCCGCTCCTACAGGGATATCGCTGAACCTGTAGGAGCGGGTTTACCCGCGATGGGCTGCGCAGCAGCCCCAAGGCGTCAGCGATGCAGCACGTACTGCCCGCTGAACTTTACCGCAGGCTCGGCGCTACCCTCGTTGCACACCATCGTCTCCAGCGTCAGCCGCGCCCGCCCTCGGCGCTGGTACATCGTCAGGAACCGCTCCCAGGTCTTGTCGTCCGGCGCCGGGCAACTCGCCACCGCCGCGCCGGTGACCGGCAGCGGATAGCTGATCTGCCCTTCCTGGATGACGATATGCCCGTCATCGACCCCCAGCTCACGCAGACGCAAGTGCAGCCAGCCCCAACCTGCAAGCACCGCGCCGCAGTACAGGCTGCCGCCGAACATGGTGCTCTTGTGGTTGACGTTGGGCGCCAGTGGCAGCTTCAGGCGCAGGCAGTGGCCCTGCCAGTCGATGACTTCCATGCCCATCTCGCGGGTCAACGGAATATCGCCGTGCAGCACGGATTGAAGGTATTGGCTATCGGTGCTCATGGACGGTTGTCCTCCTGGTCGTCGTGCCCGCTGCTGCCGCCGTCGAAGCTCAGGCCGTGCTTGCGCAGCTTGTCGTGCAAGGTCTTGCGCGGGATACCGAGCGCTTCGGCGAGGCTGCGCATCGAACCGTGGGGCTGGGTCAGTTCGGCGGCGATCAGCGAACGCTCGAAATGCTCGACCTGTTCGCTGAGGTTGCCGGTCGATACAGGGCCTTGAACGTCATGGGCGCTGGCAGGCGCCTGGCCATCCAGGGCCAGTTCCAGGCCGAGGGCGAAGCGTTCGGCGGCATTCTGCAGCTCGCGCACGTTGCCCGGCCAGTCGTGGCGCAGCAGCAGGGCGCGTTGGGCCGGTTGCAGGGTGTGCGGCGGCAGGCCATGACGCTCGCTGGCGGCATCGGCGAAATGCTGGAACAGGACGAGAATGTCGTCGCCCCGTTCACGCAGGGCTGGAATCCGCAGCGGCGCGACATTCAGGCGGTAGTAAAGGTCGGCGCGGAAGCGCCCTTGGTCGGCGGCCTGGCGCAGGTCTTCCTTGGTTGCGGCGATGATGCGGATATCCAGCGGGATCAGCTGATTGCCACCCAGGCGTTCGACCACGCGCTCCTGCAGCAGACGCAGCAGCTTGACCTGCACGTCCAGGCTCATGCTCTCGATCTCGTCGAGGAACAGAGTGCCGCCATTGGCGAACTCGAACTTGCCGATACGGCGCTTCTGCGCGCCGGTGAAGGCACCGGGCTCATGGCCGAACAACTCGCTCTCGACCACCGACTCGGCCAGGGCGCCAGCGTTGATCGCCACGAACGGCCCGTCACGGCGACTGGAAAGATCATGCAAGGCGCGAGCTACCACCTCTTTACCGGCGCCGGTCTCACCGAGGATCAGTACATCGGCCCGGGTCCCGGCGAGGGCGCCGATCTGCTCGCGCAGACGCTGCATGCCCGGCGACTGGCCAACCAGGCGCGTGGCCAGTTGCTGGCGGTCGCTCAACGCCAGGCGCAGGCTGCGGTTGTCCAGCACCAGGCGGCGCAGGGCCAGGGCGCGGCGTACGCTGTCGAGCAGGGCGTCGGTGGCGAAGGGTTTCTCGAGGAAGTCGTAGGCGCCGGCGCGCATGGCCTGCACGGCCAGCGGCACGTCGCCGTGGCCGGTGATCAGCAGCACCGGTAGCTCACTGTCGCGGGCGTGCAGTTGTTCCAGCAATTGCAGGCCATCGATGCCGGGCATGCGGATATCGCTGACCACCACGCCCGGCCAGTCGGCTTCGATGCGTGCGGCCAGGCCTTGGGCATCGGCCAGTGGCACGACCTTGAGCCCGGCCAGGTCGAGGGTCTGGCTCAGGGCCTGGCGCAGGTGCGGGTCGTCATCGACCAGGATCACCTGGGCACGGCTGTCGATCAGTGTCTCGGTGGTCATGCCGAGGTGTCCTCCGAAGATTGCAGGTTGGCGCCGGGCTTGGCCACGCGCAGTTGCAGGGTCAGCAGGGCGCCGCCTTCCGGGTGGTTGGCCAGCAGCAGTTCGCCGCCCAGGGCGCGCATCAGGCTTTCGCAGATGGCCAGCCCCAGCCCCAGGCCCTGGGTGCGGGTCTTGGTGGTGAAGAACGGCTCCTTGGCGTGCTCCAGCGCCTGGCGGCTGAAACCGGGGCCGTTGTCGCGGATGTACAGGTAGACGCAGTCGTCCTGCCGTTCGGCACTCAACCAGAGCTTGCGCGGATTGGCTTTCTCGGTCAGGGCGTCGAGGGCGTTGGCCAGCAGGTTGCCCAGTACCTGGCGCAGGCGTGTTTCGCCCGCCTGCACCCACAGGGTGGCTTCCGGCAGGTCACGCACCAGCTCCACGGCCATGGCCCGGCGGCGCTTGGCCAGCAGCGCCAGGGCGTCGTCCAGCGCCGGTTGCAGGGCCACGCTTTCCGGGGCGTGGCGGTCGCGGCGGGCAAAGGCGCGCAGGTGGGCGATGATCGAGGCCATGCGACCGGTCAGTTCACCGATCAGCTTGAGGTTGCTGCGCACGTCCTCGGAACGTTGATGATCGAGGAGGATCTCGGCGTTTTCGGCGTAGCTGCGGATCGCCGCCAGCGGCTGGTTGAGTTCGTGGCTGATGCTTGCCGACATGGTGCCCAGCACCGACAGCTTGCCGGCCTGGACCAGCTCGTCCTGGGCGCGCACCAGCTCCTGCTGGGTGTTCTCGCGCTCCAGCACCGCGCTTTTCAGCCGGGTGTTGAGGCCTTCGAGGTCGGCGGTGCGTTCGATCACGCGCTTTTCCAGCTCCTGGCGGGCACGGGCCTCGAAGTCGATGCGGTCGATGTAGTGGCGGCGGCGTTGCATCACCAGGCCGGCCAGGAGCATGGCCACCAGCAGCGCGGCGCCGCCGATGGCCATGACGGTCTGCACCGAGCGGTCGACCAGCGTGCGCGGCGCGAGGATGCTGACCTGCCAGCCGGTTTCCTTGATGTCGCGGGTCTGGATCAGCCAGGCGGCCTGGTCGAGGGTCAGTGGCTGTGGGGCCTGGGTCGGGTAGGGCTGGATGGCGATGATCGCCTGGCGCTCGGCTTCGGTCAGCTCGCGGGTGGCGCGGAAGCGCCAGTCCGGGCGGGAGGTCAGCACCACCACGCCGTTCTGGTCGGTCAGCAGCAACTGCTCGGGGGTGCGGCCCCAGAGGGTTTCGGTGTGGTCGAGGTCGACCTTGACCACCAGCACGCCGATCACCCGCTCGCGGTCGCGCACCGCCGCGGCGAAGAAGTAGCCGCGCTTGGCCGAGGTGGTGCCCTGGCCGAAGAAGCGCCCCAGGTGGCCCTCCATCGCCTCGATGAAGTAGGGGCGGAAAGAGAAGTTGCGGCCGAGGAAGCTGTCAGGCTTGTCCCAGTTGGAGGCGGCCAGGGTGTTGCCGCTGACGTCCATCAGGTACATCACTTCGGCGCCGGTCTGGTGGGTGATGTCCTTGAGCAGGCGGTTGGCGTTGGTCACCGCCTCGAGCTTGAACGGGTCGGCCAGCACGCCACGCAGGGCCGGCAGGTCGCCGAGGATCTGCGGCAGGGTCTCGTAGCGGTGCAGGGTGCCGAGCAGGTTGGCCACGTAGAGGTCGAGGGTCTGGCGGTTCTGCGAGGCCAGTTCGTCCTGGTAGTAGCGTTCGGCGAGGTGGTGCAGCGGCCACAGCAGTGGCGCCAGGCACAGGGCCAGCAGCGCCAGGCTGCGCCAGCGGGGGCGGCGTGGAGGCGTAGGTCTTGGAATCATCGCGATCATTGCGCCAGAAAAGTCTGGCGCAATTATGCGCTACTTCAGGCAGTCGATCAGCGCTTCATGCCAATGCGGTTGGCTGACCTGCCATTCCCGGGCCAGGCGCGAGCAGTCCAGGCGCGAATTGAGCGGGCGCTTGGCCGGCGTCGGGTACTCGCTGGAAGGGATCGGCAGCAGTTCGGCGCAGGGCAGGCCCCGTGCCTTGAGCTGTTCGCCGATGGCCTGGGCGAAGCCGAACCAGGAGGTCTCGCCCTGGGCGGTCAGGTGGTAGGTGCCCCAGGCTCCAGCCTGGCCTTGCCGCCAACGTTCGACCAGCGCACGGGTGCTGGCGGCGATGGTGGCGGCCCAGGTGGGGGCACCGACCTGGTCGTCCACCACCTTCAGCTGTGGTCGCTCCTGCAGCAGCTTGTGCATGGTCAGCAGGAAATTACGGCCATGCAGCGAGTAGACCCAGCTGGTGCGTAGGATCAGGTGCTGGCCGCCGACCGCGGCAATCGCTTGTTCGCCGGCCAGCTTGCTGCTGCCGTAGATCCCCAGGGGATTGGTCGCGTCATCCTCGTTGTAAGGCGTGGCCTTGGCGCCATCGAACACATAGTCGGTGGAATAGTGGATCAGCGGCACTTCAAGACGCGCGGCCTCTTCGGCGAGCACGCGCGGGGCTTCGGCGTTGATGGCAAAGGCCAGCTCTGGTTCGCTTTCGGCCTGGTCGACTGCCGTGTGGGCGGCGGCGTTGATGATCAGGTCGGGTTTCAGCTGGCGCAGCGGGTCGCGCAAGGCTTCCGGCCGGGCGAGGTCGAGCCGGTCGCGGCCAAGCGCCAGCACCTCGCCCAGGCCGTCCAGCGCGCCTTGCAGGGCTTGGGCGACCTGGCCGTTGTGGCCACAGACGAGAATCTTCATGGGAACAGCT
Organism: Pseudomonas entomophila; assembly: GCF_029478665.1. Lineage (GTDB taxonomy): Bacteria > Pseudomonadota > Gammaproteobacteria > Pseudomonadales > Pseudomonadaceae > Aquipseudomonas > Aquipseudomonas entomophila_F. Next base: position 8,501 of record NZ_JARPQB010000018.1, read on the forward strand.
CGGCATCGCGCAACAACGCGCCGGCCTGGTCCTTGGCCGACAGGATCGGTTCGGCCTCGAGCCCCCATTCGATTGCCAGCTCAGGGTCATCCCAGCGGATGCAGCGCTCGGCCTTGGGGTTGTAGTAATCGGTCGTCTTGTACAGGAAGTCGGCCGTTTCGCTCAGCACCAGGAACCCATGGGCAAACCCCGGCGGGATCCAGAACTGCGTGTGATCCTTGGCGCTAAGGCGCGTGGCGACCCACTTGCCGAAGGTCTTCGAGCTGCGCCGGATGTCCACGGCCACGTCGAGCACTTCGCCCTGGACCACCCGCACCAGTTTCCCCTGCGGGTTGTCGATCTGGTAGTGCAGGCCGCGCAGCACGCCGCGTTGCGAGCGTGAGTGGTTGTCCTGCACGAACGCTGCCTCGAAGCCGGCTTTTTCGGCGAACTCGCGGGCATTGAAGCTTTCGAAGAAGAAGCCGCGGTCATCACCGAACACTTTCGGCTCGATGATCAGGACTTCGGGTATGGCGGTCTTGACGATATTCATGGGGTCTCTTCAGCCAACTTTTGCAAGTACTGGCCATATCCTGTCTTTTTCAACTCCGCTGCCTTGGCCAGAAGGCTGTCGCGGTCGATCCATCCTTTCTGGAAGGCGATTTCCTCAAGGCAGGCCACTTTCAGGCCTTGGCGATTCTCGATGGTCTGCACGTACTGCGCCGCTTCCAGCAGGCTTTCGTGGGTCCCGGTGTCGAGCCAGGCGAAGCCGCGGCCGAAGCGCTCGACACGCAGGTCGCCACGCTTGAGGTAGGCATTGTTGACGTCGGTGATCTCCAGCTCGCCACGGGCGGAAGGACGAATATCCTTGGCGATCTTCACCACATCGTTGTCGTAGAAATACAGGCCGGTCACGGCGTAGCTGGATTTCGGCTGCGCGGGCTTTTCCTCGATCGACAACGCACGGCCCTGCGCGTCGTACTCGACCACGCCGAAACGCTCCGGGTCCTTGACCCAGTAGCCGAATACGGTGGCGCCGGAGGGGTGCTTGACCGCTCGCTGCAATTGTTCGCCGAAACCTTGGCCATGGAAGATGTTGTCGCCGAGGATCAGGCACACCGAATCATCGCCGATGAACTGCTCGCCGATCAGGAACGCCTGGGCCAGGCCGTCCGGCGAGGGCTGTTCGGCGTAGCTGATGTTGACACCGAACTGGCTGCCGTCGCCGAACAGCTGGCGGTACTGCGGCAGGTCACGGGGCGTCGAGATCAGCAGGATGTCGCGGATCCCGGCCAGCATCAGCACCGAGATCGGGTAGTAGATCATCGGCTTGTCGTAGATCGGCAGCAGTTGCTTCGACACACCGAGGGTGATCGGGTGCAGGCGGGTGCCGGATCCACCGGCCAGGACAATACCTTTAGTCATGCGATCAGGTCCTTGAAGTCGGAGTTGCCCAGACGCTCGCCCTGGTAGCTGCCATCCTGAACGTGTTTGCACCAGTCTAGGTTAGCGAGGTACCACTGGACGGTCTTGCGCAGCCCTGTGAAGAAAGTTTCATCCGGTTTCCAGCCTAGCTCGTGTTCGATCTTGCTGGCGTCGATGGCGTAGCGCAGGTCGTGGCCGGGGCGGTCCTGGACGAAGGTGACCAGGTCGACGTAGCGGGCCACGCCGGCCGGGCGGCGGTCGGGGGCGAGCTCTTCGAGCAAGTCGCAGAGGGTGTGCACCACGTCGAGGTTCTTCTGCTCGTTGTGGCCGCCGATGTTGTAGGTTTCGCCGATCTTGCCGGTGGTCACCACCGTCAGCAGGGCGCGGGCGTGATCCTCGACGTACAGCCAGTCGCGAACCTGCTGGCCGTTGCCATAGACGGGCAATGGCTTGCCGGCCAGGGCGTTGAGGATCATCAGCGGGATCAGCTTCTCGGGGAAGTGATACGGGCCGTAGTTGTTCGAGCAGTTGGTGATCAGCACCGGCAGGCCGTAGGTGCGATGCCAGGCGCGTACCAGATGGTCCGAGGCCGCCTTGCTGGCCGAGTAGGGTGAGCTCGGTGCGTAGGGGGTGGTCTCGGTGAACAGGTCGTCGGCGCCGTGCAGGTCGCCGTATACCTCGTCGGTGGAGATGTGGTGGAAGCGGAACGCCGCGCGAGCGTCGGCGGGCAGGCCGTTCCACCAGGCACGGGTGGCTTCCAGCAGGGCATAGGTGCCGACGATGTTGGTGTGGATGAACGCGGCCGGGCCGTCGATGGAGCGGTCGACGTGGGACTCGGCGGCCAGGTGCATGATGGCCTGTGGCTGGAAGCGTTCGAGCAGGGCGCTGACCGTGGCCTGGTCGGCGATGTCGGCCTGGACGAACTCATAGCGGCTGTTGCTGGCGATGCCTTGCAGCGACTCCAGGTTGCCCGCGTAGGTCAGCTTGTCGAGGTTGAGTACTTCGTGCTCGGTGTTGTCGATCAGGTGGCGGACCAGTGCCGACCCTATGAAGCCGGCGCCGCCAGTGACGAGAATGCGCATGTGTTGTGTCCCTGCAGCTAGTCGATTTAAGAGGTGTGGCGTGGTGCTGCCGTCGGCCAGGCTCAACGGCGCGTCAACGCCCGGCCAAGGGTGTCGACCACGCGGTCCTGCTGGGCAGGCGCGAGCCCGCACCACAACGGCAGGCGCACCAGGCGCTCGGACAGGCTGTCGGTCTGCTGCATCGAACCGTGCACACGGCCGTAGCGCTCGCCTGCTGGCGACGAGTGTAGCGGCACGTAGTGGAACACGGCGTAGATCTCTTCGGCGCGCAGGGTCCTGATCACCGCCTGGCGGTCCACGCCCGGCGCCAGCAGCACATGGTACATGTGCGCGTTGTGCTGGCAGTCGGCGGGCACGATCGGGCGTCGCAGCAGGCCTTGGGCCTCGAGCTCGGCCAGGGTGTCGTGATAGTGGTACCAGCTGGCCAGGCGCTGGTCGGTGATGGTACGGGCTTCTTGCAGCTGGGCCCAGAGGAAGGCGGCGATCAGCTCGCCCGGCAGGAACGAGGAGCCCACTTCCTGCCAGGTGTACTTGTCCACCTGGCCACGGAAGAAGCGGCTGCGGTCGGTGCCTTTCTCGCGGATGATCTCGGCGCGCAGGACCAATTCCGGGTCGTTGACCAGCAGCGCGCCCCCCTCGCCAGAGATCACGTTCTTGGTTTCATGGAAGCTGAACGCCCCCAGGTCGCCGATGCTGCCCAGGGCACGGCCCTTGTAGCTCGACATCACGCCTTGGGCGGCGTCCTCGACGACCCGCAGGCCATGCTTGCGGGCGATGGCCATGATGGTGTCCATCTCGCAGGCCACACCCGCGTAGTGGACCACCGCGATGGCTTTGGTGCGCGGGGTGATCGCCGCCTCGATCAGTGTTTCGTCGAGGTTGAGGGTGTCTTCGCGAATATCGACGAACACCGGTATCGCACCGCGCAGGACGAACGCGTTGGCGGTGGAGACGAAGGTGTAGGACGGCATGATCACTTCATCGCCCGGCTGCAGGTCGAGCAGCAACGCGGACATTTCCAGCGCCGCGGTGCAGGAGTGGGTCAGCAGGGCCTTGCCGCACCCGGTACGCTCTTCGAGCCAGGCATGGCAGCGCTTGGTGAAGGGGCCGTCACCGGCGAGCATGTGGCCGAAGTTGGCCTCGGCGATGTAGTGGAACTCCTTGCCGGTCATGTGCGGGCGATTGAAAGGGATCTGGTCGAGGCTCATGGGCGGTTTCCTGCGGGGGCGAGGGGCGTCTGGTCGCTGCGGATCGCACTGATGCGGCCGCCGATCTGGGTGCCCTTGGCAAGGTTGTCGTAGAAGTAGTCGGTGAAGCCGGCCTGGGCCATGGCGCGCTGGGCGGCTGCAATGTCGTAGGCGATGCGATGCAGGGTGAAGGCCTGGCCGTCCCAGGTGGCGAACGCCGCGCGCGGGTCGCCGTCGCGTGGTTGGCCCACGGAGCCGGGGTTGCACCAGGTCTTGCCGTTGCCGTGCCAGAGGTACTGCACATGGCTGTGTCCGGACGCGAAGAAGCGCCCCGGGCGCTCGGCGAAGTAGGCGTCGGAGGGCTCCAGGTATTCATCGAGCGGGTCGTTCCAGCCGCCATGGATCAGCTCCAGGCCATGCAGGCTGGCGCGTTCGGGCAGGCTTTCGAGCCAGGCGCGGTTCGCCGCGCTGATCACCTTGTGCTGGTAGTCGAGGCAGGCGTTGGCGCTGTTCGAGCGCGGGCAGGGCTCACGGCGGGCGATGTAGGCATCGTGGTTGCCCAGCAGCGAGAAGATGCCACGCGCGCGCAGGGCGTCGCAGCAGGCGTTGATCTCGCTGTAGTAGCCGGCGGTGTCGCCCAGGCAGATGATTTCGTCCACGCCCAGCCGGTCGAGCTCGGCGAGCACGGCGGACAGCGCGGCATGGTTGCCGTGGATATCAGAAATGATCCCGATCATGAACCACGTAGTCCTCGATGTAGCGCACGGCGAAGCCCGGGCGGATGGCCGGCTGCGCGGGCGTTTCGCCTTTCAGGTACCAGGCCAGGCACATGGCCGCCTCGTTGTAGCCGAACGCAGTGCGGATGGAACTGGTGGAGGAGATGCGTGGGTTGATCTCCAACAGCTTCCAGGTACCGTCCGCCGCGCGCCGGAACTGCAGGTTGGTCGGGCCGACCGGCTTGAAGTGGCGGCACAGTCGGGCTACCACGGCGTCCAGGGTCGGCTCGTGGCGCACCCAGGCCTTGGCGGTGGAACCGTCCGAGGCCAGGCTGCGCTGGAAGGTGATCGAGGCACAGGCTGCGCCATTGCCATTGCCATCGCCGAACACGGCCACGGTGTATTCCTGGTTGGCGCTGCCGATGATCGGCTGGGCCATCAGCACCTCGCCGAGCAAGGGCGCCCAGGGTGTGAAGTCACGCTCCTCGCGCACCCACACCAGGCCTTTGGAGGCGTAGCTGCGGCGAGGCTTGAGCAGGAACGGCAGGCCGAGCTCGGCGCTCAGCGAGGCAAAGTCGCCGGTCAGGTGGCTGGGGATGCGACTGTCGTCCTCGACCGCCAGCAGGGCCTGGTCCATGGCGTACTTGTCGCGGGTCAGCTCGATCAACCGGGCGTCGTTGACCACCACGCGGCAGCGGCTGTCGGCGAGCAGGGCACGGTGCGCGTCGAGCCAGTGCACATCCTGCTCGATTCCCGGAATCAGCAGGTCGACCTGATAGCGCTCGATCACGTCCAGCAGCCAGGCCGAATACTCCGGCGCGGCGGTCAGCGGTGCTTGCAGGAAGTGATCGCACCAGGCCTGGCCGACGGCGTCGGCGTAGATGTCGGTGCCCACCAGTATGGCGTCGGGGGCGGCGGCGCGCAGCGACTTGAGCAGCCCGTAGCCCATGATCGCGCCGACGCCGGTGACCAGAATGGTGCTCATCGGTGTTTCTCCTGGTGTTGCTTGAGGCGGGTCAGGCCCGTGTGCAGATCGGTGGCCGGCCAGTAGCCGATGCGTTGATAGAGCGTTTCGCAGCCACTGGCCATGGGCAGGTCCGGGAGGTCTGGCTTGCTGGCGTCGAAGCTGATGCGTTCAGGCGTGGCGAACACCTCGAAGGCCGCCCGGGCGATCTGTGACAGGCGCAGGTCGTCGGGATGGGCGCAGGTGAAGGTGCCGGTGACACGCTGGGCGGCGACGCGGGTGCAGATTTCACCCAGGTCGTCGAGGTGCAGGTAGTTGCGCCGGGCGTCGAGCGTGCCATGGAACGGCTGGGCCTGGCCCGCGCGGGCGTTGTCGGCAATGGCGTACAGCAGGGGTTGGTGGCGTCGGCAGCGGGCCTGGCTGTCATAAACCTGCGACAGGCGTAGCACGGTGAGTTCAAGGCCTTGCTGGGCACAGAACAGCGCCGCGACTTCCTCGGCGTGGCGCTTGGACAGGCTATAGGCGCCGTAGTAGCGGTCGCCTGGTAGGTACAGCGCTGACAACGACGACAGCAGGATCACCTGGCGCGCGCCACAGTGCTGGGCCAGGCGGCAGGCGGCGAGGGTGCCGACGCTGTTGACCAGTTCCGCGCGCACCAGGTCGTCCGCGCTCGGGCCACCGAAATCGGCGGCGGCCAGCACGACCAGCTCGAAGCGTTCGTTGACCTGCGCAGGTGTTTGCCAATCGCTCAGGTCGAACGGTATGTCCGCCTCGCGGCGCCCGGCGAAGCGCACCTCGCCCAGCTGCGCCAAGGCCTGGCCCAGGGCCTGGCCGAGGGTCGAGGTGCTGCCGATCACCAGGCTGCGCATCAGTTGGCCGTCGCTTCGAGCATCAGCGCGCAGCTGAGCTCCGGGTAGTCGATGCCGACAGTGCACATGGCGCCGGTGATCTGTTCACTGAGTTCAAGCTTGACCAGCTGCGAGGTCATGAACGGCTTGAGGAACACGCCCTCCTTGCGGGTGACCTGGTAGCCGGCGTCGGTCAGCTCGCGGGTCAGGCTGTCCAGCGAATAGACACGCTGGTGGCCCAGCTCCAGGTCGCCCTGGCCGAGGCTCATCATGTTCCCCAGCAGGCCGGCGGCATGGCCGAAGCGGCGGTGCAGCGACTCGCCGTTGGGCACCAGCACGAACAGGCGGCCACCGGGCGCGAGGAAGCGGCGGAAGCGCTGCAGCACGGCCTGCGGATCGTCCACGTGCTCGAGGACGAAGCCCATGACGATCAGGTCGAAGGTGCGCGGGCTGTCGAAGTGCTCGAAATAGCCCTCGACGATGTCCACGGGGCTATCGGGGAACTGCTCGCGAAACTGCGCGATGACCGAGGCCGAGCCGTCGATGACGGTGTGCGAGGCGAAGAACTGCGAGAAGCGGTTGGTGGAGAAGCCATGGCCGACACCCAGCTCGAGGATCGAGTCCTGCGCGTGGCACAGCTGCATGATCCGCTGGGGGTACCAGTTGAGGATGATGTCGTTGTCGAAGGCGTAGCCGAAGCGATCGCTGTAGGCGCCGATGTAGCTATCAAGCGTGTTGGTCATGGGGGGCTCGCAGGTCGGTTTCGGCGCGCTCTGGCGCGGTGGATACGGAGGCGGGCGGGAGCACGTGCTTCATGTAGCGCGGGGCTTCCCGGCCGCAGTTGAACAGCAGGTCGAGGATGCTCACGCCATGGGCGAACGCGCCCCACAGCTGTGGGTACTCGGGGTAGCCGCGATAGTCGAACCAGGTGACGGCGATGCCTTCGGCGTCGAACTGGCGTTCATCGAGGTAGTCACGCGCGGCAGGGCCCGACAGGTATTCGCCGGCGCCGGCCTGCCGGCACAGGTCGACCAGGCGCTCGGTCTTGCCTTCGCCGAGCCGGTAGTCCCAGGAGCGGCTGATGCGCGTGGTGATGCCAAGATAGTCGCAGACCGCTTGCAGCAAGGCCTGGTTGAGCGCGCTGAGGTTGCCGTGCGTCTGCTCCAGGTACAGGGGCTTGAGCCAGCGGGCGATTTCGGCAAAGCAGGGAGCCTTGGCGTAGTTGGCTTCCAGGGTCTTCCAGTGCTTGACCTGCCAACGGCTGTCGCGCAGCTCGACATCGCGAATGCGCCGGTCGATATCCTGGCCGGCGGGCACCGTCAGCCACTCGACACCCTTGGGCGTCTTGATCTGGTTGCGGTTGCGCCAGTCGTTCTTGGTGTACTGCATGTCGTCGTAGAGGATGAATTCGTCCACGGCGGCGATCAGGTCGAAATAGCCCTTCCAGGGGATGTAGTTCGACTGCAGGATGGCGACCCGCTTCATGGGCGCACGCCCAAGCTGGCGCGACGTACTTCTGACGCGAATGGAGCATTCGGCCTGGAGTTGGCGTCAAGGCGCCGGGGAATAGCCAGCTGATCGTCGGACATATCGGGTTGCTTCCTGTTGGCCTGGGGGCGATGCGGGGCGCTCTGCGCCGTGGTTTTGCTGGGCGATACCGGAGTCCGGTTGCCTGGCGGGCCGGATCGTCCCTCTTGCTTCCGGGCAGTGGTAATGGCGATATAAGCAAAAAAGAGGCCGAGGTTCACACCATGCCGTTGCACACCCTGCTCCACCGCTCCAGCCAGTCCCGTCCCGTGGTTTCCGAAGCGCAGGCCCAGCAGGCTGTGCAGGCCTACTACGGCCTGCATGGCGCGTTGGTGCCCCTCGGTAGCCAGCAGGACGTGAACTTCTGGCTGGACAGTGATCAGGGCCGCTTCGTGTTCAAGGTCTGCCATGGCAGCTACGCCGAATCGGAGCTGCAGGCGCAGCACGCGGCGTTGGCGTTCCTGCGCAACGAAGGCATCCCCGTCCCGGCCGTGCGGCCGGCCGTTTCCGGTGACACGCTGCTGGCGCTGGACATTCAGGGCCAGCCATTGCGTGCCCGGTTGCTCGACTACATCGAAGGCCAGCCGCTGACCCGCCTCGAGCACCTGCCTGCACGGCTGGTGGCTGAGCTGGGCGCGCTCTGTGCCCGGGTCGACCAGGCCCTGGCCGGTTTCGACCATCCGGGCCTGGAGCGCACCTTGCAGTGGGATCCTCGGCATGCCCAGGCCCTGATCGAACACTTGTTGCCGGCCCTTGAAGCTGGTGCGCGGCGCCAGCAGGTCGAGCGGGTCACCCGACAGGCGGCCGAGCGCCTTCAGCCTTTGGTCGACCTGTTGCCGGTTCAGGCCGTGCACCTGGACATCACCGATGACAACACGGTCTGGCGTCGTGACGACCAGCGGCAGTGGCAATTGCAAGGGGTCATCGATTTCGGCGACCTCTGCCGCACCTGGCGCGTCGCCGATCTGTCGGTGACTTGTGCGGCGCTGCTGCACCACGCCGAAGGCGACCCATTGCGGATTCTCCCGGCGATTGCCGCCTACCAGGCGCTGAACCCGCTCGAGGACGCCGAGCTGCGCGCGCTGTGGCCCCTGGTGCTCAATCGCGCGGCGGTGCTGGTGCTCAGCAGCGAGCAGCAGCTGGTCGTCGACCCCGGCAACCAGTACGTGCTCGACAACATCGCCCATGAGTGGGAAATCTTCGATACCGCCTGCGCGGTGCCGGTGGCGCTGATGGAGGCTGCGATCCTGCAAGCGGCGGGCAGGGTGCCCGAGGCACCTGATTTCAGTGGCAGCCTGGCGCTGTTGCCGGCCTTGGCGGGGCAGGCGGTCAGCCGTGTCGATCTCGGGGTGCTCAGCCCGCACTGCGAGTTCGGCAACTGGGAGCAGCCAGGGTTCGACCAGCGCCTGCTGGTCGCGCAGCCGGCGCCTTCCAGCAGCCTGCACGGTCAGTATCGACTGTCGCAGACCCACATCGATCGACCCGATGAGCCTGCCACTTGCGCATTGGGGGTGGAACTCAACCTGTTCCCCGGCACCGTGCTGCAGGCCCCCGAGGCGGGCGTCTGGCAGCGCGGCGGCGATAACCGCGGCTGCTTGCGCACGGCGAACTGGCAACTGTGGCTCAACGGCTTGGAGGAGGCTCCGGCGGATGGCCAGGTGCTGGAGAAGGGCCAGGTGCTGGGCGCCACCTGCGGTTTCCTCAGTGTGCAGTTGTGCCTGGAGGGAGAGGCGCAGCCGCCGTTCTTCGCCAAACCCTCCCACGCCGATGCCTGGCTGGCCCTGTGCCCTTCGCCACGGGTACTGCTCGGCTTCGACTGCGACGCCGAGCCACTGGCCGACCCGCAGGCGCTGCTGGCCCGGCGTGACGCCAGCTTCGCCCGTTCGCAGAAGCACTACTACGCCCAGCCGCCACATATCGAGCGTGGCTGGCGCAACTACCTGATCGACATGCAGGGCCGCTCGTACCTGGACATGCTCAACAACGTCGCCGTGCTGGGCCATGGTCATCCGCGCATGGTCGCCGAGTCGGCGCGCCAGTGGTCGCTGCTCAATACCAACTCGCGCTTCCACTACGCCGCCATCGCCGAGTTTTCCGAGCGCTTGCTGGACGTGGCGCCGGAAGGCTTCGACCGGGTGTTCCTGGTCAACAGCGGCACCGAGGCCAACGACCTGGCGATCCGCCTGGCCTGGGCCTACAGCGGCGGGCGCGACCTGCTCAGCGTGCTCGAGGCCTACCACGGCTGGTCGGTGGCCACCGATGCCATCTCCACCTCTATCGCCGACAACCCCCAGGCCCTGGAAACCCGGCCGGACTGGGTCCACCCGGTGGAGGCGCCGAATACCTTCCGTGGTCGCTTCCGGGGGGCCGACAGCGCCGCCGACTACTTGCGCGACGTCGATGCGAAGCTGGCCGACCTGGATGCCCGTGGCCGCCAGCTGGCGGGCATGATCTGCGAGCCGGTGTATGGCAACGCCGGCGGCATCTCACTGCCGGCGGGCTACCTGCGCGAGGCCTACGCCAAGGTGCGCCAACGCGGCGGGGTGTGCATCGCCGACGAGGTGCAGGTCGGCTATGGCCGCCTGGGCGAGTACTTCTGGGGTTTCGAGGAGCAGGGCGTGGTGCCGGACATCATCACCATGGCCAAGGGCATGGGCAACGGCCAGCCGCTGGGGGCGGTGATCACCCGGCGGGAGATCGCCGAGGCGCTGGAAGCCGAGGGCTACTTCTTCTCGTCCGCAGGGGGCAGCCCGGTCAGCTGCCGTATCGGCATGGCGGTGCTGGATGTGATGCGCGACGAAGGGCTGTGGGACAACGCCCGAGACGTGGGGCGCCACTTCAAGGCGCGCCTCGAGGCGCTGGTCGACAAATATCCGCTTGCTGGTGCCGCCCATGGCTCGGGCTTCTACCTGGGGCTGGAGCTGGTGCGCGATCGCCAGACCCTGGAGCCGGCCACCGAGGAGACGATGATCCTGTGCGACCGCCTGCGTGAGCTGGGGATCTTCATGCAGCCGACCGGCGACTACCTGAACATTCTCAAGATCAAGCCGCCGATGTGCACCACACGGGCGAGCGTGGACTACTTTGTCGACAGTGTGGAGCGGATTCTGGGTGAGGGCTTATAAAATCGATTCTTATCGATTTGAAATGACGGCTTATGCAAAAACGGTCTCTTGGCTTGCTTTAAAAGTCGATATTTATCGGATATAAGTGTTCGTCATAAAGCAGTCGGGACCGCTTTGCGGTCCTTTCGCGGCACAAGGCCGCTCCTACAGGGATAGCGTTCGACCTGTAGGAGCGGCCTTGTGCCGCGAAAGGCGCGCGCAGCGGGCCCCGGTCCACCGACAGTTGCTATCTAGAGGTCATCGATGAAAACGCTCAACTCGACCCCCCGCGCCGACGGCTTCCACATGCCCGCCGAATGGGCTCCGCAGACCCAGGTATGGATGGTCTGGCCGGAGCGCCCGGACAACTGGCGCCTGGGTGGCAAGCCGGCGCAGGCCGCGCACGTGACCCTGGCCAAGGCCATCGCCCGCTTCGAGCCGGTGACCGTGGCCGTGTCTGCCGCTCAGTACGAGAACGCCCGCCGCCAGCTTGACCTGCCCAACATCCGGGTGGTCGAGATCAGCAACGATGACGCCTGGGTGCGCGACACCGGCCCGACCTTCGTGATCAACGACCATGGCGAGGTGCGTGGCGTGGACTGGGGCTTCAACGCCTGGGGCGGCTTCGACGGCGGCCTGTACGCACCGTGGAACCGTGACGAGGAACTGGCCGCCAAGGTCATGGAGATGGAGCGCGTGCAGCGCTACCACACCGAAGGCTTCGTGCTCGAGGGCGGTTCGATCCACGTCGACGGCGAAGGCACCCTGATCACCACCGAAGAATGCCTGCTCAACCGCAATCGCAACCCGCACCTGAACCGTGAGCAGATCGAGGACATCCTGCGCGAGCACCTGGCGGTGGAGACCATCGTCTGGCTGCCGGACGGTCTGTACAACGACGAGACCGACGGCCACGTCGACAACTTCTGCTGTTACGTCAGCCCAGGCGAAGTGTTACTGGCCTGGACCGATGATTCCAATGACCCCAACTACGCACGCTGCCACGCCGCCTACGAGGTGCTGAAAAACACCCGTGACGCCAAAGGGCGTGAGTTCGTGGTGCACAAGATGCCGATTCCGGGCCCGCTGTATGCCACCCAGGTAGAGTGCGACGGTGTCGATCATGTGGCCGGCAGCCAGGAGCGCGATCCTTCGGTGCGCCTGGCCGGTTCCTACGTGAACTTCCTGATCGTCAACGGCGGCATCATCGCCCCGAGCTTCGACGACCCGGCCGATGCGCAGGCCAGAGCGATCCTGGCCAAGGTCTTCCCGGACCACGAAGTGGTGATGATCCCAGGCCGTGAGTTGCTGCTCGGGGGCGGCAACATCCACTGCCTGACCCAGCAGCAGCCGGCGCCGCTCAAGCGCTGATTCCCCGCTGAACGAAAAAGCCCGTCCCATGACGGGCTTTTTTGTGGGCGGCGACCATCGGGGCGGCTAGATGGCACACCTCTTGTATTGTTTTTCCATTGTGTTTCAGACAGATAGGGCTACGCCGTTCTGTAACAAACCTTACGTAAGTTAGCCGCTCACGGGCCCAGGAGTGCGTGTGGAAATGAATGCAGCAAGTGAGTCGGCTTTGCCCCCATCGGCCGTGAATCACGAATCGCTCAAGCTGTTGGCGCAGTGGTTGAAACACCATGGAAGCATCCGGGTCAGGAGGACCGACCCACGACGTCTGCTGGACGGGCGATACCCTCAGGGACTGATCAGCGATGCGGAGCTCGAGGCTCTGATGGCGGTCTGGCACTGAGTAGGAAGGATCCTGTCGCAATAAAAAAACGCCACTGCATTGCGGTGGCGTTTTCGTTTTAACCCTGATTCGTAGGAGCGGCTTCAGCCGCGATGCAGGCAACGCGGTGCCTGGTACCCGCTTCGCGGGTGATCGCGGCTGAAGCCGCTCCTACAGGGATTGCGCGAGGCTCGGGATCAGAAGCTGTAGCTGCCGGTCACCACCAGGCTGCGCGGGTCGCCGACCTGGATTTGCGCGGCGCTGGTCGCCGAGCTGTAGTAGGTCTTGTCGGTGATGTTGCTCAGCGCCGCGCGCACGTCCCAGTCGTGGGTGCGGTAGCCGGCCAGCGCGTCCCAGCGGCCGTAGCCCGGCAGCACCACGGTGTTCTGGTTGTCGGCGTAACGGTCGCCGACCAGGGTCAGGCCGGTTTCGGCGTACCAGCCCAGCTCCGGTTTCCAGGTCACGAACAGGCTGGCGTTGCGCTTGGCCACGTCGTTGATGCGGTTGCCTTCCTGGCCATTGTTGTCCTTGACGATGGTCGCGTCCTGCAGGCCGATGCCACCGCGCACATACCAGTTGCCAACGACGTTGCCGGTGGCGGTCAGCTCGATACCGCGCGAGCGCTGCAGGCCGGTCATCAGGGTGATGTTCGGGTCGAGCGGGTCGCGGGTGCGGCGGTTGTACAGTTCGAGCTCGTAGACCGCCAGGGTGGTGCTCAGGCGCTCGTCGAACCAGTCGCTCTTGACCCCGATCTCCTTCTGCCGGGTCAGCTCCGGTTCGGTTTCGTTGGTGTTGCCCGCCGCGCCCGGGGTGATGCCGATCAGGCCGCCGCCAACCGGCGAGTAGGTCTTGCTCCAGGAGGCATAGAACGAATGGTCGCGCCACGGCGTGTAGACCACGCCCAGGCGTGGGCTGAAGCTGTTGTCCTTCTGTTTCTCGGCGATATTGCGCAGCTTGTTGGTGGTTTCCACCTCGAACTGGTCGAAGCGCACGCCGGCGAGGATCTGCCACTGGTCGTTGAGGCGGATCTGATCCTGCAGGTAGACGCCACGGCTGTCGACCACGGTGTGGTTGTTGCTCGACACCACCATCGGGCCGTTGTGTTGCAGCGCGCGGTTGGGGTTGTTCAGGTCCAGGGACGGCACCGCCGTGCCGCCGGCGCTGACCGCCTTGGCGGTATACAACAGCGGGTCGCGGCGCTGGTTGCCGAACTCCATGCCCACCAACAGCTTGTGCTCCAGGCCCCAGGTGCTGACATCGCCCTCGGCCTCGAGGTTGTTGAACAGGTTGCGGGTGCTCAGGTCCTGCTGCCAGCGTTGACGGCTGACCAGGTTGGTGCGCGGGTCGTAGCCGGTCTGGTAGGTGTTGTCGAAGTCGCTGTCGAGCTTGAACAGGCCCAGGGTGTGGCGCAGCTGCCAGTTGTCACTCAGTTGGTAGTTCAGGCGCGAGCGCAGCGACTGCGCCTTGTCGTCGATGTAGTCGCGCTGGGTGTCGCCGTAGGTGGTGCTGCGGCTGACGTCCGCCGGGCGGCCGTTGGCTCCGGGGATGCCACGGTCCGGGGTGCGGTTGTAGCGGCTGTACTCGTACTGCACCAGCCAGTTGAGGTCGGGGGTCAGCTGCCAGCTCATCGACGGCGCGAACAGCTGGCGGTTGCCGTCGATGCCTTTGCGGAAGCTGTTGCTGTCCTCGTTGCCCATGTTCAGGCGCAGGCTGATGTTCTCGCTCGGGTCGGCGCTGAGGTCGGCGTACAGGCTGCGCAGGTCCTGGCTGCCGCCCTGGGCCTCGATGGTCGAGCGGCGGCCGTGCTCCGGGGCCTTGCTCACCCGGTTGACGATGCCGCCCTGGCTGCCACGGCCGTACAGCACCGCCGCCGGGCCCTTGAGCACCTCGACCCGCTCGATGTTGTGCAGGTCGCGGGTGTACTGGCTGTCGTCGCGGATGCCGTCCAGGTAGAAGTCGTTGCTGGCGTCGAAGCCGCGGATGCGCAGGCTGTCGAAGCGGGTGTCGCCACCGGCGCTGACGTTGGGAATGCCCTCCAGCGCCTTGCCCAGGTTGCTGCTGCCGTAGTCCAGCACGTTGCTGGTCTTCACCGAGTCGATGGCCTGGGGCACATAGCGCGCCGGCGTCGAGGTACGGGTCGCGGTGGTCACGTCCCTGACCCGCGGGTTGTCCTCTTCGCGCTCGTTGTCGGCGGTGATCGAGGTTTCCGGCAGGGTGGTGGTGGCGGCATTGACCAGCCCTGCGCTGAACATCAGCGACAGGCCCAGGGTCAGGGGCGAAAGGCGGCAGGGAGCAAGCATCGCGGGCGTCCGGTAAGGGAGGTGAGAAATTGGGCGCGAATGGTAATGCTTGCTATTTGCTGTTGCATGTCTATTCGTAAAGGCTTGTCTTTACATTTGTATCAATTTGTTACTATCCCTTTGGATATATAGGGGCAACGTTCATGCGCGTACGGGTGATAAATGACAATTGTGCAGTTGTCACCGCGTTTGCATAAAAGAGACAAATTTGCGCTGACACGCGGCAGATATGCATGGAAATGCACCGCCGCTGACCTTGTTTTTGGTTATATCAACCTGCATTTCACGTTTTTTTGACAGGTATGAGCAGGCGGGGCTAGGATTCGGCCTCTACGCCTGCTGGCCATGACCTGGCCATGGGGTCGTAAGGGCCGTTGCAGACCTTCTGCAGGCCTTTCGGCCGGGATCCGCATAGCGTCGAACCTACGAAGGGGCGTTGGTTCTGGGCGTTCTAATGCAGCGCGTTTTTGAATACGAAATAAGGAAAATAAGATGTTGAAAACCAGGATCAGCCTGGTCGCTCTGGCGATGATCGCCGCGACCCAGGCACAGGCCAACGACCAGGCCGACAGCAAGGGCTTCATCGAGGACAGCCACGCCAACGTCCTTCTGCGTAACGCCTACATCAACCGTGACAAGAAGCACGGCACTGATGACCAGATCGAATGGGGCCAAGGCGCCATCGCCAACTTCTCCTCCGGCTTCACCCAAGGCACCGTCGGTGTCGGTGTCGACGCCTTCGGCCTGTACGCCGTGCGCCTCGATGGCGGCAAAGGCCACAACGGCGGCGCTGGTGTCGATTTCTTCAAGCCGCACAACACCAAGAATGCCGACGGCAACGCCAGCGGTCCGCACGACCTGGCCCGTGCTGGCGCAGCCATCAAGTTCCGCATCTCCAACACCGTGCTGAAGTACGGTGACCAGATGCCGACCCTGCCTGTGCTGCAGTACGACGATGGCCGCCTGCTGCCAGAAAGCTTCACCGGTACCCTGATCACCTCCAAGGAGATCAAGGGCCTGGAACTGAACGCCGGTCGCTTCACCCAGGAAGCGCGCAAGAGCGCCGAGCGTCGTGATGGCGGTGGCCTGAAGTCGATCAACGTGTTCGGCGGCAGCTACAAGTTCACCGACAACTTCACCGCGTCGCTGTACACCGCCGACAACGAAGACGTGCAGAAGAAGCACTACCTGGGCTTGAACTACGTCTTCCCGATCGCCAGCGACCAGTCCCTGACCCTGGACTTCAACGGCTACAAGTCGGACATCGACCACAAGTACGTCAACAAGGCCGAGCTGACTGGCGACTCCAACACCATCTGGAGCCTGGCGGCCACCTACGCCTACGGTCCTCACTCGTTCACCCTGGCGCACCAGCGCAGCACCGGCAGCACCGGCTACCAGTACGGCTGGTACCAGAACGCCGGCGGCACGGGTGACGGTGGTTCGACCATCTACCTGGCCAACAGCTACTGGTCCGACTTCAACGCCGAGGACGAGCGTTCCTGGCAACTGGGCTACGGCCTGGACTTCGGTGCCTTCGGTATCCCGGGCCTGACCTACAAGCTGGCCTATGTGGTGGGTGACAACATCAACACCCGTACCGTCGGCAAGCCGGAAGGCTACGGTGAAGGTAAAGAGCGCGAGATCTTCAACCAGATCCGCTACGTCGTTCAGGAAGGCCCGGCCAAAGACCTGTCGATCAAGCTGCGTAGCTCCTTCCTGCGCACCAACAACGCCGTCCAGCAGAACGGCAACTACACCGACGACGGCAACGAAGTCCGTGTATTCGTCGAGTACCCGATCAGCATCTTCTGATCCTGATCCCGCGTCACCGACAACCCCGGCCTATGCCGGGGTTGTTGCTTTCCGGGGCTTGGCAATCGCTGCCGGCGCCACCTCGATCTCCCCCGTCTCCGGCGCAAAGCTGTCACTGCGCGCCATCCGCCACATCCGTGCATAGAACTCGCTGTCTATCGCCCCGCTGAGCAGTTCCCCCGGTTTGAGGAAAGTATGAAGCTGCGAGAACAGGCTGATCTCACTGGCGCTGATGCGCCGCGCCAGGTGCTTGGGCTTGAGCTCGGACGGGTGCGCTAGACCCGCCGCGGCGAGCATCTCGGCGAGGGCATGCAGAGTGTTGCGATGGAAGCTGGCCACCCGCTCGGCCTTCTCCGGCACCACCAGCGCCCGCTGGCGCAGTGGGTCCTGGGTGGCCACCCCGGTCGGGCATCTGTTGGTATGGCAGCTCTGCGACTGGATACAGCCGATGGCGAACATGAAACCACGCGCCGAGTTGACCCAGTCGGCGCCGATGGCCAGCACGCTGGCGATGTCGAAGGCGCTGACCAGCTTGCCCGCCGCGCCGATGCGGATGCGTTCGCGCAGGTTCAGGCCCACCAGGGTGTTGTGCACGAACATCAGCCCATCGCGCAGCGGCACGCCCATGTTGTCGGAGAACTCCCGGGGCGCCGCGCCGGTGCCACCTTCCTTGCCGTCGACGACGATGAAGTCCGGGGTGATGCCGGTGGCCAGCATGGCCTTGGCGATGCCCATGAACTCCCAAGGGTGGCCCAGGCAGAACTTGAAACCCACTGGCTTGCCGCCGGACAGCTCGCGCAGCCGGGCGACGAAACGCAGCAGCTCCACGGGGGTGCGGAAGGCGCTGTGGGCGGCTGGCGAGATGCAGTCCTCGCCCTCGCGCACGCCACGGGTGGCGGCGATCTCGGCGCTGACCTTGTGCCCCGGCAGGATGCCGCCATGGCCGGGCTTGGCACCCTGGCTGAGCTTGATCTCGATCATCTTCACCTGGCCGTCGCGGGCCTGCACGGCGAAGCGCTCGGGGTCGAAGTGGCCATGCTCGGTGCGGCAGCCGAAATAGCCGCTGCCGATCTCCCAGATCAGGTCGCCGCCGTGTTCACGGTGATAGGGGCTGATGCTGCCCTCGCCGGTATCGTGGGCGAAGCGGCCCAGGCGCGCGCCTTTGTTCAGCGCGCCGATGGCGTTGGCGCTGAGGGCGCCGAAGCTCATGGCCGAGATGTTGAAGATCGACGCCGAATAGGGCTGGGTGCACTGCGGCCCGCCGATACGGATGCGGAACGAGGCGGGGTTGGCCATCGGTACCGGCAGCATCGAATGGCTGATGAACTCGAAGCCGGGTTTGTAGGCATCGTTGAGCGTGCCGAAGGCCTTCTCGGCGCTCTCGTTCTTGGCCCGGGCATAGACCAGCGAGCGTTGGGCGCGGGAGAACGGCAGCTTGTCGTCGTCGCCTTCGATCAGGTACTGGCGGATTTCCGGGCGGATGGTCTCGATCAGGTAGCGGATATTGCCCAGGATCGGGTAGTTGCGCCGCACCGCGTGGTGGCTCTGGCGCAGGTCGTTGAGGCCGACCAGGCTGAGCAGGGCGCTGACCAGGGTGAATGGCCAGAGCCAGGTGTGCTCGGGCAGGAAGGGGGCGCTGGCGGCGGTGAAGATAAGGCATGCGGCCAGGCAGGCGTAGCGGCTGGGGAGCGAGTCTTTCATGGGTCCATCGCAGGCGGGATGACCTGCGTAGGATAGGTAAAGCCATGGGCCGGAAAACCTGGGGAATCGGTAAAAGACTATTACGGGTTGGGCGGGAGAGGTGCGGCGCATCGCGGATGAATCCGCTCCTACACTCGTTGCAACGTGACCATGAGGTTGTTCGTGGACACGTTTTTTCGGCTGCCTGTAGGAGCGGATTCATCCGCGATGCGCCGCGCGGCGGCGCCCGATTGCGCGCGCGCCACTACAAAATCTGCCTATACCACTATCACCCGCTTTTGCCCCAACGCCACAGAACCTTCGCATACCCTTCCTAGCATGGCCCCATCGCTTCGATGAGGACTCGCCATGAACAACGCCACCCCGGGCGCGCAGATGAAAGTGCGCGGCATCCACAAGCGCTTCGGTGCCTTCACCGCGCTCAACGACGTGTCCCTGGACATCGCCGCCGGCGAGCTGGTGTGCCTGCTCGGCCCGTCGGGCTGTGGCAAGACCACCCTGCTGCGCTGCATCGCCGGCCTCGAGCGCCAGGACCGCGGCGCGCTGTACATCGGCGAGCGCGACATCTCCGAACTGCCGCCCCAGGCACGCGACTACGGCATCCTGTTCCAGTCCTACGCGCTGTTCCCCAACCTCACGGTCGAAGCCAACATCGCCTACGGCCTGACCGGTAGCAGCCGCGAAGCGTCGCGCCAGCGGGTCGCTGAGATGCTCGAGCTGGTGGGCCTTGCGGGCAGCGAGAAGAAATACCCCGGCCAACTCTCCGGCGGCCAGCAACAGCGTGTGGCCCTGGCCCGCGCCCTGGCGCCGTCGCCCTCGCTGCTGTTGCTGGACGAACCGATGTCGGCGCTCGATGCCCGGGTCCGCGAGCACCTGTGCACCGAGCTGCGCCAGCTGCAACGCCAGCTGGGCATCACCACGCTGATGGTCACCCACAACCAGGACGAGGCCATGCTGATGGCCGACCGCATCGCCGTGATGAACAACGGCCAGGTCGAGCAGTACGCCACGCCCCAGGAAATCTACGACCAGCCGGCCACGCCGTTTGTCGCCGAGTTCGTCGGCCAAGGCAACTGGCTGCCGTTCCAGCGCCGCGGCGACAGCCTCGCCCAGGTCGGCGGCATGAACATGCGCCTGGCGCCGAACGCTGGCAACGCCAGCAGTGGTCGGCTGTTCTGCCGCCCGGAGGCGATCACCGTCAACCCGGTGGTGCATGAAGAGAACCTGTTCCCGGCCAAGGTTCGCGAAATCACTTTCCTCGGCAACCGCTGCCGCATGAGTTTCGAGCTCAAGGCACTGCCGGGCCACGCGCTGCTCGCCGAGCTGGCGCCGGAAGCCATGCCACGCCTGGGCTCGCAGGACATCTGGGTGGCCCTGCCGCCGCAGAGCCTGCAGGTGTTCGCCTGAGATGGCCGCGCCCATGACCCTGCCGCTCGGCCACGCCAAGGCCGCGCCGCAAAAGGGTGTCGCCCTGGGTGACCGGTTGTTCGTCGTCGGTGGCAAGAGCCTGCTGCTGATCCTGCTGATGCTGGCGGTGCTGATGCCGTTGCTGGCGATCTTCTGGCGTGGCCTGAGCGGCGATGCCGGGCAGGGCGGTGGCCTGGAGGCCGCCCGTGAGCTGTTCGCCAGCGCCAACTTCCACTGGCTGTTGGGCAACAGCCTGTCGGTGGCCTTCACCGTCGCCGCCATCGTGGTGCCGCTGGCCTACCTGTTCGCCTATGCCCTGCAACGCACGCTGATCCCGGCCAAGGGCCTGTGGCGGGGGATTTCGCTGCTGCCGCTGCTGGCGCCGTCGATGCTGCCGGCCATCGCGCTGGTGTACCTGTTCGGCAACCAGGGCCTGCTGCGCGGGCTGCTCAGTGACAACATCTACGGCTTCTGGGGCATTGTGCTCGGCGAGGCCATCTACACCTTTCCCCATGCATTGATGATCTTGCTCTCGGCGTTGTCGCTGGCCGACGCACGGCTGTTCGACGCGGCATCGAGCATGGGCGCCGGCCCCGCGCGGGCCTTCGGCAGCATCACCTGGCCGGCCACGCGCCAGGCGGTGTTCGCCGCGTTCTGCCTGGTGTTCACCCTGACCATCACCGACTTCGGCGTGCCCGTGGTGGTGGGTGGCGATTACCAGGTGCTGGCGCTGGAAGCCTACAAGGCAGTGGTCGGCCAGCAGCAGTTTGGCCGTGGCGCGCTGATCGGCATGGTGCTGCTGGTGCCGGCGCTGCTGAGCTTCGCCGTCGATGCCTGGCTGCGCCGCCGCCAGCGCGAGGCCATGAGCGGCCGCGCCCAGGTGTTCGAGCCCAAGCCGTCGAAGCTGCGCGACGGTTGCTACCTGGCCCTCGTGTTGCTGGTGTGCGCGGCGCTTTTGGGGGTGATCGGCATGGCGGTGTACTCGTCGCTGGTCAAGTTCTGGCCCTACAACCTGTCGCTGTCGTTCAAGCACTACCTGTTCGACGACACGGCCGGGGGCGGCTGGCTGGCCTACCGCAACAGCGTGACCATGGCCATCGGCACCGCGCTGATCGGCAGCGTGGTGATCTTCAGCGGCGCCTACCTGATGGAGAAGACCCAGGGCCAGCGCCTGCTCAACCAACTGCTGCGCCTGCTCAGCTTCATCCCCATGGCGGTCCCCGGCCTGGTGCTGGGTTTGGGCTACGTGTTCTTCTTCAACCTCAACGGCAACCCGCTGCACGTGTTCTACGGCAGCATGACGCTGCTGGTGGTGTGCACCATCGCCCACTACCTGACCACCGCACAGATGACCGCCACCACCGCGCTGCGCCAGCTCGACGGCGAGTTCGAGGCCGCTGCGCTATCGCTCAAGGCGCCGCTGTACAAGCATTTCATGCGGGTCACCGTGCCGATCTGCCTGCCGGCGCTGCTGGACATCATCCGCTACCTGTTCGTCTCGGCGATGACCACGGTGTCGGCGGCGATCTTCCTGTACAGCCCCGACACCATCCTCGCCGCCGTCGCCGTGCTGAACATGGACGACGCCGGCAACGTCGGCGGCGCCGCCGCCATGTCCACCCTGATCCTGCTGACCAGCGCCGCCGCCTCGCTGCTGCTGGCCGGCGCTTCACGCGGCCTGCTGCGCCGCTCCCAGGCTTGGCGCCAGCGCGCTCCCGGCCATTGACCGACTGCCCACACTGATAGGAACCGCATCATGTTCAAGCCCCTCGCACTTGCCGCTGCCGTCTCCGCCGTCTTCAGCCTGCAGGCCTCGGCCGCGACCCAGCTGACCGTCTATACCGCCCTCGAAGCCGAGCAACTGAAGAGCTACAAGCAGGCCTTCGAAAAGGCCAACCCCGACATCGAGATCAAGTGGGTGCGCGATTCCACCGGCATCATCACCGCCAAGCTGCTGGCCGAGAAAGAGCGCCCGCAGGCCGACGCGGTGTGGGGCCTGGCGGCCTCCAGCCTGGCCATCCTCGACCAGAACGGCATGCTTGAAGCCTATGCGCCGAAGGACCTGGGCAAGATCTCCGCCAACTACCGCGACGCCGCCAACCCGCCGGCCTGGGTGGGCATGGACGTGTGGGCCGCGACCATCTGCTTCAACACCGTCGAGGCCGAGAAGCAGGGCCTGAGCAAACCGGTGAGCTGGCAGGACCTGACCAAGCCCGAGTACAAGGGCAAGATCGTCATGCCCAACCCGGCGTCCTCCGGCACCGGATTCCTTGACGTGAGCGCCTGGCTGCAGACCTTCGGCGAGCCCCAGGGCTGGGCCTACATGGACGCCTTGCACCAGAACATCGGGCAGTACGTTCATTCCGGTTCCAAACCCTGCAAGCTGGCGGCGGCCGGCGAGTTCCCGATCGGCATCTCGTTCGAATACCCGGCCGTGCAGCTCAAGCGCCAGGGCGCGCCGCTGGACATCGTGCTGCCGAAGGAGGGGCTAGGCTGGGAGATCGAGGCCACCGCCGTGATCAAGGGTTCGCCGAAAGCCGATGCGGCCAAGCGCCTGGCCGACTTCTCCGCCAGCCCCGCGGCCATGGAGCTGTACAAGGAGAATTTCGCCGTGCTCGCCGCGCCAGGGATCGCCAAGCCGCAGACCGAACTGCCGGCCGATTACGAGCAGCGCCTGATCAAGAACGACTTTGCCTGGGCCTCGAAAAACCGTGACGAGATCCTCAGCGAGTGGCGCAAGCGCTATGACGGCAAGTCGGAGAAGGTGGCGCAGCAGTAAGGCCCGCGGCCTCGACTCGCTGTAGGAGCGGCTTCAGCCGCGATGCGGTTGGCACCCGCTTCGCGGGTGATCGCGGCTGAAGCCGCTCCTACAGGCGACCCTCCCGTGCACATCAGGAGCCTGCCAGTGGCTACAACCAAGCAAATCATCCAGGACACCTTCGACCTCTACCTGCGCCACGGCAGCGCCGACTACATCGGCGAGGCCATCACCCAGCTCGAGCACATGTCCCAGGCCGCGCAGTTGGCCATGGCCGAGGGCTACGACGATGAAGTGGTCCTCGCCGCCTTCTTCCACGACATCGGCCACCTCTGCGAAGGCGAGGACATGGGTGGCTATGGCGTGGTCAGCCACGAACGCATCGGCGCCGAGTACCTGCGTCGCTGCGGTTTTGGCGAGCGCATGGCGCGGCTGGTGCAGTACCACGTCGAAGCCAAGCGCTACCTTACCTTGCGCCAGCCGGGGTACTTCGAGCGGTTGAGCGAGGCGAGCCGGCGGACGCTGGCGTACCAGGGCGGGGTGATGAGCGATATTGAGGCCGATGCGTTCGAAGGGGATCCTTTGTTTGCCATCAGCCTGCGCATGCGTGAATGGGACG
This sequence comes from Pseudomonas entomophila, assembly GCF_029478665.1. GTDB lineage: Bacteria > Pseudomonadota > Gammaproteobacteria > Pseudomonadales > Pseudomonadaceae > Aquipseudomonas > Aquipseudomonas entomophila_F. The sequence goes on from NZ_JARPQB010000018.1 coordinate 31,665, forward strand.
AGATGGCCAAGGAGGTCGGGATACCGCTGATAGATCTGCACATGCTGAAGACCAAGGCCCGCGCACTCCTGTAGGCGCCAGCCTTGCTGGCGAACCGTGCGCCCAACCTCGGGTTGCGCTGTTCGCCAGCAAGGCTGGCTCCTACAGGTCCGCTACCAGCGAATCCAGTTGTTCCTGTCGTTCGGGTTGGTTCACCCGCGCGCCGGGATTGAGCGTCGACCACTGCGGATGCGCCCGTGCCTTGCTCAGCGCCTCCGGCAGCTTGCCTTCCCGCCAGGCTTTCTCATCCGGCGCTGCCAGGCGAATGCTGTCCTGCGCCGCGTGCCCTCGACCGTCCAGCGCCACCATCAACTGCTGCTGACGCAGCGCCAGCAGACGCAACACTGTGTCGTCCACCGTCAATTCGCGCTGCCCCTTGAGCTTGCCCATCAGGCGCGAACCATAGTTGCGCGCAGTCTGCAGCGCGCCCCCGGCGATGGCGCCAGCCAGGGCGGCGGCACCCAGGGTCAAGCCGCCAACCAGCAGGTCCACCCCGGCGCCGGCCGCCGCTCCGGCGGCCACGCCGCTGCCCAGGCGCACTCCCAGCAGCTTCAAGGTTTCGGGATTGAACAGGTCATCGCCCCAGCGTCCATCCAGCAGCGGCAGATCACCGGCCTGGGCGTCCTCCCGACGGAAGGCGTAGAGCTTGAGCAACGCCTCGACACAGCGTTGTTCGCGCTGGCGCACGTCCTGGCGCAGGGCCTCGATGGCGTGTGCCTCGGCGGCGGGCTCGGTCTCGACGCTGCGCCGGCAGGCGGCGCAATCCAGCAACAGCTCGGCGATCAGGCGCTTGCCGCTGTGCTGGCGGGCCAGGCGTTGGGCCTGCTGGTCATCGATCAGCCGTTGCAGGGCCGGGCGGGCATCTTCCAGCAGCAGGGCGAGGCTTTCGTACAAGCGGCGCTCGCCGTCTTCGGGCGGGGCCACGCTGTCGAAGCGCACCAACGCGTGCAGGCCCAGGCGCGCCAGGGCTTCGCGCCATTCCGGCTCGCGGTGCTGGCTGCTGGCGACGAAGTTGAGCACCGGCAGCAGCGGCTTGCCGCAACCGGCCAGCACTTCCAGTTCGTCGCGGTACTTGGCCAGCACCGGTTCGCGGGCGTCGATCACATACAGCCCGGCATTGCTCGCCAGCAACTGGCGCAGCACCTTGGCTTCCTGCTCGAAGCGCTGGCGCGCTTCGCTGCCCTGGAGGAAACGCTCCAGGCGGGCCGGGCCGTCCAGGCGTTCGCCCGGGCGTTCCAGGCGTTCCAGGTAGTCGAGCAGGGCGATGGCGTCTTCCAGGCCAGGGGTGTCGTACAGCTCCAGCAACGGCTCGCCATCGACCGAAAGCCGAGCACCTTCGACATGGCGGGTGGTGCTGGGGCGGTGGGAGACCTCGCCGAAGCCCACGTCGCGGGTCAGGGTGCGCAGCAGCGAGGTCTTGCCGACGTTGGTGTGGCCGACCACGGCCAGTTTCAGCGGCTCAGTCATGGCCATGCTCCAGCCAGGTCAGCGGCGAGGTGTCGGCGTGGGGCAGGCCCAGGCGGTCGAGGGCTTCGTGCCAGTCGCCCAGCCGTGCGGCGTCCAGTGCCTGGCCAGGTTGCGCCTGGAGCAGCCAGATGCGCGTGGCGCCGGCATTGCGCGCCAGTTCGGCGAGCAGCGCCAGGCTGCCACGGTCTGGCGAGCGGCGTGGGTCGCAGGCGATGGCCAGGCGGGCGGGGGGGAAGCGGTTGAGCTGTTCGAGCAGCTTGTTGCGTGATTCGCGGCTGTCGAGTACGCCGGCATCGGTCACTGCCTTCGGCAGGGTTGGCGGCCAGGGACGCTGGTCGTCCAGTTCCAGGCCGACCAGCAAGGCGCCGCTGCTGCCGCTTTCCAGTTGGCCGGCCTCGAAGCGCGGCAGCGTATCGGGTGCGGCATCCTGCACGTCGATCCGTTCGCTGCGGGGCATCAGGGCGTCGCGCAGCTGGGCGTAGCCGGGCAGGTTGAGGTCGAGTGACAGGCGCTCGCGGCCCTGGCGCCAGCGCCATAGGCACAGCGCCGCCAGCGTCAGGCGCGGCAGCAGGCCGTAGACCAGCACCACGCCAAGCAGCCAGCTGGCCCAGGCTTGGCGAGCCAGGTCCAGGCTTGGCAGGGTGGCGCCGCTGGCGCGGATCATCGCCTCGTCCGGCACGCCGAAGCCAAGCAGCGAAGGCAGGGCGCCCAGGGCTTGGGTGAGGCTGATGAAGGGCTCGGCGGCGAGCAGCGTGGTTTCCCAGACGAAGCCGTAGCGCCGGGTCGCCAGCAGGGTCAGCAACATCCCCAGCGCCGCGACCATCGCCAGCACCCACAGGCCATGCACCAGCAGGCCGAGCAGCCAGCGGTTCAGGCGTTGGCGCTGCAACAGCACCAGCAGTGCCGGGGCCAGTTGCGCAGCCTTGGCGTCGCGGGCGAAGCGTTCGCTGAGCCACAGCCACAACCGCCCCAGGGCGGCACCCTGCTCGCCGGCGAAGAAGCCCAGGGCCCAGCCGAACAGCAGCAAGAGGTTGAGCCCGAGCAGGCTGCCCAGGGCCCAGAACACGTTTACCGGGCGCTGGCCATCGCCCAGGGCCGCCAAGCCCAGCCCGGCGCCGCTGAGCACGGCGAACAGCATCAGCGCCAGCAGGGCCAGGCGTGCGCCTTGCTTCCAGTGGCGCAGCGCGCTGGCCATGCCGTCGCGTTCGGCCAGCCACAGGGCGCGGGTCTCGATGCGTGCCGCCAGGTCGCCGCCCTGCTGGCGGGCGCGGCGGTTGGCTTCCTGGTCCTCCAGGGGGCCGGCGTGCTCTTCGCGCAGGCGCACCGCTTCGGTGAGCCAGCGTCTGTCGAGGGGAGTCGGTGCGGTCACGAGGTCTTCCATTGCACAGGTCAGGGCAGAAGCATAACCCACGTGCCCGGTGCTATCCTCGCCGGCATGAATACGACACTTCCCCTCAGCCTGATCGCGGCGCTCGCCGAGAACCGTGTGATCGGCATCGACAACTCCATGCCCTGGCACCTGCCGGGGGACTTCAAGTACTTCAAGGCGACCACCCTGGGCAAGCCGATCATCATGGGGCGCAAGACCTGGGACTCGCTGGGGCGGCCGCTGCCGGGGCGGCTGAATATCGTCGTCAGCCGCCAGCCGGGGCTCGAGCTGCCAGGTGCCGAGGTGTTCGCTTCCCTGGAAGCGGCGCTGGTGCGCGCCGAACAGTGGGCGCGGGAACAGGGTGTCGGTGAGCTGATGCTGATCGGCGGGGCGCAGCTGTATGGGCAGGCACTGGAGAAGGGGCTGGTGAGCCGGATGTACCTGACCCGGGTTGAGTTGTCGCCGGAGGGGGACGCCTGGTTCCCCGAGTTCGACAAGGGGCAGTGGCAATTGGCGTCCAGCGCGCCTCAGGCTGAAGAGGGCAAGCCGGTCTATCACTTCGAGGTTTGGGACAAGGCTTGAGATTGCGGGGCTGCTTTGCAGCCCGTTCGCCGGCAAGCCGGCTCCTACAGAAGGCAGCCGGTGCGTGTCACGGCAATTGCGAATTCATCTCATCTTCTGCTAGCGTGCGCTCCTCTTGAGACCCTGAGCCAGGATGTGCCGTGTCTTCGTGGAACAAGCAGATCGCCCGCCTTTTCACCGAGCACAAGAAGGCCCTCGAAGCTTTCGTTGCCCGGCGCACCGGTAACGCCCAGGTGGCCGCCGACCTGACCCAGGAGTCCTTCCTGCGCCTGGCCCGGCTGCCGGCCGACAAGCAGATCGACAACCTGCCAGCCTTTCTCTTCACCATCGCCAGCAACCTGGTGCGCGATCACCAGCGCCAGGTCATCCGCCGTGAGCGCCTGGACGCGGGCGAGCCAAGCGAGGAGATCGCCAGCGAGGCCCCCGGCGCCGACGAACAGCTCGCCTCGCAGCAGGAGCAAGCGTTGATGCAGGCAGCGATCCAGGCCCTGCCCGAGGCGACCCGGCATATCTTCCTGCTCTATCATGTCGACGGTTGCACCTACCGCCAGATCGGCGAGCGCCTGGGCGTCACGCCGCGCAGCGTCGAATACCAGCTGCGCCGGGCGCTGCTCGACTGCCGTGCCTTCATCAAGGCGCGCCTGGCGGTGCGGGGGCAACGCCCATGAGCCTTGAGAATACGGTCACCCCGATGAGCGAAATGCCCGACAGCGAGCGTCTGTTTGCCGAGGCCACGGCCTGGTACTACCGCCTGCAAGCCGACGATGTCACCTCGGCCGAGCAGCAGGCGTTCACTGCTTGGCGGGAGCAGGGGCCGCAGCAGACGCAGGCTTGGGATGAAGTGCTGGCCTTGCTGGGCGCGTTGCAGGCACCGGCCAGGCAGCTGCGTGAACAGCAACGTCAACTGTGGCGCCGGCCTGCGCGTCGGGCCTGGCCCAAAGTGGCGGGTGCCGCGGCGGCCATGCTGTTGCTGGGGCTGCTGGTCAGCCAGACGTCCTGGCCCGACCGCTGGCGCGCCGACTACGCCACCGCCACCGGGGAGTCGCGCAGCATCCAGCTTGAGGATGGCTCGCGCATCCAGCTCAATACCGACAGCGCCCTGCAAGTCGAGCTGACCGAGGGCGAGCGGCGCGTCCGGCTGTTGCGCGGCGAGGCCTGGTTCGAGGTGACGCACGATGGCGCACGGCCGTTCCTGGTGCGCTCGGGCGACGGTTGGGTGCGGGTGGTCGGCACCCAGTTCAGCGTTGCCCGGGATGATCGCCAGACCCGTGTCCAGTTGGACCGGGGCAAGGTGGAGGTGCGTGCAGGCCAGGCGCCGAGTGTGTTCCTGCAACCCGGGCAGGCGCTGGAATACACGGCCAGCGGCGTCGGTGCCGTTCACCCGTTCGAGCCGACCCGCGCCTTCGCCTGGCGCCAGCGCCAGCTGGTGTTCAGCCAGCAACCTTTGGCTGAAGTGGTCGAGGAGTTGAACCGCTACTGGCCTGGCCAGACCCTGGTGCTGGGCGATGCGCTGCGCGGGCGCAAGGTCTCCGGGGTGTTCGAGATCGACAAGCCGGAGGCCGTGCTCAAGGCCCTGACCCACACCCTGGGGGTGCGCGCCGAGCAGTACACCCCCTACCTGCGGATCCTTCGCGAAAGTTGAAGGAAAAAAAGTTTCGGGGATTCTCGCGGGGCCGACGTCCTTGTGTGGGAAGGCGCAAATAATAAGCACTCTCAGATAGTGCGGCGCCAGTCGACGACTTGGACGATTTTGGGGAGCTCCACCGATGAAGATGACCGCCACCCGGACCGCACTCGGCCTGGCTATCGCGCTTGGCTGCGCGAGCCTGGCCGCGCCGCTGCACGCCACCGCCGCCGCGCAGGCGCAGGTTTACCGTTTCGAGATTCCTGCGCAGTCGCTGGATTCGGCGCTGGCCGCGTTCAGCGCGGTGACCCGGGTCCAGGTGCTGGTGCCGGGCGAGTTCACCCAGGGGCTGCGCTCACCGGGCCTGAGCGGCAGTTATCCACAAGACCAGGCGCTGGCCCGCCTGCTGCAAGGGACCGGCCTGAGCGCCGCCTACATCGATGGCGACAGCGTCACGCTGGAGCGCCAGCGCGCCGCGGGCGACAAGTCGGTGCAACTGGGTGCGGTCAACATCGGCAGCACCCAGCTGGGTGCCACCACCGAAGGCAGCGGTTCCTACACCACCGGCGCGCTGACGATCGGCAAGGGCGAGCAGAAGCTCAAGGATATCCCCCAGTCGGTCTCGGTGGTCACCCGCCAGCGGCTGGACGACCAGAACATGAACAGCCTGCAGGACGCCATGCGCCAGGTGACCGGCACCACGATCAAGAGCTACAACACCGGCTCCAACCTCAACGACGTCTACATGCGCGGCTTCCCGGTCGACCTGGTGCAGGTCGATGGCGTCACCCAGCCGACCGGGCAGGGCGACATGGCCACGGCGTTCGACCTGGCCCTGTACGACCGCGTCGAAGTGCTGCGTGGCCCCTCGGGCCTGTACCAAGGCGCCGGAGAGCCTGGCGGCACCATCAACCTAGTGCGCAAGCGCGCCTTGGGGCAGTTCGCCCTGTCCGGCGAACTGTCGGCCGGAAGCTACGACCGCTACCACTCCACGGTCGATGTCACCGGGCCGCTGAACAGCGATGGCAGCCTGCGCGGGCGTTTCGTCACCGCCTACGAGAACAACCAGGCGTTCGTCGACTACGCGCAGAACGAGCGCCCGATGATGTACGGCCGCCTCGAGTACGACCTGTCGCCGGCCACCACCCTGACCCTGGGTGGCGCCTACCAGCGCAACAAGTCGGTGCCCGCCTTCGGCCTGCCGGCCTATGACAGCGGCAAGCTGCTCGACATCAAGCGCTCGACCTTTGTCGACGCCAAGTGGAACGAGCTGGACGAGCGGGTCTGGGAAAGCTTCTTCGAAGTCGATCATGTGCTGGACGACGGCGGCCAGTTCAAGACCTCGCTGACCTACCGCGACGCTGAGGCGCCGACGCGCAACTTCACCTGGACCGACGGCGCCGTGGACCCGGCCACCGGCGCCAGCTCCGCCGTGGCCTACAACTACTACACACACATCAAGACCCTCGGCCTGGACAGCTTCGTCACCCGGCCGTTCGAGGCCTTCGGGCGCACCCACGAGCTCACCGTGGGCGCCGACTACCAGCATGTGGACAAGGACTTCCGCTACGGCGGCCGGGAGTGGTTCGACATCAACGTGTTCGACCCCGGCAGCATCAACATCCCCAAGATCGACTACGCGATGGACAACGGCAACGCGTCCAAGTCGAACCAGTACGGGCTGTACGCGCGCACCAAGGTCAGCGCCAACGACTGGCTGGACGTGATCCTCGGCAGCCGGGTGATCTGGTTCGACAGCGATGGCCACAACGCCAACCCGTTCTTCAACGAGTTCTCCGACCCCCACACCAGCGTCCGCCGCAAGGTCATCCCCTACGGCGCGCTGGTCGCCAAGCTGACCCCCGAGCTGTCGGCCTATGCCAGCTACACCACCGTGTACAAGCCGCAGACGCAGATGGCGGGGGGCGACAGCACGGTGGCGCCGCGCGAGGGCAAGCAGTATGAGCTGGGGCTCAAGCGCGAGTTCTTCGATGGCCGGTTGAATGGCAGCGTGTCGGTGTTCCGCATCTATGACGAGAACCGCGCCCAGCAGATCGGCCAGACACCCTACTACGAGGCCCAGGCCAAGGTGCGCAGCCAGGGGTGGGAAACCGAGCTGTCCGGCAACCTCACCGACAACTGGAGCATCAGCACCGGCTATGCCTTCACCCGGCTGGAGTCGGGGCGACAGGGCGACTACCAGGGCATCAGCATCACGCCCAAGCACAACTTCAATGTGTGGACGCGCTACGCATTCGCCGATGGGCCGCTGGAAGGGTTCAGTGTGGGCGGGGGTGTGCGGGTGGTCAGCGCCACCTACTACACGCGCAATGAAGTGGACTTCGTCCAGGGCGGCTACAGCGTGGCCACGGCGCAGCTGGGCTATCGCTTCAACAAGCACCTGTCGACCACGCTCACGGCCAACAACCTGTTCGACCGTAAGTATTACGAGCGGGTGGACAGCGCCTGGGGGTCGAACTTCTATGGCGAGCCGCGCAACCTGACGTTGTCGTTGCGGGCGACGTACTGAAGGGGGCTGCTTTGCAGCCCTTTCGCCGGCAAGGCCGGCTCCTACAGGGGATAATCGAAGCGGCGCGATTAGCTGTAGGAGCCGGCTTTGCCGGCGAATGCGGCCTCAGGAATGGCTCAACTCGGCATGCTCATCCCCGCCCAGCACCTGCTGGTCGGTCTGCTTGAGCAACTGGCTGGTGACCACGCCCGCGGTCATCGAGCCGTTCACGTTCAACGCCGTGCGGCCCATGTCGATCAGCGGTTCCACCGAGATCAGCAAGGCCACCAGCTCGACCGGCAGGCCCATGGCCGGCAGCACGATCAACGCGGCGAAGGTCGCGCCACCACCCACCCCGGCCACCCCGGCCGAGCTCAGGGTGACGATGGCCACCAGGGTGGCGATCCACAGCGGGTCGAAGGTATCGATGCCCACCGCCGGAGCCACCATCACCGCGAGCATCGCCGGGTACAGGCCGGCGCAGCCGTTCTGGCCGATGGTCGCGCCGAACGAGGCGCTGAAGCTGGCGATCGACTGCGGCACGCCCAGGCGCAGGGTCTGCGCCTCGATGTTCAATGGGATGCTGGCGGCGCTGGAGCGGCTGGTGAAGGCGAAGGTCAGCACCGGCCACACCTTGCGGAAGAAACGCAGCGGGCTGACGCCGGTCAGCGCCAGGATCACCCCGTGGACCACGAACATCAGGCCCAGGCCGATATACGACACCACCACGAAGCTGCCCAGCTTGAGGATGTCCTCGAGGTTGGAGCTGGCGACCACCTTGGTCATCAATGCCAGCACGCCATAGGGGGTGAGTTTCATCACCAGGCGCACCAGGCGCATCACCCAGGCCTGCAGCACGTCGATGGCCGACAGCGCGCGCGCGCCCTTGTCCTTGTCGTCCTTGATCAGCTGCAACGCCGCCAGGCCCAGGAACACGGCGAAGATCACCACGCTGATGATCGAGGTCGGCTTGGCCCGGGCCAGGTCGCCCACCGGGTTGGTCGGCACGAACGACAGCAGCAGTTGCGGGATGTTGAGGTCGGCGACCTTGCCCGCGTAGTCACTGTTGATGGCTTGCAGGCGGGCGCTTTCCTGGGCGCCGGCCACCAGCCCCTCGGCGCTCAGGCCAAACAGGTTGGTCAGGGCGATGCCGATCAGCGCGGCGATGGCGGTGGTCAGCAGCAGGGTGCCGATGCTCAGCACGCTGATGCGGCCCAGCGAGGAGGCGTTGTGCAGGCGGGCCACGGCGCTGAGGATCGAAGCGAAGATCAGCGGCATGACGATCATCTGCAGCAGGCCGACGTAGCCGTTGCCGACCAGGTCCAGCCAGGCCAGGGTGGCTTTCAGTACCGGATGGCCGGCGCCGTAGACCGTGTGCAGGGCCAGGCCGAACACCACGCCCAGCACCAGGCCCAGCAGCACCTTCTTGGCCAGGCTCCAGTCGGTTCGGCGGGTTTGCGCCAGGCCCAGCAACAGGGCCAGGAACGCCAGCAGGTTGAGTGACAGCGGCAGGTTCATTGAAGCTCCAGGAAAAGGCGGAAGAGGCATCGCCTCTGTGAGCGATTACGAACGGAAATGCTAACAGCCTGAAAACAAACGAATTTATACCTAAAAGTAATTTGCATAGTCGCTTATGGAATAACGCCTTGTCGCAATTGGCAATGAACATGGCGTTTGCGGTTGCCTCGACGTCGGTCGCGAGTGCCTGCCTGTCACAAATCAGGCATAGGGTTGAGCGGCCACGTCTTTGGGAGAACCGCACATGATGTCTGCTCCGAGAATCCTTGCCGGCGGCCTGGCCCTGTTGCTGAGTGCCAGCAGCTGGGCGGCCACCGAGCTCAAGCACTGGCCGGCCGAAGCCGCCCAGAAGCTCGACGCGATGATTGCCGCCAATGCCAACAAAGGTAACTACGCGGTGTTCGACATGGACAACACCAGCTACCGCTTCGACCTCGAGGAGGCGCTGCTGCCGTTCATGGAGAACAAGGGCCTGCTGACCCGCGACAAGCTCGACCCCTCGCTCAAGCTGATCCCGTTCAAGGATACCGCCGAGCACAAGGAGAGCCTGTTCAGCTACTACTACCGCCTGTGCGAGATCGACGACATGGTCTGCTACCCCTGGGTGGCCCAGGTGTTCTCGGGGTTCACCCTCAAGGAACTCAAGCAGCAGGTCGACGAGCTGATGGCTTCGGGCAAGCCGATCCCCAGCACCTATTTCGAGGGTGACCAGGTCAAGGCCATCGAGGTGCAGCCACCCAAGGTGTTCACCGGCCAGGCCGAGCTGTACAACAAGCTGATGGAGAACGGCATCGAGGTGTACGTGATTTCCGCCGCCTCGGAAGAGCTGGTGCGCATGGTCGCCGCCGATCCGAAGTATGGCTACAACGTCAAACCCGAGAATGTGATCGGCGTCAGCCTGTTGCTCAAGGACCGCGCCACTGGCCAGCTGACCACCGCGCGCAAGCAGATCACCGCCGGGCACTACGATCCGAAGGCCAACGAAGGCCTGGAACTGACCCCTTACCTGTGGACACCGGCGACCTGGATGGCCGGCAAGCAAGCGGCGATCCTGACCTATATCGATGAGTGGAAGAAGCCGGTACTGGTGGGCGGCGACACCCCGACCAGCGATGGCTACATGCAGTTCCACAGCGTCGACGTGGGCAAGGGCGGCATCCACCTGTGGATAAACCGCAAGGCCAAGTACATGGACCAGCTGAACGGCATGATCGCCAAGCATGCGGCGGCCCAGGCCAAGGAAGGGTTGCCGGTGACGGCGGACAAGAACTGGGTGATCGTGACGCCGGAGCAGATTCAGTAACTGACACTGCGTTCACCTGTAGGAGCGGCCTTGTGCCGCGAAAGGGCCGCAAAGCGGCCCCGGCAATTTTGCATCTAGGCTGAATTTTTGGGGCCGCTACGCAGCCCTTTCGCGGCACAAGGCCGCTCCTACAGGAGGTGTGTGTTGCGCAAAGCAGGCATAAAAAAACCGGCGCACCAGGCGCCGGTTTTTTTATGCCTTCAAAGCCTCACAGCCCGTCGAGCATCGCCTTGTTGCGCACCGCGCCCTTGTCGGCGCTGGTGGCCAGCAGGGCGTAGGCCTTCAGCGCGGTGGTCACCTTGCGTGGTCGCACTTCAGCCGGCTTCCAGCCCTTCTTGTCCTGCTCGACGCGACGCGCGGCCAGCTCGTCATCGCTGACCAGCAGGTTGATCGAACGGTTGGGGATGTCGATCAGCACTTTGTCGCCATCGCGCACCAGGCCGATCGCGCCGCCCGCCGCCGCTTCCGGCGAAGCGTGGCCGATGGACAGGCCCGAGGTGCCGCCGGAGAAGCGGCCGTCGGTGAGCAGGGCGCAGGCCTTGCCCAGGCCTTTCGACTTCAGGTACGAGGTCGGGTACAGCATCTCCTGCATGCCCGGCCCGCCCTTCGGGCCTTCGTAGCGAATGATGACGATGTCGCCGGCCTTCACTTCGTCGGCGAGGATGCCGCGCACGGCGCTGTCCTGGCTCTCGAAGATCTTCGCGTTGCCTTCGAACACCAGGATGGAGTCATCCACGCCGGCGGTCTTCACCACGCAGCCGTCCTGGGCGATGTTGCCGTACAGCACCGCCAGGCCGCCTTCCTGCGAGTAGGCGTGCTCGACGCTGCGGATGCAGCCTTCGGCGCGGTCGTCGTCCAGCGTCTCCCAGCGGGTCGACTGGCTGAACGCGGTCTGCGTCGGGATGCCGGCCGGGCCTGCCTTGAAGAAGGTGTGCACGGCTTCGTCATCGGTCTGGGTGATGTCCCACTTGGCGATGGCTTCTTCCATGCTGCGGCTGTGCACGGTAGGGAGGTCGGTGTGCAGCAGGCCGCCACGGGCCAGCGAGCCGAGGATGCTGAAGATGCCCCCGGCGCGGTGCACGTCTTCCATGTGGTACTTCTGGATGTTCGGCGCCACCTTGCACAGCTGCGGCACCTTGCGCGACAGGCGATCGATGTCGCGCAGGTCGAAGTCCACTTCCGCCTCCTGGGCCGCGGCCAGCAGGTGCAGGATGGTGTTGGTCGAGCCGCCCATGGCGATGTCGAGCATCATGGCGTTCTCGAACGCCTTGAAGTTGGCGATGCTGCGCGGCAGTACCGACTCATCGTTCTCGCCGTAGTAGCGCTTGCACAGCTCGACGATGGTGCGACCGGCGGTGAGGAACAGTTGCTCGCGATCCGAGTGGGTGGCCAGCGTCGAGCCGTTGCCCGGTAGGGCGAGGCCCAGGGCTTCGGTCAGGCAGTTCATCGAGTTGGCGGTGAACATGCCGGAGCACGAACCGCAGGTCGGGCAGGCGCTGCGCTCGTACTCGGCGACCTTCTCGTCGGAGGCGCTGGAGTCGGCGGCGATGACCATGGCGTCGACCAGGTCCAGGCCGTGGCTGGCCAGCTTGGTCTTGCCGGCTTCCATCGGGCCGCCGGAAACGAAGATCACTGGGATGTTCAGGCGCAGGGCGGCCATCAGCATGCCGGGGGTGATCTTGTCGCAGTTGGAGATGCAGACGATGGCGTCGGCGCAGTGGGCGTTGACCATGTACTCGACGGCGTCGGCGATGATCTCGCGGCTGGGCAGCGAGTACAGCATGCCATCGTGGCCCATGGCGATACCGTCGTCCACGGCGATGGTGTTGAACTCTTTCGCCACGCCACCGGCGCGTTCGATCTCGCGGGCGACCAGCTGGCCCAGGTCCTTCAGGTGCACGTGCCCCGGGACGAACTGGGTGAACGAGTTGGCGATGGCGATGATCGGCTTCTTGAAGTCTTCGTCCTTCATCCCGGTGGCGCGCCACAGGGCACGGGCGCCAGCCATGTTGCGGCCTTGGGTGGAAGTCTTGGAACGATAATCAGGCATAAAGCACTCCTGGCGGCTTAATCAGGTCACTAATAAGGGAGTGAGCTTCTCTTGTCCTAAATACGCCGAAGGCCGGTTGCCACAGGCACGGATGGGGATCGAAAGACCGCGCGGGATCGCCGCAGGCTCGACCAGAGCTCATAAACCCGCCGGGGATGTCTGGCGATGAATGGCTCGATTCTACACCGCCGCGCCCGCGAGGGAATGGCGTTGTGATAATTGGCTGCCGCCAGCCCGCAAGGTAAAGCCCTTGGCGTGATTCGGGCCGGTTTCGGTAGACTTGCGCGCCTTCCACCCCACTGGCCAAAAGGATTTGCAATGCCAGCGCCAAGTCGCTCTTTACTGTTCTACGTCATCATCGGTCTGATCCAGGGCCTGGTGGTGCTCACCACCGTGAAAGGAGAGGGTGAACTGCTGGGGTTCAGCCTGTCGGTGGCTGTGTGCGTCGCGGTGGCGGTAGCGGGGCTGAACCTGCAGTTGCTCGGCAGCGCGGTGCTGCAACGTGGCACAGGCTGGCTGGTACTGGGCCTGACCGTGCTGATCAGCGGTATCAGTGGCTGGCTCTCCCGTTTCGAGCACCTGGGATGGCTGCAGCAGACCTGGTGCCTGGCCGCCATCGTGCTGGGGTATATCGGCACTGCGTTCATTCTTGCCTGGCCGACTCGCGAAGGGCTGCGTCCACGCTACGAAGACCTGTTCAGGCATGCCTGGAACAACGTGTTCATCCTGTTCCTGGCGCAGTTGCTGATGGGCCTGTTCTGGCAGCTGCTTTGGCTGTGCGCACTGTTGTTCGCCATGCTGGGCATCCCGCAGGTCAAGCATGTGGTGGAGGCCCCCGAGTTCCTCTGTCTGCTGTTGCCGGTGGTGTTCTCCCTGGGGATGCGCATGGGCCGGGAAAACGAAAAGGTCATCGGGCTGCTGCGCGGTATCCTGCTGACACTGTGCCGCTTCCTGTTGCCATTGAGTGCGGTGATCGCCGTGGTGTTCACCCTGACACTGCCTTTCAGCGGCCTGCAACCCGTGTGGGACACTGGTTATTCCACCGCTCTGCTGTTGGTGCTGGCAGGCATCAACCTGTTCCTGACCAATGGTGTGTTCCAGGACGGCCATCAAGGCAACGCTTATCCTGCGCCGCTCAAGCGCCTGGTCGAGGCCAGCCTGTTGTGCCTGCCGGTGCTGGTGGGCCTGGCGGCCTATGCCAGCTGGTTGCGCATCGACCAGTACGGGCTGACCCCGTCGCGCATCATGGCCATGCTGTTGGTGGGCGTGATGGTGGCGCACAGCCTGGCGGCGGTGTGGGCGGTGGTGAGTTCACGGCAGGCCTGGCTGTACAGCCTGCGGCTGAGCAACCCGTGGATCGCCTTGCTCAGCGCGGTGCTGGTGGTGCTGTTCTATACACCGCTGCTGGATCCGCTGGCGCTGAGCGCGAAGAACCAGGTCGAACGCCTGGTCAGCGGGCGCACGCCTATCGATGAGTTCGATGCCAGCCACCTGTACTACCGCCTGGGCGACCCGGGACGTGCGGCATTCGATGAGTTGCAGGCGCAGCTGCAAGGTCCGGAGTTGTTCGACCAGGCCGGCCGCGAACGGCTGCTGCTGAACATGGCCAAGGTGCATGAGCCGCCGGTCGAAGAGCCCCGTGGCCCGCAGCTCGAGTGGCTGGGCGCCGCGGTACGCAACAGCCAGGCATTCGATACGTTGGTCATGACCGAGAGCCAGTGCGGCGGCAAAGGCTGTTTCCTGTGGGCGGTGGACATGGATGGCGATGGGCGCGACGAAGTGCTGATGATTCCACGTCATGTCTATGCGTCCAACGTGTTCGTCTTCGCCAGTGAAGGCGGGTGGCACCAGATTGGCACCCTGTACGGTGATTTCGAGAACACCGAAGAACTGGTCAGGCAGATACGCCAGGGGGCAATGAAACCGGTCACGCCGAAGTACAAGACCCTGAGCCTCAATGGCGAGGAACTGTCCCTGCGGCTGGAGAAGTAGCCTTCCAAAGGCATGAAAAATCCCGGCGCATGGCCGGGATTTTCTTGTAGCGAACGCCTTAGCTGTTGGGCAGCAACCGGCAGGTGATGCTCTTGATGTAGCGGGTCTCGGCGATCGCCGGGTGCACCGGGTGGTCCGGGCCCTGGCCGCCGCGCTCGAGCAGCTGCAGGTTGCGGTCCAGGTGGCGGGCGCTGGTCAGCAGGATGTTGTTCAGGTCGTCTTCCGGCAGGTGCATCGAGCACGAGGCGCTGACCAGGATGCCGTCCTTGTTCAGCATACGCATGGCCTGTTCGTTGAGGCGGCGGTAGGCGGCCTCGCCGTTCTTCAGGTCCTTCTTGCGTTTGATGAAGGCGGGCGGGTCGGCAATGATCACGTCGAAGCGCTCTTCGGCGGCTTTCAGCTCACGCAGCGCCTCGAACACATCACCTTCGATGCAGGTCAGCTTCTCGCTGATGCCGTTCAGCGCGGCGTTGCGTTCCACGCCATCGAGGGCGAAGCCAGACGCGTCCACGCAGAACACTTCGCTGGCGCCGAACGCGCCGGCCTGCACGCCCCAGCCACCGATGTAGCTGAACAGGTCGAGCACGCGCTTGCCCTTGACGTAGGGCGCCAGGCGCGCGCGGTTCATGCGGTGGTCGTAGAACCAGCCGGTCTTCTGCCCTTCACGCACCGGGGCTTCGAACTTCACGCCGTTCTCTTCCAGCGCCACCCAGTCCGGCACTTCGCCGTAGACGGTGTCGACATAGCGCTCGAGGCCTTCGGCGTCGCGGGCGGCGGAGTCGTTCTTGAACAGGATGCCGCTGGGTTTGAGCACCTGCACCAGGGCGGCGATCACGTCGTCCTTATGGGCTTCCATGGTGGCCGAGGCCAGCTGCACCACCAGAATGTCGAAGAAGCGGTCGACCACCAGGCCCGGGAGCAGGTCGGAGTCACCGTAGACCAGGCGATAGCAAGGCTTGTCGAACAGGCGCTCGCGCAGCGACAGGGCCACGTTCAGGCGGTGCACCAGCAGCGACTTGTCCAGCGGCAGCTTGGCGTCGCGCGACAGCAGACGGGCGCAGATCAGGTTGTTCGGGCTCATGGCCACCACGCCCAGAGGCTTGCCGTTGGCGGCTTCGAGGATCGCCTGCTGGCCGGCCTTCAGGCCCTGCAGCGGGGTCGCGGCGACGTCGACTTCGTTGCTGTAGACCCACAGGTGGCCGGCGCGCAGGCGGCGGTCGGCATTGGCTTTGAGGCGAAGGCTGGGCAGGGACATGACGTCGCTCCGGGAAAAAAGAGCGGGAGTATACCGTGTTGGCCCCGGATTCGCTGTGGGCCGCGACCAAGCGTGAGCTTATCGCTTCATCCTGTAGGAGCCAGCCTTGCTGGCGAACCAGGCGCCCCGGTGCATGGCACCGGCCTTGCCGGTGTTCGCCAGCAAGGCTGGCTCCTACAGCGCTAAAGAAATTCCTGGATCCAACGATCCACTGAAAGGTTGCCCTGCCGGCGTACAGGGTTAGAATCCCCCGTCCCCCGCGAGTGTGTACTTATGTCCCAGGAACTTACCGCCGAACAGATCCAGCAAGCCCTGCAAGGCATCACCATCCCGCCACAGCCGCAGATCATGGTCGACCTGCAGTTCGAGCAGTACATGCCCGACCCTGATCTTGAGACCATCGCCAAGCTGATCAGCCAGGACCCGGGCCTGTCCGGTGCCCTGCTCAAGCTGGTCAACTCGGCGCAGTTCGGCCTGGCGAACAAGATCGGCTCGATCCAGCGCGCGGTGAACCTGCTGGGCAGCCGCTCGATCATCAACCTGATCAACGCCCAGTCGATCAAGGGCGAGATGAGCGACGAGACCATCGTCACCCTCAACCCGTTCTGGGATACCGCCCAGGACGTGGCCATGACCTGCCTGACCCTGGCCAAGCGCACCGGCATCCAGGCGGTCGACGAGGCCTACACGCTAGGTTTGTTCCACGATTGCGGCGTGCCGCTGATGCACAAGCGTTTCCCCAACTACATGGAAGTGCTGGAAGAGTCCTACGCCAAGGCCAATGACGAAATCCGCGTGGTGGACACCGAAAACCGCGTGTTCAACACCAACCACTCGGTGGTCGGCTACTTCACCGCCAAGTCCTGGCGCCTGCCGGAGCACATCAGCGCCGCCATCGCCAACCACCACAATGCCCTGGCGGTGTTCCGCGACGAATCCTCGCGCAACACCCAGACCCAGCTGAAGAACCTGCTGGCGGTGCTGAAGATGTCCGAGCACATCTGCGCGTCCTACCGCGTGCTGGGCAACCAGACCGTGGACCACGAGTGGGAGATGGTCGGGCCGCTGGTGCTGGACTACATCGGCCTGACCGAATACGACTTCGAGCAGCTCAAGCAGAACATCCGCGAACTGGGCGGGCACTGAGCCATGCCGGAATTGCCAGAGGTCGAGACGACGCGGCGCGGTATCGCCCCGCACTTGGTGGGCCAACGGGTCAGCCGTGTGGTGGTGCGTGACCGGCGCCTGCGCTGGCCGATCCCGGAAGACCTCGACGTGCGCCTGTCGGGGCAGCGCATCATCAGCGTCGAGCGCCGCGCCAAGTACCTGCTGATCAACGCCGAGGTCGGCACCTTGATCAGCCACCTGGGCATGTCCGGCAACCTGCGCCTGGTCGAGCTGGGGTTGCCGGCGGCCAAGCACGAGCATGTGGACATCGAGCTGGAGTCGGGATTGATGCTGCGCTACACCGACCCACGGCGTTTCGGGGCCATGCTGTGGAGCCTCGACCCGCTCAATCACGAATTGCTGATCCGCCTGGGGCCGGAGCCATTGACCGACCTGTTCGATGGCGAGCGGCTGTTCCAGCTGTCCCGTGGCCGCTCGATGGCGGTCAAACCGTTCATCATGGACAACGCGGTGGTGGTGGGTGTGGGCAACATTTACGCCACCGAGGCATTGTTTGCGGCGGGCATCGACCCGCGCCGCGAGGCGGGGGGCATCTCCCGGGCGCGCTATCTGAAGCTGGCCATCGAGATCAAGCGCGTGCTGGCGGCGGCCATCGAGCAGGGCGGGACAACGCTGCGTGACTTCATCGGTGGCGATGGGCAGCCGGGGTATTTCCAGCAGGAGCTGTTCGTCTATGGGCGCGGTGGGCAGCCGTGCAAGGTGTGTGGCACCGAGCTGCGAGAGGTGAAGCTGGGGCAGCGGGCGAGCGTGTTCTGCCCGAAATGCCAGCGCTGATCCCCTGGGGCCGCTATGCGGCCCTTTCGCGGCACAAGGCCGCTCCTACAGACGGAACGCGATCCCCTGTAGGAGCGGCCTTGCGCCGCGATGGGCTGCGCAGCAGTCCTCAGGGCCGTGTTGCCTTGCCGAGAATCACCGCCTCGCCAACACCTCGCGGATCACTGGCCGCTTCCACGGTCCCTCCCGCCTTGTCCCAATACAGCACCTGCTGGTTCCCGTAGCTGCGCCCCATGTCCTTCAGCTGATACCCACGCGCTTGCAGTTCGGCTTTCTGCCCTGGGCTGAACGCCCCCGGCTCATGCTCGACCACGTCCGGCAGGTACTGATGGTGGTAGCGTGCCGTCGCCGGCCATTCAGCCACCGGCCGACCTTCCAGGAAGCCCATCACCGACAGCAGCACCATGCTCGGGATCCGGCTGCCGCCTGGCGTGCCGAAACTGGCGAACTGGCTGGGGCTCTCGATGAACGTCGGGCTCATGCTCGACAGCGGCCGCTTGCCCGCCGCCACCGCGTTGGCCGGGCTGCCCGCCAGGCCGTAGCTGTTGCTGCCGCTGGGGTCGGCGGCAAAATCGTCCATCTCGTTGTTCAACACCACGCCGGTGCCCGGCACGCTGAAAGCCGCGCCGAACGGCAGGTTGACCGACAGCGTGGCGGACACTGCGTTGCCGTCGGCGTCGATCACCGTGAAGTGGGTGGTGTGGTCGCCCTCGCGCCAGGCCGGCGAGGGCGGCAGGGCGCTGCTGGGCGTGGCTTGGTGCACATCGATGCTGTCGGCCAGCCCGGTGAGGTATTGGCGCGCCAGCAGGCGATTGATCGGGTTGGCGACGTAGTCCGGGTCACCGAGCAGGCCGCGGTCACGGTAGGCCCGGCGCAACACTTCGATCACATAATGGCTGCGCTGCACCGGCTCGGCGCTTTGCCAGGGCAGGCGCTGGAGCATGGCCAGGCTCTGGGCCAGGGCCACGCCACCGGCCGACGGCGGCGGGCTGCTGATCAGCTCGCGCTGGTTGGCCAACGAGTAGCGTAGAGGTTCGCGCCAGGCGGTGTGGTAGCCGGCGAGGTCGTCGAGGGTCCAGATGCCACCGGCCTGGCGTACGCCATCGACCAGGCGCTGGGCCATCGGGCCCCGGTAGAAGCCGTCACGGCCGTGTTCGGCCATACGCTGCAAGGTGGCGGCCAGTTCCGGCTGGCGGATCAGCGTGCCCAACGCCGGCACGTCGTGGGTGCGGAGGAACAGCCGGGCGCTTTCAGCGTCGCCGCGCAGGGCACCCAGGCGCATGGTCGCCCGGTCGCGGTAGATGCGGTCGACGGCAAAGCCTTGGTTGGCCAGGCGGATGGCCGGGGCCAGGGTGTCCTTCAAGGGCAGCTTGCCGTGGGTCGCGGCCAGGTCGGCCAGCGCCTGGGGCAGGCCGGGGATGGCGGCGGCCAAAGGGCCGTTGATCGACAGCCCTGGCTGGACCTTGCCGTCTTTCAGGTACATGTCCACCCGGGCGGCGGCCGGCGCCCGCTCACGGGCATCGAGGAAGGCGTAGCGTGGTGAGTCGCCGCTTTCGCGCAGCAGGAAGAAACCGCCACCGCCCAGGCCCGAGCCATAGGGCTCGACCACCGCCAGCGCGGCGCTGATGGCCACGGCGGCATCGAAGGCGTTGCCGCCCTGGGCGAGAACCTGCTGGGCTGCCGCGGTGGCTTCGCCGTGCGGGCTGGCAATGGCCGCGCGGCCTGGGCCATCAGCCTGGGCGGCGGTGGCCAGCAGCGCCAGGGCGGCGCCGAGGAGTGAGCGTCGAACTGCGGCGACGAACGGCATCAGGCCTTGCCGGTGATCCGGCGGTACTTGGCCATCAGTTCGTCTTCGGTTTCCGGGTGGGCTTCATCCAGGGGGATGCAGTCGACCGGGCAGACTTGCTGGCACTGGGGCTCGTCGTAGTGGCCCACGCACTGGGTGCACAGGTTCGGGTCGATCACGTAGATCTCCTCGCCTTGCGAGATGGCGGCGTTCGGGCACTCGGGTTCGCAGACGTCGCAGTTGATGCAATCGTCGGTGATGATCAGGGACATGGAGACTCCGGCCGGGGCGTCGGGCCCGGGCATGTTTCAAAGCGACAAGCGCAATTGTGCCGGATTCGCGCCCGCAGTGCACGTGGGCGCGACATCCTGACCGCGTGGTTACTTGCGGAAGCGCTCGGTCAACGCGTCGGCCACGGTGGGGTGGACGAACTTGCTGATATCACCGCCCAGCGCGGCGATTTCCCGGACCAGCGTCGAGGAAATGAACGAATAGCGCTCGGACGGGGTGAGGAACAGGCTCTCGACGTCCGGCGCCAACTGGCGGTTCATGTTGGCCAGCTGGAACTCGTACTCGAAGTCGGAAACTGCGCGCAGACCGCGCAGGAACACGTTCGCGCCCTGTTCCTTGGCGAAATGCGCCAGCAGCGAGGAGAAGCCGATGACTTCGACATTGGGCAGGTGCTTGGTGACCTCGCGGGCCAGCTCGACCCGTTGTTCCAGCGGGAACAGGGGGTTTTTCTTGGGGCTGGCCGCCACGGCGATGATCACGTGGTCGAACAGCCGCGAGGCGCGCTCGACCAGGTCGCCATGGCCTTTGGTAATGGGGTCGAAAGTACCCGGGTACAACACTCGGTTCATCGCGTCATCCTGGCTGGAGTGCGTTGGGGAGTCGGATGGTAGCGCAGCGATTGCGCCCGGCCAAGTCGCGTGGCTGGCTGATGGCACTATAAACAGTGCGTGTATTGGCTGTCATGCGCCGTTTGCCAGGCGGCCGATCAGCCCGTCGCTGAGCCGCGCGGCCAGGGCATAGACCGACAACTGCGGGTTGGCGCCGATGCTGGTGGGGAACAGCGAGCCGTCGTGGATCGACAGGTTCTCCAGCTGGTGATGCCGGCCCAGGCTGTCGCACACCGCCTGGCGCGGGTCTTCGCCCAGGGCGCAGCCGCCCATGACATGGGCGCTGCCCAGGCGCATGCGGAACAGCGCCAGGGGCAGGCCGTCGATCAGTGCCTTGGCCTGCTCCGGCGTCTCGACGTAGCGGGCGTCGCCATGCACCGGCAGCACTTGGCGGGCGCCGGCGGCGAACTGGATCTGCGCCATGCTGTGCCAGGCCCGGCGCAGGCCGTCGCGCAGGTAGTCGGTGACGGGGTAGTCGAGCACCGGGGAGCCGTCGCCACGCAGTTCCACCTGCCCGCCCGGGCTGTCGGGGTGGAAGCCATCGCGCAGCAGCGCCAGCATCACATGGGTGTGGGGCAGCTCGGCCATGCGCAGGGCATTGTCCTGGCCGTGCCCGCCCAGCAGGGTGCTGGCCAGGGCCGGGTGCAGCGGGGGGACCTCGAGCTTGTAGCCGATCGGGCCGGCGACGCCGTCCTGCCACTGGAACTGGTCACTGTAGATCGACTGCGGCGCGCCGTAGTACGGGTCGATCCTGTCGGCGAATTGCGCGGCGCTGAAGTTGACCAGGTGCAGGAAGGTACGCTTGCCCAGGCGCTGGTGCGGGTCGGGCGCCTGCGAGCGCAGCAGCAGGGCCGGGCTGTTGATGCCGCCACCCGCCAGCACGTAGTGACGGGCGCGCACGCGGACCTGGCGCCCTGTCGGTTGGATACCCTTGGCGTCCAAGGCCTGGCACTGCAGGTGGTCGATGCGCTGGCCGTCATGGCTGAAGCGCTCGGCACGGGCCAGGTAGAGCAGTTCGCCACCCTTGTCCAAGGTGGCGGGGATGCTGGTGACCAGCATCGACTGCTTGGCGTTGACCGGGCAGCCCATGCCGCAGTAGCCCAGGTTCCAGCAGCCGCGCACGTTGCGCGGGATGACCGCCCAGCGGTGGCCCAGTGCCTCGCAGCCGCGCCGCAGCACGTCGTTGTTGGCATTCGGTGGCATTGCCCAGGGGGCGATCCCCAGGCGCTGCTCCATGCGCTCGAACCACGGGCGCAGGGTTTCGCCGTCCAGGCCCTTCACCCCGTGCTCGCGGGCCCAGTGCTCCAGTGTCTGTGGCGGGGTGCGGAAGCTCGATGTCCAGTTGACCAGCGTGGTGCCGCCCACCGCGCGGCCCTGGAGGATGGTGATGGCGCCCTCCTTGCTCATCCGCCCCAGGCCCTCCTGGTAGAGGTCGGCGTAGGCTTCGTGCTCCAGCAGATGGAAATCGCTGCTGGTCTTCAGTGGACCTTCCTCGATCAGCAGCACCTTCAGGCCGGCGGCGCTGAGCAACTCGGCCGTGGTAGCCCCCCCGGCACCGCTGCCGATCACGGCGACATCGGCTTCGAGCGCCAGGTCCTGGTCCAAACGTGAGCCATCGTAGGTTGTCCAGCCTCGCTCAAGGCCTTGGCGGAACGGGTCAGGGACGGGCATGAAGTGATTCCTTCTGAGCAAGGCAGCGGCGAACCCTGTAGGAGCCGGCTTTGCCGGCGAAAGGGCCGGTACAGCCAAAGCACATCCCTGGTTCCCACATCAGGCGGTGCATGAGTGTCCGTTCAGATCTTCGGCGGCCCCGGATAACCACAGGCGGCCCAGGCTTCCGGGCGCTCGTACCATGCCATCTGCAACAGTTGTAGCAGCGAGGCATGCCCTTGGCGCAACAGGTTCAAGGAGCTAGCGCGCCAACGATCCAGGAACCGCTCCACATCCGCCCCTGTCGCGTTGTCCCAACTGCCCCAGACGCCAGTCAATGGCCCACGGGTCAGAGGCATGCCGAGCACATCGAACAACTGCCGGGTCAGCTTGAGCATGGCCGGGGAAAGCGCCGCCAGCTTGTGGTCGAGGCTCGCGAGCACCGTGTTGGTGGAGGCCTGGGTTCCCGCCAGCACAATCGGGATCAAGGCCTGCAACAGCGGCAGGTCGTCCTCGCGCAGCACCTGATAGCCAGAGGAGGGCGCCTCTTTCGAGCAGCCGACCAGGCTCGCGGCACCGAGGAACAGGCTGGCGCCCAGGCTGAACCTGAGCAGGTCGCGACGCTGCATGACCTGCCCCCCGCTCAGCGGATGAACAGCTTGTAGACCAGGCGCTGCAAGGCCTTGCCATAAGGTGGGTAGATCACCTTGGCAGCGTTGATGCGCTGCTTGGCCAGCACCGCCTTGGCCTTGCTGAAGGTAAGGAAGCCTTCGTGGCCATGGTAGTGCCCCATGCCGGACGGGCCGATGCCGCCGAACGGTAGGTCGTCCTGGGCCACGTGCAACAGGGTGTCGTTGAGGCACACGCCACCGGAGTGGGTGTCACGCAGTACCCGCGCCTGCTCGCCACGGTCGTAGCCGAAGTAGTAGAGCGCCAGTGGCCGTGGTCGTTGGTTGATGTAGGCCAGGGCATCGTCGAGCCGGTCGTAGGGCACCAGCGGCAGCAGTGGGCCGAAGATCTCATCCTGCATCACCTGCATGCTGTCGTTCACCTCCAGCAGCAGGTGGGGCGGCAGGCGCCGACCCTGGCGCGGCTCATCGGCATACAGGTCGAGCACCTTGGCACCCTGGGCACGGGCGTCATCCAGCAGGTGGTTCAGGCGGGCGAGCTGGCGCTCGTTGATGATCGCGCTGTAGTCGGGGTTGTCGGCGAGGCGAGGGTAGGCGCTGCGCACGGCGCGCTGGTAGGCCTCGGCGAAGGCGCCCAGGCGCTCGCGGGGCACCAGCACGTAGTCGGGGGCGACGCAGGTTTGCCCGGCATTGAGGGTCTTGCCGAAGGCGATGCGCTCGGCGGCGGTGTCCAGTGGCACATCCGCCGAGACGATAGCTGGCGACTTGCCGCCCAGTTCCAGGGTCACCGGGGTGAGGTTCTGCGCGGCCGCCAGCATCACGTGGCGGCCGACGCTGGTGGCGCCGGTGAACAGCAGGTGGTCGAATGGCAGGCGGGCAAAGGCCTGGCCGACCTCCACCTCACCCAGCACGACGCTGACCAGGTCTCTGGGGAACACTCGCTCCAGCAGGGCCTTGAGTGCCTGGCCGCTGGCGGGGGTGGACTCGCTGAGCTTGAGCATCACCCGGTTTCCTGCGGCCAGGGCGCCGGTCAGCGGGCCGATGGCGAGGAAAAGCGGGTAGTTCCACGGCACGATGATCCCCACCACCCCCAGTGGCTGGTACTGCACCCGTGCGCTGGCGGGCTGGAAGGCCAGGCCGACCTTGCGTCGCGACGCGCGCATCCAGCGCTGCAGGTGGCGCTCGGCATCGCGCAGGCCCAGCACCGAGGGCATCAGCTCGGCGATCAGGGTTTCATCGCGGCTACGCCCACTGAAGTCGGCATCGATGGTGGCGATCAGGGTTTCCTGGTCCGCCAGCAGTGCCTCGCGCAGGCTCTTGAGCCACTGCCGGCGCTGGGCGGCCGGGGGCATGGGGTTGCTGGCGAACGCCTGGCGCTGGGCGTCGAACGTCGCTTGCAGGTCGAGGTCGGATTGCACGGGAGGGAGAACGGCAGGCGAGGTCATGGCGGCTCCGAGGAGTGGCGAATGGCTAGAGCATATACTCTAATTGGTACGATGGTGCACCTTTTTTCATGACCTTGGCGGTGCACCCGACCGGCAGGAGGCCGTAAGATGGCCCTGATCATTCACCCTGGAGACCGGAGCTGAGCATGGCCCCGCGCATGAAGACCCGAGAGCGCATCGTGCAGAACAGCCTGGAGCTGTTCAACCAGCAGGGCGAGCGTAGCGTCAGCACCAACCACATTGCCGCGTACATGGAAATCTCGCCCGGCAACCTGTACTACCACTTCCCCAACAAGCAGGCGATCATCGCCGTGCTGTTCAACCAGTACGAAGAACTGGTCGACAGCTTCCTGCGCGCCCCCCAGGGGCGGGCCGCCACGGTCGAGGACAAACGTTTCTACCTCAAGGCCTTGCTGGCGGCGATGTGGAACTACCGTTTCCTCCACCGCGACCTGGAGCACCTGCTCGACAGCGACCCGGAGCTGGCCGCGCGCTATCGGCGGTTTTCCCGGCGCTGCCTGCAACATGGCCAGGCCATCTACCGTGGTTTCGTCGACGCCGGGATCCTGGCCATGGATTCGACGCAGATCGAGTCGCTGACGATCAATGCCTGGATCGTCCTGACGTCCTGGGTCCGTTTCCTCAGCACCACCCGCGAGCACACCGCCCACCTGGGTGAAGAAGCCTTCAAGCGCGGCGTCTATCAGGTGGTGGTGCTGGAACTGGGCTATGTCACCCCAGCCTCGCGGGCTGCCGTGCAGGCGCTGTGCGATGAGTATCACGTTCCGTTCAACCAGGCCCTGGAGCACTGAACCGGGGTTTTCGAGCCATTCAACAGGAGATTGTCATGCCCCTTGCGCAACTGATCACCCCGCAGCAACTGGCCGAGCGCCTGGACTCGCCCGGGCTGGTGATCCTCGACTGTCGTTTCGCCCTGGAAGATGTCGACTATGGCCAGCGCAGCTATGCCCAGGGGCATATCGCCGGAGCGCATTTCGCCGACCTGGAGCGTGACCTGAGCGGGCCGGTGGTCAAGGGGCGTACCGGGCGGCATCCGTTGCCCGATGCGCAGCGCCTGGTCGAGCGCCTGCGCGAGTGGGGCCTGGACGATGACAGCGAGGTGGTGCTCTACGACGACGGTCCCGGCGCGTTTGCCGCCCGTGCCTGGTGGCTGCTGGCCTGGCTGGGTAAGCGCGACGGGGTGTCGATCCTCGATGGCGGCCTGAAAGCCTGGCACGCGGCACACCTGCCCCTGAGCCTGGACTCGCCTGCGCGGCGCGAGGGCAACTTCAGCGGCGAGCCGGACATGAAGCTGCTGATTGATGCCGGGCACCTGGCCAAGCGCCTGGGCGAAGCGGACCTGACCCTGATCGATGCCCGTGCGTTGCCGCGTTTCCGAGGCGAGGTCGAGCCGATCGACCCGGTGGCCGGGCACATCCCGGGTGCACAATGTGCGGCGTTTACCGACAACCTTGGTGCCGACGGGCGGTTCCTGCCTGCCGCGCAGCTCAAGCAGCGTTTTGCCGAAAAGCTGGGCAGCCGCTCGCCGGAGCACCTGGTGGCCTATTGCGGCTCGGGCGTGACGGCCTGCCACAACCTGTTCGCCCTGGCGCTGGCGGGATATCCATTGGGGCGGTTGTACGCAGGTTCCTGGAGCGAGTGGATCAATGACCCGCTACATGCGGTGGCAACCGGCGACTGATTCTTACTGTAGGAGCCAGCCTTGCTGGCGATGCAAGGCGCAGCCTTGCCTGAACGCTAATTCGCCAGCAAGGCTGGCTCCTACAGAATTACCGCTATCGACCTTCCAGCAGCCACTGCGGAATCCGCCGCTCCAGGTAGTACCCCGGATTACGCAGGCTGCCGTCGACAAACCCCACATGCCCGCCCCGGCTGTGCAACTCGAAGTGCGTTTGCGCTGCCAGCTCGCTGGCGCTTGGCAGGCTGTGGTCGAACACGAATGGATCGTCGCTGGAATGGATGATCAGCGTTGGGGTGCGGTTCTCGCCCAGGTAGTAGCGGCTGGAAGCTCGCCGGTAATAGTCGTGGGCATCGCTGAAACCGTTGAGCGGCGCGGTTACCCGGCCATCGAAGTCCCAGAAGGTGCGCAGATTGCGCAAAGGCCCCAGGCGCTCGATCTCGTCCAGCCCTTGTTGATGGCCCTTGTCGCGAAAATGCCGCTGCTTGTCCTGCACATAGGCCAGCATCTCGCGCATGAAATGCGCCTGGTAGAGCTTCGAGAAGCCCAGCCCGATGCGATCGGCGCACTGGTCCAGGCGGAACGGCACCGACACCGCCACCGCCGCTTCCAGCTGACTGGCCGAACCACTCTCACCCAGGTACTTGAGCAACACGTTGCCACCGAGCGAATAGCCCACGGCATACAGCGGTGCCAGCGGCCGTTGGGCGCGCAGGTGGCGGATGGTCTCGGCCAGGTCTTCGCTTGCCCCGGAGTGGTAGCTGCGCGCCAGCAGGTTGGGCTCGCCCGAGCAACCACGCCAGTTCACCGCGACGCTGGCCCAGCCTCGGGCCTGCAGCGCTTGCTGCAAACCTTTGACGTACGGGGAGTTGGAAGAGCCGGTCAGCCCGTGCAGCACCAGCACCAAGGGTGCATCGGGCTGGTGCGGGCCATGCCAGTCGAGGTCGAGGAAGTCGCCGTCGGCCAGCCACAGGCGTTCGCGGTTGCGCGACAGATCGGGAAGCTTGCGCCAGAGGGGGCCCCACAGTGTCTGCAGGTGCGGGTTGGACAGGCCGGTGGCCGGGCGGAACGTGGCGGTGAGGCTGGGCATGCTGGGCGACTCGTGGTGTGCCCGTCTAGAGTGCCATGAAACACCGCCACTGTATCTGCGCTATTGGTCGGCTGCCACGCGTTGCCACAGTGCATAGTGCACCTGGCCGGTCTTTTTCTCGCGGTGCAGGCGCCAGTTGCCTGGCATCGGTAGCGTGGACGGGGCTGCCTCGCTCTCGGTGTAGATCCACGCCTGTTCGCGCAGCCACTGGCCTTGCTCCAGCAGGTTGCAGGTGTTGGCCAGCAGGTCCTGGTGGAAGGGCGGGTCGAGGAACACCAGGTCGAACTGCTGCTTCGTTGGGCCTTGCAGGTAGCGCAGGGCGTCGGTCTGCAGGATCTGCCCGCGGGGGCAACGCAGCAGTTCGAGGTTGTGCTTGAGGTTGGTGATGGCGGCCGGGTTGCTGTCCAGGGCCACGGCGTTTTCGGCACCCCGGGACAGCGCCTCGAGTACCAGGGCGCCGCTGCCGGTGAAAGCATCCAGCACATGGGCGCCCTCGATGTAGGGCGCCAGCCAGTTGAACAGGGTTTCGCGCACACGGTCAGGCGTGGGGCGCAGGCCTTCGCCTTCCGGCACTGCCAGGCGGCGGCTGCGCCACTCGCCGGCGATGATGCGCAACTGGCCGGGGCCCTTGCTGGCGCCCGGTGCCGGGCGCGCTGGGGAGGTGGGTCTTGCCATTAATGCTCCGGTACGCCGAGCGGCTGCTCGGCGGGTTTGTCAGTGGGGGCCGGCAGTGGCTTCTGCGGCACGGTCGGACCAGCGGTGACGATTACCAGCCGGTCGGCGGCCAGGTGCTTGGCCATGGCCGTCTTGACCTGCTCGACTGTCAGTGCCTGGGACTGCTGCATGAAGTCCTCCAGCCAGCTCAGCGGCAGGTTGTAGAAGCCGATCGCGCCCAGTTGGCCGACGATGCTTGCGTTGCTGGCGTTGGACAGCGGGAAGCTGCCGGCCAGTTCACGCTTGGCGTCGTCCAGTTCTTGTTGAGTCGGGCCATTTTTCAAGTAGTCGGCGAGGATGTCCTGGACCAGCTTGAGGGTGCCTTCGCTAAGCTCGGCGCGGGTTTGCAGGTTGATCATGAACGGGCCGCGCACCTGCATCGGGCTGAACACCGAGTACACGCCATAGGTGAGGCCGCGCTTTTCGCGGACTTCGCTCATCAGGCGGGTACCGAAGGCGCCACCGCCGAGGATCTGGTTGCCCAGCGACAGGGCGGGCCAGTCCGGATCGTTACGGTCGATGCCGAGCTCGGCCAGCATCAGGTGGGTCTGCTTGGACGGGAAGTCGATATGAGTCGCTCCCGGCTTGGGCTCGCTCGGTTGTTCGGGCGTGGCCAGTGCAGGCCCCTTGGGCAGGCCAGCGGACACCTGGGCGGCGATGGCCTCGGCCTCGCCGCGGTCGAGGTCGCCAACCAGGGCGATCACCGCGTTGCCCGCGCTGTAGGCCTTCCTGTGGAATTCACGCAGCTGCTCCAGGGTGATGCCGGTGATGGTCTCGGCAGTGCCGTCGCTGGGGTGCGCGTAGGGGTGGTTGCCGTAGAGGTTGGCGAACAGCGCCTTGCCGGCCAGCTTGCCGGGGTTCTGCTTCTCATACTCGAAACCGGCAAGTATCTGGTTCTTGATGCGCTTGAGGGCGTCCTCGGGGAAGGTCGGCTTGCCGGCCACCTCGGTGAACAGCTTCAGTGCTGGCTCACGCTTGTCCACGGCGCTCAGGCTGCGCAGCGAGGCCACGGCCATGTCACGGTAGGAGCCGTTGCCGAAGTCCGCGCCGAGGCCTTCGAAGCCTTCGGCGATGGCGGTCACGTCCTTGCCGGCCACGCCCTCGTTGAGCATGGCGTTGGTCAGCGCGGCCAGGCCGGGTGTGCCGCCGTCCTGGCTGCTGCCGGCGGCGAAGGTGACGCGCAGGTCGAACATTGGGAGTTCGCGGGCCTCGACGAACAGTACCCGGGCGCCTTCGGCGGTGGTCCAGTTCTGGATGTTCAACTGGCGGCGGCTCGGGGCCTTGCCGTCCAGCTCGGCCAGCGATTGCAACGCATTGGCCGGGCGCGCGGCGGTGTCGGGCTTGCCGGTATTGTCGGACTGGGCCGGGCGCGCCAGCAGCACGGCGATAGCCACTACCAGCACGATGATCGCCAGGCCGAACAGGGTGTAGCGGGGTGCGCTGCGATCACTCATGAGCGGACTCCTCGGGCAGTACATGGGCAACGCTCAGGCGTTCGCGGGTGAAGTAGGTGCGGGCGGCGTCCTGGATGTCCTGCGGCGTCACGCGCTTGAGGTCGTCGAGCTCGCTGTCGATCAGTTTCCACGACAGGCCGACGGTCTCCAGCATGCCGATGGTGGTGGCCTGGCTGCTGATCGAGTCGCGGTCGTAGACCAGGCCGGCGATCACCTGGGCGCGCACGCGCTCGAGCTCTTCAGCGGTCGGTGGGGTGGTCTTGAGCTCGTCGAGCAGTTGCCATACGCCTTTCTCGACGTCGGCGAGGGTCTTGTGCTTCTGCACGTTGGGCGTGGCCGAGACCAGGAACAGGCTGTCACCCCGGGTGAAGGCGTTGTAGCTGGACGAGGCGCCGGCCACCAGCTCCTGGCCACGTTCCAGGCGTGCCGGCATGCGCGCGCTGTAGCCGCCGTCGAGCAGGGCGGAGATCAGGCGCAGGGCGTTGACGGTGCGTGGTTCCTTGGTGGTGGCCAGGCTTGGGACGTTGAACCCGTAGATCAGGCTGGGCAGTTGCGTGCGCACATGCAGGGTCAGTTGGCGCTGGCCCGGTTCGGCCAGTTCCAGCGGCAGCTTGCTCGGTGGCACGGCGCGCTTGGGGATCGGGCCGAAGTACTTCTGTGCGAGGCTCCTCACCTCGTCAGGGGGGACGTCGCCGACCACCACCAGGGTGGCGTTGTTTGGTGCGTACCAGGATTCGTACCAGTGGCGCAGTTCCTCGACCTTCATGCGTTCGAGGTCGGCCATCCAGCCGATGGTCGGGGTGTGGTAGCCGCTGGCCGGGTAAGCCATGGCGCGGAACAGCTCGAAGGCTTTCGCGTTGGGCTGGTCGTCGGTGCGCAGGCGGCGCTCCTCCTTGATCACCTCGATCTCGCGGCTGAATTCGTCGGCCGGCAGGCGCAGGCTGGCCAGGCGGTCGGCTTCCAGCTCGAAGGCTACCGGCAGGCGGTCGCGGGCCAGCTCTTGATAGTAGGCGGTGTAGTCGTCGCTGGTGAAGGCGTTTTCCTCGGCGCCGATGTCGCGCAGGATGCGCGAGGCTTCGCCTGGGCCAACCTTGGCGCTGCCCTTGAACATCATGTGCTCCAGTGCATGCGAAAGACCGGTCTGGCCCGGCGTCTCGTAGCTGGAGCCAACCTTGTACCAGATCTGCGAAACCACCACTGGCGCGCGATGGTCCTCGCGCACGACGACCTTCAGGCCGTTGTCGAGGATGAATTCGTGAGTGGGTTGCACATCGGCGGCGAAGGCCACCAGCGGCAGGCACAGCGTGCCGAGCAACAGGCCAGCGGCGCGGCGGGCTAGAGCATTCATACGGTGTTCAACCTGTTCGGCGGCCCGCTTGGGTTTAGCGTCGGCGGGCCAGGAGGTGCTAGGATACTGATCCGGTTGCCTGGCGACCATGCCTGTCGCCGTTCTGGCCCGCAGGCCCTTACGACAAAACGTTGCGCATGAACCCGCTGGCTTCACAGTAGTCTGTTCTGCGTGAGTAAGAATTCCCGATGCGCCATTGCTGGCCCATCGCTACCCTGAGATAGCCGTCCTCCATGTTTGGTTCCAACGACGACAAAAAAGCGCCGGCCGCGGCTGGCGAGAAGAAAGGCCTGTTCAGCTGGTTCCGCAAGAAGCCGGAGCAACCTGTCGCCGAACAGCCGCAAGCCCCACAACCGCCGGTCGAGGCACCGCTCGAGCAGCCACCCGTTGAGCAGCCTGCTCCGGTGGCCGAGGCGCCCCAGCCGGCACCGGTAATCTCGCCGGTCGAGCCTGCGCCTGCCGTCGTCCCTGAGGTGGCGCAACCCGTTCCGGTGGCCGAGGCGCCCCAGCCGGCACCGGTAATCTCGCCGGTCGAGCCTGAGCCTGCCGTCGTCCCTGAGGTGGCGCAACCCGTTCCGGTGGCCGAGGCATCCCGGCCGGCACCGGCAAGCGCGCCGCCGGTCACGCCTGAGCCTGCTGTTCCTCAGGCTCAGCAGCCTGTTGAGCAGGTCGAAGCATCCCGGCCCGAGCCGGTGCAGGTTGCGTTCGATCCGGCTCCGGTGCCACAGCACCCTGCGCCAGTGAGCAACCTGGTGCTGCCAGTCGCCGAGGAACCGGTTGCGCTGGTGCCTGATCTCGAACCCAAGGCTCCGCCCGCCATCCCTGAGCGCCCGGCCCCTGAGGCGCCTGAGGTGGTGGTTCCCGAACCTGCCCCCGTGGTTGTCGTTCCTGTGGTCGAGCCCGAGTCGGTCGCGCCTGTCGCTTCCACTGCGGTTGCCGCAGAGCTCGCGCCTGTTGCCGCCGAACCCGCCAAACCAGGCTTCTTCGCCCGCCTCAAGCAGGGTCTGTCGAAGACCAGTGCCAGCATCGGCGAAGGCATGGCCAGCCTGTTCCTGGGCAAGAAGGTCATCGACGACGACCTGCTCGATGAAATCGAAACCCGCCTGCTGACCGCCGACGTCGGCGTCGAGGCCACCTCGACCATCGTCCAGAACCTGACGCAGAAGGTCGCCCGCAAGCAGTTGGCCGACGCCGATGCCCTGTACAAGTCGCTGCAGGAAGAACTGGCCGCCCTGCTGCGCCCGGTCGAGCAGCCGCTGAAGATCGAAGCGCAGACCAAGCCCTACGTGATCCTGGTCGTGGGCGTGAACGGCGCCGGCAAGACCACCACCATCGGCAAGCTGGCGAAAAAGCTCCAGCTCGAAGGCAAGAAGGTCATGCTCGCCGCCGGCGACACCTTCCGCGCCGCGGCGGTGGAGCAACTGCAGGTGTGGGGCGAGCGCAACCAGATCCCGGTCATCGCCCAGCACACCGGCGCCGACTCGGCCTCGGTGATCTTCGACGCCGTGCAGGCCGCCAAGGCCCGTGGCGTCGATGTGCTGATCGCCGATACCGCTGGGCGGCTGCACACCAAGGACAACTTGATGGAAGAGCTGAAGAAGGTCCGTCGGGTGATCGGCAAGCTCGATGCCGACGCGCCCCACGAGGTGCTGCTGGTGCTCGACGCCGGCACCGGCCAGAACGCCATCAGCCAGGCCAAGTACTTCAACCAAAGCGTCGAACTGACCGGCCTGGCCCTGACCAAGCTCGACGGCACCGCCAAGGGCGGCGTCATCTTCGCCCTGGCCAAGCAGTTCAGCATTCCGATCCGCTTCATCGGTGTGGGCGAGGGTATCGACGACCTGCGCACCTTCGAAGCCGAACCTTTCGTCAAGGCGCTGTTTGCCGAACGGGAACCTTCATGATCCGATTCGAACAGGTTGCCAAGCGCTACCCCAATGGCCACGTCGGCCTGCACGAGCTGAGCTTCCGGGCGCGCCGTGGCGAGTTCCTGTTCGTCACCGGCCACTCCGGCGCCGGCAAGAGCACCTTGTTACGCCTGCTGCTGGCGATGGAGCGCCCGACCAGCGGCAAGTTGTTGCTGGCCGGGCAGGACCTGGGCCAGATCAGCAACGCGCAGATCCCGTTCCTGCGCCGGCAGATCGGCGTGGTGTTCCAGAACCACCAGTTGCTGTTCGACCGCACCGTGTTCAACAACATCGCCCTGCCGCTGCAGATCCTCGGGCTGTCCAAGGCCGAGATCGCCAAGCGCGTGGACTCGGCGCTGGAGCGCGTGTCGCTGAGCGACAAGGGCGAGCTGTTCCCGGCCGACCTGTCCACCGGCCAGCAACAGCGGGTCGGCATCGCCCGCGCCATTGTTCACCAGCCGGCCTTGCTGCTGGCGGACGAGCCCACCGGTAACCTCGACCCGCGCCTGGCCGCGGAGATCATGGGCGTGTTCGAGGACATCAACCGCCTGGGCACCACGGTATTGATCGCCAGCCACGACCTGGCGCTGATCGCGCGCATGCGCCACCGCATGCTGACGCTGCAACGCGGCCGCTTGATCGGCGATGGGGAGGCTGGGCAATGAGCACCACACGTACACCAAAGGTTTCCGAGCGCGTCGCGCCCAAGGCCGCCGACCCGCAACCGGCGAAGAAGAAGCGCGGCGATCACGACGACGATGGCCCGGACTTCCGCACACTGTTGCACGCCTGGCTGGAAAGCCACCGCGCCAGCCTGGCCGACAGCCTGCGCCGCCTGGGCAAGCAGCCGATCGGCAGCTTCTTCACCTGCCTGGTCATGGCGGTGGCGCTGAGCATGCCCATGGGCCTCTCGCTGCTGCTCAAGAACGTCGAAAAGCTCGGCGGTTCATGGCAGCGTGCGGCGCAGATCTCGCTTTATCTCAAGCTTGATGCCAGCGGCCGCGACGGCGAGGCGCTGCGTGACGAAATCAAGGGCATGCCAGGTGTCGCGGAGGCCCAGTACGTCAGCCGCGAACAGGCGCTGGAAGAGTTCCAGCAGCAGTCGGGCCTGGGTGAAGCGCTGCGCGAGCTGCCGGACAACCCGCTGCCCGGCGTGGTGGTGGTGACCCCGACCGAAGTCGACAAACCCGCCCTGGAAGCCTTGCGCCAGCGCTTGTCCGAGCTGCCTCGCGTGGAAGCGGCGCAGCTGGATCTGGTGTGGGTCGAGCGCCTGGCGGCCATCCTCAAGCTGGGCGACCGCTTTGTGTTCGGCCTGGCGGTGATGCTGATTTCCGCCTTGTTGTTAGTAATCGGTAACACAATTCGTCTACATATTGAAAACCGCCGGGTGGAGATCGAAGTGATCAAGCTCGTCGGTGGCACCGACAGCTACGTGCGCCGGCCTTTCCTCTACATGGGCGCCTTGTATGGCCTGGGCGCGGGCGTGCTGGCCTGGGGCATCCTGGCGTTCGGCCTGAACTGGCTCAACGACGCGGTGGTCGGGCTTTCCGGCCTGTACGGCAGTGATTTCGCCCTGGGCGGCGTGCCGGCCTCGGATGGTCTTTCACTCTTGATCGGAGCGGTGCTGTTGGGGTATATCGGTGCATGGATCGCCGTCGCTCGTCACTTGAACGAGCTGGCACCGCGATAAATGTTTCATGGCCAGTATTGACAAATTTTTCATTCTGGAACTTGTACAAGGGTTCCTTGTCTATGCTGGCAGTGCCCACAAGGCACGAGTCTGTAAGCCGGAGGTACTTGAATGACCACATCGTTGCAACCTGCCTATGCCCTGGTTCCCGGTGCAAACCTGGAAGCCTACGTGCACACGGTGAACAGCATTCCCTTGCTGACGCCGGAGCAGGAGCGTGATCTGGGCGAGCGTCTCTACTATGAGCAGGATCTCGAGGCCGCTCGTCAAATGGTGATGGCCCACCTGCGTTTCGTTGTACACATCGCCCGTAGCTATGCTGGCTACGGGTTGGCCCAGGCTGACCTGATCCAGGAAGGCAACGTCGGCCTGATGAAGGCAGTAAAGCGCTTCAACCCGGAAATGGGTGTGCGCCTGGTATCCTTTGCGGTGCACTGGATCAAGGCCGAGATCCACGAGTTCATCCTGCGCAACTGGCGCATCGTCAAGGTGGCCACCACCAAGGCCCAGCGCAAGCTGTTCTTCAACCTGCGCAGCCAGAAGAAACGCCTGGCCTGGTTGAACAACGACGAAGTGCATCGCGTGGCCGAAAGCCTCGGTGTCGAGCCCCGTGAAGTGCGCGAGATGGAAAGCCGTCTGAGCGGCCAGGACATGGCCTTCGACCCGGCGGCGGAAGCCGATGACGACAGCGCCTTCCAGTCGCCCGCGCATTACCTGGAAGACCACCGCTACGACCCGGCCCTGCAGCTCGAGGACGCCGACTGGAGTGACAACTCCAGCAGCAATCTGCACGAAGCCCTGCAAGGCCTGGACGACCGCAGCCGCGACATCCTTTACCAGCGCTGGCTGGCCGAGGAAAAGGCCACGTTGCATGAGCTGGCGGAGAAGTACAGCGTTTCGGCCGAGCGGATTCGTCAGCTCGAGAAGAACGCGATGAACAAGGTCAAGGCACTGATTACCATCTGATCGGCGCCTGGCTGGTTCGAAAAGGCCGCTTCCCTTCCGGGCAAGCGGCCTTTTCATTTTGTGGTGCCTGTACCGGCCTCTTCGCTGGCAAAGCCGGCTCCTACAGGGGGATCGCAATACCTGTAGGAGCCGGCTTTGCCAGCGAAGAGGCCGGTATTGCAGTCACAAAACTCAAAGCTTGCGCGAAGCATCCAGCTGCATCAGGTAGCTCGGCCCACCCAATTGGCTCATCTGCCGACGAATCCATCCCGCCCGGCTTGCCACGTAGGCGCTCGGGCGGCTAGCGTTCCATTTGATCGGGCTCGGCAACACCGCCGCGAGCTGCGCGGCCTGTTGTCGCGTCAGGCGGCTGGCATCGACCCCAAAGTGATAGCGCGCCGCGGCTTGGGCGCCGAACACCCCTTTGCCCCATTCGGCGCTGTTCAGATACACCTCGAGAATCCGTTCTTTCGACCAGAACAGCTCGATCAGTGCGGTGAACCAGGCTTCCAACCCCTTGCGCAGCCAACTGCGACCGGACCACAGGAACACATTCTTGGCCACCTGCTGGGTCAGTGTGCTGGCCCCACGGACCTTGCCGCCACGCTCGTTGTAGGCCAGGGCTGCCTGGATCGCGGGAATGTCAAAGCCCCAGTGGCTGGCGAACTTCTGGTCTTCACCGGCAATCACCGCCACCTTCAACTCATCGGAGATATCCTCCCATGGCGTCCAGTCGCGCTGCAGGTCGATAGGTTCGCCGTTGAACCATGACTCCACCTTGCGCTCGACCATCAGTGCCGTGCCGGGCGGTGGCACCCAGCGCAGGACCAGAACGACGGCAATGCTGCCAGCAGCGAACCAGAGCAGGGCGCGAGAAAGTCGGCGGAGGAGGGATGACAGCATGGTGATGGCTTGGCCGGACCGTTGGAACGGGCCATTATACAGGCCCCTTTCGAGGAGTCGTCCCATGCTTCGCAGCTTCCTGATGCTTGCCGCGTTCTTCGGCTTTACCGGTGTCGCCCTCGGCGCCTTCGCCGCCCATGGCCTGAAGAGCCGCCTCAGCGCCGACTACCTGGCGATTTTCCATACCGGCGTCACCTACCAGCTGGTGCATGCCCTGGCGATCCTGGGCGTAGCGGTGTTGTCGGTGCATTTGCCGGGGCGTCTGGTCGGCTGGGCCGGTGGTCTGTTCGCGCTGGGCATCCTGCTGTTCTCCGGTAGCCTCTATGTGCTGACCCTCAGCGGCCTGGGCAAGCTCGGCATGATCACCCCGCTGGGTGGCCTGTGCTTCCTCGCCGGCTGGCTGTGCCTGGGGCTGGCCGCCTGGCGCCTGGGCTGACCGAACGGTCCACAATCGCGACTAATGGCGTGTACCGCCCTTGGGTTGCAAGGCGGATCGGGGCTAGAATGCGGGCCCCAAAGAACAATGGTGGCCGTGCGCATGCGCATTCAACTGAACGGTGAACCTTACGACCTGCCCGAGGGCGAGAGCGTCGCGGCGCTGCTGGGCCGGCTGGAGCTGGCCGGCCGCCGGGTGGCGGTGGAACTGAACCTGGACATCGTGCCGCGCAGCCAGCACGAGAGCACGCTGCTCGCTGATGGCGACCAGGTCGAAGTGGTCCATGCCATTGGCGGTGGTTGAGCTACGCCCGGCGATTCACCCAAAAGCCCCGTAACCTTCCCAGAGGAACATCGATGAGCAACGTTCGTAGCGACAAGCCTTTCGTCCTGGCCGGGCGCACCTTCCAGTCGCGCCTGCTGGTCGGCACCGGCAAGTACCGTGACATGGAAGAAACCCGTCTGGCCACCGAAGCCTCGGGTGCCGAGATCGTCACCGTAGCCGTGCGTCGCACCAACCTCGGCCAGAATGCGGGCGAACCGAACCTGCTCGACGTGCTGTCGCCCGACAAGTACACCATCCTGCCGAACACCGCAGGCTGTTTCGACGCAGTCGAAGCGGTACGTACTTGCCGCCTGGCCCGTGAACTGCTCGATGGCCACAAGTCCCACGAGAACCGTACGCTGGTGAAGCTGGAAGTGCTGGCCGACCAGAAGACCCTGTTCCCGAACGTGATCGAAACCCTCAAGGCCGCCGAAGTGCTGGTCAAGGACGGTTTCGACGTGATGGTCTACACCAGCGATGACCCGATCATCGCCCGCCAGCTGGCCGAAGCCGGCTGCATCGCCGTCATGCCGCTGGCCGGCCTGATCGGCACCGGCCTGGGAATCTGCAACCCCTACAACCTGCAGATCATCCTGGAAGAGTCCAAGGTACCGGTGCTGGTCGATGCCGGCGTGGGTACCGCCTCTGATGCCACCATCGCCATGGAGATGGGCTGCGAGGCCGTGCTGATGAACTCGGCCATTGCCCACGCGAAACAACCGGTGTTGATGGCCGAGGCGATGAAGCACGCGATCCTTGCCGGCCGCATGGCGTACCTCGCCGGGCGCATGCCGAAGAAACTCTATGCCAGCGCGTCCTCGCCGCTGGAAGGTCTGATCAAGTAAGAGCCCCCGATGACTGAATCGCAAGAAACGCCGATCACCGAAGACGGTGAAGCCCGCCCGCACCGCCGCATCAAGAGCTTCGTGATGCGCGCCGGGCGCATGACCGAAGGCCAGCAACGTGGCCTGGACCAGGGCGGCCCGCAGTTCATCCTGCCGCTGGCCGACAGCCCGGTGGACTACGACCAGGTGTTTGGCCGTTCGGCGCCGCGCACCCTGGAGATCGGCTTTGGCATGGGCCACTCGCTGCTTGAGATGGCCGCCGCCTCGCCGGAGCTGGACTTCATCGGTGTCGAAGTGCACCGCCCAGGTGTTGGCGCGCTGCTCAACGGCGTGCTCACTCAGGGCCTGAAGAACCTGCGGGTGTACGACTGCGACGCCATCGAGGTGCTCAACCGCTGCGTGGCCGACAACAGCCTCGACCGGCTGATGCTGTTCTTCCCGGATCCGTGGCACAAGGCGCGTCATCACAAGCGCCGCATTGTCCAGCCGGCGTTCGCCGAGCTGGTGCGCAGCAAGCTGAAAGTGGGTGGCGTGTTCCATATGGCCACCGACTGGGAGCCCTATGCCGAGCACATGCTGGACGTGATGAAGGTGGCACCGGGTTATCGCAACCAGGCGGCCGATGGCGCTTATGTGCCGCGCCCGCAAGAGCGTCCGATCACCAAGTTCGAGCGCCGTGGTGAGCGCCTTGGGCATGGGGTGTGGGACTTGAAGTTCGAGAAGGTGGACTGAGCGGGAATCGTTCGGCATCTTCTTTTAAGGCCTGCAATTTTGCAGGCGCAAAAAAACCGCCTTGAGAAAGGCGGTTTTTTTATGCGGGCTTTGGGTTACGAGTCCTGAGCCTGCCTACTTCAGTGTCACTGGAGAGACTTCACACGGGAGATACTAGGGCTGCATTGAAACTGCGTCAATGATGGAAATATCCAGCATTAACTGTGAACGTGTCAGTAACAGCATTGGATTTTCGACTGACGTAAAGTGGCACCGCTCTCATGTGGATTAATTCAGTGGCGGGCCGGGAAACGAATTCATTCACGCTCTCGGCCCCTTCGACGCGGCCTACGAACCGCGCCGGTAGGTTCTCGAAGGGCCATTCACCTGGCCACTTCACTGGAGAGACTTCACGTGATCTCCGAAGGCATCGAAGTGCCGGTCAGATGCTGGAAGATTGGCCCAGCCAACACGGAGGCCAAGGCATATGAAGCGTTTGCTGAATACGCTGAGCCGTGTCTGGACGCTCATCCGTATCCTGGTCGTATTCAGGACCGCAAGAGACTTCCTGCGCGATCACTTTGACGATCCCCGTTAAGGGTTGGTCGGGTGAGAGGCCGCCCTGGTTCGCCAGGGCGGCTTTTAGCAGCTCAACCCTGCTGATCAGCCACCACGCCAATCTGAGTCCCCCTAAAAACCAGGCCTGTGTTTTTCCCCTCCGCGCATATAGCACATGTTATGCGCTGGTCGTCCACTCGCTGTGTGAGCCTTCTGGTCCGGGCATTCAAGCCTGAAAACCAGGAGATTCATCATGCATGTCACACCTTATCTCTCGTCCACACTGGGTGCACTGTTTAGCGTTGCCACGCTATGCATGGTCGCGTTCGGCTGTGAAGCGTCGGCACCGCCAGGGAGCGGTATCAACCTCTCTGGTATGGCGATGTATGAGCGCACGACCAAAAACTTTGCACCGAACTTCGCGCTGCGCCGAGTCGCGCAGAGCACGGCATTTCTGATCGACAGCGGCAACGATGCAGCACCCGCTTTGCTAGTGGGTAGCGGACATGCACTGGAGGATAGCGCCGACATCGTCGATGCGGAGTTGCCTGGGACTGGGCATATCAGTTTCGCCAGTGTTGCCGGCAGGCATTTCTCCGTCGCTCGGGTGCGTTATGTCTCGCGTCGGGGCCTGGATTTCGCCATCTTCGAACTGTCCCAGACTCAGGGTGCACTCAAGGCGCTTGGGCTTACGCCTTTGGCTTTGGCTGGACGCAAGGCCGTCGAGGATGAACCGGTTATCGCCGTGCCGCGCTTGAGTGACAGCCATCGCGGTATCGCCAGTTGGCCGGAGCAGGATCTGCCATGGATCGACCTGAAGACCGGCGATGGTGTCGTGTATCGCCATCTGTTGAGGGTGGAGGGCGCAAGCCTGCAGCCGGGTGACTCTGGCAGTCCGGTGCTGGATGCAACGCATCGTGTCTTGGCAATCTTCCACAGCACGTTGCCTGGTGCCGGCCATGCTTCGGACCTGAGCTTCCTTCCGGCCTGCCTGATACAGGGGCGCTTCGATGCTCAGGGCGAAGGCTGCGGGTTGGGCAACGTCTTCAACGTGCTTGTGGAAAAAGACGATGACAGCCGCCTGATCTACAAGCAGTCCGTTCAGGCACCTATCGTCATCGATTCACCCGTGTACTCTACGACGCCCTTCTATCAGGCCAAGCTTGCGCAATGGCCGGAACAATGTGAGCAAGCGGATGGATACGGAGTGCAGCAGGTCTCGGGTGATGTGCTGAATCTTCCTGCGACTGGCTTGATCCTGGCGCCGGCGAATCCAACGGTACTGGCGTTGTGCTTATGGGGGCGCGAGGCGGATGGGCCTGAGCCTGCCAACCGCAATGCCGTGGCGTTGCCAGTGGTGGTACACCCGCCGGGGCCCGCAGCACAACCGGAGATGGACGTCAGCGCACCCTACCTGGACGCATTCGATCGCTGGGCCTATCGGATTAATGTGCCGTCAAGGCACATCCTGTTCCAGCGTGTGGAGTTCAAGCTGGGGCCCTGGCAGAGTACCGCCTGTGCAGATCCCCATGGCTACGGCGATTTGAGCAGCAAGATCATCGTCCGCCAAGACAGCCGGTTGTGTGCCGTGGGCATCGATCACGCCGGGCAGCGTTCAGTAGCGGTGGAGGTCAGGCTGCGCCCTCGAACTTGAACGGTGCGCGGGTCCTTTACGGCCCGCGCACGCTTGCAGGCTCAACCTCGCCGATCAGCCACAACACCAATCAACACCAGCACCACCAGCAACACCGGTGCCAGTGCATAGTTGTTGAACTGCCCCAGCCCCTTGACGATCCACGGCGTTGCATAGATCAGCGCCGCGCCGCTGCCGATCATCACCAGCAAGGCCATGAACGGCACCCGCAAGGCGCCGGCCAGACCACCCAGGCGTCCTTCCACCCAGCCCTTGATATCGGTGCCGAACAGCACCAGCAGGCAGCCCACCAGGGCCAGCGAGATCTCCGACAGGTTGCTGCGGCTCCAGCGGGAAACGGTCGAGAGCAGGTCAAGTACCAGGTCCATGGGTCATCCTTAATTCAAGAAGTACTGCAGCAGGTCGTTGAGGAATAGCTGGCCACGTGGTGTGGCTGCCAGCCGATCCGGTTCGACCTGCAAAAGGCCCTTTTGTTCGGCTTCGCGGCGGGCTTCGGCGAGCTGCGCCAGGGGCAGGCCGGTGCGCTGGCTGAACAGCTCGGCCTCCACGCCGTCGGTGAGGCGCAGCGCATTCATCAGGAACTCGAAGGGTAGCTCATCGGCGGGCAGCAGTTTCTCGCCTGCCTTGAACGGTTTGGCCGGATTCAGGTAATCCTTGGGCAGGCGGGTCTTCCAGGTGCGCAGGATGCGCCCGTCGGGGAACGACAGCTTGCCATGGGCGCCCGCACCGATACCGATGAAGTCGCCGAAACGCCAGTAGTTCAGGTTGTGCCGCGCGGCACGACCGGTCTCGGCATAGGCCGAGACTTCGTATTGCCGGTAGCCATGCTCGGCCATCAGCGCTTGGCCGGCTTCCTGGATATCCCAGAGGATATCGTCCTCGGGCAGCTCTGGCGGCTGGCTCCAGAACACCGTGTTCGGTTCCAGTGTCAGCTGGTACCAGGACAAGTGCGTCGGCGCCAGCTCGATGGCTTGGCGCAGGTCACCGAGCGCATCGTCCAACGACTGGTCCGGCAGGCCATGCATCAGGTCGAGGTTGAAGTTGTCGAAACCTGCCGCGCGCGCCATGCCGGCAGCGCGAACCGCTTCATCGCCGTTATGAATGCGTCCCAGCTTCTCCAGCTTGGCCGGCTGGAAGCTCTGCACGCCGATGGACAGGCGGTTGATGCCGGTCTGCCGGTAGGCCTTGAACTTCTCCTGCTCGAAGGTCCCCGGGTTGGCCTCGAGGGTGATCTCGATATCCGGGGCGAACGGGATGCGTTGCTCGACACCTCGCAACAGTCGGCCAAGCGCGTCTGCGCTGAACAGGCTGGGTGTGCCACCCCCGAAGAAGATCGTGCTGATAGGGCGGCCCTGGACCGCTGCCATTTCCTGGTCGAGATCAGCGAGCAGGGCATCGATGTATTCGTCTTCCGGCAACGATGGGCCGGCCTGGTGCGAGTTGAAGTCGCAGTACGGGCACTTGCGCACGCACCAGGGGATATGGATATACAGCGACAGCGGCGGGAGCTCGGGAAGAATCAGGCCCGCCGGCTGCAAGGACAGCTTGTCGGTCATGCCAGGCCCAGACGTTGGCGCAGCAGGGCCATGGCGCGGGCGCGGTGGCTGAGCTGGTTCTTGTCGACGGGGGCGAGGTCGGCGCTGGAGCACTTGCGCTCCGGGACCCAGAACAGCGGGTCATAGCCGAAGCCGTGTTCGCCGCTAGCCTCGAACAGGATGCTGCCGTGCCACAGGCCTTCGCAGAGGATGGGGAGCGGGTCGTCGGCGTGGCGCACCAGCGCCAGGACGCAGACGAACTGCGCGCCACGTTGCTCATGGGGTACATCTTTCAGTGCCTCGAGCAGCTTGGCGTTGTTCGCCGCATCGCCCTTGCCGTCGGCGTAGCGCGCCGAGTAGATGCCTGGCGCGCCGCCGAGGAAGTCCACCGCCAAACCCGAATCGTCGGCCAGGGCCGGCAGGCCGGAGATGCGCGCGGCGTTGCGGGCTTTCAGGATGGCGTTCTCGACGAACGACAGGCCGGTCTCTTCCGGTTCTACCTGGCTGAATTCACCGATCGAACGCAGGTGCACGGCCTCGCCGAGCATCGCTTGCAGTTCCTTGAGCTTGCCGGCGTTGTGGCTGGCCAATACGAGTTGCTGGAAATTCATCATTCGCCTGGGAACACTTCCTGGTTGAAGCTGAGTGGATGGCTGACGCCGCCGGTTTCGACGTTGAGGTCGAAGGTGACTGTTTCGGGTTGGTCGATCTTGAACTGGGCGATGTAGTACACCGCACCCTGGTCGGTGATCTGCTTGAACGACAACGGGTTGCTGCGCCCGGTGAGATCTTTCACCGTGCCGCTGACCACCGCCATCGCGGGCTTGCCGGCCTTGAGCACGGCGATGTTGAGCACACCCTGGTTCTTGCTGCGGGTCAGGCCCGTGGCGGCGGCAATGTCGGGTTGCAGCATGCTCGAGGTGAAGGCGCTGTAGTGGACCGTCACGTCGCCGAACACTTCCTGGCGTTCAGGCTTGGCGGCATCGGCAGCCAGTACCGGCAAGGCCAGGCACAGGCTGATCAGAAACAGTGCAAATCGACGCATGATCCCATTCCTCCGTTCGCGAGGGTCAGACCGCGAGCTGATGCTCCTGCAGGCCCGGGCTGCTGACCCGATAGATACCGATCTCACCTAGAAGATTAGGCCAAAGCCGGCCGCCCAACCCGTTACGGTGCAGGCGGTCGACGGCCAGGCGGTCGAGCACCTTGGCGTGGCGCTCGTGGCACAGGTTCTCGAAGTCTTCGAAGGTGCAGAAGTGGATGTTCGGGGTGTTGTACCAGGTATACGGCATGAAGTCCGAGACCGGCATGCGCCCCTTGGTCGCCAGGTACCAGCGGCAGCGCCAGTGGCCGAAATTGGGGAAGGTGATGATGCACTGGCGCCCCACCCGCAGCATCTCGTCGAGAATGCGGTCGGGGTACTCCACGGCTTGCAGGGCCTGGGTCATGACCACCACGTCGAAACTGTTGCTGGCGAAGTTGCCCAGGCCCTTGTCCAGGTCCTGCTCGATGACGTTGACGCCCTTGGCCACGCAGGCGGCGATGTTGTCGGCGTCGATCTCCAGGCCATAGCCGGTGACGTTCTTGCGCTCGCGCAAGGAGGCCAGCAGTTCGCCGTTGCCGCAGCCCAGGTCGAGGACCCGGCTGCCGGCAGGGATCCAGTCTTGGATGATTTCCAGGTCGGCTCTCATGCTGTCCTCAGATGACGATGCGGTTCATGTAGTTCGCGAATCCCTGCATGTAGCGAGGCGTGGGGATCAGGAAGGCGTCGTGGCCGTAGGGCGAGTCGATGTCCAGGTAGCAGACGTTCTTGCGCGCGGCCATCAGGGCGTCGACGATCTCACGCGAACGGGCCGGCGAGAAACGCCAGTCGGTGGTGAACGACATGATGCAGTAGTCCGCCGTGACATGGGCCAGGGTTGCCGCCAGGTCGCCGCCATGGGCTGCGGCCGGGTCGAAGTAGTCCAGCGCCTTGGTCATCAGC
This sequence comes from Pseudomonas entomophila, assembly GCF_029478665.1. Lineage (GTDB taxonomy): Bacteria > Pseudomonadota > Gammaproteobacteria > Pseudomonadales > Pseudomonadaceae > Aquipseudomonas > Aquipseudomonas entomophila_F. The sequence goes on from NZ_JARPQB010000018.1 coordinate 75,541, forward strand.
AGGTAGGTGTTGGCGTCGAACCGCCCCGAAAATTCCTCGCCTTGATAGCGCAGGTAGCTCTCGACCTGGAACTCGACGCTGTGGAAGTCGTAGTTGAGCTTGTCGCTCTTGAGCTCGCGGCCGAATTTCTCGCCCATCGAGTCGTCGGACAGGTAGGTGATATGGCCGACCATGCGTGCCAGCATCAGGCCACGCTTGGGGATCACCCCCTGGTCCTGGAACGAGCCGCCGTGGAACTCGGGGTCGGTGAGAATGGCCTGGCGTGCCACTTCGTTGAAGGCGATGTTCTGCGCCGACAGCTTGGGCGCCGAGGCGATGTCCACGCAGTGGCGCACACGGTCCGGGTAAGTGATGGTCCATTGCAGCGCCTGCATGCCGCCCAGGCTGCCGCCGACGATGGCGGCCCAGGTCTGTATCCCTAAGCGATCGGCCAGGCGCGCTTGGCTATGTACCCAATCCTCGACCGTCAGTACCGGGAAATCGGCGCCGTAGGGCTTGCCGGTGGCCGGGTTGACGCTGCTGGGGCCGGTGCTGCCGTTGCAGCCGCCCAGGTTGTTCAGGCTGACCACGAAGAAGCGATTGGTGTCGATGGGTTTGCCGGGGCCGATGCAGCTGTCCCACCAGCCCGGCTTGCGGTCGGTGGCGGCGTGATAGCCGGCGGCATGGTGATGGCCGGACAACGCATGGCAGATCAGCACGGCATTGCTGGCGGTGCTGTTGAGGGTGCCATAGGTTTCGTAGATCAGTTCATACGAGGCCAGCGAGCGGCCACAGGCCAAGGCCAGCGGTTCATCGAACCGGGCGATTTGCGGTGTTACCAGACCGACGGAATCTTCGGGAAGGACAGTGGACATCGACCCTGCTCACGCTTGACGGAGGCGTAAGTCTAAAGAGCGCTACCCCCAGCGGCAAGCAAAGGCTTGCCGCTGGATGCAGGCGGGGTCAGATCATCCGCCACAGCTCTTGCGGCATGCCGGCGTAGGCCGCCAGCTGGGGCATGAGGAACGACTGGATCACCTGGATGGCGATGAAGGCGAAGATCGGCGAGATGTCCATGCCACCGAGGTTCGGCACCAGGCGGCGGAACGGCGCCAGCACCGGTTCGCTGATCTGGTAGGCCAGTTCGGCGGCGGGGTTGTGGCTGTTGGGCGCGACCCACGAGACGATCACCATGACGATCATCGCCACCCAGAAGATCTTCAGGAACAGCGAGGTGACGCCCAGGATCGCCCACATCAGCAGGTGCAGCACGTCACCGAAGGTGCCGTAGGTGAGCATCAGCACGAAGGCCATCAGCAGCCCCTGGATGAGGACCGACAGCAGCAGCGAGGAGGTATCCAGGCCGGCGATGCTGGGGATCACCCGGCGCAGAGGCTTGAGCAGCGGCTGGGTGGCGCGCACGGCGAACTGGCTGAGCGGGTTGTAGAAGTCGGCCTTGACCAACTGCAGTACGAAACGCAGCAGGACGATCGCCAGGTACAGGCTGACCAGGGTTTGCACCACGAAGATCGCGGCGCCGGACAGTGCATTCATCAATGGCTCCTTATTTGCCCAGTTGTTCGGCCAGTTCGGCGGAGCGTTTCGCCGCGGCCTGCAGGGCCTGCTCGACGATGGCCTCGAAGCCGCTGGCCTGGAACGATTTGATCGCCGCCTCGGTGGTGCCGGCCGGCGAGGTGACGCGGCGGCGCAGCTCGGCGGCGTCGACGTCGCTGGCGACGGCCATGCGCGCGGCGCCCAAGGCAGTCTGCAGGGTGAGTTGCGAGGCGGTTTCACGTGGCAGGCCGAGTTTCTCGCCTGCGGCGGTCATGGCCTCGATCAGCAGGAAGAAGTAGGCCGGGCCGCTGCCGGAGACGGCGGTGACGGCATCCAGTTGCTGTTCTTCGCTCAGCCACAAGGCCGTGCCCACGGCGGACAGCAGTTGTTCGGCCTGCTGGCGTTGCTGGGTGGACACTTCCTGGGTGGCATACAGGCCGCTGACGCCCTGGCGCAGCAGTGCCGGGGTGTTGGGCATGCAGCGCACCACCGGGATGGCGCCCAGCCACGCCTGAAGGCTGGCGCAGGTGATGCCCGCGGCGATGGAGACGACCAGTTGGCCGGCTTTCAGGTTCGGCTTCAGTGCCTCGCAGACAGCTTTCATGACCTGCGGCTTGACTGCGAGCACGATCACGTCGGCGCCGTCGATGGCTTGTGCGTTGCTTTCGAACGCTTCGATACCGTGTTCGGCCTGGATCCGCGCGCGGGTCTCGGCACCCGGGTCGCTGGCGCGGATCTGCGTGGCATCCAGGCCCTGGGCGCGCAGGCCGCCGATCAGGCTGGCGGCCATGTTGCCGGCGCCGATAAAGGCAATACGAGTCTTGCTCATGTCAGGTCCTTGAGGGAAAGAGTGAGTTAAGCATGGGTTCAGGGCTGGCCGTAGTCGCGGGCCCCGAACAGGGCGGTACCGATGCGGACCCAGGTCGCTCCTTGGCAGATAGCGGCTTCCAGGTCGTGGCTCATGCCCATCGACAGGGTGTCCAGGCCGAGGCCCAGTTGTTCCTGGAGCTGGCGCAGGGTGGCAAAGGCAGCCTCCTGTGCGGCGCGGTCATCGGTCGGTTCCGGGATCGCCATCAGACCACGCAGGCGTAGGCCGGGCAGGGCGTTCACCGCCTGGGCCAGGGCTTGCAGTTCGGTGGGTGCGCAGCCGGACTTGCTGTCTTCGCCACTGACGTTCACCTGCAGGCAGATGTTCAGCGGCGGCAGGTTGGCCGGGCGCTGTTCAGAGAGGCGTTGGGCGATTTTCAGGCGATCCACGGAATGTACCCAGTCGAAGTGCTCGGCGATGGCTTTGGTCTTGTTCGACTGGATGGGGCCGATGAAGTGCCAGATCAAGGGCAGGTCAGAGAGTTCCTGCTGTTTCGTCAGGGCTTCCTGAAGGTAGTTTTCGCCGAAGTCGCATAGCCCACTGCCATGGGCCTCGCGGATGGCGCTGGCCGGCTTGGTCTTGCTCACCGCCAGCAGCTGGATGCTGGCCGGGTCGCGGCCGGCAACCTTCGCCGCAGTGTCGATGCGGGCGGAAATGGCCGAAATGTTCTCTGCTAGGGTGGGCATGGTTCGTCGCCGACGGCTTTGGGGTCTGCGGCATTCTACCTGCTTGATCGCTGTTGGGGAGTCTCATGGATGTGACCGATCTGCTGGCCCGGGCTGTGGCTGCGGGTGCAAGCGACCTGCACCTGGCCGCGGGCGAGGTACCGCTGCTGCGGCTGGATGGCGAACTGCGCCGCATGGCGTTGCCGGTGCTGGTACCCGCGGCGCTGGAGCAGGGGCTGGCTGGATGGCTCGATGAAGAACAGCGCCGGCAATGGATGTCGGGTGATGAACTGGATCTTGCCTTGGTTGTGCCCGCTCTGGGCCGCTTTCGGGTGAACCTGTTTCGCCAGCGCAATGGGTCGGGGGCGAGCATACGGCTGATCCCGGCGCGAGTGCCGCGCCTCGATGAGCTCGACCTGCATGATGTATTTCAAGCTGTTGCATCGAGCCGGGAAGGCCTGGTGCTGATTGGGGGGGCCACCGGGAGCGGCAAGTCCAGCACCCTGGCGGCGCTGGTCGATGAGCTCAATCGGGAGTACGCGCTTCACGTCATCACCTTGGAAGACCCTGTCGAATTCATTCATCAAGGCCAGCGCAGCCTGATCAACCAGCGGGAAATCGGCCGCGACAGTCGCGATTTTTCCCAGGGATTGCGCAGTGCGTTGCGCCAGGACCCCGATGTGATCATGGTCGGGGAGCTTCGTGACTTGGAGAGTATCCGCCTGGCGCTGCGAGCTGCCGAAACAGGGCACTTGGTGCTGGCCTCGGTGCATACGCGCTCGGCGGTCAACAGTATTGATCGCTTGGTGGAGGTGTTCGCCGCCGAGGAGAAGCCGCTGGTGCGCATGATGTTGGCGGAGTCGCTGCGGCTGGTGGTGGCGCAGAGGCTGGTCAGGCGCGTCGGTGGCGGCAGGGTCGCCGCAAGGGAGGTGCTGGTGGTGACGCCGGCGGTGCGCAACCTGATCCGCGAGGGGCGGATGGCGCAGATCTGTTCGTTGATGCAGGCCGGGGCAGCGCAGGGGATGGTGACGATGGAGGAGGCGACACGGCGCCTGAGGCAGCAAGGCTTGATCGACTAGATCAGGCGCCACATGTCTCCTGTAATTGAATGGACTCGCCCCCGCCGAGGCATCACAGTGC
>NZ_JARPQB010000019.1 GCF_029478665.1 Pseudomonas entomophila
CCGCCCACCCATCAACCGCGGCACCCGCCGCCACACTGGCGGAATCCTCAACACCAACAACACCCCACCAATCCCCGCATAGATCGCCCACTCCTTCAGATCCGAACGCACGATCCACAAGAAATGCAGCAACCCCAACCCGAGAATCACATAAACCAGCCGATGCAGCTTCTTCCACCGCGCCCCCAGCCGCCGCTGGCTATACCGATTGGACGTGACCGCCAACGCGAACAACCCAAGGAAACCCAGCGCACCCACAATAATGTAGGGCCGCTTGCGCAACTCCACCCCGAACTGCCCCCAGTCCAGACCGAGGATGAACACCAGGTAAGAAATCAGGTGCAGCACTATATAAGCAAAGCACCACAACCCCAGCTGACGACGCACCACGATCCACCCCGACCACCCGGTAAGCCGCTGCAGCGGCGTCATGCTCAAGGTGACCAGCAGAAACACCAACGCCCCCAACCCAAGCCGATCCATCATGATCTTCCCTGGATCAGGCCCGAGCAGTCCCATGGCAGCCTCATAGAACCACCACAACGGAAACAGGCACCCGACCACGAAGATCGCCAAGCGAAACCCGGGATAGCGCATCAGTAGTTCTTCCGCAGATCGAGCCCGGTATACAGCGACGCCACTTCATCGGCGTAGCCATTGAACATCAGTGTGTCGCGCACATTGGGGCTGAACAGACCACTGGGCAGCCGCCGCTCCCGCGCCTGGGTCCAGCGCGGATGGTCGACGGTCGGGTTGACGTTGGCATAGAAGCCGTACTCGTCCGGCGCCAGCCCCTGCCAGGTGGTTTGCGGCTGCTCCGCCACCAGGCTGATGCGCACGATCGACTTGATGCTCTTGAAACCGTACTTCCACGGCACGACAAGGCGCAGCGGTGCACCGTTCTGGTTGGCCAGCTCCCGTCCGTACATGCCTACCGCCAAGATCGCCAGCGGGTTCATCGCCTCATCCAGGCGCAAACCCTCCACATAGGGCCAGTCGATCAGGGCGAAGCCCGATCGCTGCCCTGGCATGCTCTTGGGGTCCTGCAGGGTTTCGAATCGGATGTAGCGCGCTTTCGAAGTGGGCTCGACCTGCTTGAGCACCTCGGATAAAGGAAAGCCCAGCCACGGGATAACCATCGACCAGGCCTCGACACAACGCAGGCGATAGATACGCTCCTCAAGCTGGTAGGGTTTGATGAAGTCCTCCAACGCATAACGGCCAGGCTTGGCCACTTCGCCATCAACCACCAGGCTCCAGGGCTCGGTTTTCAACGACCCAGCATTCGCCGCCGGGTCGCCCTTGTCGGGCCCGAACTCGTAGAAATTGTTGTAGTGGGTAGCATCCTTGAACGGCGTGATCGACTCGCCGCTCACGGTCACTGCCTGCCAGTGGGTCGCCGCCAGCTTGTCGGTAAACCAGGCAGGCGCGTTACCGGCGGCGGCATCGGCATAACGCGACGGCTCGGCGGCCGCCCCCAAACGCGGGAGTGCGCCCAGGGCCAAGCCGGCCACGGCACCACCCAGCAGGGTACGACGTGAGAAGTAGAGGTCTTCAGGGGTGATCTCTGACGACTTGCAGTCAGAAGAACGGGATAGCTTGATGAGCATGGCGGCTCCACAGTATGGGCAACTGATGTACCCATAAGACTATGGAGCCGGCAGGTTATTCCGCGATTAAATCATTCAGACTTTGCGACGACGGCCACGCAGCAGGTACTGCACCGGGCCGGAAATCGCGTAGCCGAGGAAGATCAGCAGCAGGATGCGCGGTGGGTCGCTGAACACCACGGCGAACACCAGCACCACGGCGAGGATCGCAACGAACGGCACACGGCCCTTGAGATCCAGCTCCTTGAAGCTGTTGTACTTGATGTTGCTGACCATCAGCATACCCGCGGCCGCCACCAGCAGCGCCACCAGGAACGACAGTTTGGAACCCTGGATGCCGTAATCGCTGAAGGCCCACACGGTACCGGCCACCACACCGGCCGCGGCCGGGCTGGCCAAACCGATGAAATAGCGCTTGTCGGCGGTGCCGACCTGGGTGTTGAAGCGCGCCAGGCGCAGCGCGGCGCCGGCCACATAGATGAAGGCGACCATCCAGCCGACCTTGCCCATGTCGCCCAGTGCCCAGCCGAAGGCCAGCAGCGCCGGCGCCACGCCGAAGGCGACCATGTCCGACAGCGAGTCGTACTCGGCACCGAAGGCGCTTTGGGTGTTGGTCATGCGTGCCACGCGGCCATCGAGGCTGTCGAGCACCATGGCGACGAAAATTGCGATCGCGGCAAAGGCGAAATACTTGCTCGCCTCGCGCGGGTCGCCGGCGCTCTGCGCGCTCATCGAGCTGATGATGGAATAGAAGCCGGCAAACAGGTTCGCGGTGGTGAACAGGTTGGGCAGCAGGTAGATACCGCGGTGGCGGACCTTGCGCCCTTCGGCATCGTGGCCTTCTTCGACATGCTCATCGACAGGTAGCAGGCTTTCGGCGTCGGAGGGCTTGTTCGGCTCTTCGGGACGTTCGCTCATGAAAAGTACCTTGCAACAGGGTGGAATATGTTCGACATGGGCTCGCGAAACGGGTTCTGACGGCGAGCCACTGGTCGCTTTATACCAGAAGCTGGCCGCGCAAACGAAAAAACGCGGCCGAAGCCGCGTTTTTCATTTATCGAAGCAGGACCTTAGTTCTTGGTCTTGTCGACGATCTTGTTGGCCGAGATCCACGGCATCATCGAGCGCAGCTGCTCGCCGATGATCTCGATGCCGTGGGCGGCGTTGTTGCGACGCTTGGCGGTCATCGATGGGTAGTTGGTGGCGCCTTCGCTGATGAACATCTTCGCGTACTCGCCGTCCTGGATACGCTTCAGGGCGTTGCGCATGGCCTTGCGGGATTCTTCGTTGATGACTTCAGGGCCGGTGACGTACTCACCGTACTCGGCATTGTTGGAGATCGAGTAGTTCATGTTGGCGATACCGCCTTCGTACATGAGGTCGACGATCAGCTTCAGCTCGTGCAAGCACTCGAAGTAGGCCATTTCCGGCGCGTAACCGGCTTCGACCAGGGTTTCGAAACCGGCCTTGACCAGCTCGACGGTACCGCCGCAGAGAACGGCCTGCTCACCGAACAGGTCGGTTTCGGTCTCGTCCTTGAAGGTGGTTTCGATGATGCCGGTACGGCCACCGCCCACGCCCGAAGCGTAGGACAGAGCGACGTTCTTGGCGTTGCCCGAAGCGTCCTGGTAGATGGCGATCAGGTCAGGGATGCCGCCGCCTTTGACGAACTCGGAGCGAACGGTGTGGCCCGGGGCCTTCGGCGCGATCATGATCACGTCGAGGTCGCCACGCGGCACGACCTGGTTGTAGTGGATCGCGAAGCCGTGGGAGAAGGCCAGGGTAGCGCCCTTCTTGATGTTCGGCTCGATTTCGTTCTTGTACAGCTGGCCCTGGAACTCGTCCGGGGTGAGGATCATGACCAGGTCGGCGGCAGCGACGGCAGAGGCAACGTCGGTCACTTTCAGGCCGTGGGCTTCGGCCTTGGCGACAGTGGCCGAGCCTTTACGCAGACCGATGGTGACATCCACACCGGAGTCCTTCAGGTTGCAGGCCTGGGCGTGGCCTTGCGAACCGTAGCCGATGATGGCGACTTTCTTGCCCTGGATGATGGAGAGGTCGCAGTCTTTGTCGTAGAAAACTTTCATGAAAATACCCCTGGTTATATCTCGGCCCCTGCGGAGCCATCGCTAATTTTTGAAGTTAGATGCTGAGCACTTTGTCGCCACGGGCAATGCCGGTGACGCCACTGCGCACGGTTTCGAGAATCGATGCGGTGCCGATGGCCTGGATGAAGCTGTCCAGTTTGTCGCTGGTGCCGCTCAGTTGCACGGTGTACACGCTGGCGGTCACATCGACGATCTGGCCACGGAAGATATCCGTGGTGCGCTTGATTTCGGCACGCTGGGCACCGGTGGCCTTGACCTTGACCAGCATCAGTTCGCGCTCGATGTGGGCGCTTTCCGACAGGTCGACAAGCTTGACCACTTCGACCAGCTTGTTCAGGTTCTTGGTGATCTGCTCGATCACTTCGTCATGGCCAACGGTGGTCAGCGTCAGACGCGACAGGGTCGGGTCTTCGGTCGGTGCCACGGTCAGGCTTTCAATGTTGTAGTTGCGCTGGGAGAACAGGCCGACCACGCGAGACAAGGCACCGGGTTCGTTTTCCAGCAGCAAGGAGATGATGTGCCGCATATCAGGTACGCTCCGTCTTGCTCAGCCACATGTCACGCATCGAGCCGTCCTTGATCTGCATCGGATAGACGTGCTCGGTCCGGTCGACCGCGATGTCGATGAACACCAGGCGGTCCTTCATCGCGAAAGCCTCTTCCAGTTTGGGCTTGAGGTCTTTCAGGCTGGTGATGCGGATACCCACATGGCCATAGGCCTCGGCCAGCTTGACGAAGTCCGGCAGCGACTCGACGTACGAGTGCGAGTGACGACCGTTGTAGGCCATGTCCTGCCATTGGCGGACCATGCCCAGCACACCGTTGTTCAGGTTGACGATCTTCACCGGCAAGCCGTACTGCATGCAGGTGGACAGCTCCTGGATGTTCATCTGGATGCTGCCTTCACCGGTCACGCAGGCCACGTCCTGGTCGGGGAAGTTGAGCTTGACGCCCATGGCCGCGGGGAAACCGAAGCCCATGGTGCCCAGGCCACCGGAGTTGATCCAGCGGTTGGGTTTGTTGAAACGGTAGTACTGCGCCGCGAACATCTGGTGCTGGCCCACGTCGGAGGTGACGAAAGCGTCGCCTTTTGTGACTTCGCACAGGGTCTCGATCACCTGCTGCGGCTTGATGATGTTGCCGTCGCCCTTGTCGTAGGGGAACAGCTCACCGTCGCCGCGCCATTCGTCGATCTGCTTCCACCAGGCATCGATCGCGGCCTTGTCGGGCTGCTCGCCGATCTCTTTCAGGATGGTGAGCATTTCGCTCAGCACGCTTTCGACCGGGCCGACGATCGGCACGTCGGCCTTGATCATCTTGGAGATCGACGCCGGGTCGATGTCGATGTGGATGATCTTGGCGTTCGGGCAGAACTTGGCCGGGCCGTTGACCACGCGGTCGTCGAAACGCGCACCGACAGCGAAGATCACGTCGGCGTGGTGCATGGCCATGTTGGCGGTGTAGCTGCCATGCATGCCCAGCATGCCAAGGAACTGGCGATCGGTACCGGGGAAGCCACCGAGGCCCATGAGGGTGTTGGTGACCGGCAGGTTCAGCGACTTGGCGATGTCGGTAAGGGCTTCGGAGCCGCCACCCAGAATTACGCCACCGCCGGAGTAGACGATCGGGCGCTTGGCCGCGAGGAGCATTTCGGCCGCCTTGCGGATCTGGCCGGAGTGGCCGCGCACGGCGGGGCTATACGAACGCAGCTTGACCTTTTTCGGGTAGATGTACTCGAACTTCTCGGCCGGGTTGGTCATATCTTTTGGAATGTCGACCACTACCGGGCCAGGGCGGCCGGATTGCGCAAGATAGAACGCTTTTTTCAGGACTTCGGGGATTTCCGAAGCGTGTTTGATCATGAAGCTGTGCTTCACGATCGGCCGGGAAATACCGATCATGTCGGTTTCCTGGAACGCGTCGGTACCCACCATGGTGCTGGGCACCTGGCCAGACAGGATGACCATCGGGATGGAGTCCATGTAGGCGGTGGCAATGCCGGTGATGGCATTGGTCGCGCCCGGCCCGGAAGTCACCAGCACCACGCCGGCCTTGCCGGTGGCACGGGCATAACCGTCCGCCATATGGGTGGCAGCCTGCTCGTGACGAACCAGGATGTGCTGGACTTCCGGTTCCTTGAACAGGGCATCGTAAACATGAAGGAGAGCACCACCAGGGTACCCGTAGATGTGCTTAACGCCTTCGTCACGCAAGAAGCGGACGACCATCTCAGCGCCAGATAAAAGCTCCACGTTGTTCACCTCTAAAACGCCAGAATACCGCCCTCACTGAGCGGGTCTTAATAGGTTTACTGCCAAGCAGAGCATGAGCGAACGTCAGCACTGACTGAGCAAGTATTGGGACTGCCCTGGTGTGTTGCGGGCCTTCCCACCCAGCGCGAGGTAACGCGTTGCGGGGTGTTACAAGTCGGCGCGGGTGTGCGCCTCATGATCTGCTTAGCGGGTCTGCTTCTGGCAGTCCCTCTACAGCGGAATCTGGATTCTTGTGATTCGGCGCGCACAAGTCAAGAGAAATTATTGCCAAATTTTCGACAAGATGAATTCCTGCAACCACTAAAAAGGCGCGCAGCAGCAGAATAATTAAGATTTCCATAAAAAAGGGCCACAATCTGCGGCCCTTAAAGGAAAAAGAGAAGAAATCAGGCTGATGGGCTGATCAATTGATCGAATGCTGCCAGCAACCGCCGTAGTTCGCGGCTTTGTTCCGGCCGGTCGACAAATACCGTTTCCGCCATCACCAGGATGCCGGAGGCATTGGGCAGTGGCTGACCATGCTCGAGGATCAGCTTCATGCGCGGCAGGAAGATCCACTGCAGCCACTGTTCGAAGGCCATGCTGTCGACCGCGAACGGCACCGCGCTGGCCAGCGCTTCTGCACTGGGTAGCGCATCGCTCCACCAGCCCTGGACCTTGAGCTCGCGCTCGATCAGCAGCAGGTGGTCGGCGATGTCGAGGATGCGCTGTTCCATCACAGGTTGACCCGCGCCTTCTGCCGCGCCAGGGCCGCGCCAGCGCTGTCACCCTGTTTCTCGCGGGCCAGGGCGATGGTGCTCCACAGCTGCGCCTGCAGGTCGGGACGGCCGTTGGCGTAGGTCAGGGCACGGCGGGCCAATTGCTCCGACTGCGCCGCGTCACCTTGCGACAGGCGCACCTGGGCCAGGCGGAACAGCACCTGCGGCTCGCGCGGGGCAATGCGCTGGGCACGCTCCAGGCTCGAGGCGGCGCCGTTGAAGTCGCCACTGCCCTGCTGCTGCTGGGCGGTGGTCAGCAATGCCAGTACCGGGCCGTCGAGCTGTTCGTCGGCGGACAGGCCGCCGCCGGAAACATTGCCCCGCGGAATGCCGGTTGGCGCGCTGCTGACCGGCGCCGGGTTGCTCATCGACGCGATGTCGAAGGGCTCATCGGCGACCGGGTTGGGGTTGGTCGCGATCGGGGCGCTGCTGACCGGGCCCGGTGTGATCGGGCCGGTGCTGATCGGTGCCACGCCGCTGCCGGCCGGGAACGACTGGATCGGCGCGCCGCCGGTGCCCTGCGGGATCATCACGGTCACGCCGGAGTCCTCGGGCAACGCCTGTGCCTGGCTGCTGCCGCCGCTGGTCGGGTAGGCCGAGGTGCGGTTGGCGGCAATGCGCTCGCTGTTCGAAACCCGGGTGCTCGAATCGACCACCGGAATGTTGCCACGCGGGACGCTGGTACAGCCGTGCAGCACGCTGACTGCCGCCAGGGCAGGTATCCACCACTTGTTCACTTCACACCCTCTTCAGAAGCTCGTGCTCAATTCATCCAGCCCTTGACCCAGTCCATCACCGACTCGGCCGGGTTCTGCTCGCCACCACAGGTGGCGCCAGCGGCCGGTTCGCTGCCGCGAATATACGGCATCTGCACCGCTCCCGGACAGCTGCCATCGGAACCTTGGCCGCTGTAAGGGTCGATCCACGACTTCACGACGTTGTCCGGCTGCGGCATGTCCAGCGGCAGCGGGTCGGCTTTTTTCATGAAGCTGGTCCATACCTGCAACGCACCGGTGGCGCCGGTGAACGGTGTCTTGCCGTTGTCGTCGCGGCCAAGCCAGACCACCGCCAGCAGGTCCTGGCTGAAACCGGAGAACCAGCTGTCACGCGAGTCGTTACTGGTGCCGGTCTTGCCCGCCAGGGTCAGCGAGCTGGGCAGCACGCTGTACACCGAGCGCCCGGTACCTTCACGCATCACCCGCTGCATGGCGTTCTGCACCAGGTAGATGGCGCCCGGGTCGAAGGTCTGCTGGATCTGGAACGGGTAGCGCTTGAGCGGCTCGCCTTCGGCGGTAAGCACGCTGCGGATACCGCGCATCGGGGTGTTGAAGCCGCCGTTGGCGATGGTCTGGTACATGGTCGCGACCTGCATCGGCGACATGCCGCCGGCGCCCAGCAGCATCGACGGGAATGCCGGCCAGTCGACCTGCACGCCCAGCCGGCCGATGGTCTTGATCACATTGGGCACGCCCACTTCCAGGCCGAGCTTGGCGGTCGACAGGTTGTAGGAGTTGGCCAGGCCCTGGTAGAGGTAAATGGTGCCGTGCGGGCGGCGGTCGTAGTTCTGCGGGCGCCACACCTGGCCGTCGGCGCCTTTGACCGAGAACGGTTCGTCCTGCACCCAGCTGGTCAGGGTGTACTTGCTCGGTTGTTCCAGGGCGGTGAGATAGACCGCCGGCTTGACCAGCGAGCCGATCGGCCGCACCGCATCGATGGCGCGGTTGAAGCCGGCGAAGCCCGACTGGCGGCTGCCGATCAACGCCTGGACTTCACCGGTCTCCGGGTTGGTGACGACCATCGCCGACTCCACCTCGTCGGCGCCCTTGCGCCCAGCCAGGCGCTTGAAGGTCTCGCTCATGGCGGTCTCGGCCTTCATCTGCAGGATCGGGTCGAAACTGGTGAAGATGCGCAGGCCTTCTTCGGTCAAGTCTTCGTCGCGGTAGTCCTGGCGCAACTGACGCTTGACCAGGTCGAGGAAGGCCGGGAACGAGCTGTCGGCCAGGCTGCCGCGCTTGGTCACGCCCAGCGGCATCTTCTTCGCCGCGTCGACCACGTCCTGGCCGACCACGCCTTGCTCGGCGAGCAGGTCGAGGACCAGGTTGCGCCGCTGCAACGCGCGCTCGGGGTAACGGCGCGGGTTGTAGTAGGACGGCCCCTTGACCATGCCCACCAGCAAGGCGATCTGGTGCAGCTTGAGCTCCTGCAGCGGCTGGCTGAAGAAGAACTGGCTGGCCAGGCCGAAGCCGTGCACCGCGCGCTGGCCGTCCTGGCCGACGAACACTTCGTTCAGGTACGCCTCGAGGATCTCGCGCTTGTCGTAGTGCACTTCGAGCAGTACGGCCATCATGGCTTCGGTCAGCTTGCGGCTGAGGCTGCGCTCGTTGGTGAGGAAGAAGTTCTTCACCAACTGTTGCGTGAGGGTACTGCCGCCCTGGCGCATGGCGCCGGAGGAGGTGTTGACCCACACGGCCCGGGCGATGGACTTGGGCGAGACACCGAAGTGGCTGTAGAAATCGCGGTCTTCCGTGGCGATCAGGGTTTCCAGCAGGTACGGCGGCACCTGGTCGATCTTGATCAGGATGCGGTCTTCGAGGTTCTTCGGGTAGATGCCGCCGATCATCAGCGGCTCGAGCCGCACCACGTCGAGCTTGCCGCCGTTGGCGCCGCTGAGGCCCGCGACGTAGTCGCCGGAGAAGCGCACACGGACGTACTGCGCCGGCTCCATGCCCTCGTAGAACTGGAAGCCACGGGTATTGAGCTCGACATCGTTACCGTTGACCGACGCCGCGCCTGGGCCGTTGGCCGCGCTTTCGCGGCGGTAACCCAGGGCGTCGAGCTCGGTGAGGAAGTCGTTGCGGCTGAGTTTCTGGCCGACGAACAGTTCCAGCGGCCGCGCATACACCTTGGCCGGGATGGTCCAGCGCTTGCCGGAGAACTTCTCCTGCACGGTGGCATCGAGATAAACCGCGAAGCCGGCGATCACGACGAGGCCGACCAGGCTGAGCTTGAGCGCCCAGCCCAGCCAGGCGCGGGCGCGGCCGGTCGGGCGTTGTTTGGGGGTGCGGGAATTTCGGGTACGTGTCATGGCGGCGGATTATACGCACTTTGGAAAAGGGAGGCAGGCGCCCCGCGGCGGTTTGCAGGGACGGCACCATTGACCATAATGGCGGATTCGAATTCCCTGCCCCCCCAGAAAAGGAACCTCCGTGAGCCAAGCCCTGATCAGCGCGCTGCAGAACCCTGCCCTCTATCCACACCCCGTCGAGGGCTTCCAGCTCATCGAGACGCACATTTCCTGGGTTCTGCTCACGGGCGAGTTCGCCTACAAGATCAAGAAGCCGATGAACTTCGGCTTCCTCGACTTCACCGGCCTGGACCAGCGCGGGCATTTCTGCAATGAAGAGCTGCGCCTTAACCAGCGCCTGACCGACGGCCTGTACCTGGAAGTGTTGCCGATCACCGGCAGCGCCGAGGCACCACGGCTGGGCGGTGAGGGCGCGCCGATCGAGTATGCGCTGAAGATGCGCCAGTTCCCCCAGGGGCAGATGCTCAACACGTTGCAGGCCAATGGCGAACTGAATGCCGGCCACATCGACCAGATGGCCGCGCAGATCGCTGCCTTCCACCTGCAGGCGCCGAAGGTGCCGGTCGATCACCCGCTGGGCACCCCGGACGCGGTCATGGCGCCGGTGGAGCAGAACTTCGAGCAGATCCGCCCATTCCTCACCGACAAGGCCGACCTGCAACAGCTCGACAACCTGCAGGCCTGGGCCCAGGACAGCTTCAAGCGCCTGCATGGCCTGCTCGAGGCGCGCAAGGCCAACGGTTTCATCCGTGAATGCCACGGCGACATCCACCTGGGCAACGCCACCCTGATCGACGGCAAGGTGGTGATCTTCGACTGCATCGAGTTCAACGAACCGTTCCGCCTGACCGACGTCTACGCCGATATCGGCTTCCTCGCCATGGACCTCGAGGACCGTGGCCTGAAGTGCCTGTCGCGCCGCTTCATCAGCCAGTACCTGGAGCTGACCGGCGACTACGAAGGCCTGGAGCTGCTGAACTTCTACAAAGCCTACCGCGCCCTGGTGCGGGCCAAGGTCGCCCTGTTCAGCATGCCGGCCGAGGCCGACGGCGTGCAGCGCGCCACCACCCTGCGCACCTACCGCAACTACGCCAACCTGGCGGAAAGCTACAGCGCCATCCCGTCGCGCCTGCTGGCCGTGACCCATGGCGTTTCGGCCGTGGGCAAGAGCCACGTGGCCATGCGCCTGGTCGAGGCGCTGGGTGCCGTGCGCGTGCGCTCCGACGTCGAGCGCAAGCGCCTGTTCGGTGAACAGCCGCAAATTAATGCCAGCCAGTTGCAGGCAGGTATCTACGACAAGGACGCCAGCGTGGCCACCTACCAGCGCCTGCATGCGCTGGCGGCGACCATCCTGCGCGCCGGCTTCCCGGTGGTGCTCGACGCCACCTACCTCAAGCACGATCAGCGCAAGGCCGCGGCCGAGGTGGCCAGCGAGACCGGCGTGCCGTTCCTGATCCTCGATTGCCAGGCGCCCGAAGCCGTCATCGCCAGCTGGTTGGCGCAGCGCCAGGCCGAGAACGTCGACCCCTCGGATGCCACTCTGGAGGTGGTCCAGGCCCAACAGGCCAGCCGCGAGCCACTGGACGCGGAAGAGCTCAAACGCAGCAAGCGCGTCGACACCCAGGAAAGCGCCAGCATGGACCACCTGATCGAGCAGATTCGCCAGTACCTGCCCGGCCTTTGAGGCATCAGGCGTGAAGCAGTCGACAGTTCACGCCTGAAGTTCGGCGCCTGCTCAGTGATGTCATTACAATATCATCACACCCACGAGGAGGCGCCGCCATGAACCAACCCCGCCAGCTGGACAACGTCCTGTACACCATGGTGCGCGACGAGAAGATCGCAGCCTTCAACCGCGAGAAGCCCGTGGACACGCCCATCGACTTTCGCGGTGGCGATTTCCGTGGCCTCGACCTGCGTGACCTGGATGTGCGCGGCATCGACTTCACCGACGCGTACTTCCGTGCCGCCGACCTGCGTGGGCTCGACCTGCGGGAGAACGGGATGGAGGGGGCGAGCCTTGCCCATGCGCAGATCTCCGGGACTTACTTCCCCAGCGAGCTGAGCGCCGACGAGATCCTCATGTCGGTGAAGTTCGGCACACGCATGCGCTATCGCACCGCCCGCTGACCCCGAGGTTTCCTGTAGGAGCCAGCCTTGCTGGCGAACCGTCTCTCGGCCTGCCGTCAGCGGGGCTGCGGTTCGCCAGCAAGGCTGGCTCCTACGGTACGCGCACGCCGCTGGCAGCCTGTCGGCGGCAGATGGCAAAAGGCCGCGCAATTTCCAACCCCCGCTACACTCCACGTTGACCTGCTCGCGATTTATCCCCACGACCCGTTCAGCCATCGCAAGGAGGCTCGATGAACGATGAATTGCAGCATCTGAAAAACCTTGGCAAGACCTCCGCGCAATGGCTGCACGCCGTCGGTATCCACAGTGCATCGGACCTTCGCCGCCTGGGCGCGGTGGGGGCCTATCACGCCGTTAGAACGCGAGGATTCCGGGCTTCGAAGGTGTTGTTGTATGCCATCGAGGGTGCCCTGCTGGACATGCACTGGAACGACCTGCCCGCCGAACGCAAGCAGGCGCTCAACCAACAACTGGATGCGAAAAGCCACCCGCAGAAAATCGAAAAATAATCCGGCGAAAGCATTGACTCCGTAATGAGAATCGTTATGATTATCACAACTGGTCGCGAGACTGGTTGGGTAACCTGAAAGCTCCCTGGTTCGGACTCTCAGATTATCTCCTCATCAGGCTAATCACGGTTATTGACCCGGCAAATTGCCGGGTCTTTTTTTGCCTGCCATTCAGTGACTCTTGCGCAGTTGCGCGCAGTAATCCTGCTCGGGAAGCGCCGCCGTGTACCACACGAAGTCGGCCATGCCCGGCTCGACCGCCTCGCCGACCTCCGTCAGCAGCAGCACAGTGCTCTGCCCTTTCGCGCCCAGGTCGGCGAGGTGCAACGGTACGCCCAGGTCCTTGCGTGCGTGATAGCTGCCGGTGAGCAGCAAAGCCGGTTCCGGTGCCGCCAGCAGGCGCTCGGCGATGCGCCGGTCACGCTGTTGCTGAACACTGAGCATGGCGGGTAGCTGGCTTTCGGGCAGCAGGTCGCAATGGCCGGCGCGCACTTGCTCGCGCAGTGCCTGCACCACGGCCGGGGCATTCGAACGCTCCCCCGCAGGCGCCACTGGCTGGCGATAGGCCTGGCGGATCTCCTCCGGTGACAGGTTGGCAGACAGCAACGGATAGGGCTGGGCCAGCGCCTCGCGGACAATCGGCCCATACAGCGCCCAGTCCCATCCCTCCTGCCAACCGAGTACCTTGGGCAAGTCCTGCGCCGGCTGTGCCTGGCCCTTTTGCGCATCGACCAAAGGCTGCTGCCCGGGCTCGAGCATCTCGAGCAGCAGGCTGCCCTGCGGTCGACGGCTTTCCAGGGCACGCAGCAGCCAGAGCTGCAAGGCGTGGTGATCGGGGTTGTCGTGCTTTTCGCCGACCAATACCCGAGGTGCGCCCTGTAGCCGTTGCACCAATTGCTCAGGCGTCAGCGTGTTACCGCTGGCCAAGTCGACAATCTGCCCAAGCTGCGCGCTGTCGCGCCCCTCGCTGCTCTGCCAGGCCGGCAGCGGCTTCAATTGCGCCTGGCAACCTCCCAACGCCAGCGCCAGGCAGATCGACAAGCCGGACAGCAAAGGATGGCGCATGGGTCAGGCTCCTAGCGAATGATGATCAACGGGTGGCCGCGCTCCGGGTGCGGCTGCACCAGCACATCGATCCCGAACACGACGTTGAGCGCAGTCGGGGTCAGCACCCGTTGCGGTGTATCCAGGGCATGGCAGCGCCCATGCTCCAGCAGCAGGATATGGTCACAGTAGCGTGCCGCCAGGTTGAGGTCATGCAGGATCACCAGCACCGCCGCGCCGCGGTCGGCAAAACTGCGCACCGCCTGCAGCGTGGTGTGCTGGTGCAAGGGGTCGAGGGCGGACGTCGGCTCGTCCAGCAACAGCGTGGTACCCGCCTCGCCCGGCCACAGTTGGGCGAGTACTCGGGCCAGGTGCACACGCTGGCGCTCGCCGCCGGACAAGGCCAGGTAGCTGCGGCTGGCCAGATGGCCGGCGTCCGCCGCCGCCAGCGCGGCCTCGACGATCTCGCGGTCACGCTGGCGACCACTGGCATGGGGCAGTCGCCCCAGGCCGACCACTTCGTCGACACGGAAGGCGAACCCCAGGCTGGACGCCTGTGGCAGCACGGCCAGGCGCCGGGCACGTTCCTGCCCGGGCCAGGCATCGAGGTCGCGTCCGTCCAGGCGTACCTGCCCGGCACTCGGTGAAAGCTCGCCGCACAGCGCGCCCAGCAGGCTGCTCTTGCCGGCGCCATTGGGGCCGAGGACACCCAGTATCTGGCCAGGGCGCAGTTGCAAGCTGATATCGCTCAACACTTCGCTGCTGCCGCGCTTGAGGTGGAGCCCTTCGACGTCGAGCATCAGTTACGCACCTTCACCAGCAGGAACAGAAAGAACGGCGCGCCGATGAACGCGGTGACGATGCCGATCGGCAGCTCCGCAGGCGCCAGGGCCAGGCGCGCGATCAGATCAGCGAATAGCAACAATGTGCCGCCTGCCAGCAGCGAAGCGGGCAGCAGCACCCGGTGATCGGGTCCCGCCACCAGGCGCACCAGATGCGGCACCACCAGTCCAATGAAGCCGATCAGCCCAGCGGCGGCCACCGCCGCACCGACGCCCAGGGCGGTGCAGAACACCAGTTCACGCTTCAGGCGCTCGACTTCGACACCCAGATGGCGTGCCTCGGACTCGCCCAGCAACAACGCATTGAGCGCCTGGGCCCGCCGCGGCAACCACAGCGCCACCAACGCGGCCACCAGCAGCAACGGCCACAGGCGTTCATAGCTGGCGCCATTGAGGCTGCCGAGGTTCCAGAAGGTCAGGGTACGCAATGTGGCGTCGTCGGCCAGGTAGGTGAACAGGCCAACGGCCGAGCCGCCCAACGCGGTCATGGCGATACCGGCCAGGAGCATGGTCGCCACGTTGGTCTGCCCGTCGCGTCGCCCCAGGCGATAGACCATGGCCGTCACCCCCAGCCCCCCGATGAAGGCACACAGCGACAACAGGTACGGTGCGAACCACTCGGGCATGCCGCCCAGCCAACTGCCGCCGACGATCGCCACTGCCGCCCCAAGGGCAGCGCCACTGGCGACGCCCACCAGCCCGGGGTCGGCCAGCGGGTTGCGGAACAAGCCCTGCATGGCGACACCGGACAGCGCCAGCACTGCGCCAACGGCCAGGCCCAGCAAGGTGCGCGGCAAACGGATCTGGCCCAGGATCATCTCGGCCTGCTCCAGCCCATCACCGGCTAACGGCAGGCCCATCAAACGCAGGCCGCCGCGCACGGTGTCGAGCAACGGCAGGCTGACCGGGCCCAGGGCCAGCGACAGCCATACCGCCAGCAGGCACAACGACGTGAGGCAAATGAACAGTGTACGAGGCGCGACCCGCTGCTTCATTGTCCGAGGCTGACCTTGGCCGCAGGGTAGAAGCTTGCCGCCAACTCATGCAGCGTCGCCGGCAGACGCGGCCCCAGACCACCGACCAGGAGCGTCGGGTCGAGTGATACAAGGCGTTTGTCACGTACCGCCCGCGAGGCGGCCAGAGCCGGGTTTTCCTTCAACAGCGCCTGCAAGGCCTGCTCACCGCTGAGGGTGCGGTCGGAGAACACCACCACGTCCGGGTCCAGGGCGGCCAGCGCCTCCACCGAGAAGTTCTTGTACCCCTGGTGGTCAGCGAGGTTGCGTGCACCGGCCTGGCGCAGCACCCAGTCGCCAGAGGTGCCCTGCCCCGCGATCAGCGGCTTGGCACCGGCATGCCCGACCAACAGCAACACCCCCGGCGCCTTCTGGCTGGCCTGGGCCTGCTTGATCTGGCTTTGCAGGGTGTCCAGCTGACGATGGTAATCGGCCGTCAGCGCCGCCGCTTTCTGTTCGTTACCCAGCAACACACCCAATTGCTTGAGGTTCTCGTCAACCGCGCCCAGCTCGGCCTTGCTGGAGAACAGCTCGACGCGCACGCCCGCCTTGCGGATCTGCGCCAGCACCGGCGGTGGCCCCATCTCTTCGGTACCGACCAGCACATCCGGGCGCAGGCTGAGAATGCCTTCGGCCGACAACTGGCGCTGGTAACCGATACTGGGCAGCGCCTTGAGCGATTCGGGGTGCTGGCTGGTGGTGTCGACGCCGACCAGGCGCTGTTCGCCGCCCAGGGCGCTGATCCACTCGCTCAGGGCACCTCCCGCACTGACCAGGCGTTGCGGCAGCTCGGTGGCCAGCGCCTGGGTAGAAAGGGCAAGACCGGCGCACAGGGCGATCAGGGCAGCGGGACGGCGCATCTTCAGGTTCCTTTGCAGGTGGCGGGTCGCGCGCCTTGTGGCGGGCGACGCAAGTGCGCACCATAGGCAGCCTGGCGCGGCGAATGCGGGCAATTTGATAATTATTCGCATTGAAGCGTCAAGCCATCCCTTTGTCACACGGCTTAACCGGAAGAAATTACCTTCGATGCATTTTGTATGTGCCTCCAACGACCTCACCGAAGGCCACAGCCGCGCCTTCAGCGTAGCTGGCGTGTCGCTGTTCGGGGTGCGCCGCCACGGTAAGGTCCACCTCTACCGCAACCGCTGCCCGCATCGCGGCATCCCGCTGAACTGGGAGGCGGACCGCTTTCTCGATGACAGTGCCAGCCTGATCCACTGCGCCCACCATGGCGCACTGTTCGTGATCGACAGCGGCGAGTGCGTGGCCGGCCCCTGCGAGGGCGAGTGGCTGGAGGCCCTGGACAGCCTGGAAGACAGCCAGGGCATCTGGCTCACGGATTGAGCAGCACTGGCAATGGCCGGTCGATGACGATCCCACGGGCATCCAGGCACGTGCCGTAGGCCAGCACCTCGACGCCTTCTGCCACCGCGGCGCGCAGGGCCTGGGCGTAGGCAGCGTCGATTTCCTCGGCCGGGCGCACCGCTTCGATGCCGGTCAGGTTCACGCAGTACAGTTGCACCGCGCGAATCCCTTGCCGAGCCAGCGCCGCCAGCTCGCGCAGGTGCTTGGCCCCGCGTTGGGTGACGGCATCCGGGAAGGCTGCCACGGGCGTATCCGGGAAACCTAACGTGACACTCTTGACCTCGACGTAGGCCGGGCGGCCATCGGCGAACTCCAGATAGAAGTCGATGCGGCTGCGCTCCTCGCCATACGCCACCTCGCGCTTGAGCAGGTTGAAGCCGGCCAGTTCGCTGATGGTGCCCGCACGTAGCGCTTCCTCGACCAGGGCATTGGCGCGCCCGGTGTTGACGCAGGCCAGCCGGCCCTGGGGCGTTTCGCTGATCTCCCAGGTGCCGGGCAGCTTGCGCTTGGGGTCGTTGGAGCGGCTGAACCAGACTTGCCCTCCTTCGCGCATGCAGTTGAGCATGGACCCGGTGTTCGGGCAGTGGA
Source organism: Pseudomonas entomophila (assembly GCF_029478665.1). Lineage (GTDB taxonomy): Bacteria > Pseudomonadota > Gammaproteobacteria > Pseudomonadales > Pseudomonadaceae > Aquipseudomonas > Aquipseudomonas entomophila_F. The sequence goes on from NZ_JARPQB010000019.1 coordinate 17,326, forward strand.
TGGTCAACTGCTCGCCGCTGGCCAGTTCGATGTCGGCCAGGAAACGCTTGTAGCGGCGCAGCAGGCGCGCTTCTTCGAGTTCAGGGAAAAACACCATCAGCCCTGCCAGCTCCGCAGGCCCCGGGCAATGCGCTGCACCGCCTCTTCCAGGCGCGGCAGGCTCTGGGTGTAGGCGAAACGCACATGGTGCCCGGCCTGGTGGCGGCCGAAATCCAGGCCCGGCGTGAAGGCCAGGTGCTCGGTTTCCAGGAAGTGCCGGCAGAAGGCGAAGGCATCACCGCCAAAGGCGCTGATATCGGCATACAGATAGAAGGCGCCCTGTGGCTCGACGGCGATGCCGAAGCCCAGTTCGCGCAGCGCCGGCAGCAGGTAGTCGCGACGGCGGGCGAACTCGGCGCGGCGCTCCTCGAGAATCGCCAGGGTGTCCGGCTGGAAGCACGCCAGCGCGGCGTGCTGGGCCATGCTTGGGGCGCTGATATAGAGGTTCTGTGCCAGCTTCTCGAGGTCGCCCACCGCCGAAGGGGGGGCAACCAGCCAGCCAAGGCGCCAGCCGGTCATGCCGAAGTATTTCGAGAAACTGTTCAGGACGAAGGCCTGGTCGTCCACTTCCAGCACGCTGGGCGCGTCCATGCCGTAGGTCAGGCCGTGGTAGATCTCATCCACCACCAGATGGCCATGCCGCTCGCGGGTGGCCTTGGACAGGCTGGCCAGCTCGTCGCGATCAAGCACAGTGCCGGTCGGGTTGGCCGGCGAAGCCACCAGGGCACCGACGGTGTCCTTGTCCCAGTAACGTTCGACCAGACCGGCGGTGAGCTGGTAGTTCACCTCCGGCCCTACCGGTACCAGCTGCGCGCCACCTTCTACCAGGCGCAGAAAGTGGCGGTTGCACGGGTAGCCAGGGTCGGCGAGCAGCCAGTGCTTGCCTGGGTCGACCAGCAGGCTGCTGGCCAACAGCAGCGCGCCGGAACCGCCCGGGGTAATAAGCACGCGCTCCGGGTCCAGGTTCACACCGTAGCGCTGGCCATAGAACCCGGCGATCGCCTCGCGCAGTTGGGGCAGGCCACGGGCCGCGGTGTAGCGGGTGTGCCCCGCGGCCAGGGCCGCCTGGCCGGCGGCGACGATCGGCGCGGCGGTGGTGAAGTCCGGCTCGCCGATCTCGAGGTGGATCACGTCGTGGCCTGCGGCCTGCAGCTCGTTGGCGCGGGCCAGCAGGGCCATGACGTGGAAGGGTTCGATGGCGCGACTGCGCGCACTGTGTGGCTGAGCCATGGGCCTTCTCTCAATTGGGTCTAAACTGGTGATTCTACCTGTGCACACGACCGAACGCGCCGGCCAGGCCACTGTCAAAAGCAGGCATAGAGCGGGGTAGCGCACCCCGGATCTATCTGGTAAGTTCGGCGGCTCGCAGTCGCAGGGCCGGCGGGCGCCGGAGATGGAAGCAAGCCTGCGCATTGGATCAGATGAGTGAGAGGCGGTCTATTCATGTCCACCGTAGAAAAGCAAAAAGTCCAGACCATGTACGGTGTCGAGCCCTACGTAGAGACCAAGGGCGAAGAGTACATGGGCAAACCCATGAAAGCGCACTTCACCAAGCTCCTCAATGCCTGGAAAGGCGAGCTGATGGTCAGTGTGGATCGCACCGTGGACCACATGAAGGATGAAGCTGCCAACTTCCCCGACCCGGCAGACCGCGCCAGCCAGGAAGAAGAGTTCGCCCTGGAACTGCGCAACCGTGACCGTGAGCGCAAGTTGATCAAGAAGATCGACAAGACCCTGCAGAAGATCCAGGACAACGATTACGGCTGGTGTGAGTCCTGTGGCATCGAGATCGGCCTGCGCCGCCTGGAAGCCCGCCCCACCGCCGACCTGTGCTTCGACTGCAAGGAAATTTCCGAGAAAAAGGAAAAGACGGTCGGCAAAGGCTGATCCCTCTCCCTTTCAGACGGGGCGCATCATGCGCCCCGTTTTCATTTATACAGCCTGCACAGCCCATGAACGACTCCCGCTACATCGGCCGCTTCGCCCCCACCCCCAGCGGCTTCCTGCACTTCGGCTCGCTGGTCGCAGCCCTCGCCTCCTGGCTCGACGCCCGCGCCGTGAACGGCCGCTGGTTGCTGCGCATGGAAGACACCGATCCGCCCCGGGAAATGCCCGGCGCCCGTGACGCCATCCTGCAGACGCTTGAGCGCTACGGCCTGGAATGGGACGGCGAGGTGGTGTTCCAAAGCCAGCGCCACGAAGCCTATGCCGCCGTCGTCGACCGCCTGTTCAACATGGGCCTGGCCTACGCCTGCACGTGTTCGCGCAAGCAACTGGAAGGTTATGACGGCGTATACCCGGGGTTTTGCCGCAATGCCGGGCATGCCCGCGAAGGTGCGGCGATCCGCCTGCGGGTGCCGGAGCTGATCTATCGGTTCAGCGACCGGGTCCAGGGCGGGTTCGAGCAACACCTGGGACGTGAGGTAGGCGATTTCGTCATCCAGCGCCGCGACGGGCTGTACGCATATCAGCTGGCGGTGGTACTGGACGATGCCTGGCAGGGCGTCACCGACATCGTGCGTGGCGCCGACCTGCTGGACAACACGCCGCGCCAGCTGTACCTGCAGGAGTTGCTGGGTTTCTCGCAACCGCGTTACCTGCATATCCCGCTGATCGTCCAGCCCGACGGGCACAAGCTGGGCAAGTCGTACCGTTCGCCACCGCTGGAGGCGGACCAGGCGACACCGTTGTTGTTGCGGGCCCTGCGCGCGCTTGGGCAGCAGACGGATCCGGCGCTGGAGAGCGCCAGCCCGGCCGAGGTGTTGGCGGTGGCGAGAAAACAGTGGCAGCCAGAGCAAATCGCTCGACAGGTGACGGTGCCCGAAGCGGATTTGCACTGAAGCTGTGATCTCTCGTAGGAGCCAGCCTTGCTGGCGAACCACCGCGACGCCGTAGTGCCTGGTTCGCCAGCAAGGCTGGCTCCTACACGTGGCATGCCCATAGGCATGTAGCTGAATCGCTAATTTTTCAAAAGCCCAATAAATTCAAATCCTTGGCGAATGCCCTGGAATCCGGCTAGCATCGCCCCAGCCATTTGCGCCAATAATAAGTCCAAGCCCGCAGCGCCCAACCCATCGAGGCCAGCATGTACATCTATCGTTTGGTCCTGCTTCTGGTCGTGGGGATCTACCTGTTCTCCCCGGCCATCATGGACTGGTGGATCGAACCGACCGGTGCCTGGTACCGCCCCTACCTGCTCTGGCTGATCCTGATCGTCGTCACCTTCATCCTGCAGAGCCAACGAGATGCCGATGAGCTTTAGCCTGACCCAGATGATCCTGATCAGCGCCGCCTACCTGCTGGTGCTGTTCGGCGTGGCCTGGATCAGCGAACGTGGGCTGATCCCACGGGCGGTCATCCGCCACCCCCTGACCTACACCCTGTCGCTGGGTGTCTATGCCAGCGCCTGGGCCTTCTATGGCTCGGTCGGCCTGGCCTACCAGTACGGCTATGGGTTCCTCGCCTGCTACCTGGGGGTCTCCGGGGCCTTCCTGCTGGCGCCGGTGCTGCTCTACCCCATTCTCAAGATCACCCGCACCTACCAGCTGTCTTCGCTGGCCGACCTGCTGGCGTTTCGCTTTCGCAGCACCTGGGCCGGTGCGCTGACCACGGTGATCATGTTGATCGGCGTGCTGCCGTTGCTGGCGTTGCAGATCCAGGCGGTGGCCGACTCGATCAGCATCCTCACCGGCGAACCGGTCAAGGCACGGGTGGCATTCGCCTTCTGCGTGCTGATCATCCTGTTCACCATCTTCTTCGGCTCGCGCCACATCGCCACCCGCGAGAAACACGAAGGCCTGGTGTTCGCCATCGCCTTCGAGTCGGTGATCAAGCTGGTCGCACTGGGCGGTATCGGTCTATACGCCCTGTATGGCGTGTTCGGCGGCCCCCACGGGCTGGAAGTCTGGCTGCTGCAGAACCAGACCGCCCTCGCCGCCCTGCACACACCGCTGCAGGAGGGCCCATGGCGCACCCTGCTGCTAGTGTTCTTCGCCTCGGCGATCGTCATGCCGCACATGTACCACATGGCCTTCACCGAGAACTTGAGCCCGCGCTCGCTGGTCAGCGCCAGCTGGGGCCTGCCGCTGTTCCTGCTGCTGATGAGCCTGGCCGTGCCGCTGGTGCTGTGGGCCGGCCTGCGCCTGGGCGCCAGCACCAACCCCGAGTACTTCACCCTGGGCCTGGGGATTGCCGCCAACAACGAGGCGCTGGCCCTGCTGGCCTACGTCGGCGGGCTGTCGGCGGCCAGCGGGCTGATCATCGTCACCACCCTGGCGCTGTCGGGCATGGCGCTGAACCACCTGGTGCTGCCGCTGTACCAGCCGCCAGCCGAAGGCAACATCTACCGCTGGCTGAAATGGACCCGCCGGGCGCTGATCGTTGCCATCATCACCGCCGGCTTCGTCTTCTACCTCACCCAGAACAACCACCAGAGCCTGGCCAACCTGGGCATCGTCGCCTTCGTCGCCACCCTGCAATTCCTGCCTGGGGTGCTCTCGGTGCTGTACTGGCCGACCGCCAACCGCCGCGGTTTCATCGCCGGCCTGGTGGCGGGCACGCTGGTGTGGATGGTGACCATGCTGCTGCCGCTGCTGGGCAACCTGCAGGGCTTCTACATCCCACTGCTGGACATGATCTACGTGCTGGACGACACCAGCTGGCACATGGCGGCCATCGCCTCGCTGGCGGCCAACGTCCTGCTGTTCACGCTGATCTCGCTGTTCACCAACGCCAGCAGCGAGGAAGTCAGCGCCGCCGAGGCCTGCGCGGTGGACAACGTGCGCCGCCCGCAGCGCCGGGAACTGCACGCCGCCTCGCCCCAGGAATTCGCCACGCAACTGGCCAAGCCGCTGGGGGCAAAGGCTGCGCAGAAGGAAGTGGAGCAGGCCCTGCGCGACCTCTACCTGCCGTTCGACGAGCGCCGCCCCTATGCCCTGCGGCGCCTGCGCGACCGCATCGAGGCCAACCTCTCGGGGTTGATGGGCCCGAGCGTGGCCCAGGACATGGTCGAGACTTTCCTGCCGTACAAGTCGGGTAATGAGAACTACGTCACCGAGGACATCCACTTCATCGAGAGCCGCCTCGAGGACTACCACTCGCGCCTGACCGGCCTTGCCGCCGAGCTCGACGCCTTGCGCCGCTACCACCGCCAGACCCTCCAGGAACTGCCCATGGGCGTGTGCTCGCTGGCCAAGGACCAGGAGATCCTGATGTGGAACAAGGCGATGGAAGAACTCACCGGCATCGCCGCCAAGCATGTGGTCGGCTCGCGCCTGGTGACCATTGATGAGCCCTGGCGCGGCCTGCTGCAAGGCTTCATCAACGTGCCTGACGAACACCTGCACAAGCAGCGCCTGGCCCTCGATGGCCAGCCGCGCTGGCTCAACCTGCACAAGGCAGCCATCGACGAGCCGCTGGCCCCAGGCAACAGTGGCCTGGTGCTGCTGGTCGAGGATCTGACCGAGACGCAAGCGCTGGAAGAGAAGCTGGTGCACTCCGAACGCCTGGCCAGCATCGGCCGCCTGGCCGCCGGCGTGGCCCACGAGATCGGCAACCCGATCACCGGCATCGCCTGCCTGGCACAGAACCTGCGCGAAGAGCGCGAGGGCGATGGCGAGATCATCGAGCTGTCCAGCCAAATCCTCGAGCAGACCAAGCGCGTGTCGCGCATCGTCCAGTCGCTGATGAGCTTCGCCCATGCCGGCGGTAGCCAGCAGAACAGCGAGGAGCCGGTGTGCCTGGCCGAAGTGGCGCAGGATGCCATTGGTCTGCTGGCGTTGAACCGGCGCAACTTCGAAGTACAGTTCTTCAACCTCTGCGACCCGGAGCACTGGGTCGAGGGCGACCCGCAGCGCCTGGCCCAGGTGCTGATCAACCTGCTCTCCAACGCCCGCGACGCCTCGCCCCCCGGCAGCGCCGTGCGGGTGCGCAGCGAAGTCAGCGAGCACACCGTCGACCTGGTGGTCGAGGACGAGGGCAGCGGCATCCCCAAAAGCATCATGGATCGGCTGTTCGAACCCTTCTTCACCACCAAGGACCCGGGCGAGGGAACCGGACTGGGGCTTGCTCTGGTCTATTCCATCGTGGAAGAGCATTATGGGCAAATCACCATCGACAGCCCGGCCGACATCGAGCGCCAACGTGGTACCCGGATCCGCGTGACCCTGCCCCGGCATGTCGTAGCGACGTCCCCTGAAATTCGAGACCGTCGAGAGAATTGAATCAATGCCGCACATTCTGATCGTCGAAGACGAAACCATCATCCGTTCGGCCCTGCGTCGCCTGCTCGAGCGGAACCAGTACCAGGTCAGCGAGGCCGGCTCGGTGCAGGAAGCCCAGGAACGCTTCAGCATTGCCACCTTCGACCTGATCGTCAGTGACCTGCGCCTGCCGGGCGCCCCGGGCACCGAGCTGATCAAGCTTGGCCAGGGCACCCCGGTGCTGATCATGACCAGCTACGCCAGCCTGCGCTCGGCGGTGGACTCGATGAAGATGGGCGCGGTGGATTACATCGCCAAACCCTTCGACCACGACGAGATGCTCCAGGCCGTGGCCCGCATCCTGCGTGACCGGCAGAACGCACCGACCGCCGCGCCAACCGCCGAGCCACGCGCCGGCAATGGCAAGGCCACCGGTGACAAGGCGAGTACCGCGTCCGCCAACGGCGAGATCGGCATCATCGGCTCCTGCCCACCGATGCAGGACATGTACGTCAAGATCCGCAAGGTCGCCCCGACCGACTCCAATGTGCTGATCCAGGGTGAATCCGGCACGGGTAAAGAGCTGGTCGCCCGTGCCCTGCACAACCTCTCGCGCCGGGCCAAGGCACCGATGATCTCGGTGAACTGCGCGGCGATCCCGGAAACACTCATCGAGTCGGAACTGTTCGGCCACGAGAAAGGCGCGTTCACCGGCGCCAGCGCCGGCCGCGCCGGCCTGGTTGAAGCGGCCGACGGCGGCACGCTGTTCCTCGACGAGATCGGCGAGTTGCCGCTGGAAGCCCAGGCTCGCCTGCTGCGCGTGTTGCAGGAAGGCGAGATCCGCCGGGTCGGCTCGGTGCAGTCGCAGAAGGTCGATGTGCGCCTGATCGCTGCCACCCACCGTGACCTGAAGAACTTGGCCAAGGCCGGGCAGTTCCGCGAAGACCTGTATTACCGCCTGCACGTGATCGCCCTGAAGCTGCCGGCCCTGCGCGAGCGTGGCAGCGACGTCAACGAAATCGCCAATGCCTTCCTCGCCCGCCAGAGCGCCCGCATCGGCCGCGACGACCTGCACTTCTCCCACGAAGCCGAACAAGCCATCCGCCACTACAGCTGGCCAGGCAACGTGCGCGAACTGGAGAACGCCGTGGAGCGCGCGGTGATTCTCAGCGAGAGCGCGGAAATTTCCGCCGACCTGCTGGGGATCGACATCGAGCTTGGCGATCTGGAAGACGACGACACACTGGACAACCTGCCGACGCTCGTCAGTGCCAACAATGCCAGCCACGAGCCGACCGAGGACCTGTCGTTGGAGGATTACTTCCAGCATTTCGTCCTCGAGCACCAGGACCACATGACCGAGACCGAGCTGGCCCGCAAGCTGGGGGTCAGCCGCAAGTGCCTGTGGGAACGCCGCCAGCGCCTGGGCATCCCGCGGCGCAAGAGCAACGCCACCAGCGAGTAAGCCCTGCCGACCTTGTCCTGTGGGAGCCACTGTCTTGCGCTGACAGCACTGGCCCTTTCGCCGGCAAAGCCGGCTCCTACAGGTTTGGCACCGATCTTGGGATTGGTGCGATCCAACAGCCCCCGTCCCCTGTAGGAGCCAGCCTTGCTGGCGATGCCCGGCAAAGCCGGGCCTGGGGCACCATACCTTCGGTAACACATCAGTTCCCGCAAAAATCTGTTACCCACGCCCGATGGCGTAACAGCTTCCGAGGCATACGGTAACGAATTTTCTACATTTGCCCGCCACCGCACGCCGCTCGATCCGCCAAAACCCCCGGTTTCATTGGGTTTTCAAAAGTTGGCACGGCACCTGCTATATCTTTCGTACAAGAACAATAACAAGCACTGCAACTCAGAATAAGAACAAGACGAAACGGCTCACGCACAATAAGAACAAGACGGCGGAGGCGCAGCTAACTGATTCTTTTGGAGAGGAGTTGTGTTTGGGGCTTGCCCCACGATCAGGCAGAGAACAACAAAAACTGCACTCAAAAGCAGCACCTGAACTGATTGGATCGAAAGATCAGCATCATCTCGGCGACCAAAGCAATCCGTTTGCTCTTCACCCCCAGTTTTGGGGGTCGTTCACAAGCTTCGAGATTTGTGAACAGGGCACTCAACAAAAACAAGAAGCCCAGCAGAAAAATAATAAGAGCACACAACGACTTGGTGGGGAGCTTCGGCTCCCCATGTCGTTTCTCCCCCTCCCGCATCACCGTCCACACAGCGCCTACACCATTCCCCCAGTAAATGCTAGAATCCCCGGCCATCATGCGGCCATTCTCCTATCCTTGGCCGAACATTCCTTCAAACAGTGCATCCCATGCTGAAGAAGCTGTTCCAGTCGTTCCGCCCGCCCGTCCGTGGCCAGCACCACAGGCGCACCACGCCTGAAGTGATCAACAAGAGCCAGCACTCGCTGCAGCGCAGCCAGTTCAGCCGCCATGCCGTGGGCATCGTCGAGCGCCTGCAGGCGGCCGGCTACCAGGCCTATCTCGTCGGTGGCTGTGTACGCGACCTGCTGCTGGGCATCACGCCCAAGGACTTCGACGTCGCCACCAGCGCCACCCCTGAACAGGTGCGCGCCGAGTTCCGCAACGCCCGTATCATTGGCCGGCGCTTCAAGCTGGTCCACGTGCATTTCGGCCGCGAAATCATCGAAGTCGCCACCTTCCGCGCCCCTCACTCGGATGAAGACCAGGCCGACAGCCACCGCTCGTCGCACAACGCCAGTGGTCGCATCCTGCGTGACAACGTGTACGGCACCCTGGAAGAAGACGCGCAACGCCGCGACTTCACCATCAACGCCCTGTACTACGACCCGGTCAGCGAACGCGTCCTCGACTACGCCAACGGCGTGCACGATATCCGCAACCGCCTGCTGCGGTTGATCGGCGACCCCACCCATCGTTACCAGGAAGACCCGGTACGCATGCTGCGTGCCGTGCGCTTCGCCGCCAAGCTGGACTTCGGTATCGAGAAACACACCGTGGCGCCGATTCGCAAGCTGGCACCGATGCTGCGCGATATCCCGCCGGCCCGCCTGTTCGAGGAAAGCCTCAAGCTGTTCCTCAACGGCCAGGGTGCGATGACCTTCGAGATGCTGGTCGACCTGGAGCTGTTCGAGCCCCTGTTCCCGGCCAGCAGCCACGCGCTGGAAGAACGCCCGACGTACACCCACACCCTGATCAGCCAGGCGCTGATGAACACCGACCTGCGCGTCAAGCAGGGCAAGCCGGTAACACCGGCGTTCCTGTTCGCCGCCCTGCTCTGGCCAGCCCTGCCGGGCCGCGCGCTGTACCTGCAGAGCCAGGGCGTGCCGCCGATCCCGGCCATGAACGGTGCGGCCCACGACCTGATTGCCGAGCAGTGCCAGCGCATCGCGATCCCGAAACGCTTCACCCTGCCGATCCGCGAGATCTGGGACATGCAGGAGCGCCTGCCACGGCGCAGCGGCAAGCGCGCCGACATGATGCTGGACAACCCGCGCTTCCGCGCCGGCTACGACTTCCTGCTGCTGCGTGAAAGCGCGGGCGAGGAAACCGACGGTCTGGGCCAGTGGTGGACCGATTACCAGGACGCCAACGACAGTCAGCGCCGCGACATGATCCGCGAGCTGGGCAACCGCGACGACGGCGCCAGCGCCGGTGCCGGCCCGCGCAAGCGCAAACGCAGCGGTTCGAAGCGCAAGCGCGACGACGAGCAGGCCTGGGACTGAGCATGGCCACCCGTGCGTTCATCGGTTTGGGCAGCAACCTCGACCAGCCCACCGAGCAGTTGCGCAGCGCCTTCCAGGCACTGGACCTGATCGCCGACACCCGCCTGGCGGCGGCGTCGGCGCTCTATACCAGTGACTCGCTGCTGCCCGGCCAGCCACGCTACACCAATGCCGTGGCGGCCATTGATACAACGCTGGCACCGCTTGAACTGCTCGACGCCCTGCAGGCCATCGAGAACGACCAGGGCCGGGTGCGCAAGGAACGCTGGGGCCCACGCACCCTCGACCTCGACATGCTGCTGTTCGGCGACCAGGTCATCGATGTGCCGCGCCTGAAAGTGCCGCACTACCACATGCACGCACGCCCCTTCGTGCTCTACCCGCTCGCCGAGCTGGTACCCGCCGACTTCCGCCTCGCCGATGGCCGTCACCTGGAACACCTGCTCCAGGATTGCCCGTTCGTCGGCCTGGAACGCCTGTAATCCGGGCGTTCCAGACGGCGGTAACGCCAGTAACACCCACGGCGTAACAATGCGGTAACACGGGTCATTGACTTCCCCCACCTCGCTCACGACTATAGGCGTCCCGCGGCGCCACTATGCCGCAATCACCCATTTAGGCTCGGACGGACCTGCGCCCGAACATCACGACCGATGATGTGCCGCTCCGGAAGATGAATGCACGCGTTGTACGCAGTTGTTGTTCACAGCGCCTGAACGAGGATGCCCCTACATGCCTGAAGTAACCCTGACCACCCTGAACGGCCTCAAGGCCAAGGGTGAGAAAATCACCATGCTGACCTGCTACGACGCGACCTTCGCCAAGGCCGCGAGCGAAGCCGGCGTCGAAGTGCTGCTGGTAGGCGACTCCCTGGGCATGGTCCTGCAGGGCCATGACAGCACCCTGCCCGTCAGCAACGACGACATGGCCTACCACACCGCCAGCGTCAAGCGCGGCAACGATGGTGCGCTGATCCTCACTGACCTGCCCTTCATGGCCCATGCCACCCCTGAGCTGGCGTTCACCAATGCCGCCCAGCTGATGCGCGCCGGCGCCCACATGGTCAAGATCGAGGGCGCCGCCTGGCTGGCCGAAACTATTCGCCTGCTGGCCGAACGCGGCGTGCCGGTATGCGCGCACATGGGCCTGACCCCACAGACGGTCAACGTGCTCGGTGGCTACAAGGTCCAGGGCCGCCAGGAAGCCCAGGCGCGGCAGATGCGCGCCGATGCGATCGCCCTGGAGCAAGCCGGTGCCGCCATGCTGCTGCTCGAGTGCGTGCCCAGCGAATTGGCCGCCGAGATCACCCAGGCCGTCGGCATTCCGGTCATCGGCATCGGTGCCGGTAGCGCCACCGATGGCCAGGTGCTGGTGCTGCACGACATGCTGGGCCTGTCGCTCAGCGGCCGTGTACCGAAGTTCGTGAAGAACTTCATGGCCGGCCAGCCGGACATCCAGAGCGCCCTGGCCGCCTACGTCCAAGCCGTGAAAGCGGTCAGCTTCCCCGCCAGCGAACATGGGTTCAGCGCATGAATACCGTCAAGACCGTCCGTGAACTGCGTGCCGCCGTGGCCCGTGCCCGTGGCGAGGGCAAGCGCATTGCCTTCGTCCCGACCATGGGCAACCTGCACAGCGGCCACGCAGCGCTGGTGACCAAGGCCGCCCAGCGCGCCGACTTCGTGGTCGCCAGCATTTTCGTCAACCCGCTGCAGTTCGGCGCCGGCGAAGACCTGGACAAGTACCCGCGTACCCTCGCCGCCGACCAGGAAAAGCTGCTCCAGGCCGGTTGCCACCTGCTGTTCGCCCCCACGGTCGAAGAAATGTACCCCGACGGCATGGCGGTGCAGACCCGAGTGAGCGTGCCGCAATTGTCCGAAGGCCTGTGCGGCGCCAGCCGCCCCGGGCACTTCGAAGGCGTGGCGACGGTGGTCAGCAAGCTGTTCAACATGGTTCAGCCCGACCTGGCCGTGTTCGGCGAGAAGGACTTCCAGCAGTTGGCGGTGATCCGCGCCATGGTGCGCGACCTGAACATGCCGATCCAGATCATCGGCGAGCCGACCGTGCGCGCCGAGGATGGCCTGGCGCTGTCGTCGCGCAATGGCTACCTGAGCCCTGAACAGCGCGCCGCCGCGCCGGCGCTGTACCGCACGCTGAGTGACATGGCCGAGGCCATTCGTCGTGGCCAGCGGGACTTTTCGGCGTTGATCGCCGAAGGGCAGGCGCAACTGGACGCTGCCGGTTTCCGCAAGGACTACCTGGAAGTGCGTCACGCCGTGACGCTGCGGCCGGCGCAGGTGGATGACCGTGATCTGGTAGTGATCGCAGCCGCTTACATGGGGGGCACGCGGTTGATCGACAATCTCTACCTGCATCTGGAAGAGCAGACCGCCTGATGGGCCCTGTTCGCCGGCAAGCCGGCTCCTACGAGGAGCGCGCTTGCCGGCGAACCCACTGTAAACGCCTCGCAAAAAATTCATTGTTCCCCCACCCGCCCCCCATTCCCGCCAAACGGCCAATGCCTATAATGGGCGACTTGCAACTGGCAAAGGTTGCCGGTGTCGAACCCTGACAATGCATTAAGGAAATCATTCGCAATGGCGTATTACCGTACCCCCCACGACGTGACGGCGCTGCCTGCCTGGCAGGCGCTCCAGCAACACCGCGACGCCATGCAGGGCTTCAGCATGCGCGAAGCCTTCGCCGCCGACGGCAAGCGCTTCGAACAGTTTTCCCTGAGCAGCTGCGGGCTGTTCCTCGACTACTCGAAGAACCTGATCAACGAGCAGACCCGTGACCTGCTGGTAAGTCTTGCCAACGAAGTGGGGCTGGCGGACGCCATCAAGTCGATGTTCAGCGGCGAGATCATCAACGCCTCGGAAGGCCGCCCGGTACTGCACACCGCGCTGCGCCGCCCGGTGGGCGACAAGCTGAGCGTGAACGGCGTCAACGTGATGCCCGAAGTGCACAAGGTGCTGAACCAGATCACCGAGCTGGTCGGGCGCATCCATGACGGCCTGTGGCGCGGCTACAGCGAAAAGCCGATCACCGACGTGGTGAACATCGGCATCGGCGGCTCGTTCCTCGGCCCCGAGCTGGTTTCCGAAGCCCTGTTGCCCTACGCCCAGCGCGGCGTGCGTTGCCACTACCTGGCAAACATCGACGGCAGCGAATTCCATGAGCTGTCGGCCAACCTGCGCGCCGAGACCACCTTGTTCATCGTCTCGTCGAAGTCGTTCAACACCCTCGAAACGCTGAAGAACGCCACCGCCGCGCGCACCTGGTACCTCGCCCAGGGCGGCTCGGAAGCCGAGCTGTACCGCCACTTCATCGCCGTGTCGAGCAACAAGGCCGCCGCCGTGGCCTTCGGTATGCGCGAAGAGAACATCTTCCCCATGTGGGACTGGGTGGGTGGACGCTACTCGCTGTGGTCGGCCATCGGCCTGCCCATCGCCCTGGCCATCGGCACCGCCAACTTCAAGGAACTGCTGTCCGGCGCCTACACCATGGACCAGCACTTCCAGACCGCGCCGTTCGACAAGAACATGCCGGTGCTGCTGGCCTTGCTGGGCGTGTGGTACGGCAACTTCTGGGGCGCCCAGGCCCACGCGATCCTGCCGTACGACCACTACCTGCGCAACATCACCAAGCACCTGCAGCAGCTGGACATGGAATCCAACGGCAAGAGCGTGCTGCAGGACGGCAGCCCGGTGAAGACCGATACCGGCCCGGTGATCTGGGGCGGCGTCGGCTGCAACGGCCAGCATGCCTACCACCAGTTGCTGCACCAAGGCACCCAGCTGATCCCGGCGGACTTCATCGTGCCGGTGGTGAGCTTCAACCCGGTCGCCGACCACCACCAGTGGCTGTACGCCAACTGCCTGTCGCAGAGCCAGGCGCTGATGCTCGGCAAGACCCGCGACGAGGCCGAAACCGAACTGCGCGCCAAGGGCATGAACGAGGACGACATTGCCAAGCTGGCGCCACACAAGGTGATCCCTGGCAATCGCCCGAGCAACACCCTGGTGGTCGAACGCATCAGCCCGCGCCGCCTCGGCGCGCTGGTGGCGATGTACGAGCACAAGGTGTTCGTGCAAAGCGTGGTCTGGGGTATCAATGCCTTCGACCAGTGGGGCGTGGAGCTGGGCAAGGAACTGGGCAAGGGCGTTTACCAGCGCCTGGTCGGCAGCCTGGAAGACAGCGCCGAGGATGGCTCCACCCAAGGCCTGATCAACTACTTCCGCGGCCGTCACCGCGGCTGATCGCCTAACCCTGTAGGAGCCAGCCTTGCTGGCGAAGCGGCCAACACCGAGATTTCCGTGAAACGCCGGTTCGCCAGCAAAGCTGGCTCCTACAGGAACATCGCCCGACGCTACACTGTCCTATCGAATAGCCGCCGCAGTCCCTCGCCTCCACAAGAGCAGGACCACCCGCCATGTTCGATATCCGCAACTACCCCCAGGCCCTGGCCGTCAGCCAGGCCGCGCAACTCTCCGACGACGACTACCGCCGCCTCTATCGCCAGTCGATCGACGCACCCGACCAATTCTGGGCCGAACAGGCCAAGCGCCTGGACTGGATCAAGCCCTGGTCGACCGTTCAGCAATGCGACCTCAAGACCGGCAAGGCACGCTGGTTCGATGGCGCCCAACTGAATGTCAGCCTCAACTGCATCGACCGCCACCTGGCCCAGCGCAGCGAACAGACCGCCTTGCTGTGGGAAGGCGACGATCCCGGCGACAGCAATGCCATCAGCTATCGCGAACTGCACCGTCAAGTCTGCCGCCTGGCCAATGCGCTCAAGGTGCGCGGCGTCAAGAAAGGCGACCGGGTGTGCATCTACATGCCGATGATCCCCGAGGCCGCCTATGCCATGCTCGCCTGCACGCGCATTGGCGCCATCCATTCCGTGGTGTTCGGCGGTTTCTCGCCTGACGCGCTGCGTGACCGTATTCTCGACGCCGACTGCCGTACCGTGATTACCGCCGACGAAGGCGTGCGCGGCGGCAAACGTATCCCGCTCAAGCAGAACGTCGACAAGGCGCTCGCCAGCTGCCCGGCAGTCAGCAGCGTGCTGGTGGTCAAGCGCACGGGGGCTGACATAGCCTGGTGCGAGGGCCGCGACCTCTGGTATCACGAGGCGACCGAAAAGGCGGGCGACGACTGCCCGGCCGAACCCATGGAGGCCGAGGACCCGCTGTTCATCCTCTATACCTCCGGCAGCACCGGCAAGCCCAAGGGGGTGCTGCACACCACGGGCGGCTACCTGCTGCAAGCCACCCTGACCTTCAAGGTGGTGTTCGACTACCGCGACGGCGAGGTGTTCTGGTGCACCGCCGATGTCGGCTGGGTCACCGGCCACAGCTATATCGTCTACGGCCCGCTGGCCAATGGCGCAACTTCGCTGATGTTCGAGGGCGTACCCAACTACCCCGACACCTCACGCTTCTGGCAGGTGGTGGACAAGCACCGGGTGAACATCTTCTACACCGCGCCCACGGCGTTGCGGGCGCTGATGCGCGAAGGCCCGGGGCCCTTGCAGAACACTTCACGCCAGAGCCTGCGCCTGCTCGGCAGCGTCGGCGAACCAATCAACCCGGAAGCCTGGGAGTGGTACTTCGAGGCAGTCGGGCAGCAGCGCTGCCCCATCGTCGACACCTGGTGGCAGACCGAGACCGGCGGCATCATGCTCACGCCCTTGCCCGGCACCCCCAGGCTCAAGCCCGGTTGCGCGACCCAGCCCATGTTCGGCGTGCAGCCGGTATTGCTGGATGAAAAGGGCAAGCTCATCGACGGCCCCGGTGCCGGGCTGCTGGCGATCAAGGCCAGCTGGCCGGGGCAGATCCGCAGCGTCTACGGCGACCACCAGCGCATGGTCGACACCTACTTCAAGCCCCTGCCCGGCTACTACTTCACCGGTGACGGCGCGCGCCGCGACGCCGACGGCGACTACTGGATCACCGGGCGCATCGACGATGTGATCAATGTCTCCGGCCACCGCATCGGCACCGCCGAAGTGGAAAGCGCCCTGGTGCTGCACGACAGCGTCGCCGAAGCAGCGGTGGTGGGCTACCCCCACGACCTCAAGGGCCAGGGCATCTATGCCTTCGTCACGCCCATGAGTGGTGTCACCCCGGACGACACGCTCAAGCAAGCACTGCTGGCGCTGGTCAGCAAGGAAATCGGCAGTTTCGCCAGGCCCGAACTGATCCAGTGGGCACCGGCCTTGCCCAAGACACGCTCGGGCAAGATCATGCGGCGTATACTGCGCAAGATCGCCTGCAACGAACTGGACAACCTGGGAGACACCTCCACCCTCGCCGACCCGAGCGTGGTCCAGGGCTTGATCGACAAGCGTCTAAACCAATAGCCGCGGCCCGGGTGGGCTGCCTTGAAGCAAAGGTCGCCATGGAAACCCTCCGCCGTCGCATCGAAACCCAGGTCATGAGCCTCACCGGGGTGGCCCTCGGCCAGCTCGACCTGGAATCGCCCAAGGGTGACCCGGGCCTGTTCGGCCCGCAGAGCGTCAGCTGGCAGGTGCACGGCGACTTCCCCAGCATGCTGGTGGGCGGCATCAGCGCGCTGATGCTGCAGGTGCTGCACCCCCTGGCCCTGGCCGGCGTCTGGGACCATTCGAACTTTCGCCAGGACCTGCTTGGCCGCCTGCGCCGCACCAGCCAGTTCATCTCTGGCACCACCTTCGGCTCGACCCGCGACGCCGAATGGCTGATCGACAAGGTGCGCACCATCCACCTCAAGGTCACCGGCACCGCGCCGGACGGACGCCCCTATGCCGCCAGCGATCCCGAGCTGCTGACCTGGGTGCATGTGGCCGAAGTCAGCAGCTTCCTCGCCGCCCACCTGCGCTACCGCAACCCCGCCCTGCCCCGCGCCGCCCAGGACCAGTACTACGACGAGATCGCCCTGATCGCCGAACGCCTGGGCGCCCGCGACGTGCCGCGCTCCTGCGCCCAGGTCGATGAATACCTGCGCCGCATGCGCCCACAACTGCAATGCAGCGCCCGCAGCCTGGAAGTGGTCGACATCCTGCTCAAGGCACCTGCGCCCAGCCGCCTGGCGCAACCGGTGGGCAAGCTGATGCTCAATGCCGGGATCGACCTGCTGCCGGGCTGGGCCAGCGACATGCTCGACCTGCACCAGGGCGAACTGTCCCGGCGCATGATCCGCCTGGGCCTGAACAACACCGCCCCGGTATTGCGCTGGGCCATGCGCAATGGCTCGGCGCATCGCGCCAGGCGGCGCATGGGGATCGAGTGAGGTTTTTGGCCAGCTCAGCGGAACCGATTTAACGTGCCATACTCCAACCACTCCAGCCTGATACAGACGAAGCGACACATGCCCAAAGGATTGACCCGCGCCGTCGGCGCCCTGCTGGCCCTGGTGGCCCTGTACAGCCTGCTCGGCTTTCTGATTCTTCCCGGCATCGCCCTGCGCGTCGCCAACCAGCAACTGGCCCAGTACGCCACCGTGCCGGCCCACTTGCAGCGCATCGAACTCAACCCGTTCAGCCTTGAACTGACCCTGTGGGGGCTGCAGATCGGCGAGCCCGGCAAGGAGCAAGTAGGCTTCGAGCGCCTGTACGCCAACCTGTCCCTCGACAGCCTGTGGACCAAAGCCTTGCACCTGGAAGCGGTGGCGCTGGACAAACCACGCACCGAGCTGCTGTTCGCCAAGGACGGCAGCCTCAACCTCACGCAGTTGTTCAAACTGCCACCCAGCGAAGCCAAGCCTGACGAGCCGCCCAGCGACCCGTTCCCGCTGCGCATCGGCAGCATCAAGCTCAGCGAAGGCTACCTGCACTTCCAGGACCTGCGCCCGAGCGAGCCGATCGAATTCCTCTACGACTCGATGAACCTGGAGCTGAAGAACCTCAGCACCCTGCCCGACGACAACGCCGACATGACCCTCGTAGCCAACGGCCCGGCCGGTGGGCGCATCGACTGGAGCGGCACCCTGAGCCTGGCCCCGATCGCCTCCGAAGGCACGCTCAAGGTCACCGAGGGCAAGATGAAAGCGTTCTGGCCCTATGTGCGCGATGCCGTGCCACTGGTGCTCGAAGAAGGCGTGGTCAGCCTCGATACCCACTACAAGCTCAACTTGTCCAAGGAAACCGAACTGCTGCTGAACAACACCTCGGTGCGTGTCGCGCCGTTCGCCATCAAGGCGCCGGATGGTCGGCCACTGGCGCGCCTGGCCAGCCTGGAGGTGAGCGAAACGTCCATCGACCTGGCCAAGCAGCTGGTCACCGTCGGCAAGATCCGCAGCGAAAAGCTCGAAACCTGGGCGGCCCTGGAAAGCGACGGCCAGCTCGACTGGCAGAAGCTGTTCGCCAGCCAGCCAGCAAAAGCCACGCCCAAGGAAAAGGCCGAACCTGCCGCCGCCGAACCGACCGAACAGGAGAAGGCCGCCAAGGAGCCAGGCAAGCCCTGGCAGGTGCTGCTCAAGGATGTGCAGGCACGCAATTACCTGATCCACCTGGCCGACCGCAGCCAGAAGGAACCGGTGGCGCTCGACGTCGGCCCGCTCAACCTGGAGTTGCAGAACTTCGACAGCCTCAACCAGTCGCCCTTCACCCTCAAGCTCGACACCGGCGTGGGCAAGCAGGGCAAGTTGCAAGCAGCCGGCCAGGTCAACCTGGCGCCAGTCAGCGCCAAGCTGGACGTCGCCACCCGTGACATCGACCTGCGCGTGGCCCAGGCCTACATCAGCCCGTTCATCCGCCTTGAACTGCGCAGCGGCATGCTCTCCAGCGACCTCAAGGTCGACCTCAAGAGCACCGAGCCGCTGGCCTTCACCATTGGCGGCAAGGCCCAGGTCGACCAACTGCACACCCTCGACACCATCAAGAACCGCGACTTCGTCAAATGGCAGCAGGTGAACGTCGATGGCTTGAGCTACGTGCATGGCGACGCCCTGTCGATCGACAAGGTGACCCTGCTGCAACCCTATGCGCGCTTCATCATCAACGAAGATCGCACCACCAACGTCGATGACCTGCTGATCCCGCAGCCAGCCGGCGCGCCGGCGGCCACCCAGGCCAAGCCGGCCAGTGGCGGCAGCACCAAGCCCCTGGGCATCCATGTCGGCCAGATCAGCATCAACGATGGCTCTGCCAACTTCGCCGACCTCACGCTCACGCCCAACTTCGCCACGGCCGTGCAGCAGCTCAACGGCCAGATCGGTACCCTCGACAATCGCAAGCCGCAGCCGGCCAAGGTGGACATAAAGGGCAAGGTCGACCGTTATGCGCCGGTGACCATCAAGGGCGCGCTCAACCCGTTCAACCCGCTGGCCAGCCTGGACATCGCCACCAGTTTCAAGCGTGTCGAGCTGACCACCCTGACGCCCTACTCCGGCAAGTTCGCCGGGTTCCGCATCCGCAAGGGCCGCCTGAACCTCGACCTGCACTACCTGATCACCAATGGCCAGCTCAAGGCCGAGAACAAGGTGGTGGTCGAACAGCTGCAGTTGGGCGAGAAGGTCGACAGCCCCGACGCCGTGGACCTGCC
Source organism: Pseudomonas entomophila (assembly GCF_029478665.1). Classification (GTDB taxonomy): domain Bacteria; phylum Pseudomonadota; class Gammaproteobacteria; order Pseudomonadales; family Pseudomonadaceae; genus Aquipseudomonas; species Aquipseudomonas entomophila_F. The sequence goes on from NZ_JARPQB010000019.1 coordinate 36,816, forward strand.
CATTCGCCTGGCAATCGCGTTGCTCAAGGATACCGACGGCAAGATCTCCATCGAGCTGCCGGTCTCCGGCGACCTCAACAACCCGCAGTTCAGTGTCATGCCGATCGTCTGGCAGACCCTGCGCAACCTGGTGCTGCGCGCGGCCCAGGCGCCGTTCAAGTTCATCGGCGGGCTGGTCGCGGGCGGCGGCGCCGAGGATCTCGGTACCGTGGCCTTCGCCGCGGGCTCGAGCGACCTGACCCCTGATGCCCAGTCCGCCCTGGACAAGCTGGCGTCCGCGCTCAAGGAGCGCCCGGAGTTGCGCCTGGAAATCGAAGGCACCGCGGCCCAGAACAGCGACGGCCCGCTGATCGCCCAGCAGCGTCTGGAGCGCGAGTACCAGGCCACCTGGTACAAGATCCTCCAGCGCCGTGGTGACAAGGTTCCGGCCAATGCGTCCCTGCTGGTGGTCGACGACAGCGACAAGCCGGCGATGCTCGAGGGCATCTACCGTACGCGCCTGAAGCAGCAGCCAGCGGCCGAGTGGGAAACGCTGGGGCGTGACGAACGCACCGCGAAACTGCGCGAGGCGGTGATCAAGTCGTGGGCCGAAAGCGCCCCGCTGCTGCGCACCCTCGGCCAGGAACGGGCCGCCAGCATCAAGGACTACCTGGTCGACAAGGGGCAGTTGGCCGATGACCGGGTGTATTTCATCGACACCACCCTTGGTCAGGCCGAGCGCGATGGCCGGGTGATCACACCGCTGCACCTGGACGCCGAGTAAGCGCCCGACGCTTCGCCTGTAGGAGCGGCTTCAGCCGCGATGCTGGCGAAGCGGTGTCTGGCACCCGCTTCGCGGGTGATCGCGGCTGAAGCCGCTCCTACAGAGGATCAACCCCAGCCTCAGGCCAGCCGCTGCCCCGACACCGCCGGGTGATACAGCGGCTGCACCTTGTTCCCCGCCGGATCCAGCAGGTGGAAGCTGCGCGCGCCGTCGCCATGGTTGAACGGACGGTCCAGCAGGGTCACGCCATGGGCCTTGAAGTAGTGGTACCAGGCTTCCAGCTCTTCCACGCTGTCGACGATGAACCCGTAGTGATCCAGGGTCTGCAAGCCATTGGCGGCACCCGCGCCGCGCCCCAGCGAGAGGTTGTCGTTACCGCAAGTGAGGTACACCAGGTCTTCGTTGGCACGGTTGAGTACCTCCATGCCCAGCACGTCGACGTAGAAGCGCTCGCACTCCTCCAGGTTGGGCACCAGCAGGGCGATATGGCGCAGGCCGTTGAGGTGACCGGGACGGGCAGGTAGATCGGACATGGTCGTGACTCCTTTTTTGTATACAATTCGAAAGCGAATTTAAAACAAAAGGAGACGCCTGTGTATAGCCTGTTCATCAAGACCCGCGTCAAACCCGGAACGGCAGAAGCCTTCCTCAGCGCCATCCAGCTCAATGCCGCCGCCTCGGTGGCCAACGAGCCAGGTTGCCTGGTGTTCGATGTGTCGCAGGATCGCGAGGACCCGGAGGTGATCTACCTGTACGAGATCTACCGCGACGACGCGGCGTATGAGGCACACACGCAAACCGCGCACTTTCGCGACAGCCGCCCGCTGGTGGAGCCGCTGATCGTCGAGCAGGTGTGCTTCGAGGGCGAGGTGGTGGCGCGCAATCCGGTGAGCGTGTAGGAGCGGCTTCAGCCGCGATGCAGGCAACGCGGTGCCTGGCACCCGCTTCGCGGGTGATCGCGGCTGAAGCCGCTCCTACAGAGGTCTTGCCCAATCAGTGAGCGCTGGTTGCTGCAGCAACCACTGCGCAATGGCTTGGCTGCCTTCGCGGCCAGGATGCAGGTGATCACCAGAGTCGTGGCAAGCCTGCAGACGGTCCGGGTCGTGCGGGTCCCTCAGCAATGCATCCAGGTCCAGCACGCCGTCAAATCCGCTGTCCTCGCGCAGCCATCGGTTGAGCCGATGGCGCAAGAGATCCTTGCCTGGTTGATGGAAAGCCTCGAACGGTGTGCCGGCGAACGCGCCCTTGAACGGGGTCAGCGTCATGCCCAGCACGTTGATGCCACGCCCATGAGCGGCCTCGATAAGCGCGGTGTAACCGGCCTTCAACGCTTCCAGCGTGGGCAACGCGCCGCCAGGATCGATGACCGAGTCGGCCCACCCCAGGTCGTTCAACCCCACCTGCACGATGACCATGGCCACGCCAGGCTGACTCAGCACATCCCGCTCGAATCGATTGAGCACGCTGATACCCAACCGGTCACGCAACAATCGGCCACCCGACTGCCCGGCATTGATCACGGCGATACCCTGCGGTGCCAAGTGGCTGGCCAACAGGTCGGCCCAACAACCATGGCTGTTCTTTTCCAGGCCATGGCCATTGACCAGCGAATCACCGATCACCGCCAGCGCCACGCCCTGCCCCAGCACCTCGACCGCGTTGACCAGCACCCGCACGTTCAATGGCTGCGCATCGGGCAGCGGTACTTCGTTACCCGTCCGGTCACCGGGCTCGATGCTGCCGGTCTGGCGGGCGTCCCAGTGAAAAGTCGTGGGGGTGAAGTCGCTCGGCAGGTAGACAGCCAGCTCAAGGTCGGCCAGATCGGGGACCGGCAGTTCCAGCGGGTCACTGCGCAAGCGTTCGCCGGCAGCCAAGGTGACGCGATGGCTACCGCCAAAAGTGAGGTCTGCCCAGGCACCAACCTGCCCTTGTTCACGTAGGGCCACCCGGCACAGGCCGAGGGTCAGCGGGGTATCGCCGTACTCGTTGGAGAACACCAGTCGCAACATCCGCCCACCTCGGCTGATGCGCAGGGGCTGGCGCACGGTACATGCACTGGCCATCGACGGCAGCTGGGTGGGAAATGGCAATTCAGTGCCCCAGGCCGGTTGGGCCGGAGCCGTCCAGGTGGAGATCCAGGCGGCGCCCACCGAGGGCGAGAATTCGGAGGAGGAAACAGACACGCGGAAAATCCCTTTCGCAGTAGCTGGCACACAGGCCAACGGTGGCAGATGCGACCGTCGCCAGAGGCTACTGCAGGCGCCATTAAAACGCCACTATCCGGAATGCCCACGGGGTTTCATCAACCCCGTGGGCAAAGCCCCTGATCAGGCGATCAGCGCCTTCACCACGTCATCGTCCGCGGCTGCGGCGATGGACGCCAGGTACTGGCCATAGCTGGTCTTCTTCAGTGCCGAAGCCCGTGCCAGCAACTGTGCCTGGTTGATCCAGCCGTTCTGGAAGGCGATCTCTTCCAGGCAGGCCACTTTCAGGCCCTGGCGGTTCTCGATGGCCTGGACGAAATTGCCGGCTTCGAGCAGCGAATCGTGGGTGCCGGTGTCGAGCCAGGCGAAGCCACGGCCCAACACGTTGACGTTCAGCGTGCCACGCTCGAGGTAGGCGTTGTTGATGTCGGTGATCTCCAGCTCGCCACGGGCCGACGGTTTGACCTGCGCCGCGATATCGAGCACCTGATTGTCATAGAAGTACAGCCCGGTGACCGCGTAGTTGGACTTGGGCGCCTTGGGCTTCTCCTCGATGCTGATCGCCTTGCCCTGGGCGTCGAACTCCACCACGCCGAAGGCCTGCGGGTCGGCCACGTAGTAGCCGAATACGGTGGCACCGCTCTCACGGCTGGCAGCCTGGCGCAGGGTGTCGCTGAACTGGGTGCCGTAGAAGATGTTGTCCCCCAGCACCAGGCAGACGTTGTCGTCACCGACGAACTCCTTGCCGATGATGAACGCCTGGGCCAGGCCATCCGGGCTTGGCTGCTCGGCGTAGCTGAGCTTGATGCCGAACTGGCTGCCGTCACCGAGCATGCGCTGGAAGCCCGGCAGGTCGGTCGGAGTGGAGATCACCAGGATCTCGCTGATGCCGGCCAGCATCAGCACCGACAGCGGGTAGTAGATCATCGGTTTGTCGTAGATCGGCAAGGACTGCTTGGACACGCCCAGGGTGATCGGGTGCAGGCGAGTGCCCGAACCGCCGGCCAGCAGGATGCCCTTGTATTTGGTCTTTTTCATGAAACAGCTCCCTTGAAACATGAATGAGGTGAAGGTTCAGGCGGCGTTGCCCAGGCGCTCCAGGCGGTAGGCGCCATTGAGCACGCGCTGCCACCAGCCACGGTTGTCGAGGTACCACTGCACGGTCTTGCGCAGCCCGGTCTCGAAGGTCTCCTGCGGGGTCCAGCCCAGCTCGTCGGCGATCTTGCTGGCGTCGATCGCATAGCGCAGGTCATGCCCGGGCCGATCGCTGACGAACTCGATCAGGTCGCTGTAGGCCTGGACGCCCTCGGGCTTGTTCGGTTGCAGCTCTTCGAGCAACGCGCAGATGATTTGCACCACGTCCAGGTTGCGGCGCTCGTTGTGGCCACCGATGTTGTAGGTCTGGCCCACTTCGCCACGGGTCAGCACGGTGTACAGGGCGTGGGCGTGGTCCTCGACATGCAACCAATCGCGGACTTGCGCGCCGTTGCCATACACTGGCAGCGGCTTGCCGTGCAGGGCGTTGAGGATCACGTGCGGGATCAACTTCTCGGGGAAGTGGTGCGGGCCGTAGTTGTTCGAGCAGTTGGTCACCAGCACCGGCAGCCCATAGGTACGGCCCCAGGCGCGGACCAGGTGGTCGCTGCCGGCCTTGCTCGCCGAGTAGGGCGAGCTGGGCGCATAAGGGGTCTGCTCGGTGAAGAAGTCATCGGTACCTTCCAGGTCGCCGAACACTTCGTCGGTGGAGATGTGATGGAAGCGGAACGCCGCGCGGGCTTCCGGTGCCAGACCGTTCCAGTAGCCGCGGGCCACTTCCAGCAGGGTCGCGGTGCCCAGCACGTTGGTGCGGATGAAGGCGTCCGGGCCTTCGATCGAGCGGTCGACGTGCGACTCGGCCGCCAGGTGCATCACCGCCTGGGGCTGGAACTCGGCGAAGATCCGCTGCAAGTGCACTTTGTCGCAGATATCGGCCTGGTAGAAGCGGTAGCGCTCGGAGTCGGCGACGCTGGCCAGCGACTCGAGGTTGCCGGCATAAGTCAGGACGTCGACGTTGGCCACGTGGCAGTCGGTGTTTTGAATCAGGTGGCGGACCACGGCCGAGCCAATGAAGCCCGCGCCGCCGGTAATCAAGATGTTCACGCAAGTACTCCTGTAATGGGTGTGGTGAATCCGTTCACGCTTTTTTAGTTGACCAGGGCGACCCAGTACTTGCTGAGCGCGCCTTTGAGGATCAGCAACGACTGGATGCAGGTGAAGCTTTCGTCGGTGGTGGCCGAGGTGGTGTTCAGCGGGCCGAAGCCACCGTCTTTCTTCTGGTGCCGAGCAATCCAGTCCGTCACGCCCTGCTTGTCCCGAGGCTCGGCATCGAGCAGGTACAGGCCGGCCACCGCCATGTAGCTACCGACCAGGCTGACCGCCTTGCCCGGGCGATAGAGGAACGGCCCGTCGGCTTGCTGCAGCCCTTGCAGCCAGGCCACGGTGGCCTGGGCATCCACCAGCTCGCGGTCCAGCGCATGCAACAGCGACAGGGCGCGGTAGGTGGAGAAGGTGTCGGGCGGGTTACCCGGGCGATTGCCGAAACCGCCATCGGCATGCTGGCAGGCCAGGATGAAGTCCAGCAGCGCCTCCGGCTGGTTCGCCTGTGCACCCAGTACGTGCAGCGACAACGCCGCCAGGTTGCTGTGCCAGATGTCCGACTGGTAGCCCGGCACGTTGCCGAAACCGCCATCGGCCTGCTGGCACTGGCGCAGGTAGGCGACGCAGGCCTGCTCGGCACGTGGCGCGCTGCCCAACAGGCGCAGGGAAATCACCGCGCAGTAGGTGGCGAACACGTCGCTCAGCTGGCCAGGTTGCTCGGAGAAGCCACCGTCGGGGTTCTGCGAGGCCTGGATGCAGGCCACCAGGCTGGCGCTGTCCTCGATGTCCGCTTTCAACGCATACAGGTCGGAAATCACGTGCAGCGCCGAGAACACCTGCCAGCAGCGGTCGGCGCGGAAGCCCTGCGGCGCCAGCTCGGCGGTCAGGCCGTAGGGCACCGCGAGGGAGGCACGCGACTGGCTCAGCCAGTCGTAGTAGGCCGGCAAATTGACGTCCAGGTTCGGCATCTGGCCCAGGTGGGGTTGCTCCAGCGGCCGACGGTTGTCCACCACGCGCAGGGCGCTGCCATCGACCGGGGCCCAGGTTTGCGGCGCCGGCAAGGACGCGGTGTGGTTTGCCAGGGCCTTGAGGCAGGCCAGTTGACCTTCCAGGCTCTTGATGTGCAACGGCAGGTACGACAGGTTGCCGATGTGGAACACGCCCAACTGCCGAGGTGGCGCCCAGAACTGGCGGATGAAGGGCACCGTCGGATCGACCGGGGTCGACCAGAAGTAGCCTTTGCCCAGGAAGAACCCACCATGGTGGCTGTCGTGGAAATCCCCCAGCGCCTTGAGCAACTGATCGCGGCGTTCGGCGGCGTCGTGTGGCTGTGCCAGCGCCAATGCATCGAGCAGCAACGCCACGTCCAGGCTGGTCTTGATCGGGAACGGCGACTCGTTGCGCTTGAACGAGGTGAGCCAGTCCGCGCCGACGCGCTGGTCGTAGCGCAGGCGATCCCAGAAGCCGCCGTAGGTGTTGTCGTGCAGGCGCTCGAAGGTGTCCTCGAGTAGCTTGCGCGCCAGCTGCAGCATCTCCTGGTGGCTGTTGGCCCGTGCCCAGCGCGCCAGGGCCGCCGCGGCGCGCGCCCGGCTGGCGGTGTTGCGCAGGGTGCCTGCGCCCAGGCCATCGAGCTCGGCGCGCACTTCGTCCTCAAGCTTCCAGACGTGTTGCTGCAGGTGGGTGAGCAGCGCCTGGTCACCCTTGCAGGCGCACAGGCTGCACAACAGGTTGACCGCGCCGATGTCCAACTCGATTGGCATGTGCCCATCGATCACCGCGCTCCAGTCGCTGCTGAGCACACCCCCGAACAGACGGTTGTCATAGACCTGCTGCAGGCGCTGGCTCAAGCCCAGGGTCACGCTCTTCAGCTGCGCATCGTCACGCCGCAGGCGGCGGAACTCGAGTACTGCGCGCAGGGCATCGAACTGGACCGCCAGGGTCCGGCAACGCCCGGAGCCATGCGGGTTCCAGAAACGGTCGCCCAATTCGATGAAGCCATCCTGGCTGGCATCGTGCAGCGCCAGCAACCCGGCCAGCGCGAACTCGGCCTGCTCGGCCTCGCCATGGGCGGCGAAGAACAGCGTCGCCGCCACCTGGTCCTCCAGGCGCTTGTCGCTGCTGATGCGTACCGCACCGGTAGCGTCGGTGACTGCCAGAAAGCCACCCTCTTCCCTGTCCATCAAGGCTTCGGCCATGAAGGTAATTGAGGCGCTGTGCATTGCCCTCTCCCTGAATAATGCTGTGGATGATGTTGCTTACTGAGCCAGGCTCAGAATCCGGCTGGCGGCACGCTGGGCACCCAAGCCATCCGGTGCGGCGACACGCTGGTGGGCACCGAAATAGGTTGGCGCCGCGGTGTCCTTGTCCAGTTCGGCGCCGATCAGCTCGGCAATCCGCGCGGCCTCGCAACCCAGGTAGGTCGGGAAGCCGAGGCGCCCCAGGCGGTCGAGCGCCTCGGCCTCGTGGTACTCGGACTTCGACGGCAGCACGAACAGCGTCGGAATGTTCAGCGCGGCGATCTCGGTCACGGTGATCCAGCCCGGCGCCGATACCAGCAGGCTGGCTTCGCGCAGCAGGCCCATCCAGTCCGGGTAGTACGGCACGCTGATGACGCCTTCGCGCGGGGCGATGTCCTGGCGGCCGAGCAGCACCATCTTCAGCTCCGGGCGTTCGGCGCGCAGGCGCTCGAAGGCCTCCAGGTAGCCGTTGAGCAGGTTCTGCTTGCTCTCGGCGAACATGGTGGTGCCGCTGATGGAGGCGACAACGAACGGACCATCACCCAGGCCCAGGTCGGCGCGCACGGTGGAGGCGTTGGTCTGGGTGAAATCACGGATCATCGGCCCGACGAAGTGCGCCTTGCCCGAGTGCAGCGCGCTGGCCACCGGCGTGCCGTTGTCCATTTCCGGGATGTAGGGCTTGTCGGTCAGCACCAGCTGGCTCTGCTCGATCATCCACGAGAACTGCTTGTGCAAGGCCAGGCGCGCCCGGTTCAGGTCTTCGGCGTTGAGCTCGAAACCACCTTCGCTCAGGTCCTGGTCGGTCAACTGGCACAAGGTGAAGTCGTAGCGCTCGGTGACGAACACCAGGGGCGTGCGGCTGAAGATCGCCGCCAGGCAAGCCGCCATGTTGAAGTCGGAAATCACCACCCGAGGCTTGTGTTCCTCGATGATCGCCAGGTAGGCGAGCATGCGTTCGCTGGACAGGAACGTGTTGGAGATGTAGCCGGCGATATAGCTGCCCCAGTCGAGCTGGCGCGACAAGTTGCTCTTTTTCGAATAGTCCATCAGTTGCCCGGCGACATCGATCACCTCGATGCCCGAGCCTTCGAACATCGGGGTGAACACGTCCTGCAGCGAGGCCAGGGCCACCTTCAGGTCGATGTCGGGGTTGCGATCCTTAAGGGCACGGCCGATCGACAGCACGCGCATGTTGTGACCGGAACCGGTGGGTGCGGGGGCGAACAGAATCATGCGACTTCCTCCTTGAGTTGAATGATGCCTTTGACTACCGAGTGTGCAGGTACATCGCGAATGACCACGGCGTAGGGTTCGACCACCACGTCGTCGCCAAGGGAAACAGGACCAACGATCAAGGCGCCGGTACCAATGCGGCAACGCTTGCCGATGCGAATGGGGGCGGCTTTCCAGGGCAGCGAGCGGTAGCCGTGGTCATGGGAGGACGACACCAGGGTGACCTGGTCGTCGAGCTGGCTGTGCTCGCCGATGGCGACACCACCAGCCCCTTCGATGACCACGCCACGCCCCAGGCCGACGTGCTCGCCAAGGGCGATACCGCCGTGATCGTGCATGCCACCGCGCCGGGTGCTGCGGCCGATCAGCACGCAGTCCTCACCGATGTGCACCGAAGCGCCACCGGACAATTCGGCGTCGATCAACGCGCTGTCGGCGATATGCCAAGTACAGAGCTGTGGGTTTTGCTGATGCACCAGGTGCAATGCGCAGGAGGCGCGATCGAGAAAGGAAGGCAGGCCTTCGCGCTGACGCTTGAGCACTTTCTGCAGGACCGGCGCCGGGTCGGGCCAGCCATCCTCGCTGACCTGGCGACGGGCGATCACCCGTGCCGGGCGGCCGACGACGATGCAGTCCTGCTCGACGTTTTCAGTGACCAGTGCGCCTGCGGCCACCACCGCTCCGGCACCGATGTGCACGCCGGGCAAAAGGGTTGCGCGGGCACCGATCCAGGCGCCACGGCCCACACGGATGGGGTGTTGCTCGCTGCCGCGAGCGACGACGCCGGTGGCCAGCATGCCGCGGTCAGCAACATCGAGGTGCTCGAGGCTGCACTTGAAACCGATGAAGCACCCCTGACCCAGGGTCACGCCCTGGAGGTGATTGCCGGCGCGAACCCAGCTGGCATCACCAATATGGGAGTCGGACGAAACGCGCGTCCCGACTTCGACAAGCCATGTTGTCTGCATCACACAATCCCTTGCCTGTTCGGATGCAGCGCGTGGTTTCGCCGTGGCGAAAGTCAGACATGCATCCCGGTTGCGAATCCTTGCATGGGGTGTCGCCACTCTGGCGTGACCTGCTGTCCAGGCCTGCCGATTTCGAGGGGTTAGAGCCGCCCTGCGAAGCCAATAATGTACTAGTCAATTAGTACTGTTCGCATATCCTAGTACAGACAAAATGCCTAGGCAACACGTTTTCTGTGCCGGTCGTTAGAAAATTTCAGGGCAGTCAAGACGCACAAAAATGTTTCGATCGTGTGAAAAACTTGCTGAATTTAGCGTGTAACCTGCACATAAATCCACAGGAACAGCAAAAACGCAACCGGCCACTCACGTGGCCGGTTGCGTTGAGACAAACCAGAGAATGGCCAAAGGCCAGCTAGCAGAGGAGAGGTCAGTGCGCGAGATGATCCGGGACGATGGACTCCCAATTGCCCATGGCATGGCCTGCCACTTTTTCCAACGCATCGCGTGGTGAACCGTCACGCGCCACCATGGCCATGCCGCGCTGTACCACGCCGTAGTAATTGGCCAGGCTCTCGCAATCGACATGCTCGCCGATCTCACGGCTGGCCTGCCCGAGGCGCAGGCGGTTCTTCAACATCTCGAAGGGTTTGCAGCGCAGCACCTTGAGCCCGACCCTGAGGTTGGGCAAGGGCGAATTGAGGTCGGTCTGGGTGACGAAACAACCGTGGGGACGGTCTTCACGGGTGAGGATCCTGGCAGTTGCCAGGAGGACGGCCTGGATCGAGTCCTGCGCCCGTTCATACTTGTACAGCTCGCTCCAGATCTCCTCGCCAACCGTGGACCAGTAAAGCTCCAGCGCTTCGAGGAACAGGTCCTCCTTGGAGCCGAAGGCGGCATAGAGGCTCGGTGACTTGATCTTCATCACCCCCATCAACTCGCTCAGCGACGTGCCATCGTAACCCTTGTCCCAGAACAGCAGCATGGCCTTGACCAGCGCCTCGTGTCGATCGAACTCCCGGGGTCTTCCACGACCACTCATATCTACTTCTCCCTTCTCACAACGGGTGGGTCGCAACCTAGGCAGTCACAACCCGGATCCCACTGCGCCGCCCAGGCCACCCATGACCTGCAGGCCTTGCGCGGCAGGGCGTGCAGCGGCAATACGTGAACGGCGTTACAAAAAGAATTGTATTGTACTAATACATCCGTACAATCAGCGGTGTGCGAATGATATGCGGTCGCCTGCGGGGTACGTCAACCCCGGCTTACAAACAATAAGTCATGGCGTACATGCATGATCGCCAAAGCTTTTTTAGCGAAGATCACTCACCGAAGGAGCGTTTCAGCAATGGATGTTGCAACCTACAGAAATGCCATGGCCCGGCTTGGCGGCGCCGTCTCGATCATCAGCACCGACGGCCCCAGTGGTCGCCACGGCTTCACCGCGTCCGCCGTGTGCAGCGTCACCGACACCCCGCCCACCCTGCTGGTGTGCATGAACAACCAGTCGCGCCAGCGCAGCAGTTTCGAAGAAAACGGCGTGCTCTGCGTGAACGTGCTGCGCGGTGACCACCAGCATCTGTCGGGCATCTTCGCCAACAAGCACCTGGACATGGAGCAACGCTTCCAGGCAACTCCCTGGTCCACCGGCCACAGCGGCGCACCGACCATGGACGAGGCGCTCGTCTGCTTCGACTGCCGGATCAGCGAAATCCACACGGTGGGCAGCCACAGCATCTTCTACTGCCAGGTGCTGAACATCGACAGCGCCCAGCATCCGGAAGGGTTGATCTATTTCGACCGTGCCTATCATCGCGTTGCCGCGCCCGATCAGTCTGCGGCCTGAAGACTTCCGGAGAACACGCGTCATGGACAATCTCTGGACTTCGCTGCCGCTACCTGGCCTGAGCGACGATCAACGTCACTGGCTGTTCGCGCCAGGCTCGCTGACCCTGCGCCTAAAGGCGCTGGGCCGGTTCAGCATGGATGTGACCCAGCAGCGGATCGATTTCCCCGAACCCGGTGAAGCCCACGCCCTGGGTTGCACCGCCGACAGCCCTGCCTGGATCCGTGAAGTGGCCTTGAAAGTCGACGACCAGGTCATGGTCTGCGCCCGCAGCCTGACGCCGATGCGCGAGCGCCGGCCGGCCTGGCCGGAGCTTGCCGGCTACGGTGGCGAGCCATTGGGCGGCATGCTGTACAACTCGCAGGATATTCACCGCGGCGCATTCGAATGCCAGCGCCCACAGGCCGATGACCCGCTGTCGCGCCTGGCCACGTCGCTTGGTCAGCCAGGCGGCAAGTTGCTGGCCCGCCGCTCGCGCTTCATGCGCGACGGCCAGCCACTGCTGATCGCCGAATGCTTTCTCGAGGGTTTCTGGGCGTTGTTGCAGGAGCGGAGCGCGCCGCTGAAACTGGCTATCTGAGCCAAGGGCGCGCTCGCGGGGGAAGGCGACTCAGCCTTCTTCCAGGCGGGCTTCGTTGTCGCGGATGACCTGCGAGGTGTGCGGGTCTTTGTCGACCGCGTCGAGCAGGGAGCTGAGCAGGCCTGGGAAGCGGGCTTCCAGGTCATCCCGGCGGATCGACAGCAGGTTCTCACGGCCATAAGGGCGTTGCCAGATCACGCCGCTGTCGCGCAGCACGCGCCAGTGGTGGGTCATGGTCGACTTGGAGGCACCTTTGAGGATGCGCCCGCAAGGGTGCTCTTCACCATCGGAAAGGACCTTCAGCACGGTCAGGCGCAACGGGTTGCCAAGTGCTGTCAGGACGTTCTCCAGGCGGATCTGTTCGATGCTGGGGTGGTTGGCAGTGTACATGCAATAACCTCAATAGCCTTACAAGGATCACCACGCGCCGGATCGCCTGCGCGGTACCGTCCGTGGTTTCCCCGTATTGATCAGGCGCGATTCCATGTCGCGCTCCTGGAAAGCCGAGTCCGAACCTGGCAATACCCCGTGGGGACAGCATGTTCCCAACTACCTAGGGCCATCAGTCGATGGCTGCCTGCCTCTGGAATCACGACTGTTTGTTAGTACGAACAGTGTAGGACTATACACCATTGTTACAACCGTTCGCGAGCCAATCGTGTTGCATGTGCTACCCGGGAGCATCAAGGTGCAACCCATTTAGCCTTGTAAAACAGGACGTTGTGCATTGAGACGGATTTAGAAAACGGTGTGTTTCAAGGTGTAAAGCGCGGGGTTTTCGTCGGAGATGTTGTAGGGTTCTTGAGACCGGGCGCCGCCTGCGCGGCGTATCGCGGATGAATCCGCTCCTACAGGCCCGTTCGGCCTCACAGGTGCGGCACGTTGCAACCGAGGTAGGAGCGGATTCATCCGCGATGCGCCGCGCGGGCGGCGCTCGATATCGTAGGTGCTGCAACCCTCCAGGCGAACACTTGAAAGCCGGCGCCAGGTGCAACCCCGGCGCCGGCTGAACCAGCATTCAACGAACAGCGCTTGGCTCGGGCTCGTAGCCGCCCCCAAGTGCAGTAACCAGGCTCACCGCCGAGTCGATCTGCTTGCTGCTGAGCAGGGCCAGGCGCATTTCATCTTCGATCAACTGCTCTTCGATGTTCAGCGAATCGAGGAAGTTGTTTTCCCCGACTTCGAAACGTTCGACAGCCAGGTCGAAGGACGACTGCGCCGTGTCGCGTGCGGTGCGTTGCAGGCCGATCTGCCGGTTCACCGCCTGCAACTCGGTCACCGAGGTCGCCACCTGATGCAGTGCCGTGTTCAGGGTGGCGTTGTAGCCGGCGATCGCCAGGTCCAGGTCGGCGTTGCTCTGCTTGAGCTCAGAGCGCAAGCGCCCGGCATCGAACAGCGGCAAGGTCACGGTCGGCGCGATGTTCCAGAAACGGCTGACGCTGTCGTTGAAACTGTCACCGGACATGGCATGGATGCCGCCCCCCGCACGCAGGTTGATGTTGGGGTAGAAACGCGTCTTCACCGACGCCACGGTCTGGGTCTGCGCCTCGACCCGCCAGCGCGCCGCGACGATGTCCGGGCGGCGCCCCAGCAGTTCGGCGGGCAGGTTTTCCGGCAAGGCGGCTTCGTCGCTCTTGAGCGGCTTGGGCCGGGCGATGTCATGGGCGCCATCGACGCCAGTGCCCAGCAACGCCGAGAGCTGCAGACGGGCCACCTGCACATCGCTCCTGGCCCCCAACAGGCTGGCCTCGGCACGTGCCACAAGGCCATCGACCCGCTGTAGCTGGGACTTGTTGTCCAAGCCGTTGTGGAAGCGATCGCCCGTCAGGCTCTGCAGGTTGCTCAGGCGCTTCAAATCACGCTCGCTGAGGTCGACCACATCCCAGGCATAGGTCAGCTGGTTGTAGGCCTTGACCACGTTGGCCGCCAGCAGCAGGCGCGCCGACTGCAACTCGACCTCCGCCGCCCGCGCCTGGCTGACCGAAGCCTCCCAGGCGCTGCGCTTGCCGCCCCACAGGTCCAGGTCGTAGTCGAAGGTCACGCCCAGGCTGCGCACGGTGACATAGCGGTTGCCCTGCCCGGCGTAGTCTTCGCTGCGCGACAGCCGCGAGCGCTTCACATCGCCGAAGGCGTCCACCTGCGGCGCCCGGTCGGCGCCGTAGTATTCCTGGTAGGCGTTGGCCTTGTCGGCCCGCGCCCGCACTTCCTGCAACCCGGGGTTGTTCTGCCAAGCCTTGGCCACCAGCCCGTCCAGCTGGGCGTCGCCGTAGCGCTGCCACCACTGCCCTTGCGGCCAGGGCGCGGCCGGCAAGCGGGCGTCGGCCAGGGTGCTCGAAGGCGCGCCTTCGGGGGTCAGCAGGGTTTGACGGTGGTCGATGCCGGCGTGGTTGACGCAACCGCTCAGGGCCACCAGGGCCGCCAGCGACAGCGGCCATGCACAACGTGTGATTTTCAACATGCGATTATCCCCGTGCCGGCGCGTCGATGGCCTGGCCTTCAATGCTGTCGGCAGGCGTTGCCTTGGGCTGCCTGGCGGTGCTCAGCAGGCTGTAGACCGTCGGCAGGATGAACAGGGTGAACAAGGTGCCGATCAGCATCCCGACCACGATCACCAGGCCCAGGCCGAAGCGGCTGTTGGCCCCGGCACCGGTGGCGAAGATCAGCGGGGCCAGGCCCACGACCATCGCCGCGGTGGTCATCAGGATCGGCCGCAGGCGCACTTCGGCGGCGTGGCGGATCGCTTGCAGCTTGCCCATGCCGTGGTGCATCTGCAGTTCGTTGGCGAACGCCACCATCAGGATGCCGTGCTTGCTGATCAGACCAATCAGCGTGATCAGGCCGATCTGCGTATAGATGTTCAGCGAGGTGTAGCCCAGCGCCAGCGGCAGCAGTGCCCCGCAGATCGAAAGCGGCACGCTGATCAGGATGATGAACGGGTCGATGAAGCTTTCGTACTGCACCGCCAGCACCAGGTAGATGATCACCAGGGCGAAGGCGAACGTCAGCACCAGGGTGTTGCCCTCCTGCACGAATTGGCGGGTGTCCGATTGCCAGTCGTAGGTGTAGCCGGCCGGGAACTGCTTGGCCTGCTCGGAGAGGAAGGCCACGGCATCGCCCAGGGTCACGCCCGGCAGGGGGATGGCCTGGAAGGTCGCGGCGTTCTGCTGGTTGAACTGCGGGCGCAGGTTCGGCTCGACCTTGACCTTGATGGTGGCCAGGGTCGACAGCGGCACCAGGTTGCCGTGCTGGTCCTTGACGTAGTAACGGTTCAGCGCCTCGGGGGTCATGCGATCCTGCGGCACCGACTGCGGAATCACGTCATAGGAGCGGCCGTGGTAGGCGAAGCGGTTGACGTACTTCTCGCCGATCAGGCTGTTGAGGGTCTTGCCGATGTCGCTCATGCGGATGCCCATGGCGTTGGCCTTGGCCCTGTCGACCTGCACCTCGACCACCGGGTTGTTGAAGTCCAGGTCGCTGTCGACCACGGCGAACAGGCCGCTGCTGCGGGCACTGGCCTTGAGCTTGTCCATCACGTCGAACAGCGATTGGTAGTCCTGGTCGCTGCGCACCACCATCTGCACCGGCAGACCGCCCGTGGAGCCCGGCAGTGGCGGCATCTGGAAGACGAAGATGCTGGTGCCTTCGATCTGGCTGACGCGTTGCTGCAGCAGGGGCTGGATCTGGTTGGCGCTGCGCTCGCGCTTGTCCCAGTCGACCAGGTTGATGCCGCCGACACTGTTCGACAGGCCGTCGGTGCCGTTGGCCACCCAGTCGCTGTAGCCTTCCGGGAACTCCTTGAAGACTTCGTGGAGCTTTTCCGAAAACGCCTCGACGTAGTTGATGTTGGCGTGTTGCGGTGCCTTGATCGCGGTGAGCAGGATGTTCTGGTCCTCCAGTGGCGCCAGCTCGCTCTGCGCCGACTTGTACAGCACCGGCAGGCTGAAGAAGATCACCAGGGCGATGGCCAGGCTGATCCAGCGCTGGGACAGCGACATCCCCAGCAACTTGCCATAGCGCTCGGCCAGCCAGTGGAAGAAGGCCTCGGCCTTGCGCGCCATGTAGCCTTCGCTGGACTTGGCGTCGAGCAAGCGGGTGCTCATGATCGGCGACAGGGTCAGGGCGACGATGCCGGACACCACCACCGAGCCGGCCAGGGTCAGCGCGAACTCCTTGAACAGGGTGCCGGTCAGGCCGCCCATCAGGCCAATCGGCGCATACACCGCGGCGAGGGTGAAGGTCATCGCCACCACCGGCCCCGCCACTTCGCGGGCACCGAGCAAGGCGGCTTCGAACGGCGTCTTGCCGTCCTCGATATGGCGGTGGACGTTCTCCACCACGACGATCGCGTCATCCACCACCAGGCCGATCGCCAGCACCATCGCCAGCAGCGTCAGCAGGTTCAGGCTGAAGCCGAACATCTGCATCAGCACCGCGGCACCGAGCATCGACAGCGGGATGGTCACCAGCGGGATCAGCACGGTGCGGAAGGTACCCAGGCACAGGTAGATCACCAGGACCACGATCACCAGCGCCTCGATCAGGGTGTGGGTCACCTCGTCGATGGACGACTGGATGAAGTGCGCCACCTCGAACGGGATCTGCACCTTCACGCCTGGCGGCAGGGTCTTCTCGATTTCCGGGATCAGTGCCTTGACCGCGTTGACGATGGTCAGCGGGTTGCCGGTAGGCGCGGCGTCGAGGCCGAGGAACATCGCCGGGACCGCGCTCATTGCGCCGCTGGTGTCGAACGATGCTGCGTTGAGCTCGACGGTGCCGACATCACGCACCCGGATGATGTTGCCGTTGTCGTTGCGCAGGACCATGTCCTTGAAGTCGTCGACGCTGGTCAGGTCGGTGTTGATGCGCAGGTTGCTGACCACGTACAGGCCCTTGACCTGGCCAGGCGCGGCCTGGAAGTTGTTCTCCTTGATCGCGTCCGCCACGTCCTGGCCGGTGATGCCGTAGCCGGCCAGCAGGTCCGGGTCCAGCCACAGGCGCATGGACATGGTCTGGCCGCCCAGCACGTTGATCTTGGCCACGCCATCGATGCCCGAGAACATCGGCTCGACCACCCGCGAGATGTAGTCGGCCACTTCCGGCATCGACAGTTGCTCGCTGGAGAACGCCACGTAGGCAACGCTGGTGAAGCCGCCGGAGGTGCGCTCGATCACCGGGTCATAGGCTTCGGCGGGCAGCTTGTAGCGGATCTGGTTGACCTTGGCCATCACCTCGGTGAGGGCGTTGATCGAGTTGCTGTTGAGCTGCATGCGCACGGTGACCAGGCTCTTGCCCTGGGTCGAGCTGGACGACAGGTAGTCGATGCCCTCGACCGAGGCCACGGCCTGGCTGATCGGCTGGGTCACGAAGCCCTGCATCAGCTCGGAGGAGGCGCCGGGGTACTGGGTGGTGATGGTGATGGTGGAGGTTTCCAGCATCGGGTACTGGCGTACCGGCAGCTTGGTGAACGCCATGATCCCGAACAGCAGGATCAGCGTGCTGACCACCAGCGCCAGCACGGGCCGGCGCAGGAAAATATCGGTGAAATGCATGATCGTTCCTCAGCGCTGGACGTTGAGCCGCACGGTGTCGGCCACAGGCTCGATGGCGACGCCGTCCTGCAGCTTGATCTGCCCGGAGGTCACCACTTCATCGCCCGCCTGCAGGCCTTTGGCGACCACCGCCAGGCCATCGCGGCGCTCGCCGATGCTGATATTCTGCCGGCGAACCTTCTTCAGGCCGTTTTCTTCATAGGTGACGAACACACTCTCGCCATAGGCGTTGTAGGTGATCGCGGTTTCCGGCACCACCAGCTCATCCTTGCCCGGCAACTGCACCTTGACCTTGGCGTACATGCCCGGGCGCAGCTTGCCCTGGTGCTCCTTGAGCAGCGCCTGGACCTTGATCACGTGGGAGTTGTTCACCTGTGGGTCGATGGCGCTGACCGTGCCTTCGAACTTCATGCCGCTCCACGCATCGACACCCAGCTCGACGGCCTGGCCCTTGACGATGTTGGCGCTGTCGCGCTCGGAGACGGTGAAATTGACCCGCAGGCCATTGAGGTCGGTGAGCGTGGCCAGTGGCCGACCGGCCTGCACGTAGTCGCCCAGGTGAACCTGGCGAATGCCCAGCTCGCCGGAAAACGGTGCGCGGATGGTCTTCTGCGCGATCTGCGCCTGGATGTTCTCGAGGTTGCCCTTGGCCGCGTCGAACTGCGCCCGTGCGCTGTCCAGCGCACGCTGGCTCTCGGCACCGTTGCGCGCCAGGGCCTGCAGTCGCCCGTAGTGGGTCTTGGCGGCTTCGAACTCACCGCGCAGGCGAGTCAGCTCGCCTTCTTCCGGCGAGGTGTTGAGCCTGACCACCACGTTGCCGGCCTTGACCTTGTCGCCGGAGTCGAAGGCCAGGGCCACCACCTGGCCGCTGACTTCGGCCGACAGCAGCACCTGCTGGCGGGCCTCGATCTGGCCGATGGCAACCTGGTAATAGGTGTACGGCACCTGCTTGACCTTGGCCAGGGCCGCGGGTACCAGAACGGGGGCGGGCGCCGGCTCTTCTCCATGAGCCACGTAACGCAGTGACAAGCCCCCCAGTACCGCAAGCGTGACCACTGACGCCGTTACCTTCCCTAGATAGTGTTTCGCCCGCATGACTTACCCCCTGTCGCCTGGATCGGCAACCTTCTGGAAATTCAACATATAGAAAACTCCAACCTGCACGCTGCTGGCCCGGTCGGGCTGACCGGGGTTGCATCGGCTGAATGTCGGTGACTGGCGAAAATCGCCGGATCAATAGATCTTGCTGGTCTGCGCCTTGCCCAGGTACAGCTTGCCCAGGCCGAACAGGTTCAACGGCGACAGGACGAAGTGCTTGGAGCCGACATGGATGTCGCGCAGGCTGCGCTCGAGCGCACAGGTCTTGTAGACCGCCTTGGAGCCGGTCAGCCCATGCAACTGGTTCACGGCATTGAGCGCATGCTCGTTGAGCAGCGAGCCGGCCAGCCCGACGCGCACGTTCATGCCATCGCCATCGGCCAGTTGCGACTGGGTGATGGCGTCTTCCAACAGCAACTGAGCGCTGTGCAGTTGCGCCAGGACGATGCCGGTCTTCTCGCTGGTCAACGCGGCCACGCCCTCGTCGGCCGGCACGGTGCGCTCGTCGCGGAAGTACTCCAGCGCGGCCTTGGCCACACCCAGCACGGTGCCCATCGCGGCGATGGTGCCGAAGTCGTAGTAACCCACCTTGTAGGCCAGCGAGGCGCGTGGCGCCGGGGCTTTCTTCAACGACTCGGGGTCGACGCTGTAGTGCGCCGGCACAAAGACATTGCTGCATTCGAAGTGATTGCTGCCGGTGCCGCGCATGCCCATCACATCCCAAGTCTTGAGGATGCGGCATTCGCTGCGTGGCACGAAAAGCATGCGCACCTGCGGTTGCGAGCCGTCGGCGACTTCCTGCTTGAGCGTGGCGGTGCACACCAGCCAGTCGGCATGTGCCGAACCGCTGGCGAAGCCCCACTTGCCGCTGACACGGTAGCCACCTTCGACGGCGATGGCTTCGCCGCCGGAGTGGATCGCACCGACCACGAAGCCGTTGCACCCGCTGTAGATCTCTTGGGCGGCCTGCTCGGGGAGGTAGTCGGCCAGGCGCCCCATGGCGACCTGCACCATCACCTGCCAGGACACCGAAGCGTCAAGGGCGGCGAGGCGCTGGACGACCTGCGAGATCACCCGCATGTCCAATTGCTGGCCACCGAAGGCCTTGCTCACGCACAGACGGGAAAAGCCCAGCTTGAACAGCTCGGCCATGACTTCGGGGTGGGTTTCGCCGTGTTCTTCGGCGTAGTCGCGGTGCCGCAGGATCAGCGGCCTGACCGCCTCGATACGGGCCATCCATTCTTCTGCCTCGGCAGGCAGGTCACGCCACTGCATCAATGTCTTCATGTTCAGCTCCTTGCTGTGTGGGATGGGTCCTGGGGTCCGTGTCGACATCGAACGAGGCCAATGTACGCATACAGTCGTACTGTTGCAACCCCCTCGTACAATCTTTCTGTAAAGCGTGTTTGCAAACCGCGAAGACGAGTAATCAGGCCTGAGCGCCGGCAAACATCAGGCAATGGCAGCGCTGGGCGGGATATCTGTAAGGCAACCAACAGAAAGGCACGACGCCCCGCGCCGTGCCCAGGGGCGAGCTTCAACGCTCGTCGAAGGGGATACCGCCCTTGGCCTTGTCACCGGGTGGGGCCTCGACGATCTGCACCACCACGTGTTCGCGGGCGATCTCGAAACTGTTGGCCACCGCCTCGGTCACCGAGCGCAGCAGTTTCTTCTTCTGCAGGTCGGAACGGCCGGCGGTTGCGTAGACGATCACTTCTGGCATGTCGCTTCTCCTTTAGCGTGGGGATCCGTGGGTGTCGCCGGCGCCGTGCCGGTGACGGAACGATCATACGCCGTGGAAAAGGAGTTGAACAGTTCGCGTACATGCGTACAATCACGGCATTCGTCACACTTCAGGAGGCAAGGATGCAATTCGGAATCTACAGCGTCGGCGACGTCACCCGCGACCCGACCACAGGCCGTATCCCCAGCGAGGCCGAGCGCCTGTCGGCGATGGTGCGCATCGCCCTCAAGGCCGAAGAGGTCGGCCTGGACGTGTTCGCCACCGGCGAGCACCACAACCCACCCTTCGTGACCTCGTCGCCCACTACCCTGCTGGCGTTCATCGCCGCGCAGACTTCCCGCCTGATCCTCTCCACCTCGACCACGCTGATCACCACCAACGACCCAGTGCGCCTGGCCGAGGAATACGCGGTGCTGCAGCACCTGTCGGGCGGGCGCATGGACCTGATGCTCGGCCGCGGCAACACCGCGCCGGTCTACCCCTGGTTCGGCAAGGACATCATGCAGGGCCTGCCGCTGGCACTGGACAACTACGACCTGCTGCACCGCCTGTGGCGGGAAGAGAACATCAACTGGGAAGGCCGCTTCCGCACCCCGTTGCACCGCTTCACCTCGATTCCCCGGCCACTGGACAACCTGCCGCCCTTCGTCTGGCATGGCTCGATCCGCACCCCGGAAATCGCCGAGCAGGCGGCGCGTCATGGCGATGGCTTCTTCGCCAGCCACATCCTCTGGCCCAAAGGGCACTTCCAGCGCATGGTGGCCTTCTACCGCTCGCGTTTCGCCCACTACGGCCACGGCACCCCGCAACAGGCCATGGTCGGGCTGGGCGGGCACATCTACGTCAACCGCCAGTCCCAGGTCGCCCGCGAGCGCTTCCGCCCGTTCTTCGACAACGCGCCGGTGTATGGCCATGGCCCTTCGCTGGAAGAGTTCATGCGCGAGACGCCACTGTCGGTGGGTAGTCCCCAGGAGATCATCGACAAGACCCTGACCTTCCGCGAGCAGTTCGGCGACTACCAGCGCCAGCTGTTCCTGTTCGACCATGCCGGCATCCCCTTGCCGGAGGTGCTGGACATGCTGGAACTGTTCGGCAGCGAGATCCTGCCGGTGCTGCGCCGGGAGACCGCCAAGGGGCGCAACCCCGGCGCCGCCGAGCCGCCGACCCACGCCGGGCGCCTGGCCCAGCGCGAACAGCGCGCGGAGTAAGCAGGCCCAGGCGACTTACTCGAACAACGCATCCAGCGCTTGTTCAAGGCGGGTCACAGCGATCACCTGCAGGCCCGCCGGTGCTTCCTTCGGCGCATTGCCCTTGGGCACGATGGCGCGCCTGAAGCCATGCTTGGCCGCTTCCTTCAGGCGCTCCTGACCACTGGGGACCGGGCGCACCTCGCCCGACAGGCCGATCTCGCCAAACACCAGCAGGCCATGGGCCAACGGGCGATTGCGCAGGCTCGACATCACCGCCGCCAACAACGCCAGGTCGGAGGCGGTCTCAAGCACCTTGACCCCGCCAACCACATTGAGGAACACATCCTGGTCGTGGGTGGGGATGCCGCCGTGCCGGTGCAGCACCGCCAGCAGCATGGCCAGGCGGTTCTGGTCCAAGCCCAGCGTCACCCGGCGCGGGTTGGCCAGGTGGCTGTCGTCGACCAACGCCTGCACCTCCACCAGCATCGGCCGGGTCCCCTCCCAGGTGGCCATGACCACGCTGCCTGGCACTTCTTCCTGGGTACGGTTGAGGAAGATCGCCGAAGGGTTGGAGACCTCTTTCAGGCCGCGGTCGGTCATGCCGAACACGCCCAGTTCGTTGACCGCGCCAAAGCGGTTCTTGACCGCCCGCAGCAGGCGCAGGCGGCCATCGGACTCGCCCTCGAAATACAGCACGGTGTCGACCATGTGCTCCAGCACCCGTGGGCCGGCCAGCGAGCCTTCCTTGGTGACATGGCCGACCAGGAAGATCGCCGTGCCGCTCTGCTTGGCGTAGCGCACCAGCAGCGCCGTGCTCTCGCGCACCTGGGCCACGCCACCGGGCGCCGACTGCAACTGCTCGGTGAAGATGGTCTGGATCGAGTCGATCACCATCACCCGCGGCTTCTCGACACGGGCAGTCGCGATGATGGTTTCGATGCAGGTTTCGGTCATCACCTTGAGCTGGTCCTGGGGCAGGCCCAGGCGCCGCGAGCGCATGGCCACCTGCTGCTGCGACTCCTCGCCGGTGACGTACAGCGCCGGCATCTGCACGGCGATGTTGCACAAGGTCTGCAGAAGGATGGTCGACTTGCCGATGCCGGGGTCGCCACCGATCAGCACCACGGAGCCGTCCACCAGGCCGCCCCCCAGCACCCGATCAAGCTCGGTGCTGCTGGTGGTGAAGCGCGGGATCTCCTCGACGCTCACCTCGGCCAGGGTCTTGATCTGCGCCTGCTGCCCGGTCCAGCCTGCACGGCCGCTCGGCGCGGCGGCTCCGCCGCTCTCGATCATGGTCTCGACCAGGGTGTTCCAGGCGCCGCAGTCGCCACACTGCCCGGCCCATTTGGGGAAGGTCGCGCCGCACTCGGTGCAGCCATACAAGCGCTTGGCCTTGGCCATGGGCGGGGTCTCCTGGAAAAAACCGCCATGATAGCCGAACACGGACGTGTCCCGGAGGCCGCGAAGGGCGACAAAACTATTCGCTCTAAGCACAGTCATTAGCTGCGAACGTCACGCATGAAGCGTTTTAGTGGCTTACACTGCGTTTACCTCTCCATTCGTAACAAAGGAATACAGCATGGGCATGCTCAGTGAATTCAAGGCCTTCGCGGTCAAGGGAAATGTCGTCGACATGGCGGTGGGTATCATCATCGGTGCGGCCTTCGGCAAGATCGTCTCGTCCTTCGTCGGTGACGTGATCATGCCCCCCATCGGCCTGCTGATCGGCGGCGTGGACTTCAGCGACCTGGCCATCACGCTCAAGGCCGCCGAAGGCGATGTGCCGGCCGTGATGCTGGCGTATGGCAAGTTCATCCAGACCATCCTCGACTTCATCATCGTCGCCTTCGCCATTTTCATGGGCGTGAAGGTGATCAACCGCCTCAAGCGCGAAGAAGCCGTGGCCCCGACCGCACCGCCGGTACCGAGCGCTGAAGAGACCCTGCTGACCGAGATTCGCGACCTGCTCAAGGCGCAGAACCGCCAGCCCTGAGCAAACTCGGCGCCTGAGACGCGCCCTGTAGGAGCCAGCCTTGCTGGCGAACGAGCACGCCACGGTTTCACTGGCCGGTTCGCCAGCAAAGCTGGCTCCTACAGGGGGATACCGCGCTTTACCAGTAGTTCTCCACCGCCACCTGGCCAGGGCGTTTGCTCAGGCTCAATTGCAGGTCGCGGGCCTTCAGCACCTTGCGCGTCTCGTCGATCATGTCCGGGTTGCCGCACAGCATGATCCGTGAATGCTCCGGCGACAGCGCCAGCCCCGCCGCCCTCTCCAGTTCGCCAGTCTCGATCAGCGTGGTGATGCGCGCGTTCAATGCGCCAGGATGCGGCTCACGAGTCACCACCGGAATGAACTGCAGCTTGCCCGCGAACTCGGCCAGATAATCACGTTGCTCCAGGCCGGCGATCTCCTCCAGATAAGCCAGCTCCCTCGCCTCGCGCACCGAGTACACCAGCTTGATGTTGTCGAAACGCTCCCAGGCCTCGAAGTCCTGGAGGATCGACATGAACGGCGCAATGCCGGTACCGGTGGCCAAAAGCCACAGGTCGCGACCGCCGACGAATCGATCGAGTGTCAGGTAACCGAAAGCCTGGCGATCGATCAGCAGCGTGTCGCCCTCACCCAGCCGGCTGAGTTCACTGGTGAACTCGCCACCCGGCACCACGATGGAGAAAAAGTCGAGAAACTCATCGTGGGGCGCGCTGACCATGGAGTAGGCGCGCCAGGCCACACTGCCGTCGGCCTTGGTCACCCCCAGGCGGGCGAACTGCCCAGCGCGGAAGCGAAACCCCGTATCACGGCTGACCCGCAGGCTGAACAGGTTGGGCGTCAGAGGCAGGACATCAAGCAGGGTTTGGCGGGTGAACTTGTCGGCACTGGCGGACATGACGGACTCCATCGAACAATTGCGCCTAGTGTCGCGCAATGCGGGCGGGATAAACACCGTCGGTTTGTAGGGTATCGTCAATGTCCGACAACAAACCACTGAAAGGTCGACGCAGCTATAGCAAAAAAACCAAGCACAAAACGAGGACATTTCCTACACTTCGATCCGTACGGCGTATCAATTGGATCCATGGCATATCAATGGAGCTTCACCGATGCCTTACTGGAAGAGCGAAACCATCCAGCTACTGCTGGAGGAACGTGACCCAAAGAAGTTGCTCGAACGGGCAGCGGAAATGGTTCTAGCATTGAACATGGATTACCTCGGTCTGACGCTGCATCTGCATATCGCTGCCCATAGCCCACAGGTAGTGCTCTACAACAACTACCCACCCGAGTGGAACACGCTTTACCAGCAGGGCAACGTCTTCACGATAGACCCAGTAGTATCAAAGTGCCACAAGACCCTCAAGCCGTTGGTCTGGAACGAAAAACGGTTCAATGAAGTGCCACACATGCTTAAAGCGGCAACCAAGCATGGCATTACCCACGGCTGGACCCAGTCGGTATTCGATCAACAGCATAACGAAAGCCAGCTGAGCGTGTGCCGTCGCAATGGCCCGATCAGCGTGGAAGAAGTCTATGAGAAGGGGTCGCTGGTGATGTGGCTGTGCAGCACATTGCACGAGATACTCAGCGAGTACCACCTGGCGAAGTGCAGCCCGACACCTCATTTTAGCGAGCGTGAACTGGAAGTGCTCAAATGGTCAGCAGGCGGCAAGACCGCCGCAGATGTGGCAACCATTCTGTCGCTGTCCACCAGCACGGTGAACTTCCATATTCGCAGCGTGATCAGCAAGACCAACGCCGCCAACAAGACTGGCGCCATCGCTGTCGCCTTCCAGCGCGGCCTGCTCTGACAGCCCGTCCCCCGTCGATGGACAAAGCCCTGTAGAATCGCCCACCGCAAGCCTGCCGCACAGCGCGCCAGGCAGATTCGCAGCTGAGCCCATGTCATGCCCCTGTTCAACAGCCCCTTCGCCGACCTCGACCTGATCCGCCAGCCGGAACAGGCCAACGACCCGCTGCTGGCTTTCGATGCCGCCGACCAGTACCTGCTGGAACACCTGGCTACCCAGGTACCGGCCGCCAACTGCAAGGTACTGGTGCTCAATGACAGCTTCGGCGCCCTGGCGGCCGGCCTGGCTGGCCAGTTGGAGGTGATCAGCAGCGGTGACTCGCACCTGGCGCGCATGGCGCTGGAGAAGAACCTGGCACGTAACGGCAAGGGCTTTGACAGCGTGCCGTTCGTGCCTGCCAACGAAGCCTGGCAAGGCCCGTTCGACCGGGTGCTGGTGCGCGTGCCCAAGACCCTGGCGCTGCTCGAGGAGCAACTGATCCGCCTGCAGGGCCAGTTGGCCCCGGGTGCCCAGGTGATCGCCGGCGCCATGATCAAGCACCTGCCACGCGCCGCGGGCGACCTGATGGAGAAGTACATCGGCCCGGTCCAGGCTTCGCTGGCGCAGAAAAAGGCCCGCCTGCTCATCGCCACCACCGCCGAGCGCCCATTGGCGCGCTCCCCCTACCCTAGCCGCTACCACCTGGACAGCCCTGCCCTGGAGCTGGTCAATCATGCCAACGTGTTCTGCCGCGAAGGGCTGGATATTGGCACCCGCGCCTTCCTGCCCCACCTGCCGCGCAACCTGGGCCAGGCACGGGTCGCGGACCTGGGCTGCGGCAACGGCGTGCTGGCCATCGCCAGCGCCCTGGCCAACCCCGATGCCCACTACACGCTGGTGGACGAGTCGTACATGGCGGTGCAATCGGCCCGCGACAACTGGCAGGCGGCGCTGGGCGAGCGCGCAGCCGAAATTCACGCGGCCGATGGCTTGGCCGGGCAAGAAAAGCAGTCGCTGGATGTGGTGCTGTGCAACCCGCCGTTCCACCAGCAGCAGGTGGTCGGCGACTTCCTCGCCTGGCGGATGTTCCAGCAAGCCCGTGAGGCGCTGGTGGTAGGGGGGGCGTTGTATATCGTCGGCAACCGGCACCTGGGCTATCACAGCAAACTGGCGCGCTTGTTCCGGGGTGTCGAGCAGGTGGCGGCGACGCCGAAGTTCGTGGTGTTAAAAGCCCGAAAATGAAGAGGGCCGCTTCGCGGCCCATCGCGGGTAAACCCGCTCCTACAGGTACCGCGCCAGACCTGTAGGAGCCAGCCTTGCTGGCGAACACCGGCAAAGCCGGTGCCAAACACTGCCGTGTCTGCTTCGCAGGTCAGTGGGTACTCAACCCCGCCGCGCTCATGAACATGCGCATGCCATAGGCCACCACCCCCAGCGCCGCGACACTCAGCACCCAGATCAGCACCAACCAGCCCAGGCGTTGCCACAGCGGCTTCTTCTCTTCGACGTTCATCACGACGCGCTCCTAGTGATAGCCATCTTCATGGGTCACCTTGCCGCGGAACACGTAGTAGCTCCAGTAGGTGTAACCCAGGATGAACGGCAGGATGAACAACGTGCCCACCAGCATGAAGCCCTGGCTCTGCGGCGGCGCCGCGGCGTCCCAGATGCTGATCGACGGTGGGATGATGTTTGGCCACAGGCTGATGCCCAACCCGCTGTAGCCCAGGAAGATCAGCACCAGGGTCAGCAGGAACGGCGTGTAGTGCGCGTTGCGCGCCACCGCCCGCAGCAAGCCGTAGAAGGCCACCAGCACCAGGATCGGCACCGGCATGAACCAGACCAGGTTGGGCATGCTGAACCAGCGCTCGGCGATCTGCGGGTAGGCGATCGGCGTCCACAGGCTGACGATACCGATCACCGCCAGCAGCACCAACGCCAGGGGCCGGGCCATGTCGTGCATCTTCAGCTGCAGCGGCCCTTCGGTCTTCATGATCAGCCAGGTGCAACCCAGCAAGGTGTAGGCCACGATCAAGCCCAGGCCGCAGAACAGCGTGAACGGCGTCAGCCAGTCCAGGCTGCCGCCGGCGAACTTGCGGTCGACCACCTTGAAGCCTTCGATGAAGGCGCCCAGGGCCACGCCCTGGAAGAAGGTCGCCACCAGCGAACCCCAGATGAACGCCTTGTCCCAGATATGCCGCTTGTTGGCCCGGGCCTTGAAGCGGAACTCGAAGGCCACGCCACGGAAGATCAGGCCCACCAGCATCAGGATCAACGGCAGGTACAGCGCCTCGAGCACCACCGAGTAGGCCAGCGGGAAGGCGCCAAACAGCGCAGCGCCGCCCAGCACCAGCCAGGTCTCGTTGCCGTCCCACACCGGGGCGACGGTGTTCATCATTACATCGCGGTCACGCTCGTCCTTGACGAAGGGGAAGAGCATGCCGATCCCCAGGTCGAAACCATCCATCACCACGTACATCATGACGCCGAAGATGATGATCACGGCCCAGATCAGCGGAAGATCGATACCCATCTCAGTTCCCCTTGCTCAGGCTGGTGGAGTCGGCCTCGTGGCCTTCATCGGCGGCGGACAACGGTCGCGCCGGCGTGCGTTGCTGGCCAGGGCCACCCGGGGTGTGCTCCTCGCCTTCGCCGGTTTTCGGCCCTTTGCGCACCAGGCGCATCATGTAGCCGATGCCGGTGCCGAACAGGGCGAAGTAGACCACCACGAACATCACCAGGGTGAAGCCCAGCTGCGCATAGCTATGGTTGGATACCCCATCGGCGGTGCGCATCAACCCATAGACCACCCATGGCTGGCGGCCAACCTCGGTGGTGAACCAGCCGGCGAGGATGGCGATCAGCCCCGATGGCCCCATCCACAGGGTGAGGTAGAGGAACGGCCGAGAGCTGTACAGCGTGCCGCGCTTGCGCAGCCACAGGCTCCACAGGCCGACCAGGATCATCAGCATGCCCAGCCCGACCATGACCCTGAACGACCAGAACACGATGGTGGAGTTGGGCCGGTCCTCAGGTGGGAATTCCTTCATCGCCGGGACTTGCTTGTCCAGGCTGTGGGTGAGGATCAGGCTGCCCAGCGCCGGGATCTCGACTTTGAAGCGCGTGGTCTCGGCTTTCATGTCGGGGATGCCGAACAGGATCAGCGGGGTCGGCTCGCCGGGTTTGTTCTCCCAGTGGCCTTCGATGGCCGCGATCTTCACCGGCTGGTGCTTGAGGGTGTTGAGGCCATGGAAGTCACCGATCACCGCCTGCACCGGCGCGACGATCAGCGCCATCCACATGGCCATCGACAGCATCTTGCGCACCGCCGGGTTGTCACGCCCGCGCAGCAGGTGCCAGGCCGCCGACGAACCGACGAAGAACGCGGTGGCGACGAAGGCCGCGGTGGCCATGTGCATCAGGCGATAGGGGAACGACGGGTTGAAGATCACGGCGAACCAGTCCACCGGGATCACCTGGCCATTGACGATCTCGTAGCCCTGGGGGGTCTGCATCCAGCTGTTGGAAGCGAGGATCCAGAACGTCGACACCAGCGTGCCAAGCGCCACCATGCAGGTGGCGAAGAAGTGCAGGCCGCGGCCGACACGGTTCCAGCCGAACAGCATGACACCGAGGAAACCGGCCTCGAGGAAGAAGGCGGTCAGCACCTCGTAGGTGAGCAACGGGCCGGTGATGGAACCGGCGAAATCGGAGAACTGGCTCCAGTTCGTACCGAACTGATAGGCCATGACCAGGCCGGAGACCACGCCCATGCCGAAGTTGACGGCGAAGATCTTCGACCAGAAGTGGTAGAGGTCACGGTAGGTGTTGTCGCCGGTCTTCAGCCAAAGACCTTCGAGGACTGCCAGGTAGCTCGCCAGGCCAATGGTGATGGCCGGGAACAGGATGTGAAAGGACACGGTAAAGGCAAACTGGATTCGGGCGAGCTCTAAGGCTTCTAATCCGAACATGGTGCTTCCTCTTCAGATAATCCGGCGGCCGGGCCCATGGCCCCGTCGCCCACTGCCCCCACGGGTGTCGAGTGTGGCCTGTTCTTCTTGTTCTGTTCGATCGCAGGGATTCCGGCCCGAAGGCCAAATCGTTGCTTCTGGAACGATTGATCCAGATCAACGACTGTTTGGAAGCATAGTCCTGAATGACCTATCCGGATGTGTGGTTGATTGCCGCGTGACCCGATGTCTCACCCTCTTTTGCGATGCCTGGGGAGTTGATCCACGCGGCTTTCAGCAACCATTTGTTACAAACAGATGTTACGCTTCTGCCCCCTCCAGCACCGAGGCCGCAGGCTCCCCGATGTCCGATTCCGCCCCACAATTGCTGCGTCATCACCGCCCTTTCATCGCCTTCTGGCTGGCCCGTGTATTCACCGCCAGTGGTTTCCAGATGCTCACCGTGGCCATCGGCTGGCACCTCTACCAACTGACCGGCAATGTGCTCGATCTGGGCCTGGTCGGCCTGGTCGAGTTCGCCCCCCGCGTGCTGTTCATGCTGCACACCGGTCACGTCGCTGACCAATACGACCGGCGCAAGGTCGCCGCCCTGTGCCAGACCCTGCAGGCGCTGATCGCCCTGGTGCTGGCCCTGGGCAGTTTTACCGACAACGTCAGCCGCGAGTTGATCTTCGTGCTGGCCTTCCTGCTGGGGGCCGCCCGTTCGTTCGAGATGCCAGCGACCCAGGCCCTGTTGCCCAACGTGGTGCCGCCCGGGCTGTTCCCCCGCGCGGTGGCGGCCTCGGCCTCGGCATCGCAGGCGGCGACCATCGTCGCTCCAGCGGTGGGTGGACTGCTGTATGCCTTCGGCAGCACCTGGGTGTACGGCCCGACCGTTGCCCTGTATGTCATCGCCTGCCTGCTCACCCTGAACCTGGACGCCCGTCAGCAGCTCCCGCAACGCGGCCGCGCCAGCCTCGACTCGCTGCTGGCCGGGATCCGCTTCATCCGCAGCCGCCCGGACATCCTCGGCGCCATCTCCCTCGATCTGTTCGCCGTGCTGCTGGGTGGCGCCACCGCGCTGCTGCCGGTGTTCGCCAAGGACATCCTGCTCACCGGTGCCTGGGGCCTGGGCCTGCTGCGCTCGGCGCCCGCCGTCGGTGCGTTGCTGATGTCGCTGTGGCTGGCGCGCTTCCCGGTGGAGCGCAAGGTGGGGCTGACCATGTTCACCGCGGTGGGCGTGTTCGGCGTGGCGACCATCGCCTTCGGCCTCTCGACCTCCTTCTGGTTCTCCCTGGCGGTACTGGTGGTGCTGGGCGCGGCGGACATGATCAGCATGGTCATCCGCAGCGCCTTCGTGCAGTTGGAGACGCCGGACGAGATGCGCGGCCGGGTGAGCGCGGTGAACGGGCTGTTCATCGGTGCCTCGAACCAGCTCGGCGAGTTCGAATCGGGCGTTACCGCGCACTGGTTTGGCACAGTGCCGGCGGTGGTGCTCGGTGGCGTGGGCACCCTGGTGGTGACCGGGGTGTGGATGAAACTGTTCCCGACGCTGACCCATCGCGACCGTATGCATGAAGGCCGCCCGTAGGAGCCAGCCTTGCTGGCGAAGCTTTTCCCGCCGACATGTGCAATGCCCTTCGCCGGCAAGGCTGGCTCCTACAGGCCATGTGCGAACCCCGCCTCCCGAATGGCCATAGGCCCCCGCCATCCATGCTGGTATGATGCGCGGCTTTTTTCCGCCCCACACAAAACCACGGCATCCGGTACGGTCTGTGCTTTGCTGTTGGGGTCGATACATTCACGGCGCGAGGGCGCCCTGGGGAGCAGGCATGCTGGAAAGGCTGTTTCAACTAAGAGCACACAACACCAACGTGCGCACCGAGATTCTCGCGGGCGTCACCACCTTCCTGGCCATGGCCTACATCCTGTTCGTCAACCCGAGCATCCTCGGCGAGACCGGCATGGACAAGGGCGCGATCTTCGTCGCCACCTGCCTGGCCGCGGCCATCGGCTCGGTGACCATGGGCATCATCGCCAACTACCCGATCGCCCTGGCGCCGGGCATGGGCCTGAACGCCTTCTTCACCTACACCGTGGTCCTGCACATGGGCCACACCTGGCAGGTGGCCCTGGGCGCGGTGTTCCTCTCCGCGGTGCTGTTCTTCCTGCTGTCGATCTTCCGCATCCGCGAGTGGATCGTGAACAGCATCCCGCTGCCGCTGCGCTCGGCCATCGCCGCCGGTATCGGCCTGTTCCTGGCGCTGATCGCCCTGCATAACGCCGGCATCGTCGTCGATAACCCGGCAACCCTGGTGGGCCTGGGCGACCTCAAGCAACCGGCGCCGATCCTCGCCACCCTGGGCTTCTTCCTGATCGTCGCCCTCGAGGCGCTGAAGGTGCGTGGCGCGGTGCTGATCGGCATCCTGGCCGTGACCATCGCCTCGATCGCCCTGGGCGTCACCCCGTTCAATGGCGTGGTGTCGATGCCACCGTCGCTGGCCCCGACCTTCCTGCAACTGGACATCGCCGGCGCCCTCGACGTGGGCCTGATCAGCGTGATCTTCGCCTTCCTGTTCGTCGACCTGTTCGACAACTCCGGCACCCTGATCGGCGTGGCCAAGCGCGCCGGCCTGATGGGCAAGGACGGCCACATGCCGAAAATGGGCCGCGCCCTGATCGCCGACAGCACCGCCGCCATGGCCGGCTCGCTGCTGGGCACCTCGACCACCACCAGCTACATCGAATCGGCCGCAGGCGTGAGCGCCGGTGGCCGCACCGGCCTGACCGCCATCGTGGTCGCGATCCTGTTCCTGCTGGCACTGTTCTTCGCCCCGCTGGCGGGTAGCGTGCCGGCCTTCGCCACCGCCCCGGCGCTGCTGTTCGTCGCCGTGCTGATGGCCTCGGGCCTGGCCGAGATCAACTGGGACGACGTCACCGAAGCCGCGCCGGTGGTGGTGACCGCCCTGGCCATGCCGCTGACCTACTCGATCGCCAACGGCATCGCCTTCGGTTTCATCGCCTGGACCGCCATCAAGCTGATCTCCGGTCGTCACCGCGACCTGAACCCGGCGCTGGTGATCCTGTCGATCCTGTTCGTCATCAAGCTGGGCTGGTTCAACGCATGAGTGCTGTCTTCGATCCCTCGCAATACGACGCGCAGCTGGCGGCCAAGGCCGCCCGCCTGCGCGAGCTGCTGGCACCGTTCGGCGCGCCGGAGCCGGCAGTGTTCGACTCGCCGCGCGAACACTACCGCCTGCGCGCCGAGTTTCGCCTGTGGCGCGAGGGTGGCCAGCGCCACTATGCGATGTTCGCCCCGGGCGAAAAGCACAAGGCAATCCTGATCGACGACTTCCCCATTGCCAGCCAGCGCATCAACGAGCTGATGCCGCGCCTGAAAGCCGCCTGGCAGGGCAACGAGGACCTGAACAACCGCCTGTTCCAGGTGGAGTTCCTCACCACCCTGGCCGGTGACGCGATGATCACCCTGTGCTACCACCGGCCGCTGGACGACGCCTGGGAAGCTGCCGCGCAGCAACTGGCCAGCGACCTGAACGTCAGCGTGATCGGCCGCTCGAAAGGCAAGCGCGTGGTGATCGGCCGTGACTACGCGGTGGAGAATCTCGACATCGCCGGCCGCACCTTCAGCTATCGCCAGCCCGAAGGCGCCTTCACCCAGCCCAACGGCGCGGTGAACCAGAAGATGCTCGGCTGGGCCTTCGAGGCCATGGGCGAGCGTAGCGACGACCTGCTCGAGCTGTACTGCGGCAACGGCAACTTCACCCTGCCAC
The DNA here is from genome assembly GCF_029478665.1 of Pseudomonas entomophila. Taxonomy (GTDB): domain Bacteria; phylum Pseudomonadota; class Gammaproteobacteria; order Pseudomonadales; family Pseudomonadaceae; genus Aquipseudomonas; species Aquipseudomonas entomophila_F. Next base: position 69,891 of record NZ_JARPQB010000019.1, read on the forward strand.
TGGCCACCCGTGCGCGCCAGGTGCTGGCCACCGAGATCAGCAAGACCTCGGTCAACGCCGCCCTGCACAACCTCGACGAGAACGGCATCGACAACGTGCGCCTGGTGCGCCTGTCGGCCGAAGAGCTGACCCAGGCGCTGAACGAGGTTCGCCCGTTCCGCCGCCTGGAAGGCATCGACCTGAAAAGCTACGACTTCGGCACCGTGTTCGTCGACCCACCGCGCGCCGGCATGGACCCGGACACCTGCGAACTGACCCGCCGCTTCGAGCGCATCCTGTACATTTCCTGCAACCCGGAGACCCTGGCGCAGAACATCGCCCAGCTGCAGGATACCCACCGCATCGAACGCTGCGCCCTGTTCGACCAGTTCCCCTACACCCACCACATGGAAAGCGGGGTGCTGCTGGTTCGGCGCTGACCCGCGACCGGGCGGGGCCGCAACGGCCCCGCCGCTCGCTGCAAGGAGTGATGTGCCGATGGACCAGTTGAGCGCCATGCAGACCTTCCGCCGGGTCGTCGACCTCGGCAGTTTCAGCGCCGCCGCCACGCAGGCGGGGCTATCCCACACCGTGCTGTCGCGCCAGGTCAAGAACCTAGAACGCCACCTCGGCACGCAACTGCTCAACCGCACCACCCGACGCCTGCAACTGACCGAAGCCGGCGCGCTGTTCTATCGCCATTGCGTGCAGATCCTCGAACAGATGCAGGCGATGAGCCTGGAGCTGTCCGAACACCAGCAACAACCCACCGGCACCTTGCGCCTAAGCGTGGCCACCGCGTTCGGCGAGCTGGAGATGGGCCGCTGGCTGCCGGACTTTGTCGAGCGCCACGAACGCTTGCAGATCGAACTCAACTGCACCGACCGCTTCGTCGACTTGCTCGAGGAGGACGTCGATGTCTGCCTGCGGGTGACCGATCACCTCCCCGACTCCAGCCTGATCGCGCGCCGCCTGGCGACCAGCGAGGTGGTGCTGGTGGCGGCGCCCGCCTACCTCGAACGGCATGGGCTGCCCGGCACGCCCGAGGCCCTGGCCCGTCACCCGCTGCTGGGCTACAACCGCTTGCAGCATCCACAGCGCCTGCACCTCAGCCGCGCCACTGAGCAGCAGGAGATACTCATGCCGCAACGCCTGAGCGCCAACTCGCCGATGGCCTTGCGCGCGGCTGCCATCGGCGGGCTGGGTATCGCCAGTTTCGACCGTTTCATCGTGCATGACGCACTGGGCGATGGCCGGCTAGCCCGCGTGCTCGTCGATTGGCAATTACCATCGCGCAACCTCTACGCCGTCTATCCGCAAAGCCGCTACCTGGCACCGAAGGTACGGGCTTTCCTCGATTATGTGCAAAGCCACTATGCGACGCCGCGCTGGGAAAACTGATCTGTGCACTTAATGCACAAATCATGGCTGGCAGGCGCTATTTTTGTGCGAGAAAAGTTTATTTAACCTTCGCCCACTCAGATTGATTGGCGAAGGAGCCATTTCCATGAAAGCACTGCACATCTTCATTGCCAGCATCACCCTGGGCACCCTTGCCCTCACTGCCCATGCTCACGCCGAGTCACTGATCTCGGTGCCCGACAGCGCCACGCTGAAATGGCAGGACGTCGCCGGCACCCAAGGCAAGGTCAGCCATGCCAATGTTGAAGGCGACATTTTCGGCCAGGGCCCCTACTCGGCCTACGTGAAATTCAAGAAGGGCACCGACAACGGGCTGCACCAGCATACCGAATCCCTGCCAACCCTCGTGCTCAAGGGCACCTTCTACGCCGTAATCGACGGTAAGCGCACCGAGTTCCCAACTGGCGCCTACTACAAGCTGCCATCCAAGCTGGTACACGAGAGCGGCTGCACCGTCGCCGACGATTGCCTGCTGTTCCAGTACCAGGCCGACAAGTTCGACCTGGTGCCGGTCAAGTCATAAAAATCAAACCGCGACAAGACAGGGCGCGACCACCCTGTCATTTCTACCAGGAGACTGCCGCCCGTTCGGTCGTTAATCTTCTACTCGCAAGCCAGCGCGCTGCCCAGCAATTGGCGGCGCGCCGTGCATTGCAAGATACAGGCTTTCTTGGCCCAGGATGGTGATATCCCAAGACCTACCCCTTCGGCGTTGGGCCAACACAGCAGTCAAGTACCTGCTAATACCCACAACTCAAGGAGTCAGGCCATGCATTCATCTACCGTTCTCCTGGCATTCGCCATCTTCACGTCCTTGACAGCATGCACGCACTCCCCGGAGGCAGGCGCAAGTCCCCCGACGACCAACTTGAATACTCTGACGGCATCAACTGATACCTGTAACCTGTCTGCCCTGCCACTGATCAGGCAAACAGCAGGCCTGTCAGATATCGGCTGGCGCCCTGTCCCTGCTTCCAATGGCAGGGTCACGTATAAAAATCTCAACGGCGACCTGGGCGCCAAGATCACAGGAAATGCCAGCACCCCGTGGAGGCCAAGGGGCACGGGATGCTACGTCGCCCTCGTGCGCTTCAAGGCAGGTACCGATAACGGACTGCATATCCATAGCGATGCGCTGCCGACGTTTGTGCACCAGGGCACCTTCTACACAGTGATCGATGGCAGAAGAGACGAGTACGGGCCGGGCGATTACTACCTGCTGCCGGCCAGGCGCGTACATGAAAGCGGCTGCAAGGGCCCTACCCGTGAACAGCCCACGCCCGTTGACTGCGTGCTGTTCCAATTTCAAAGTGACGCGTTTGACATGCTGGCGCCGCCCCCAACGTCATCGTCCAAGCCGTGAACACCTGTGGCACCAAGCGCTGCCATGGCGCAGTAGCTTGGTGTCGCGAGGCGCCCAGGCCTGCGGTCGCCTTCAGAAGTCGAAGAACACCGTCTCCCCTTCCCCCTGAATACGGATATCGAACCGATACGCCGTCTTCCCCTCTACCTCGCATCGCCGGGCGATCAACGTCTCCCGCCGCTGTGGCTGCTCGATCAGGTTGAGCACCGGGCATATGGCGTTCGCCTCGCCCTCATCGTCGAAGTACAACCGTGTGTGCAGGTGGATGTTGATCCCCCGGGCGAACAGGCAGATGTTGACGTGAGGCGCCATGGGCACGCCCGCGGCGTTGCTCACCACGCCCGGCTTGACCGTGTGCAGGGTCCACTCTCCTGCATCAAACGTGGTGGCGGTACGACCGAAGCTGTTGAAAGCGCTCTCGTGGCTGTACGCGTCCTGGTAGAGGCCATCGGCATCGGCCTGCCACACCTCCAGGAACGAATCACGCACCAGATGGCCGTTACCGTCGTAAACCTGGCCAATCAGCACGATGTGCTCGCCTGGTGCATCAGGCTTGGCCAGGCGGTTCCAGACTTCCTGGTCGCGGGTGGGATTGCCGGCAGCCTCCAGGGCCAGACCGATGTGCACGTAGGGGCCGGCGGTCTGCGAGGGCGTTTCCGGCAGCAATTCGATAGGCATGGCGGAACTCCTCAACGGTTTTCGAAGTGGGTCTGGCGCTGACCGCGCAAGACGATGTCGAAGCGGTAGGCCAGGCAATCCATCGGGTTGGCGTTGCTCATGTCGAGCTTGGCGATCAGCCGCTCGACCGCGGCGGGGTTGGCGATCGACTTGACGATCGGGCACAGCGGAATCAACGGATCACCCTCGAAGTACAACTGAGTGATCAGCTTGGTGGCGATCGACGGCCCGCTGATCGAGAAGTGGATATGCGCGGGGCGCCAGTCGTTGGGGCCGTTGCGCCACGGGTATGGGCCGGGCTTGATAGTGCGGAAGCTGTAGTAGCCGTCGCGGTCGGTCAGGCAACGGCCAACGCCGCCGAAGTTAGGGTCCAGCGGGGCCAGGTAGCGATCGTTCTTGTGCCGATAGCGGCCACCGGCGTTGGCCTGCCACATTTCCACCAGGGTATGGGGGACGGGCTTGCCGTACTGGTCGACCACCCGCCCGGCCACGATGATGCGCTCGCCCACCGGCAGGCCACCGTGATTGAAGTTCAGCAGCAGGTCGTGGTCATGCTCGCCGAAGCGCAGGTGGGAAAAGTCCGGGCCGGTGGTTTCACTGATCGACTGCGGGATGCTGACCAGCGCCTGGCGCGGGGAACGCGCCACCGAGGTCTTGTAGTCGGGGGTGAAGGCCTTGGGGTGCCAGTTGCGATCACGGATCACGAAGCGGCTGGTGTCCTGGGCGGGCATGCCGATGTCCTCTCTTGGAATTGTCGAGCGCCTGGGCGTGACAGGCGGACTTGCAGTTTCCGATAGGCTCGTGGTGATGAATATTGAATTTGATGGTCACAGGCATAACCATTTGGTTATGCCTGATCATGCAAAGCACCAGCCTGTGCGGCGCTGGGCTAATCTTTGACTTCATGTTTCACAAACCGGAGAGCAGTACATGGAATGGCGAAAAGGTCGACGCAGCGACAACGTGGTCGATGCCCGCGGCGAAGGGGGCGGCGGCGGCGGGATGCGCTTCGGGGGCGGCAAGGGCCTGGGGCTGGGC
>NZ_JARPQB010000002.1 GCF_029478665.1 Pseudomonas entomophila
GAACTGGGCCGCGCCCAACAGCTTCCCCGACTGGGCCTCGCGCATCAGCTTCGACGGCGACCTGCGCCTGCGCGGCGAGTCACGCTACTACGCCGACGGCAACAGCAACGAGATCGTCGATTTCGCCAAGCTCAACGAGAAGGGGCCGTACGACGTCAACCCCAACAGCAGCTCCAGCCTGCCGCCGCTGCTCAACACGCGGGAAGATCGCGACAGCATCCTGCGTCTGCGTGCTCGCTTCGGCCTGAAAGCGCAGCTGGCGGAAAACTGGGTGGCGGGCATCCGCATCGCCACCGGCTCGAACAACAACCCGGTGTCGACCACCCAGAACCTGGGCGGTGGCTTCGGCAAGAAAGACCTCTGGCTCGACCAGGGCTATGTGAGCTGGCGCCCGAGCGAGCGCTTGACCCTGACCGGCGGGCGAATCGCCAACCCGTTCATGTCCACCGACATCCTCTACTCCCACGACCTCAACTTCGACGGCCTGGCGGCAATCTTCGACCAGCCGCTGAACCGCAATCTGAGCCTGTTCGGCACCGTCGGCGCGTTCCCGGTGCAGTACAGCGACGACAGCGCCAGCAGCAACGGTTTCGACAAGGAAGACAGCGAGAACAAGTGGCTGTACGGCGCCCAGCTCGGCGCCAAGTGGGCGATCAACGACCACCACCGGCTCAAGGGCGCCATGGCCTACTACCGTTTCGACGATATCGCGGGCGAACGCTCCAGCCCCTGCGCGCCGTGGAACGGCCAGCCGGGCTGCGACAGTGACGAGACCCGGCCGACCTTCATGCAGAAGGGCAACACCCTGTTCCTGCTGCGCGACATCACGCCGAACCCGGCCAACCCGGCCGCCACGCCGCAGCCGCAGTTCGTGGGGATCGCCTCGGAGTTCGACCTGCTCGACCTGAACCTGGTGTGGGACGCTGACCTGCCCCACGACTTCAAGCTGCGCAGCCAGGCCAACTACATCCACAACCTGGCCTACGACGAGGGCGACATGCGCAAGCGCGCGGCCGGCCAGCTGGCCAACAACGTCGACGAGAACGGCAACATCAAGAGCGGCAGCGATGCCTGGATGTTCCAGTTCACCCTGGGCAACGCCCTGGACATGCGCAAGGCCGGCGACTGGAACCTGTTCGCCGGCTACAAGCGCATCGAGCCCGACGCGCTGCCGGACGGCTTCAACGATTCCAGCTTCCACCTGGGCGGCACCAACGCCAAGGGCTACTTCCTCGGCGGCAACTACGGCCTGGCCGACAACGTCTACGCCACAGCCCGTTGGTTGAGCAGCGAAGCAGTCTACGGCGCGCCGTTTGATATCGATGTGCTACAACTTGAAGTCAACACGCGGTTCTAGGGAAGGAGCACGGGCATGAACAAGGGAGCCTATCGCCGTCGTTGCACCTGGCTGATGCTGGCCCTGGGCGCAAGCCTGGCGGCCTCGGTGTCGGCCGACACCCTCGAGGAGCGCCTGCGCGCCCAACTGCGCAGCACCACCCAGCAATTGCAGGCCCTGCAGAGCGAGCAAGCCCAGGCCAGCGCCGCCCGCCAGGCCGCCGAGCAGCAGCGCGACGCCGCCCAGGCGCAGGTGCGCGAGCTGACCGCGCAGCTGGCCAAGGCGCGCGGCCAGAGCGAACAACTGGCCGGCCAGCAGCAAGCCATGCACAGCCAGGCCCAGGCGCTGGTGGCCAGCAGCAACGAGCAACTGCACAAGTACAAGCAAGCCTACGAAGAGCTGCTGGGCATGGCCCGGGGCAAGGAAGGCGAGCGCGCCGCGCTGCAGGCCCGGCTGAGCGAGCGTGACGGCCAGGTGAGCCAGTGCCAGGCGCGCAACCAGCAGATGTACGGGGTGGCCAAGGAGATGCTGGCCGCCTACGAGAAGGTCGATATCGCCGATGTCGTGAAGATGCGCCAGCCCTTTGCCGGCGGGGCCCGGGTACGTTTCGAGGAGCTGGCCCAGGCCTACGGCGATCGACTCTATGAAAGCCAGTTCGATGCCCCCAAGGGCGTCAACCCGTGACGATTCAACCACCACAAGGAAGGCAAGACATGACCGAAGTCACCCTGATCGAAACCGTGAGCGCCGACTCCCTCACCAAGCTGTTGCAGGACGCCGGCTGCCGGGTCAACCGCAGCGAGCAGAATGCCGTGGTGCAGTTGCTCAGTGCCAGCCAGGGCGTGGGTTATGCCGTACGTTTCGGCAATCGTGCGCAGGGGCAGGAGGGCGAGTTCCTCGATTTCACTTTCAGCTGCGCCCTGCGTATCCAGGGCGAGCTGCCGTCAGGCCTGGCTGAACGCTGGAACGCCTCGCGACGCTTCGCCCGCCTGTCGGTGCAGGGCGAATTCCTGGTGATGGAAAAAGACGTGGTGGTCGCCGACGGCGTCAGCGAGAAGCACCTGCTGGGCAGCCTGCTGCTGTGGGACCGGCTGCTGCAGGAGTTCATCGTCTACCTGCGTGACTACAGCCGCAATGTCGCCGAGCAGACCGGCAGCGAAGCGGTGAGCGCCTCGTGACGGCGCGTGCGCTCTGGGCCGGCGCTGGCGCGCTGGCCCTGGTCGCGGTGGCGATCGCCCTGGCCTTGCGCCCGGGCGATGAGCCGGTGGCGGCGGCGCGCCCGGCGTCGTCGGCCATCCAGGCACCGGTCGACAATGGCCCGACCCTGGCCCGGCTGGGAGAACAGCAGGTTGGCAGCGGCGAGCTCAAGGCGCTGTTCGCCCAGTTGCCCGAGGACGCCCGCGCCAGCCTGCGCGGTGACCGGCCGGCACTGGAAGCCTGGATCCGCGCGCGCCTGGCGGAAAAGGCCCTGTACCAGCAGGCCGAGGCCCAGGGTTGGCTGCAACGCCCGGACATCCAGGCCCAGACCCGTGCCGCCACTGAGCAGATCGTGCTGCGCGACTACCTCGAATCGGTCAGCAAGGTGCCCGACGACTACCCCAGCGAGACAGAACTCAAGCAAGCCTACGAGGCCGGCAAGGCCGGCTTGCAGTTGCCGGCGCGCTACCGCCTAAGCCAGATCTTCCTGCGGGTGGAGAACCCCAGGGACGACGAGGCCGTGCGCAAGCAGGCCCAGGCACTGGCCAAGCAGGCCCAGGCCAGCGACGCCGACTTCGCCGCCCTGGCCCGCGAGCACTCGCAAGATGCCGGCACGGCCGCCAACGGCGGTGACACCGGCTTGCAAGCCTTGGCCCAACTGTTGGCGGAGGTGCGCGGCGTGGTGTCGAGGCTCAAGGTGGGCACCATCAGCGAACCGGTGCAGAGCGCGGCGGGCTACCACATCGTCAAACTGGTCGAGCAGCAACCGGCCCGTGCGGCGACGTTCGACGAGGTTGCGCCGCGCCTGCGCCAATTGCTGCGTGCCCAGCGCCAGGAGCAGGTGGCCAAGGCGTATGTCGAGGGCATGTTCGACAGTGCCACCCTGAGTATCGATGGCGCGGCGTTGAACAAGGTGCTGGAGAGCAGCCACTAGACCCATCATGGAAGAACCGGGCCCGGGCGTCGGGCCCGTGGGAGGCAAGGGATGCCGAACGACCTGTCCCGGGGGCAAGCCCCGGAAACCGCCGTGCCCGTCGTTCGCCCACAGGTGCCGTTGGCCTTGGACGAACAGACCCTGGATTGCTTTGTCATCACCGCCCGTTGCGGCTGCTTCATGCAGGCGGCCCGGCGGCTGAACCTCAAGCCGGTGGCGCTGCGCAAGCGTTTGGCCGTGCTGGAGGCGCGGCTGGGCTATGGCCTGTTCGTCAATCGCAACAACACGCCAGTACTCAGCCAGCAAGGCGAGCGGTTGCTGCTGGCCTTGCAGGCGCGTGAGCCCGATGAGCCTGCGCCGGCGCGCGTGCAGACCATGCCAGTTCGTCTTGCGGTGACCGAGCCGCTGCTTCAGGACTTGCTGGGGCGCAGCCTCATCAACCTGGTGCGCCAACACGCGGGCATGCGTCTTGAAGTGGTCACCCTCGATGGGCGCCAGAGTCCGGGCCAGGAGGTCGACGTGGCGCTTTGGCTGGGTGATCTGCGCGCCCCCGATTTGTTTGAAATGCCTGCCGAGGCGCTGGCCACCCTCGAGTACCTGCCGCACATTGCCAAGCGCTATGTGCGTGAAGCGAATCGTCCGGGCAGCCTGGCGGACCTGCAGGACTACATGCTGGTGCAATGGCAGGGAGAGGAGGGCGTGGCCGCGCTTGCCCAGTGGCAGGCCCTGCTTGCAGGGCGATCCGCGGGGGTGACGTGCATCCAGGGCTACGAGATGTACTGCCAGTTGATCAAGTGCAGCGCCAGCGTTGGCCTGCTGCCGCATTACGCGGGGCATCTGGACCGTGGCTTGCTGGCCTTGCCGGGTTTGTTCCAGGTGCCGATGCGGCGGCGGGTGTGGTTGGCGGTCAACGCCGCCACCGAGGGCGATCCGCTGGTGCAAGTGATGGTCGGGGCGATCCGGGCGGCGTTCGATGAACGCCGGGAGTGGTTCAAGGACGCCGCCATACCCCTGTAGGAGCCAGCCTTGCTGGCGAAGGGGACACCGACAAGGCTGCGCCTTGTTTCGCCAGCAAGGCTGGCTCCTACAGGGGCTGTTCCGCTATCCCGCCTTGCGCAGGGTCAGGTTGATACGCCGTTCACCCAGACGGGGATGCACACCGGGCTTGATCGGCAATACTCCGTGAAAGCGCAAGCGGTCTTCGCCACCCCACACCAGTACATCCCCGTGGTTCAAGGGTATGCGCTGGGTGCGATCACTGCGTTGAAGGCCACCCAGAAGAAACACTGCAGGCAACCCCAGTGAGATCGACACGATCGGCTGCCCATAGTCTTGCTCGTCACGGTCCTGGTGCAGGCTCAGGCGTGTGCCAGGCACGTAGTGGTTGACCAGGCAGGCGTCGGGCACGAAACCTTCGAACCCAGCGACCGCCGCTGCCTGGTTGGCCAGGTTCAGCAAGACCGCTGGCAGGGCAGGCCATGGTTGGCCGGTTTTAGGGTCGGTGGGTGTGTAGCGATAACCGCGTTCGTCGCTGACCCAGCCCAACGCGCCGCAGTTGGTCAGGGCGACCGCCATGCGCTGGCCGCCCGGAGTATGCATGTGGCGAAACGGTGCGGCGCGCAGAATCGGGCGCAGGGCGTCCAGCAGGGGCTCGATGTCCTTCAGGGCGAAACCGGGCAGCAGCACGGTGTGGCTGGCCAGGTGTTGAGGCTGAGGGCCGAACAGGTCGAGGTCGGACTGGATCATGATCAGGAGGATTGGCTGGGTTGGGCGATTGTATAGTGGGTGGTTGTTCTGGGAACAGGCTGTTGACCGCGGCAGGGCCACCAAGTGCCAGTCGCAACCTTTGCAGGGCCTGTGAGATCGAGCGCCGCCCACGCGGCGCCTCGCGGATGAATCCGCGCCTACCTATAGCCTTGTCATGACAAGCCACAGCATGACCAGGTAGGAACCGAGTGCCAGCCCGGTAATAAGGCCGCGGGTCTCGGGGTCGATTACGTTCCTGTGGATCAGCAGTTCAATACCTTCCCAAGCCAGGTACATGAATAACCCGATAGCACCCCATACCAAGGGTGGCATCCGGCCGAAGAGTGAAATGATGGGGTTTTGCTGGTGAGTTGCGTTAGGGAGAAGTTTTACATCGATTTCTCCAGTCAGCACAAAGGCTGCAATGGCGTCCCATTCATCTTCGGTGATCGCGGCTGCGTGCCCACCTTTGACGTATCGAATCTGAAACAAGCTGCTTGGCTGACCCGCCGTGTGGAAGCCATCATGGCCGGCACTCCCAAGGTCTTGCAGTTTGAAGAATTGAAAGAATTTCGGGAAGAAGGCGACTACCCAATCGGAGGTCGCGATGAAGTTCAGTACTTTGGCTACCCGGGGCGGGGTTGAACCTAGTAGGTTTGCCCAGTCATAACCCACTCTCACGACACTGCCGGCAAACACCACGTTGGTAAATTTGCAGCAGGGGTAGAGCTCCAGCGCCTTGGCCACCAGGTAGGTTCCGTTGCTGTGTCCCACAAACGAGAATTTCGCCTTGGGGTAGCGCGCCAGCGCTTCGGTGTACTGGTCCATCAACCACTCGACTTTACTGCGCCGGTACCAAGGAAGGAGGAAGGGAAGCATGGGGAAATACCCATAGCTGGAAGTTTCTGTCGCCCATTCGCATGCACTGTCCCCCGCCAGGTGCTTTACCCTTCTGGCGATTTTTTGAGTCCAGAAACCTTCGTCCCGGATGCCGTGAACGACAAACACGACATTCTTGATAGCCTCATTCGAAGTAAAGAACTGATCATCGGCGGGGGACGCCGCCAGCGCGCGCAGGGCTTCAAGTGGAAGTTTCAAGGCTTGGACCATGACCCTTGTGCGGCCTTGACCGTAATGTGGGTCTTGCAAGCGTATGACGTCTGCGTGGCCGGAGTGGGGGACGTCCAAGTAGATGAAATCCTGGCCTGCGACGAGATCGACGTTGTCCTCCGGGGAAACGAGATCATCTCGAGACCCCAGCAGTTGTATAGTCAGCGCATTGCCTAGACCATCAGACTGTTTGGTAAGCCGCCTTAGCTGGAGCCATTGAATGCGTAGATGGGTGACGAATTCGGCGCCTCGGCGGAACCTGAAAATAAGCGGCCAGCGCCCAGTGATCAGTTTGGTGGCATATCCGGCAACGGTACCCAGTCTCCAGCCCACGGCATGTACGAGACTGAGATGGTGCGAGATCTGCCAACCTCGGTTGGTACCGGCGAGTAGCACGATGCGTTTTACCAGTGGTGCCCAAGCGCGTGCAGGGAGCAGCCCAGGTTCATTCAATGAGCTTGACCCGTGATAGACCGGTTCGAAGGGCCCATCAGGGGTTTCACCACACGCCACCACATAGAGCTTGCGACCAATCAATGCCCCCATGCTGTGCCCAACGATGATGATGGAGGTAATCGGCTTGCCCTCTTGGTTCGCTTGAGCAATGCGCGCGTCAACCAGCAAGAGCAAGTCGCAGACAATCTTGTCTGGATCTGCCAAGGACAAGAGGCTTGCATCAATCTCAGGGCAACAGATCGCGGCGTTCGGCCAAAGCTTCCTAATTTCATCGGAAACCGGTTTGAGACTGGCGGCGTGGTTCAGGTATGCATGGAGCAGAAGAACCATGCACTGCTCTGTCTGGTATTCATCCGTGTGACCATCTGCACCCACGTCCGATTGGTGTACTGGGCCTACGCTGTTGGTCAGTGTGCTTTCGCTTTTGTCAGTCATTCCGGCACCTCCTTTTTTCCAACTGCTCGCGGTTCAGAAGCCCTCTCGGAATCATGATCAAGCCCTTTTGGGACGTTCGAGGACCCCAACCGCCACCACGCTTGCTGAGCGCCTGAACGGAGCAAATTGCCGCCGTTCAGGCCTGCGCGGCGGGTTCGGATCGTGATCGAATGATCCCAGAGGCATACTTCGTCCACTCTGAGGTAGAGAGCGTTTGCGGCAAACCTGGAGCAACCGATCTAAATAATAGCGGTCGATTTCCGACAGGCATGAGATCGAGCGCCGCCCGCGCGGCGCATCGCGGATAAATCCGCTCCTACCTCGGTTGCAACGTGCCGCACCTGTGACCTGCCGTGACGCGTCCAAACCAGGGGAACAACCATGGCCTATCGGTCATGGCCACGTTGCAACAAGCGTAGGAGCGGATTTATCCGCGATGCGCCGCGCGGGCGGCGCTCGATTTGATAGGCGCTGCACCTCTCCCGTCGTACACCTCGAAGCCTCGCAAAATTCGGCAAGGCCAGGGACCAAGGCCAGCCATTCTTCATTTTCGAAAAATGGCTGCGGTCAGTTGCACCTTGGGGTTGCCCAAGGAAAAAACCACAGCACCAGGAAGCCCCGGCACTGTGGTTCAAGGGAAGCGGATCACTGCTGCGTAACAGTCGCCATGTTGGTATTGCCGAACTGGGTAATGGTCGCCGTCTGACTGGCCCCGCTCTGGTCGACAAACGCCTGGTTGCCATTGCCGCCCTGGGTCACATAGGCGACATTGACCCCGTCGGCCTGCTTGACGGTAGCCTGGTTGCCACTGCCATAAAGCTGGTAGGTGAAGCTCTGGTTGCCACTGCCCGACTGATCCAGGGTCACGCTGCCGCCATTGCCGGCCGCCACGCCCTCGGCATGGTTGCCGCTGCCCCGCTGGTCGGCGATCAGCAGGTTGTCACTGCCGTTCTGTTCGAAGTACAGCTCGTTGTTGCTGTCGGCCTGCTTGGTCTCCATCTGGTTGCGGTTGCCGTTCTGGTTCAACCGGGCCAGCTGGCTGCTGCCTTTCTGCTCGAAGTTGACACTGTTGCCGTTGCCAGCCTGGTTGACCACCGCCCGTTGGCTGTCACCGAACTGCCCGCCGGACTTGTCGCCCTTCCAGTTGCTGGCCAGGATCTTGTTGCCGTTGCCGGTCGTATTGATGCTCAGGCTGTGGTTGTCGCCGGTCTGGTAGGTGAAGTGCAGGTTGTTGTTGCCGGTCTGGCTGATGCTGGTCACCGACTGGTTGCTCTCGAACTGGTCCGACCAGCTGGCGTTGGCGCGCCCGTTCTGATTCAGGCTGGCACTATTGCCCTGGCCGAAGCTCTGGTCGATGTAGCCCTCGTTGAGCTGCCCGGTCTGGTAGACGTTGGCCTGGCTGGCGGCCTGGTTGTCCTGCCACACCTCCACCGAGTGACCGGTGCCGTGCTGGCTGATACCAATGGTGCCGCCCAGGCCGTCGCGCTGGTCGCCGTAGGCCCAGTTCTGCTTGCCGTCCTGGTAGATGGCGATATCGCCGTTGTTGTGGGTCAGGTGCTCGGCGGCAGCCTGGTTGTCGCTGCCGGCCTGCATGACCAGGCTCTTGTTGTTGCTGCCGCCGAACAACTGCTCGACAGTGGCATCGTTGCGCTGGCCCGACTGCAGGGTGGTGGCCTGGCTGCCCAGCTGGGTGTCCTGCCAGATGATCGAGTGATTGCCCGTGCCGTCCTGCACCTGCAGGGCCTGGTTGTTCTCGCCCACCGACTGGCTGGCGAAAGCGTCGTTGAGGGTGCCGCCGGCCTGCTGGGTGATCTGGCTGCCATTCTCGAACAACTGCTCGGCGTAGCCGGCGTTGAACGCGCCGCTGGCACCCTGCTGGATATGGCTGGTGCTGCTGTCCTGCACCGCCATGTGGTTGTGGTCGTGGCCGGTCTGGTCCTGGGTGGCCGAAGCGAACGGCGCCAGGGTCTGTTTCACTTCGGCGATGTGCTTGTTGCCCTGCTGGTTCTGGGTCGAGCTGCTGTCGGCGGCCATGGCCTGGCCGGCCAGGGCCAGGACAATGGCGGCGCTCAGGGGGGCGAGCTTGTTCATGGTGGTGCCTCCAGGTCTGCTAACGGTACTGGGTGATGTGGATTTGCTGGCCATTGCCGGCCTGGGTCACGCTGCTGTTCAGCCCCGTGCCGCGCTGGTCGATGGTGGCGCTGTTCTGGTTGCCGATCTGTTCGATGGCGGCGCTGTTGCCGCTGCCGTTCTGGCGGATCGTTGCGTTGTTGCCATAGCCCTGCTGGCTGATCGTGGCCATCAGGTCGCTGCCTTCCTGCAGGATGTAGGCTTCCTGCGCGCCCCCGGCCTGGACGATGCGGCCCAGCAGGGCCTGGCCGTTCTGGTCGAGGGCGGCGCGGTTGCCGTTGCCCTGTTGCTCAATCACCGCCGCCTGGCCGCTGCCCACTGGCAGCAAACGCACCAGCAGCGGCTCGCCGAGGTCGTTGCCGGCCGCGAGGTCGGCGTTGTCCATCAGGTCGTCTGCGTGTGCCTGGCCGACGAGGGCCAGGCACAGCAGCAACAGGGGCAGGCGTGGCATGGCGTTCTCCCTGGCCTATTGCACGGTCACGTTGACGGTGCGCGTGGTGCCCTGGCTGGAGGTCACCGTCGCCGTCGGGTTGGCGGTCGGGATCGCCGTGGTGCTGTTGCTCACCGCCAGGCGCCAGCGGCCGGTCACCGGCACGGTGGTGGTGCCCAGGGTCTGCACGCCGGTGGTGGTGGTCACCCGTACCGTGATGGTGTTGCCGGTGGTCACCGACGAAGTGCCGCTGATGTCCCAGTTGTAGCGGTTGTTCGAGCGCGCCGTGACCGTGGCCGCGGTGACCGCGAAGGTCTCCTGGGCAGGCCGTGGCGACACCTGCACGGTGACCGTGCCGGGGCTGGACAACGCGCCGAGGGCATCCCGGGCGACGTAGCTGAAGCTGGTGGTGAATGCCGCGGTGACCGTGGCTGGTGGCGTGTAGGTGATCACGCTGCCGTCGGTACTGACCGTGCCGCGGCCGGCCGGGGTCGGTTGGGTGACGCTGGCGATGGCCAGCGGCAGGTTGCCTTCCGGGTCGGTGTCGTTGGCCAGGGCATTGATGGTCAGTGGCACGCCGAGGGTGGCGGCGCTGTCGGCCACGGCGCTCGGCGGCTGGTTGGGCGCCACGTTGACGGTCACCGTGGCCGGGGTCGACTTCAGGCCCTTGGCGTCCATGGCACGGTAGCTGAAGGTGGCTACCAGCGGCGCGGTGGCGCCGGGCGGTGGGGTATAGGTCACCGCGGTGGTGCCGTTGAGCACCACGCCACCCAGGCCGGTACCGGGTTGGGTGAGGTCGCTGATGCTCAGCGGCACGTTGCCGTCCGGGTCGCTGTCGTTGGCCAGCAGGTTGAGGGTGATGGGCACCCCAACGCTGGTGGCGCCGCTGTCGGCCTGGGCCACGGGTGGCTGGTTGGCGGCCTGCACCGGGGCGTTGCCGACCACCACCACCGGTTCGACGTCCATGCCGCCATGGGCGGACTTGACGGTGATGCTGGCCGGCGGTTGGGCCAGGTCGTTGACTGTCAGGCTCTGCTGCACGCCGGACTTGGACATGCGGCCGAAGCCCTGAACCAGCAGGTCGGGCACCAGCACTTCGTCGCTGGAGCGGGCCTCGATCAGCAACCGTTTGTTGGCCCAGTCGTAGCGTGCGTTGGTCACCCGCACGACATCACTGAGTTTGCTCGACAGTGCCGTCGGCTGTGTGGTGCCGGTGGGATCGCTGGCCGTGACCACCACTACCGACGGCGGTAGCGCCTGGCTCAGCTGTTGGCTGAAGAACAACCCGTTGTTGTCGGCGAGCAAGCTGAACTGGCACGGCGAAGGTGGCGAGCCGACCAGCGCAAGGCCGTTGCGCAGGCACAGGCTGGCATTGTTCGGCGCCTTGGCGAACACCTCGACGCGGGTACCGGCGCCATTGCGTTGGTAGGTGGCGCGCTCGAGTTGCACCGGGGTCTGCTGGCGGGCATCGAGGACCTTGCCGGAGACCGTGAAGACGTTGGTCTGGATGGATCCGGCCGGCCCCTGGATGCGCACGAAATTGGTGTTGTTCGGGCTGCCGGTCACCGCTTCGGTGATGTTCGGGTCGCCGATGAAGGTCTCGGTGGCGCCGGTGTCGGGGTTGACCGCCGTGTAAGGGCCGCCGACCCCGCGCAGGAATGGGCCGAGGTTGCCGCTCAGCGCGCCGCTGAAGTTGCCGGGGGCGCCGATGCCGATGTCGCGGGTGATGTTGATGGCGCGGCGGCCCACCTGGTTGGCGGCGACGGTGACGGTCTCCACGCCGTAGGGGTGGGTGACGGTGTAGGTACCGGCTTGCGGCACCGAGGCGCGGATGCGGATCCGGGCGAAGCTCTGCTGGTCGCCATCGACCGGGTTTTCGGCGGCGAAGGCCGCTTCCAGGCCGGCGACATAGACTTCCAGTTCATAGCCGCTGTTGCCTACCGCCGGGATCTCGGTCTCGGCGAGGAACCAGAACATCTCCGGCGGCCAGTTGTCGGGGAACACCAGCGGCAGGGCATCGTCGTAGACGCCGGGCTCGGGCAACAGGGTGCACAGGTAGGCCGGCGCCCCGGGCGCGCCCGGCGCGCGGGTGCTGGTGGCGCGTGACTGGCACAACTCCAGCGACAGGTTGGTGGCGTCCTTGTACCACATGGGGTAGCCCCCGGTGGCAAAGGTGTAGGGGCCCGGGTCGACCTCGGTCAGCGCGGCCCAGGCCGCGCCACTGACGGTGAGGGTGAAACCGGCGGCGCACAGCGCCCGGCGTGACCAGATGTTCATGCTGCCTCCCAGGAATCTGTTCATGGCACCAGCACCACGTCTTCGCTGTCGCTGCCGCCGTTGGCGCTGGTGACCTGCACCTTGGCCGGCGGGATGGGCGACAGCCCGGTGGTCAGGGTCTTAACCGCGCCATTGCCGCTCAAGCTGCCGATCAGCGTGCCGTTGCCGGTACGGGCGGTGAGCGCGGGCGGGCTGGTCTCGTCGCTGCTGCTGGCGACCAGGGTCAGCTGGCCGCTGGCCAGGCTGTATTCGGCGCGGCTGATCACCACCAGGTCGGTCAGCGGCATCGGCGCCGTGGTTGGCGTGCTGTTGGCGATGGCCAGGCTGTTGTCGGCAGTCACCTGCAAGGTCAGCGGCAAGGTCGGGTTGAGCACCGACTGGCCGTACCAGGCGCCGGTGCCGTTGGCTTCACCCAAGGGCAGTGCCGGGTTCTGGCTCGAGAGTGTCACCGTGGCCGGCGCCGGGGGCGCCAACACGAACACGTCCTGCTGGGCACGCAGGTCGCCATTCACGGTGTGCCGCGAATAGGTGCTGCGCTGCGGGATCAGCGGGGTGGGGCGGGTGACCGTGGACAGCTTGCCGGACACCGCGAACAGCTCGGTGCGCAGGTCGAGGCCGTTGGGGCCCTCGATACGCACGAAGTTGGTGTTGAACGGGCTGCCGGTGACCGGCTCCGACAGGTTCGGGTCGCCGACGAAGCGCTCGCTGGCCCCGTTGCTGGGGTTGGTCTCGGTGTAGGGGCCGTTGACGCTGCGCAGGAACGGCCCGATATCGCCTTTGAGCGCGCCGGTATGGTCACCCGGCGAGCCGATGCCGATATCGCGGGTCATGTTGATCGCCCGGCGCCCCGGGGTCTGCACATCGAACACCTCCACGCCATAGGGGTGGGTGACCACGTAGGTGCCGGCCACCGGCACATCGACGCGGATGCGCACCCGGGCGAAGCTGACCTGGTCGCCATCCACCGGCTCCTCGGCGCTGAACGCCGCCTCGATGGCCGAGACATAGCCCAGGTCGATGCCGCGGGCGGCGTCGACGAGCGCGGCGTCGGCGGTGAACCAGAACGCTTCGTCGGGGAAGTTGCTGGGGAAGACGATGGGCTGGGTGTCGTCGAACACCCCGGGGGTGGGCAGCAGCGTGCACATGTACGACGGCGCGCCGGGGGCACCGGCCACCCGCGAGCTCACGGCCTTGGACAGGCACAGGTCGAGGGTGCGGCCATGGCTGTCCTGGAACCAGGCCGGGAACTTGCCGTTGGGCAGGGTGTAGGGCCCGCTGTCGACCGCGTACAGCGCAGCCTGGGCCGGGAGCTGGAGCAGGCCGGCGAAGATCGCCACGGCCAGCGGATGGGGTTTGGGTCGGTGCATGACTCGCTTCCTCCTGCGAACGGGCCCAGGGGATGGGGCGTCTGGGGAGTGATCGGCAACAGTTGTGCCAGGTTTTGAACGGGTCTTTCTGGAGGCTCTGGGGCAGGGGTTTCAGCGACCTGTTGAATGGCCGTGGCAGGTATTGCAGGTGGGCGGGTAGACCCAGCATTGGGGAATGGGGCAAGGCGTACGCGGGGGAGTGTGTGAGGGCGGCAAGTGTCCGGCAATGGATTTCCTGCGTCCATGAGATCGAGCGCCGCTCGCGCGGCGCATCGCGGATGAATCCGCTCCTACAGTCTCATGCAGCGGATCAATTCAGCGCTTGTTGCTCCTGGGTCGGGATGGCGTAGGACACGTAATAGGCCAGGCCCACGAAGATCGCGCCGCCCACCGCATTGCCCAGGAACACCGCCACCAGGTTCTGCACCAGTTGGCCCCAGCTCAGGTACCCCGCGAAGATCGCCGCCGGAATCAGGAACATGTTCGCCACCACGTGCTGGAAGCCGATGGCGACGAAGGCCATGATCGGGAACCAGATCCCGAGGATCTTGCCGCTGACTTCGCGGCTGGCGTACGACAGCCACACCGCCAGGCACACCAGCCAGTTGCAGCCGATACCGGAAATGAAAGCATGCAGGAAGTCGGCGCTGACCTTGCTGGTCGCCGCCGCGAGGGTCTTGCTCAGGTAGGGCCCTTCGGCGAGCCCCAGCAGGTGCCCGAAGCAATAGGCCACGAACAACGCGCCCAGCAGGTTGGCCAGGGTCACCAGCAGCCAGTTGCGGGCGACCGCGCCGAGGCGAATACGCCCGGCGAACATCGCCAGCGGCAGGCTCATCATGTTGCCGGTCAACAGTTCACCGCCTGCCAGGATCACCAGGATCAGGCCGATGGGGAACACGGCGGCGCCCAGCAGGTTGCCGAACGACGCCCAGGGTGCCGGAATCATCGTGCTGACGTGGATCGCCAGCAGGAACCCGAGGGAAATGAACGCACCCGCCAGGAACCCCAGGATCAGGGTCGCGCGGGTGGGGAGGTGGGCCTTCTTGGCACCGGCTTCGATGACCAGTTCGGTGATCTGGGAGGGGGCATTGACAGACATTTCAACAACTCGGACGCAGGGACACAGGCACGGTCGATGGGGAGGCCGTGGGTCGTATTTATAGGGGGCAGGAACAGCTCAGGTACGGGCAGGCGGACTTGGCGGTAACTTCAGCAAGCGTCGCTCATTATCTGGGGCAATTTGACGCAGTCAAATCGATAGGCTGGATCGACCGATAGATGTCATCTATGAGGGCATTGTTCGAGAATAAACTGTGCTATACCACACAGGCCGTGATGTTATTCCGCTCATTGTCTTGCCGGCAATAACATGACTTCACATGAGCCTGTATTAAAAGGTGCGCATTATATGGACGACAACGCAACAGAGCCCCAGGCGGTCGACAGCCCGATCACCCGTAGCGCGATCTTCCTGGTGGCAACGCTCAACCCCGGTGATGACAGCCGTGACCGCGTGCGGGGGCTGTGTGGCGCTATCGCCGCCCTGGTGCGTTCCGTTGGCAAGCGCGTGCCGTCAGGCAATCTTTCCTGCGTCATCGGTTTTGCCGACAGGGTATGGGAAGGGCTGTTCGGGCTCCCGAAACCCGCTGGCTTGCACGGTTTCCGGGAGTTTGGCGAGGGCGAGCGCGTTGCCGTCGCCACACCAGGCGATCTGCTGTTGCACATTCGCGCCGAACATATGGACCTGTGTTTCGAACTGGCGTCGCAGCTGGTCAAGCGCCTGGGATCGGCGGTAACCGTGGTCGATGAGGTCCAGGGTTTTCGCTATTTCGACATGCGCAGCATCATCGGCTTCGTCGATGGCACCGAGAACCCGGGGCCGCGGGAAGTGGAAACGTTCACCCTGGTCGGCAATGAAGACCCTGAATTTACGGGCGGCAGTTATGTACTGGTGCAGAAGTACCTGCATGACATGGCGGGCTGGGAGAAGTTGTCCACCACCGAGCAGGAACTCATTATCGGCCGTACCAAGTTGTCCGATATCGAATTGGACGATGATGTGAAGCCCAGTTGTTCACACAGTTCGCTGACCACCCTCGAAGAGGGCGGCAAAGAGATCAAGATACTGCGCGACAACATGCCATTCGGCCGCCCGGGCGCCGGTGAGTTCGGCACTTATTTCATCGGTTACGCCCGTTCGCCCGCGCCGATCGAGCAGATGCTGGAGAACATGTTCGTCGGCAAGCCACCGGGCAACTATGACCGCTTGCTCGACTACAGCCGTGCGGTCACGGGTGGCTTGTTCTTCGTGCCATCGGTGGATTTTCTCGAGCGGTTCGGCGAGTAGGGGCGAGCAACGTCCGCCCCAAGTCTTTCAGCCGCGGATGAACGCCAGCAGGTCGGCGTTGATCACGTCGGCATTGGTGGTGGGCATCCCATGGGGGAAGCCGGCGTAGGTTTTCAGCGTGCCGTTGGGCAGCAGCTTGGCGGACAGTGGTCCCGAGTTCTCGTAAGGCACGATCTGGTCGTCGTCACCGTGCATCACCAGCACCGGGATCGTCACTTTCTTCAGGCTTTCGGTGAAGTCGGTCTGGGAGAAGGCGACGATGCCGTCGTAGTGGGCGATGGCGCAGCCCATCATGCCCTGGCGCCACCAGTTGAGCACCACACCCTGGTCCGCCTTGGCGCCCGGGCGGTTGTAGCCGTAGAACGGGCCGGCCGGGATGTCGTGGTAGAACTGCGCCCGGTTGGCCTTGAGCTGGGCTTGCAGGCCATCGAACACCGACTTGTCGAGCCCGCCCGGGTTGCTGGCGGTTTTCACCATGATCGGCGGGACGGCGCTGATGATGGCAGCTTTCTTGACCGGGTCCTCGGTGTGCCGGGCAATGTAGTGGATGACCTCGCCGCCACCGGTCGAGTGCCCCACATGGATGGCGCCTTGCACGCCCAGGTGCTGTACCACCGCTGCCACGTCATCGGCATAGTGGTCCATGTCGTGGCCGTTCCACACCTGGCTGGAGCGCCCGTGCCCACGGCGGTCATGGGCGACGACCCGATACCCGTGGGCCAGGAAGAACAGCATCTGCGCATCCCAGTCGTCGGCGCTCAACGGCCAGCCGTGGTGGAAGAAGATGACCTGGGCATCGCGGGGGCCCCAGTCTTTGTAGAAGATCTCGACACCTTCTTTTGTCGTGACGTATCCCATTTCGCTTCTCCTGTTCGAGGTCTGCGGACTACACATGTGGTGCGGGGCCACTTGGCCACGACGCCACTGTAGGATTAAAGTGCGCTTTAAGGTCAACGCGTTTTCAAGGTGCCTGATGAGAATAGGAGAGCTTGCAAAAATTACCGGTCTTGCCCCTTCGCGGATTCGTTTCTACGAAGCCAGCGGGCTGATTCGGACCGTCGGGCGCAAGGCCAATGGCTACCGTGATTACACCGACGATGCCGTCTGGGTGCTGGAGATGATCACCAGCGCCCAGGCGGCGGGCTTTTCCCTGGAAGAGATCCGCCAACTGCTGCCGGTGAACGCCAGCGGCTGGCAGCATGGCGAGCTGCTCGACGGGCTCAAGCGCAAGGTCGAGGAGATCGACCTGTTGCAGCAGCGCCTGGCACGCAACAAGGAGCAATTGCTGCTGGTGATCGACGGCATCGAGAGCAAGCCCGAAGGCATGCAATGCGTGGACAACACCCAGCGGGTGCTGGACCGCTTGCGCGAGGACATCGCCGCGAGCAAGGCCGGTGGCGGCAACTGACCCGGCGCCTCAGTCGTCCTTGCCCAGCAATGCCAGCGGCTTGGGCGCGTAGAGCGCGCTCTGGAACGCTGGCACGTATTCGTACTTGACCATCTTGCCCAGGTCCAGCGAGCGGATGTAGGTCGACAGACTGCCATCGCCCAGTTGCATCTGCACTGAATCCGCGCGCGTGCTGGTGGCATGGCGGGTCTGCCGGGACGTGGCGTAGCCGTAGGTCAGCTGACCGTCATGGTCGAGGTTGGTGAAGCTGTTGGTCACCATGCCGACGTCGTTGGACACATCGTCGAGCTTGTTCGCCTTGAATACCACATCCACCTGGCCGGTCTGGCTGTCGACGATGTCGTAGGTCACCGTGCCGGCGTCTTCATGGCGGTCGATGCCCGTCAGCCATTTCGGCAGGTTGTAGCCGACCACGCCACGCACGCGGGCCAGCTCGGTGTTCACCGGCAGCTTCAGCACATAGCCCCAGAAGTCCTTCGACATCGATTGCCCGATCAAGGTGATGGGGCCGAGGTTCGCCTTGCCCGGTTGGTTGGTGATGATCGACAGGGCGACCTCGTTGTAGCTGTCGTTGTCGCAGTAGTCATAGGTGTAGGCGGTGAACGCCACCAGGCCGCGCCCTGGCCAGACCTGCAGCGGCTGCACCTGCTCCAGCACCTTGGCCGGTATAAGGGCGCGCAGGCGCTCGAGGTCGGCGGTGTACACCGCGGTGACCCGGCTGTTGCGGTAGTAGAAGTTCGGCGAGTAGGACGCGAAGCCGATATCGACCTTGGTCTTGGGCAAGGTCTTGAACCAGCTCAGGTCCAGCTCCGGTGCCTGCGCCTGGATCACCGACAGGGGCGGGTTGGAGCGGTAACGGTCGTACAGCCCGCCCTTGAGCACGGGCACCGGGTGGCCGGCGATATCGATCACCGTGGTGGCGGCTGTGTCCGCCAGTGCGCTGCCCGCGCAGGGCGCCAAGAGTACGCCAGCCATTGCCGCAAGTGTTGCAAGTTTCACAGTTCGAGCTCTCCAGGGTTGAATGCAGGGCCACCCTAACGTTCAACTCAACTTTAATGTCAAGCGTCGATTCAACGTGCCGCTTTGCACTTGACCTTGAAGTTGACTTGAAGGCTAACGTCAGAGGTACCGATCACCCGCAGGAACTGCTCCATGACCAAGCGCATCGTGCATGTCGTCACCAACGTCGCCCATTACACCGACCCGAACGAACCGACCGGGCTGTGGCTGGGGGAACTCACCCATGCCTGGCAGGTGTTCGCGGCCAAGGGCTACGAACAACGCCTGGTCAGCCCGAAGGGCGGCAAGTCGCCCCTGGAACCGCGCTCGCTGAAATGGCCATTGCTCGACGGCACGGGCAAGGCCTGGTTGAACGACCCGGCCAGCATGGCGCTGCTGGACCACACCGCCAGCCCTGAAGACCTGGTAGCGGCCGATTTCGATGCCATCTACTTCACGGGTGGCCATGCCGTGATGTGGGACTTTCCGGATGATCCAGGCTTGCAGCGCCTGACTCGGGAGATCTACGAACAAGGTGGCATCGTTTCTTCGGTGTGCCATGGCTACTGTGGATTGCTCAATACGCGGCTATCCGACGGCAACCTGTTGGTCAAGGGGCGGCGCCTGACCGGCTATGCCTGGCTCGAGGAGGTGCTGGCAGGCGTCGCAGGCAAGGTGCCCTACAACGCCGAGGCGTTGATGCGCGAACGCGGCGCACGCTACGAGAAGGCGCTATTGCCGTTCACGTCCAAGGTGGTGGTGGACGGGCGTCTGGTCACCGGGCAGAACCCGCAGTCGGCCAAGGCCACGGCGCAGCAGGTGGCGGCGATGCTTTAGCGGGATGAGCGCCGCTTGCGCGCCGCATCGCGGATGAATCCGCTCCTACAGGCGACACAACTTCTCTGTAGGAGCGGATTCATCCGCGATGCGGCCTCTCCATATAGCTGAAACGAATATCCATAGCCATAAAAGTTACCAATCGAACTGATACGGAGTATCAATTTAGCGATCACAGCCTACTTCCTTACCCTCTGTCAGGCGCACCAAAGACGCCTGATAGAGCCATAAGGAGTAGATTCATGATCCCTTCCCTCAACCTGTTCCAGCCCGGCCGCCTGCTGGTAGCGGCCAGCCTCGCCGCCAGCCTGCTGTCGATGTCCGTGCAGGCCGCCACCCTGACCCGCGACAATGGCGCCCCGGTGGGTGACAACCAGAACTCGCAGACCGCCGGCCCCAACGGTTCGGTGCTGTTGCAGGACGTGCAACTGCTGCAGAAGCTGCAGCGTTTTGACCGCGAACGCATTCCGGAACGCGTGGTGCATGCCCGCGGCACCGGTGCCCACGGCCAGTTCACCGCCAGCGCCGACATCAGCGACCTGAGCATGGCCAAGGTATTCCGCCCCGGCGAGAAGACCCCGGTGTTCGTGCGCTTCTCCGCGGTGGTGCATGGCAACCACTCCCCCGAGACCCTGCGCGACCCACGCGGCTTCGCCACCAAGTTCTATACCGCCGACGGCAATTGGGACCTGGTCGGCAACAACTTCCCGACCTTCTTCATCCGTGACGCAATCAAGTTCCCGGACATGGTCCATGCCTTCAAGCCCGACCCGCGCAGCAACCTCGACGATGACTCGCGTCGCTTCGACTTCTTCTCCCATGTGCCCGAGGCCACCCGCACCCTGACCTTGCTGTACTCCAATGAGGGTACCCCGGCCAGCTACCGCGAGATGGACGGCAACAGCGTGCACGCCTACAAGCTGGTGAACGCCAAGGGCGAGACGCACTACGTGAAGTTCCACTGGAAGAGCCTGCAAGGGCAAAAGAACCTCGACCCGAAACAGGTCGAGCAAGTCCAGGGCCGCGACTACAGCCACATGACCCACGACCTGGTCAGCGCGATCGGCAAGGGCAACTTCCCGAAATGGGACCTGTACATCCAGGTGCTCAAGCCTGAAGAGCTGGCCAACTTCGACTTCGACCCGCTGGACGCCACCAAGATCTGGCCCGACGTCCCCGAGCGCAAGATCGGCCAGATGGTGCTCGACCGCAACGTCGACAACTTCTTCCAGGAGACCGAGCAGGTGGCCATGGCGCCGTCGAACCTAGTGCCGGGTATCGAGCCGTCCGAGGACCGCTTGCTGCAAGGCCGCCTGTTCGCCTACGCCGACACCCAGATGTACCGGGTCGGCGCCAATGGCCTGAGCCTGCCGGTCAACCGCCCGCGCGCCGAGGTCAACAGCATCAACCAGGACGGCGCGATGAACGCCGGCCACACCGACAGTGGCGTGAACTATCAGCCGAGCCGCCGCCAGCCGCGGGATGAGCAGGCCAGCGCGCGCTACGTGTCGACCCCGCTCAGTGGCAGCACCCAGCAGGCGAAGATCCAGCGCGAGCAGAACTTCAAGCAGACCGGCGAGCTGTTCCGCTCCTACGGCAAGAAGGACCAGACCGACTTGATCAACAGCCTGGGCGCTGCGCTGGCGACTGCGGACGAGGAGAGCCGCTACATCATGCTGTCGTTCTTCTACAAGGCCGACAGCGATTACGGCACCGGCCTGGCCAAGGTGGCCAAGGCGGACTTGAAACGGGTCCAGCAGTTGGCGGCGAAGCTGCAGGACTGATGACTCACGAGCAGGGGCCTCTGTAGGAGCGGCTTCAGCCGCGATGCAGGCGACGCGGTGTCTGATACCCGCTTCGCGGGTGATCGCGGCAGCAGCCGCTCCGACAGAGGCCGCGCCAAATCAATCAGTTGTGTTCTATTGCATTGGAGGACGCCACCATGCGGGCATGGTTTCTTGCGGCTCTGGTCGGGCTGACGACGATGACTGCTCTGGCGGATGCGCAGGACATGGCCGTCGAGCAACGCGTGCGCGACTACTTTTTCGACGCGTCGCGACGCGGCGACCAGGCCATGCTGCAGGCATTCATCGAGGCCGGGTTCGACCTGAATGTGCGTGATGCGAAGGGCTACACCGGCCTGATCCTGGCGGCCTATCACGGCCAGGGTGAAACCGTTGAGCAACTGCTGGCGGCGGGTGCCGACCCTTGCGTGCAGGATCTGCGCGGCAACACGGCGCTGATGGGGGCTATCTTCAAGGGCGAGGTGGGTATCGCCCGGCGCCTGATCGACGCCCCCTGCAACCCCGACCAGCACAATGCCTCCGGGCAGACGGCGGCGATGTACGCCGCGCTGTTCCGGCGCACCGAGGTGCTGCAGGCCCTGGAGGCGCGGGGCGCAGACCTCGACGCACGGGATGCCATGGGCAACACCGTGGGTAGCCTGCAACGAGGCGAGGTGAAGGGCATGCCTGCGTCACCTTGAAATCCCGCCGTTACAGGTGCAGAATTCGCGTAATTACATGGTACGTACCATGGTACGAAACTTCAGGAGCGAACATGGCCAGGACCGGGATCGACAAGGCAGCAGTGCAGCGTGCGCGGCAGTTGCTGATTGCCCGGGGCGAGCATCCGAGTATCGATGCTGTACGTATCGAATTGGGCAATACAGGGTCGAAAACCACGATTCATCGTTATCTCAAAGAGCTGGAGCCAGTGAGCCTCAACGGCATGACCAGCCTCAGCGAACCGTTGGGCAAGTTGGTGGAGCAACTGGCGGCACAGTTGCAGGAGGAGGGTCAGGCACGCATCGATGCCGTCCAGGCAGAGGTGGACAACCAGCGCCGGGTGCTGGAGTCGCAACTGCAGCTGGCCCGGCAGGCCTTGGGTGAACTGCAGGTGCGCCTGACGGACAAGGAAGAACAGGTCCGCTCATTGGAAGCAAAGCACCGCCAGGCCCATGAAGACATCGAGCATTTGCGTGCCAGCAACCGAGAGCAACGGGAACAGGACCAGCGCCGCCATGAGACCCAGGTTCGCCAGTTGCAGGGGCAGTTGCAGACCGTTCAGTTGGGCATGACCGCTCGCCAGGAAGAACTGACCCGACTGCACCGTGACAACGAGCGACTGCAAGCCGAGCAACGCCAGGCGCAGTCGGAGCGCAAGGTGATGGGTGAGCAGCTGGAACAGCGCGATGCCCAGGTGCAGGGCTTGCGCGCCATCCTTGGCCAGGCCCAGGGCGCCAGCGAAGAGATACGCCGGCAACTGGAGGCGGAGCGTCAACGCTGTGCCGAGCAGGACAGGCAGCTGGCGCGGCTAGGGGCGGGCACTCATCCGTAGGCTGCTGCTTCGCAGGTATCGAACCGACGCCGTACCTGTAGGAGCCGGCTTTGCCGGCGAACATCGGGAAAACCGGGAAAGCCGGTGCCAGATACCGCGGCGCCTGCTTCGCGGGTAAACCCGCTCCTACAGGGACCGTGCCAACCGTGGATTCGCTCCTACCGCCAGACTACTCAGGCCTTGCCCTGGTCGATCTGTCCAGCTCATAGTTGGCCAGTACCGGCCCTTCGTCCGACGAGACGAACAACCCAGCCGCCGCCGACAACACGAAGTAGCCGTGGGCAATGCGCTTAAGGCCAGGGCCGTCGATGATTGGCGTCGGAACATCAATCATTGACGGCCTTGCCTCAAGCAAGGGAAGGGTAAGCGCTGTGTGCAGGCTTCCCGCCTTTTTTACTTTTTACGCTGGTCGTATTGAGCTATGACATGCCTTCCTTTCGCCACAGCTTGCGCCGTCCGGCGAACATGGCTGTCCAATGAGCTCCTTCTGAGGTAAGGGCGGTGGCCAACATGTATCTCCATGGGAAGACCTTCATCCAGGCTCCGACGCCTGCCTAAAGGATCTACCCACATGCTCATTTGTATAGGCCTGCCATTCCGGTTGAAAGAGTCGCTGACTCGCTCGACATATTCATTGAGCGTTGTTTCGACTTGACTCAGGTCTGCAGAAAACCTTCTGGCCACCTGCTCTTTGCTGGTATTTTTTGCTTCTATTAATTTCTTGGTGGCTTTGTAAACCGATGTGATTGGCACAGAGCCCGGCACGGCGGTACCGACCGCAGCTTCCGCAGCGGTATCGATAAGTGTATTTCCAGCCTTGTCGATTCCCTTGTGAGTTAGAAATTCTGCGTTCGCGAACTTCTTTATCCCAGCCTTGACCTTTGACCACAAATGATGCGTTTCCTTCTCTAGCGCTTTGCTCATGTCAGTGTCTGGAACAGGCTTGTACGGAGGCGCCAATGCTTTAAGAGTTTCTTTGGCCGCCATGCCGGCAACGAAGGCGCCGGGGCCGAGAAATGGGGTTGTCACAACCGTAGTCAGTGCTGAAGCCGTACCACCCACGACCTCTACTGCGACCATCGATGTGGCGCTGTAAATCACTGTGGTTGTCTTGGACTGCAAGAAATTAGCGACTTCTTCAGTGGTCTCATTGATTATTCTAGGGGCCGCTTCTATGGCAGCGTATGTGTGGTAAACCTCCTCTCGGCTACGTTTTCGCAATTGAGCTTCGGTTGTTTTATTTTCGGATGGCTGTCCTGTCGGTGACAGCCCATCGGTATCGTATAACGTCGCGGGATTATTTCGGACCATGCGATACAGGTTCAGCCCATCCACCGTTCCCGCCGGGTCTGGGCTCAGCCATCGTCCCAGCCAGGGCTGGTAATAGCGATAGCCGTAGTAATACAACCCCGTCGCATCCCGTTCCTTGCCGGAATAGCGCACGGTCTTGTACTTCGCCTCCACTGCGTTATGCGGCATCCATACTGCTACCTCGCCGTAAGGGTAGTACTCTTCCTGACTGATAATCTGGGCGTTTTTATCCAGCTCAAGCCCGACACTGCCGATCAGGTCGGTATAGCTATAGCGTATCGAGTCGTTAGACATCCCAGTCGGCAGGCCGGTCTCCCAGTGCAGCACCCTTACCTGCGCACTCCCGGCGGCGCCGACGATGATTTCGTGCCGCGACGATTCCACGGTCGTATGGTTGTATTCAATGCGCAGTTCCAGACCTGGCAGGTAGAGCACGTGGCTGTGGTGCACGGTCCCGGAGGTCAGGTCCGAGCGGCGCTTGAGCACACGCTGGCTGTTGGCGTCGTAGCGGTAGGTTTCCTCATCGGCGGCCAGGCTGTCACGGGCAATCAGCACGGCCCGCGCCAATTCTCCCCGGCTGGACCATTCCAGCAACTGGGCCGCCTGCAACTGGCGTTGATTGCCCGCAGCGTCGAAGTACGCATCGACCTGTGCCGGGTCTTCGGTCACGTCCTTGGACACGGCGCGGTTGCTGCGGTCGGACACTGTCAGTTCGATCTTGTAGCTGTTGGCGTCGGCGTTATGGTTGACGCCGGTCAGGTTGCCGCCACGGTCATAGTGGTAGTGGCGAACATAGTTGACGAGGGTACCGTCGTCGGAGGGGAGCGGGAGGGTGGTTGAGCGTTGCTTCGGCGGGCGGTTGGCGATGTCGAGCAGTTCGCGGCCGGTGGCGCTGGCCAGTTGGTAGAGGGTGTCGTAGGTGTAATGGTGCTCGGGGTCGACCTTCTGGTTGCGGTAGAAGCGTGACGCCTGCGCGTCATTGTGCAGGTGGATCACATTGCCCACCGGGTCGTAGGCGTAGCGCAGGTCTTGCAGGCGTTTCCTATCGGTTGGCCGCTCGGCCAGGATATGAAGGAGGCGCTGGGTACGCGGTTCATAGGTGAAGGTGGTGAGCACGCCATTGCCGTGCTCTTCGCGCAGCTTCTGCCCGGCGGCCGAGTACGTGACGGAGGCGAGGATGGCTTGCTCGGTGCCCCCTTTGAGGGTCAGCCAGCTGTTGGCCAGTTGCCCGGCAATATCGTAGGCCAGACGCTGCTTGTGCCCGCCTGCATCGGTTTGTTTGAGCATCGTGCCGGTGGCATCGGCGTGAGCGAGGGTGGTGTAGGTTTCCGGCGCAAGCAGGCGCTCCCACGCCGCCTCATCCGCCCCTTGCCAGTCAGCTTCGCCGTCGACGGCGAGCAGTTGGCGGGTCAAGGACAGCTGCAGGCCGGTCAGTGCAACACCTTCGGTCTCCAGGCGGCCAGCGGTATCGTAATGACGAACAGGCAGACCGGCCAGGTTATGGTCCTTGCTGGCTTGGTCGGAGCCGGCCCAGGCGAAGCGCTCGGCGATGCGAGGCGTTGCTCCGGTGAAGCCCTCGATGACACGCAACGGCCGCCCCGCGAGTGGGGCCGATTCGTAGTGATGATAGCGAGCGACATCATTGGCGCCGAGATGCATCAGCGGGCGCCCGGCAATGTCGTTCAGCGCAAGGGAGCGGCCGGCGTCGACACTGTCGGTGCGCAGCGTCTCACCGGCCATGGACAGGTGATAGGTGAAGTTGGGGGCGGGTAGACGTGGGTCGATGCTTTCGACGGGATGGCCGAACGCATCGAACCGGTGGCGGGTGATGCGTTCGTCGATGCCAGCGGGTGTATCCGGATGGCGGTGGTAGACGATCTGGCGCACGGCCAGGCCGCGGTTGTCGCGGACCGCCACCGTCGGTGTTCCGTGATGCAATGAGTGACCTGAGTTTTTCATCCTGTTCTCCTTGACCATGCCGCAGAAATATCGGCATGCCGGTAAAGGTTAGTCGAGACCAGATATGCCCCCCTGTAGATATCGGCTTGCCGGCGAACATTTCAGATCACGAAGAACCCGTGCACCCCAACCGCGCCACCAACCCGCAGATGAACCCGCTCCTGTAGGAGCGGCTTTAGCCGCGATGCGCCGCGCGAGCGGCGCTCGATCCGACAGGCGCTGCTGCTCGCCCGGGCAACACCTTGAAGCGCGTGGGTACCGGGCCCGGCCATGCCGGGCATCGCCAGCAAGGCTGGCTCCTACAGCTGGGTCAGGCGCGATGGTCGAAGAAATGGCCCATCAGCTTCAACAGCGGCCTGCGGCGATTCTTCCTGGAAAAGTCCCACTCATTGAGCTGCGATGCCGCCGGGCTGCCGTCCTGTTCGTGCAGCATCCGGTGTGCCTCGGGCAACCGGTACCAAGGTACCGAGGGGAAGGCGTGGTGCACGATATGCAGGTTGAAGTTGAGGATCACGAAGCGCGACCACACCGGCACACTCTTGCAATCGTGCGACACACGATCCTGTTCCCAGAACTGTAGGCGCTCGCCATCTTTCGCCAGCAACGGAGCCTCGGCATGGTGGGGCAGATTGACCAGTTCCACGATCAGGGCCAGGAACAGCCAGATGATCAGGTAGAACAGCGCCAGGTCCGCCAGGTGACCAAAGGCCCAGGCTACGGCCGCCACCGCCGCGTAACCCACCAGGTACAGGCGGGCGAAACGAATCTCCTTGAGGATGCGCGGCGAGTCGTCGCCCTGGGCCCGGGCAATGAACGGCGCACGCCAGTTCAGCAGGAAATGGTTGACGGCGATCATCGGCAGCCAGTGCTTCCACATGAACTCCAGGGTGCGCTCCTGCTTCTTGGTCATGACCGCGAACCGCTCGATCATCCCGCGGTTCTCCGGGTCGTTGAGCGGGTGCGCGGTCCAGGTGTGGTGGGCCATGTGAAAGCGCCGACGGACCAGGAACGGCAGGGCGATCAACCAGCCGTTGAAGTGGCCGATGATGTCGTTGAGTCGACGATTGTCCGAGGTCGCGCCATGCAGCGCTTCATGCAGGATCAGGTACAACTGCACGGTGGCCAGGCCCGCGACCAGCAGGCCCAGAATCTGCAGCACGGTGGATTCACTCAGCCAGAAGTTCCACGCCAGCACCAGCAACAACAGGTCGGCGACCCACAGCATCACGGTCCAGGGTTCCTTCGCGCCGTCGGGGATCTGCTTGCGTACGACGAGCCATTGGTCTTTCGTCATTGTCTGAATACTCCAGTCTTCATCCGTTGCGGGATGGGAATGCACGGTAGGTAAGGGGCGCTTTCATTGCAGGGCGATGGCGCAGAGGCTGTCGGCCAACTTCGCGTAGGCCTGGTCGAAGAACGCCACCTCATCATCGAAGCCATGGCTGCGAGGGGCATCGGCGAACACTTCGAAGACCAGCAGGATGCAGTCGTAGCGAACACCGCCCTCCAGGTGCCAGGCCGGCAGGTAGGCCGTGATCGCAAAGCCCAGGCTGACCAGGCCGGCGAGCAGCTCCAGCTTGTCGGCGAGGATATGCACACTGAAGTACTGCACCTGGGGATGGCGCTGGAGGAGGGCAGTGAGTGCCTGCAATGTTGCTGGTTGCGTCGGGTTGTCGCCGACATGGCCGGACACCATCAGTGCGTTGGCGTCCGGGTCATGGTTGAAGCGCAACGGGCCGTGGGCTTCGGTACCGGGTGGGCCGCTCAGGCAGGTGGCCGGATAGGTGCCCAGCGCTGGGGTGAGCCGCAATGCGTCATACAACCTGGCGATGATCGGGCCGGCTACGGCGGTATGCGCATACCCAGGCGCGACATGCACGAAGCCTTCCTGCGCCGGGGGGAGCAGGGCAGTCAGGTGGTACTCCCTGATCCCGTCAACCTTGTCCGGCCCGCCGTCGTGCCCCACCAGCACGCCCGGCCTGATTTTCTTCATCAAGGCATGGCTGGCAATGTTGCGCGTGACATAGAAACCCAGCTCCATGGGCTGTGCCTGATGGCGCTCCAGGCCGAGCCTGACCAAGTTTGAAATGGCACCGGTTCGGCGCGCGGCCGGGTGGACCACGCCATGGGACATTTCCCAGGACTGGTTCCATGGCCGGCGGGCGACACAACAGCAACCGACGACAAAGCTGTCGAGTTCAGCGACAAACCACTGTTGTTGCCCGGAGTCCATTGAACTGCGGATATAGGTCGGGCTTTGGCAGGGGTGGGTGGTTTGCCCATAGACGCTTTGGAACAACTGGGCGAGCCGAGGAATATCGTTGATATGGCCTGGGCGATAATCAAAGGCGTCAGTACGTGTCTCGATATCCACGGGCGTGGACACGGACTTATGCAGCACGGTCGAGGTCATGGCACACCTGAATTTATTTATTGGCGGCAGGCAAACGCTGTGATTACCCAGGGCAATTCACAGGCACGAGCAAGGGAAGTCAAAGCTGTCGAGACGCCTCAGGTAGCGAGGGCTGCAGCCAAGTGACGGCCAATAAATCCGAGGTACGCCGAGTGTTGCAGATATGCATCATCCATGAGCAAAAACATCATGTCGTTCCTGACAGTAGTGTGACTATTGAAGTGGGCAACTGGACTCCTTCCAGTTGCCGAGGAGGGAATATAGAGCGTTGAGGCACACTGTCAAATATATTCGCTGGCTACAACTCGAACACGTGTCGATGCGGTGCGCTGGATATCTGACTGAGTTATTTATTGCGATGTCCAATATCGGTTGTCTATAAGGGCAGGGTGCCCGCAGGCACCGATCCCCTCATACGCGAAAGCGCGAAACGCTGGCTTGCATGCCCTGCGCGATGTCACCCAGGCGCCGCGCGGTCGAAGCCAGTTGCCGAGTGGTTTCAGTGCTCTCCCTGGACATCCGCGCGATCCGCTCGACCTGGTGGGCGACTTCCTGGCTGGCCAGGGTCTGTTCGCCAATGGTGTGCGAGATTTCCTCCACCACCGAGGCGGCCTGGCGCGCGCCTTCACGAATCTGCTGGATGGAGGCACCCGCCTGGGTGGCCAGCTCCACGCCGGCACGCACCCGGGTGACGCCGGTCTGCATGCTTTGCACCGCGTTGCCCGTGCTTTGGCGAATACGCTCGATCATGTCGGCGATCTCACGTGTCGACTGTGCCGTGCGCGCGGCCAGGCCGCGCACTTCGTCGGCGACCACGGCAAAGCCGCGGCCGGCGTCGCCCGCACGTGCCGCCTCGATGGCCGCGTTGAGCGCCAACAGGTTGGTCTGCTCGGCGATGGTGTTGATCACCTGGACGATGGAATAGATTTCCTCGGAGCTTTGCCCCAGCACCGTGATGGTCTCGGAAGAGCGGTGCACCGCTTCATCGATGCCCTGCATGCCGCCCACGACATTCAGGATGACTTCACCGCCATCGCTGGCCAGGCGCTCCGACTGGCCGGAGATCGACTGCGCATCGCGAGCATGCTCGGCGATCTGCGACAGGTTGGCGATCATCTGCTCGGTGGCCGAGGCCATGCTCACCGCGCTTTCCGACTGTTGGCTGGTGCGCTCGACCAGGCCGCTCGAAGCCTGGCCCAGCTCTTCGGCGACGTCGTGCAGTTGCTGGTTTTCTTCGTGGATCGCCTTGATCATGGCACTCAGGCTGTCGCGCATGTCGGCCAGGGAGCGCAACAGGTGGCCGGTTTCATCGCGATCGTGCACCCGTATCTCGGTGCTGAGGTCGCCCTGGGCGATCCGTTCGGCAACGGCCACGGTCTGGCGCAGGGGGCGCAACACCGAGCGCAGCAACAAGAATGTGCACAGCGCCAGGACCAGCGTCGCCAGGACCATGCCGCCTATCAGCACGGCAATGCCCTGATGCAGGGTCGCCTTGCTTTGCGCACGGCTCTTGTCAGCGTTGCTCGCAATCAGGTCGCTCAACGTGCTGTTGCGTTCCTCCAGCTCCTTGAACGCCGCCATGAAGGCGGGCAACTGAGCCTGCGCCTGTTCGGGGGACTTCAGGGCCAACTGGATGATCGACGTGGCGCTGGCGATGTAGTTGTCGAGCAGTGGGCCAAGTTCGCTGATGGCATCGTGCAGATCCGCGTCCAGCGGCAGCTTGAGGTTGCTCTGGATCACGCTCTTGAACCATTTCGCATGCTCGTCGAGGTCGGCCAGCACCTGGTTGGCGGTATCGACGTCGCCAGGCTTGACCAGCAACGCGGCCAGCACGTCGGCGCGCAGGGCATCGTGCATCATGTCGCCCTCCATGTGGTTGCGCAGGGCGGACATGCTGTCTTCGTTACGCGTCAGCGCCTGGTTCTGGTCATGTTCGGCGAGCAGGCCGCTGCCGCCGAGCAACAGGGCAGCGAGGATGCTGACCAGACCGAAACCGATGGTTTTCTGCCGAATATCCATATCGAACGGCTCCATGAGGTAGGTTTGGTGAGCATAGTTTGTCGGAGCCGTTTCGCTCTTGGGCCAGCCCTATCAAGATGCAAGGCTGGTGCGTCGCAGCGCCAGGGCCGGACCCAACGGCCAAAGCAGCCCTTTACTCGGATGTAGAGGACACGTCTGCGAGATATCCCAAGTACTCCTGCGAGAAGTCCAGGTACGCCCGCACAATGGCTGACGGGTGACGATGGGAAGGGTAGAGCAAGTTGATGTGTTGTTCGGGCAGTGGATGCTCGGGAAGCAGCGCAAGCAACTTCCCTTCGCGGATGGCGGCCGCCGCCAGAAAGGGGGGGAGCTCCGTGACCACACTGCCGGCCAATGCCCGGCTGCGCAGGTGCGCATAATCGTTGGTGGACAGCATCGCCTCGGGTGTGAATGACTCACCGCCCAACTGCCATGTTGCAATGGCGCCCTGGCTCCATACCGCGCAGGGATAACCGTGTAGTGCCTTGACGTCTGCGGGTGCACCCAGCCGCTCAATCAACGCCGGACTGGCCACGAGCACGTGACGATAGGCCAGCATTCGGCGGGCAACCATGTTCTCGTGCGCAATCATGCCTACGCGCAGCGCCACATCCACACCATCTTCGATGAGGTCGATGCGGCGCTCGGTGGTATGGACGCTGATCTGTACCTGTGGGTAGCGGAGCTGGAAAGCCGACAGCACGTCCCACCATGGCTCGAACGACGGTGGCAATGACAGGCGCAAGCGTCCTTTCAAATGCGCCTGGTCACTGAGCACGGCCTGCTCGCCATCCATCAACGCCTCGATGCCACGGCAGGCGTGTTCGTACAGTCGAGACCCTGAATCAGTAAGTTTGGTACCTCGTACAGAACGTTCGAGCAGTTGCACCTTCAACTGCTGTTCCAGCTCGCGAATACGTCGACTCAAGGTCGGTAGCGGTACGTCCAGGCGCTGCGCCGCGGCTGAAAGGCTACCGGTCTGCGCCACGCTGACAAACATTCGGACGGCGTTCAGGTCCATTGCAGTATTCCTCTCATTTTTGAGAGCAAGGTTATCTCCGGCGTGGATTATCTTCCATGCACGAGTAGCGGATAGTGAACTCACTTGCTTGAAAACAAGGTTTCAACCCACCTGTCATGCAACTGAGGAAACGACCATGAAAGCGTATGTCATTGAACAACCGGGCGGCCCGGAGGCCTTGCAACTGCGGGATATCCCGTCACCGGCGCCGACGTCGGGCGAAGTCCAGATCCGCGTCCGCGCATTTGGCCTCAACCGTGCGGAAACCTACCTGCGCGCTGGCAAGATGGGGGACATCAGCACACCACGCGTGCCTGGCATCGAGGCCGTTGGCGAAGTCATCCATGACCCCGCGGGGGTCCTGCGTGCCGGCC
Source organism: Pseudomonas entomophila (assembly GCF_029478665.1). Classification (GTDB taxonomy): domain Bacteria; phylum Pseudomonadota; class Gammaproteobacteria; order Pseudomonadales; family Pseudomonadaceae; genus Aquipseudomonas; species Aquipseudomonas entomophila_F. Next base: position 31,446 of record NZ_JARPQB010000002.1, read on the forward strand.
AGCGCGTGGCCACGGCCATGGGCGGCATGCAGTTCAGCCGCAATGGCAGCTATGCCGAGCAGGTGACGGTACTGCGCAACAATGTGGTTTCACTGGACGACAGCACGCTCTCGTGGGAAGAGCTGGCCACGCTGCCGGAGGCGTATCTCACTGTCTGGGGGGCGCTTGACAAGAGTTTGGCCATCCAGCAAGGCCAGACCCTGCTGGTACGGGGCGGCACCTCATCGGTCGGCCTGGCCGCAATCACCTATGCCAAAGCCCGCGGGCTGACCGTAATTGCGACTACCCGCTCCGCTGCGAACAGCCAGCGCCTTTACGAGATGGGGGCTGACGAGGTGGTCATCGACAACGGTGACATTGTTCAGCGTGTTCGTGGAATCGCGCCTGAAGGCGTGGATGGCGCACTGGAAATCATCGGTGCCACAACCCTGCGTGACACGCTCAAGACGTTGCGGCCGTTCGGCATGGTGAGCGTCATAGGCCTGCTCGGTGGCCCACCGGTAGTGGAGCAATTCCACCTGATGCAAGACCTGCCGGGTGGCGCGCGGCTGAACTTCTTCCCGAGCGGTTTGCTGGGGACATCGGCCTTGCCGCTGCAGGACACGCCGTTGCAGTGGCTGGCAAAAGAGCGCGCCGCCGGCAGGATTCCTTCGATCCGTACCCAGACCTTCGCCTTTGACGACGTTCCTCATGCGCACCGTTTGATGGAAAGTGATCGTGCACTGGGCAAGCTCGTCGTGTTGCTCTGAAACAAGGAGTACTGCCATGCGTACCGCATTGATTGCACTGGTTGTCAGTGCTTTTGTCCTGCCCATGACGGCACAAGCCGACAACGCAGTCTCAGAAGAAGGGGTGAAGGATGCAATCACCCGGCAACTCAACCACTACCAAGCCGCGCTGAACACATCCGATCTCGACCGTGTGATGAGCTTGTATGCAGGCGACGCAGTGTTCATGCCGCAGCACAGCCCGCCGGCCGTAGGCCGTGATGCGGTGCGAAGGGCGTATCGCCGGGTCTTCGACACGATCCGGCTCGACGTACGATTTACCGTCGACGAAATCAAACCACTGTCACGCGACTGGGCGTTTGCGCGAACGCGTTCCAATGGAACACTGAAGCGGCTGTCCGGCGATCAGCAAGCCCACGCCGAAGGGAACCAGGAAATTTTCCTGCTGCATCGAGAAGGCGATGGCCAATGGCGCTTTGCTCGCTACATCTTCTCGACTACCAATCCACCCGATATGCCGTGAGGTCAGGCATGAATGCGGTGGTTCAGATGGGGCAGGGGATCAGGGTTGAGGCGAAAGGGCCACTTACTCAACAAAAACCTCGGTGTCTGCCAGCGTCTTGATTGTGATGTTTGGGCCAGGGCCAGAGCAATAGCTCAACTAAATAGTCATTTAGTTGAGCTATTACTCTGGCTTATCAAAAGCAAAGAAGGGCGAGAGGACGCTTTTGCTGGCATCTATCGACTACCATGGCAAACCATCAAAGGAATGAGACACCGCCATGCGTGGATTCACCGTATTACCGTTGTTGTTTTTCTCCTTGTGTGCCTGGGGCGACTGCACGCAGCACCTGCAAACCTGGGCCAAGGCCCTGCATCCCACACTGGAGCTCGGCAGCGAATATGCAGTCTGCAAGGTCAATCCTGCAGACAACAGCCAGGTCGTGGCAGCCTTGCCCATGATGGAGGGTGTCGATGAAGACGGACATGGCGATTATGGACTGGAAGTTCTGGTGGCTGATGCCGTCAGCGGCAAGATCCTTGCGCATAGTTACCAACACGCCGCGATCATCTCCGATGCGATGCGCTTTTCTGGCCTGGTGCTGGACACCGCGCGCTATCAGGTCGCGCCCGGGCTACGAGCATTTGGCGTACGCATCAGCCATTCAGGTTCGTCACGGGTCAATCCGTATGGCAGTGAAACCTTGAGTCTTTATGTGAACGACGGTTCGCAGCTGCGCTTGATCATGGGGCACTTGGTTGTAAGTGAGAGCCAGGGCGAATGGGATGGTTTTTGCGCCGGTGATTTCAGAGAGACAAAGCGCACGCTGGCCATTGGAAAACCTGGTAGAGAGGGATTTACCCGATTGCGGGTTACCGAGGTTTCGACCGGGAGTCAGAGCATGCTCAGAGGCGAAGATGACTGTGAAGAAATCAAGGGCGACTCGAGGACGACAGTGTTCAGCCTGGATTACGACGGCAGCCGGTATGACGTGCCCAAGGGATTGACGTACCAGTGAGCGATATTGGAGATGGGACTTTGCTGGAGGCTGAAATCTGGCCTCCACTGGGGCGTGCCGCTCAATACGAAGATGCGCATAATGTATATTATGTTAAATTGCGTATTATGGGAGGTGACCTCTTGAGTCGATCACCTGTGGTTTGCGTCTGCCAGATCACGCTCGAGCTGCCGGCGCCATCTCGACAACTGCGCAACGTCCCTTCGTGCGTACCTTCTGCACCAGTCGAGCTCTGTTGACGAACACATCGATCTGACAACTGCCTGAGTGCTGCACGTCTTCCCAGTATTCCGTATGCACAATCTGCCCGTTCTGCGGCCCTGTGTAAGTGCCCGCGGCTTCACGCGTGACATAGCTGCTGTCGCGCATATACCTGAGCACCACCAGATATTCTTCCGGCACCACCATGATCTGCCTGGGCACCCCGAAGAAATCGATGAGCTCGCCCACCGGACGATCTTTCCAGGCACTGCTGGCTTCCAACGATGAGCAGCCACTGAGCAGTGTGGCCAACAAGCCCAATGCGAACAGTCGGCTCATAAGGTCTTCTCCTTCAAGGCCGCTTTACTTGGCAGACATCTGTGCGAACCCTTCGTCGATCTTCTGCATGATCACCGCCTTGGCGGCCTCGCGGTTCAATATCTCGAACAGCTGCGGCCCTGCCTTGGCTATTTGCGATGCAGGCATTACCCCCAGGCGCTCCATTTTCCGGGCCTGTCGGTCAGTCGGTTTGCACAGGAAGTCGCGGCTTTGCGCCAACCAGGTGTCAGGTTTGTTCTGCCATTGATTGGAATACTTCGCGTTTCGCAACTCATTGAAAACGCTTCGAAAATCCTGTGCGCTTGTGATACGCACGCGGTTCTTCGCGCAATCGATTTCGACATCGTAGGCAGTGAATGTGGGCTTGCCGGGCTCTTCGTAGAGCTGGTAGACGCCTAATGATTTTGCGCCACCTGGGCGATTGAAGATGTTATTGGGATCGCCGTCCGCGACAAACACCTGGTTCTTGCCCAAGCTACCTTGGTAGTGGACATCTAGTACATCCGTCCTATACACAGTTGATAACGCACTTTGAGGGCGGCGCGGTCGGTATGGGGGCCGACTTGGCGGCGTTTCGATACGAAACCTCGTTTGTCAGCAATGCTGAGAGCCAAAACCCATAATAAATCACATAATTATCATATAGTTATATAATCGAATTTTTCGGAATTGCAGATTTCAACGCAGGCTCATATGCTGGCTAGGTGCCGCGCCCCTCACCGAACTGGCAGCCTAAGGCGAAAGGACCGCAACCATGATTACGAAAATAAAAAAATTAAAGAATTTTGGCATCTTCAGGGACTACAGCGGCGACAATATTCAGGCATTCGGGAAATTCAATTTAATCTATGGGTGGAATGGTAGCGGCAAATCTACGCTATCAAAGTTATTTGAATCACTAGAGAAGCGTAGAAGCTTACAAGCCACCGCTGACGCGAATTGCGAATTTTCAGTCATATTGGATGATGAAGCCGTCATCACTGAAAAAACGATAGCTCAATCAAGCACTGCATTACGCACCTTTAACGCCGGGTTTATCAAAGAAAATATCGACTGGGACAATTCGGTAAAAAGCATTCTGCTGGTCGCAAAAGAGAAGATCGACGATCGAAAAGTGCTTGAAACACTCAAAAACCAGCAAGAATTAGATCTAAAGTCCGTTGAAAGGTCGAATAATGACGCGTCAAAGGCCACAGCCGAACTACAGAAATTCTTGACTGACAGTGCAAAAAGAACCAAAACCAGCCTTCAGATAATAGGCACGGAAGATAATCACTATATCAATTATAACCGCACAAAGCTAGAAAGCTTTATTGTATCTAATGCTGAAGCGGTCCGTGCCCCCTCCTCTATCCTCCAAGATGATGAATTGCTGGCCTTGGTGGTGGCGGCTAAGCCTGTATCAAAACCACAAATTCCAAGTATTGTTAGCAGTCTTGATGCAGCAAAGCTAAAAGATGCACAGTCTCGCCTACAAGCCCTCCTCAAGCACACCGCAACCAGCATTGTGTTATCCAGGCTTAAAGAGAACTCCGACATACAAACGTGGGTTCAGACCGGGTTGGCCATCCATGACAACCACAAATCTGAAAATTGTGAATTTTGCGGCGCCGTACTTACCCTGTCTCGACTTGACGAGATAAACGCGCATTTCAGCGACGAGTATCGTCAGTTCCAAAGTCGCCTCGTCAGCGCTGAGCAGTGGCTGAAGCAGCAGGTCCTCGACGTAGGAGACCTGAGCCAAGGTGACCAGTTGTACGAAGAAATGCAGGCTGAATATGCCAATGCCAAGGATCTAATTGTGACTCACGTTGCGACCATCAACGGGGGGATAGCGCACTGGCAGAAGCTTCTTCAAGAGAAAATTGCCGACCAGTTTAGGACTGACTTCATTGTGCCTGCTATCGATCCCGCGGCATGTGCTGGTTTCGACGCTGCGTTAGAACAGATGAATAAGTTGACTGTCCGCCACAACAAAAAGACAGAGGACTTTACGAAAGAGACCGGAGCCATCAAGCGAAAGATCGAGCTTCATTATGCCGCGATAGAGGTTAAGGCCTTCGGCTACTTTGCCAAAATCCAAAAGCGTGACGCTTTGTCTAGGCAGGCATCCGAAATCCAGTCAAAAACGAATGCCAGGCAGCGAGAAATCGTAGCGCTTGAGGCTTCTCTCTCAAATGAAGTGTTGGGCGCTGAGGAATTCAACAAGCACCTCCACATTTTTTTGGGTCGGTCTGACCTATGTCTTCGCTTCAACCCGCAGATGCTTGGATATGAAATTAATCGGGGAACCGAGCAGCGCCATGTCAAGGATCTGAGTGAGGGAGAAAAAACTGCGATAGCATTCGTTTACTTCATCACCAAGCTTTCGGAAGGCGACAATGACATCGCAAAGCTGATCATTGTAGTAGATGACCCGATTTCCAGCTTTGACTCAAACCACCTATTTCACGCCTACTCCTACTTACGTCATCACTGCACACCAACGCTTCAGCTATTCGTCCTTACGCACAATTTTAATTTTTTCAAACTGGTCAGAGACTGGCTAGAAGGAAATAATACAAACCGAAAGAACAGGAGGCCGCCTCGCCCAGCCAACAGCTTCTTCTACACAGTAGAAGCCAGCACCAGCAACCCGAGGAAGTCAACTCTGAAAGACGCCCCAAAGAGCCTTCATGCTTACAGTTCTGAGTACCACTATATATTCGACCGCCTTTACAACTATAAGGAGCGAGCACAAATTGATCGGGATGAGGCGTTCCTCACGGCCAATCTAGCTCGCAAAATCCTTGAGGCTTTCTTCAGCTTTAAGTATCCGCTGCACAAAGGAGACATGGCGAACCTGTTCCAGCAGGGTCTTAATGGATGCACTTTAACCACGCCCCAAACTAAGGAAAAAATTTATCGATTCATCAACAAATACTCCCACAATGCGTTGATTGAAATCGGAGAGGATTCACCCGAAAACCTTGTTGGCGAAAGCCATAATGTCATCGCAGACATCTTCACATGGATGAAAGAGGTTGACAGCACGCACTATGAGCAGATGGTTTCCGCGTTAGGTTTCGACGCTACGGCTTTAGCCGAACCTGTTGTGCCTCCGGCAGAGGCTATGCCGAGTGTCTTGGGCAACGCAGCAGGTGCAACTTGAGCAGCTGCATTACCGAAAAACTGACCACTGCGATCATGTGCCAGCCTCCTGGGCGCGCCCGACCAACAAGCGCAGCGCCAGCCAGTGCGCGCCCAGCCGGCACATCCTCCAGTGTCTTCTGCAGTCGACTGACAAATTGCTCTGCTGAATAGGCTGCCGTTATCCTTCATGGCTATGTGCCGCGCAACGTACTGGTAACCAGCATGAGGGTGTGGAAGCCGGCTAGCTGGCGATGGGCCGCAAAGCGGCCCCGGGCCGAACAGGCTGTCACCAGCCAGAGCGACCACTGCATTCCTACTAAACCCTCCGACCCACCATCAACCCATGATTCACATCCTGGGCCAGCGCCTTGGCCATGCCACTGAGGTAATGCACCGCCGTCAGCAGCGTAGCCAGATGATCCGTCTCCACCATCGCCAGATCGCTGATCTTGTGTACCGCGCACATCAGCACGGTTGCCTGTTCGACCGCATGTTCCATCGAATGACCCGCTACAACACGGAACAGCGGGTCTTGACCGCCCTCCTCTCCGGCCTCGCCAAAATGCCCAACGCCGGTGGTGGCGAGCTTCCTGATGCGCGGGGTTTGCAATTCCTTATCCATACCATTCCTCCTGCGGCCCCGCGAACGGCGCGGGGCCTGATCGGTGAACTTCAAGTGCGAGCCCAGGCTCACCAGGTCAATGCCGGGATTGCACGCGACTCAGCGCCACCTCCACGAGGGTGCGGGCGCTGTCAATTTCGTGCATGGCGGCGAGGGTCAGGACCTGGCCTGGGGGTTTGGCGTGCAGCAGGACAGTCTGCTGACTGACGGTCAGGGCGCAGACGAGGTATTCGGAGATCTGGACCAGAAGGTCTTCGAGGGTGTGGGTGGTGTATTTGTCGTGTTGGGGTGGATCGGGGACGATCTTTAACATGATAAAGCTCCGATATCTGACTGGAGCTACCACATCTCTGCTGTCAAACAAATGGGTGGCAGCGGTACGTGGGTTGACAGACCGAGGATATCGGAACTCGGCGCACCGAAGTGCCCCACGCACAGCCGCCATAGAGCGTTGCGCATGATCCGTATATCAGGGGACGGTCTGTCAAAACCGTGTCGTCGATTTTGCGGCGACTTGGCGAGACTAGATGGCTGATGGGGCTGCTGCAATGACTGGAAGGCGGTGGGAGTATGTTTCGGAAATGGACTACAGAGAAGAGGGAAAGTCCGATTCAGAGGACATATAAGGCATCATAGGGCTGGTTGCGCCCCAGGATGCCCCCAAGCTGCACCACGGGTCAATTTTCTGCCTCGGGCGCCCGAAATGCTCTGCTGTAATAACCGGACGAGTCGAAACAGCAAACCTGCTTCTTGCCAGTCGCAAGCATATCGCAGGCATCCCCTATTCGCTTTTCACGTGTCTTGAGTTGCTTCGCTGAAGTAATCCAGTGGATCCAGTCCACCCGCGCAAGGGTCGTCGTATTGTTCCAAACCTTTCGAGCCTCAGGCGTGGTTGCCAACGCTTCCTCGAAATCCGCTGGGATGCCAGGCTCGGGCTCCTTCTTCACCGGAATCAGTTCGAGGGTAACGATATCGCCAACAGCCACACCTGCCGCGTCGAGTAACTCGCTACTGACCTTCAGCCAATGGCTCAACTGACCATCGGGTTCAAGGGTTGCCCGGAAAGGATGCCCGTTGATCGTGCCTTCAACGGTCGTCCTTCCCCGCCTCGGCAGCCGTTCACTCGCGTCCCTTGGAAGTACCGCGAACGCCCACGACCTATCCTCCCCGGGCTTTGCCGGACGAAGAAGCTTGGCTTCGAATCGAGACCTCGCATCCTCTGTTGTCATGGCAGGTTCTCCAACCGTGCGCTTAGTTAACCATCACCTCGTCCAGCGCCTGCTCAAGGGTGCTGACCGTACGCTCGATATTGTGCAGCTTTTCCAGCCCGAACAGGCCGATCCGGAAGGTCTGGAAGTCAGCCGGCTCGTCGCATTGCAACGGCACGCCAGCGGCAATCTGCAGGCCGTGGCTGGCAAACTTCCTACCACTCTTGATATCGGCATCCTCGGTGTAGCTCACCACCACGCCAGGGGCCTGAAAGCCTGCGGCGGCCACGCTCTTGATACCTTTGCGGGTCATCATGGCGCGCACCCGATCACCCAGGGCCTGTTGTTCGTCGCAGACCTTGTCGAAACCGTAGGCTTGTGTCTCTTTCATCACGTCGTTGAACCGCGCGAGGGCATCGCTGGGCATGGTCGCATGGTAGGCGTGGCCCCCCTGCTCATAGGCCTGCATGATCTGAAGCCACTTCTTCAAGTCGCAGGCGAAACTGGTGCTTTGCGTCGATTCGATGCGCTCCAGGGCCAACGCGCTGAGCATCACCAGGGCGCAGCAAGGCGAGGCGCTCCAGCCTTTTTGCGGTGCGCTGATCAGCAGGTCGACCGCGCATTTGTGCATATCCACCCAAATCGCGCCGGAGGCGATGCAGTCCAGCACGAACAGGCCGCCCACCGCATGCACGGCGTCGCCCACGGCCCGCAGGTAGTCATCGGGTAGGATGATCCCTGATGACGTTTCAACGTGGGGGGCGAAGACGATCTGCGGCTTCTGCGACTCGATGGCGGCCAACACTTCGTCCAGAGGGGCTGGGGCGTAGGCAGCCTGGCGCCCCGTTTCAACCGGCCGGGCTTTCAGCACCGTGGTGGCCGCCGGGATGTTGCCCGCCTCAAGGATCTGGCTCCAGCGATAACTGAACCAGCCGTTGCGTATCACCAGGCATTGCTGGCCGGTGGCAAACTGCCGTGCTACCGCTTCCATGCCGAATGTGCCACTGCCCGGAACCACCGCAACCGCCTGGGCGTTGTAGACCTGCTTCAGGGTCGTTGAAATGTTCTTCATCACACCTTGAAACGACTGGGACATGTGGTTGAGCGAGCGGTCGGTGTAGACCACCGAGTACTCGACCAGCCCCTCGGGATCGATACCGGGATATATCTTTGACATGGTGTGGCTCCTTTGGCAGTGATATCCATGGCATCGACCCTGCCCTAAGCTATTGCAAATGACAAGATGACTCGGGCTTGAGTTGCCACCTCTGGCAGCCAAGCTGCAGTCCTGCCCCCTGCCCTCGCCGAAAAAAGACGCCAGATAGAAACACCAGGCGTCCTTTTCATTCAGTGCTGAGCTCGGCGAGGTTGCAATACTGCCCCTTGAAGTACAGCAATGGCTGTGTTGCAGCAGTTTCTTGCAGGTTTAGCGCTTTCACCTCGCCAATCACGATCAGATGGTCGCCTGCGGCGTGTTCGGCGTGAATCTCGCAATCGAGCCAGTGCAGGCTGCCGGCGATGATCGGGTTGCCCAGCGGCGACGCCTGCCAGTCGACGCCCTGCCACTTGTCCGTGCCGCGCCGGGCGAACTGGTTGGAAATCCCGACCTGCTCGCCTGACAGGATGTTGACCGCGAAACGGCCGGCCTGGCGAATCCCAGGATAGCTGGCCGAACTGCACATGACGCTGAACGACACCAGCGGCGGGTTCATCGACACGCTGTAGAACGACTGGCAGGTAAAGCCAAGCGGCTCACCATCACTGTGCGAGGTAATCACCGTGACGCCGGAGGCGTAGTGCCCGAGCGCTTCGCGAAAGCGCAACGGCTCGATCGCCGTACTGGGGAGCGACATAGTAGGTCCTGAGTGTTAGGTGCAACCCGCCAACAATGGGAAAGGGCTGAGGCTGCACGGCCCTGCCCTCTCACACTGCGCTCGGTTTTACTTCAAGAGTTCCCGGCGCACGATTTCTGCACCTGCACTCAACGCACTGAGCTTGCCGCGTGCCACTGCGCGCGGCAACGGTGCCATGCCGCAGTTGGTGCACGGGTAGAGCTTGTCGGCCTCCACGAATTGAAGGGCCTTGCGCAGGGTATTGGCCACCTCCTCCGGGGTTTCGATGGCATGGTTGGCCACGTCGATGGCACCGACCATCACTTTCTTGCCGCGGATCAGTTCGATCAGCTCCATGGGGACGTGGGAGTTGTGACACTCCAGCGAAACGATGTCGATCTTGGATTTCTGCAGTTTGGGGAACGCTTCCTCATACTGGCGCCACTCCGAACCCAGGGTCTTTTTCCAGTCAGTATTGGCCTTGATGCCATAGCCGTAGCAGATGTGCACCGCCGTTTCGCACTTGAGGCCTTCGATGGCCCGCTCCAAGGTGGCCACTCCCCAGTCGTTCACCTCGTCGAAGAACACGTTGAAGGCCGGCTCGTCGAACTGGATGATGTCGACACCGGCAGCCTCAAGCTCCCTGGCTTCCTCGTTGAGAATCCTGGCGAATTCCCAGGCCAGCTTTTCGCGGCTCTTGTAGTGGCTGTCGTACAGGGTATCGATCATGGTCATGGGGCCTGGCAGCGCCCATTTGATCGGTTGCGTGGTCTGCTGACGCAGGAACTTGGCATCCTCGACAAATACAGGTTTCTGGCGAGCTACCGCACCCACGACCGTCGGCACGCTGGCATCGTAGCGGTCGCGAATCCGCACGGTTTCGCGCTTTTCAAAATCCACGCCACTCAGGTGTTCGATGAAGGTCGTCACAAAATGCTGACGGGTCTGCTCACCGTCACTGACGATATCGATACCGGCGACTTGTTGTTCGTGCAACGACAGGCGCAACGCATCCTGCTTGCCCTCGAGCAACGCCTCATCTTGCAGTTTCCAGGGCGACCAGAGGGTCTCCGGCTGTGCCAGCCAGGACGGTTTGGGCAGGCTGCCGGCAGTCGAAGTAGGGAGTAGTTTTTTCATAACGCAAGGCCTTGTGTATTCGATCAATCAAACTGCGTAATTAGCCGACCACTGTTCAAGCACAGTCTGGTAGGGTTTGATGAACTGTTCTTCTGCATACTTTCCTTGTTCGAACGCCAGCCGGCTGCGTTCTTCTCGATCGTAGACAATTCGCGTCAACGAGTAGTCCTGGTGCTTCAGGCTTGGCTGATAGGACTTGCCGGCTGCGGAGTTCGCATTGTAGATCTCGGGCCGGTAAATCTTCTGGAAGGTGTCCATCGTGCTGATGGTGCTGATCAGCTCAAGGTTGGTGTAATCGCCCAGCAAGTCGCCAGCAAAGTAGAAGGCCAATGGCGCGACACTGTTCGATGGCATGAAATAGCGCACCTTCAGGCCCATCTTGGCGAAGTACTCATCGGTCAGCGAGTATTCATCCTGCTGGTATTCATAACCCAGGACCGGGTGCTGGTTTTCAGTGCGATGGTAGGTTTTGCTGCTCGAAACACTCAGGCAGATGACTGGCGGCTTGCTGAAGTGCGCCTTGAAAGCGCGCGAGTTCACGAAGCACTTGAACAATTTCCCATGCAGGTCGCCAAATGCTTCCGGCGTGCTGAAGCCCGACTGCCCTTTGTTGTGCTCCAGCAGCAGCACGCTGAAGTCATAGTCCCGCACGTACGAGGAGAAATTGTTCCCGACAATGCCTTCGATGCGCTCATTGGTCTGGCGATCGACAATGTTGGTTTTCAGGATTTCAATCAACGGCAGGCTATTGCCCGCCTGCTCACCCGCAATATTCATTTCGACGGAAATGATGTCGAGTTCCACGGAATAACGGTCACCCTTGGGGTTGTCCCAATGCGCCAGGGCGTTGAAGCGATTGTCGATCATCGCCAGCGTGTTACGCAGGTTCTGCTGACGGCTCTCGCCCCTGGCCAGGTTGGCAAAGTTGGTGGTGATCCGCGTATTGTCTGCAGGGCTATAGTGCTCATCGAAGCAAATGCGCTTGATGGCGAACGTGAAATCTTTACTCATTGTGCTCTGACACCCTTATTGACTCGGCAAGCGCTGGATTCTCTTTTTCCAACCGCCGCCAACATGCCTGACTGAGTGCTACTCAGGCTGTAGCGGAAACTTTTGACCTGCTGAATGACTTCCGCTGGCTGCTCAACGGGCACAGGCTCAGGCGTTTTGTTGTTCATCGTCTTCATCGCCGTAGTACTTCACACCGATACGTATGATGTCCCTGCCCTGGGCCTTGCGGTGGTGGTTGGTATCTCGCAGCGAGTAGATGCAACCACAGTATTCCTGTTGATAGAAACGCTCACGCTTGCTGATCTCGACCATGCGCGCCGCGCCACCTGACTTGCGCCAGTTGTAATCCCAGTAACGGATACCCGGGTATTTGGCCGCCGATCGATGGCCGCAACCATTGATCTGCTGCAAGTCCTTCCAGCGTGAGATACCCAGCGAGCTGCTGATCACCGAAAAACCATGCTCATGGGCATGGAGGGCGGTCCGTTCGAAGCGCATGTCGAAGCACATCGTGCAACGTTCGCCACGCTCCGGCGCCTGCTCCATGCCTTTGGCACGGGCAAACCAGTTCTCGGTGTCATAGTCCGCATCGACGAAGGGCACGTTGTGTTGTTCGGCAAAGCGGATGTTCTCGTCCTTGCGCAGCAAGTACTCACGCTCGGGATGGATGTTGGGGTTGTAGAAGAAAATGGTGTAGTCGATGCCCGACGCCGTGATGGCCTCCATGACTTCGCCGGAGCACGGCGCGCAGCAGGAATGCAGCAGCAGTCGATCAGCGCCGTTGGGCAGGGTCAGTTGGGGTCGATCAATGATACTCACGGCTGTTCTCCGCTCGCGTGAAAGGACCCAATCGACGAAAAACCGAGGTGGTGTACCCGTGCCAAGTGTCTTGCCCTTAACGAAAAACTCAATGAGAGGGATTGTCAGGGCTCGGTCAGTCATGAGACAAACTCATTTTTTTTGCATACAACTGTAGTTTTCCTCATGATCGACCTGAGACACCTGCGCACGATCCACGCCCTGCGCGAAACGGACAGCGTGCATGAAGCCGCCGAACGCCTGCACCTGACGCAGTCGGCGCTGTCGCATCAGCTCCGGGAGCTGGAGGAGCGCATCGGCATGCAACTGTTCGTGCGCAAGTCCAAGCCCGTGCGCTTCACCAGCGCTGGGTTCAAGCTCCTGCAGTTGGCCGAACAGGTGCTACCACTGATTCGCACGACCGAGCGCGACCTGGGTAAACTCGCCAGTGGCAACGCAGGGCGTCTGCACATTGCGATCGAGTGCCACAGCTGTTACCAGTGGCTGATGCCCTCGGTGGATGAGTTCCGCAGCGCCTGGCCGGAGGTCGAACTGGACCTGGCGTCGGGGTTCGCCTTCGCCCCCTTGCCGGCACTGGAACGGGGGGATCTCGATCTGGTGGTCACCTCCGACCCTGTAAGCTTGCCGGGGATTACCTACGTGCCACTTTTCGGATACGAGGCGATGCTGGCCGTCGATAACCACCATGCCCTGTGCGATGAGCCCTTCCTCGAGCCAGCCGACATCGCCAGCGAAACACTGATCACCTACCCTATCGAGCGAAACCGCCTGGATATCTTCACCAAGTTCCTTGATCTAGCCGACATCGAGCCGGCGCAGGTGCGCACTTCGGAACTGACGGTGATGATGATGCAACTCGTGGCCAGCGGCCGTGGCGTTTGCTGCCTGCCGAACTGGGCCCTGCATGAGTACAGCTCTCGCGGTTACGTGAAGGCCAAGCGGCTGGGGGAAAACGGGCTACAGGCCAAACTCTTCGCGGCAATACGCAGCGACATGCTGGAGGTGCCTTATGTCAGCGACTTCTTGCTGACCGCCAAGGACACCTCCTTCGCCACCCTGGAAGGCGTCAACACTGTTTCGGGTCTGGGAGTCTGAACCCGATGATTTCGCATTGGCCCCGTTGCTGAGCTGTTTGGCTTTGCCTTTCAAGGTGTTCGACGTTAGCGTTGCAGCCTCTATGAGATCGAGCGCCGCCCGCGCGGCGCTCGATCTCATAGAAGCTGCCCAGCGCTTGCGCCAGGTGAACGGCCTTCCGCAAACCGCGCAGATCTTGCCCTCGCCAACAACTCGGTAAACACCCTCACCTTGACCGGCCGAAAGCGCGCCGTCGGAAACACCACATGGATGTCCCCGCGCGGCAACACCCATTGCGGCAACACGTCGATCAACCGACCCGCTTCCAGATCAGGCGCAGCCACATAGTCAGGCAGGACGGACAACCCCGCCCCCTGAAGGGTCGCCTCACGCACCGCCAACGTCGCATCGAGCGAAACGCTGGATTTCATCTCCACCTCCACCCGCTCTGATTCACCTCTGGAAAACGCCCACCTGGTCGGCTCCCGCAGCGCCGTGTTCGCCACCAGCGGCAGACCAGCCAGGTCTTCGGGGCCCTGCAACGCATCCACCTGCGCTCGCCACTGTGGCCCGGCCACCAGCCGCTGCTCGAAATGGCCGATTCGACGCGCTTGCAGATGTTGCTCGGTGATCCACCCCACACGAATGGAAAGGTCCAGGTCGTGAGTGCCTAGGTCCAGTGTCTGATCGCTGAAATGCGCCTCGACCTTGCAGTGCGGATAGCGCTGGGAGAACGCGGTGATCGCCGGGACCACGACGCCGATGCCGTAGTCGAAGGGCGCGGTCAGGCGCAGTGTTCCCGTTGGCTCGGTGGCCGATTCCGACAGTTCCTCAAAGGCTTCTTCGGCCTCCTTGAGGATCGAGGCGCAGCGGTAGTAGAACGACTGCCCCGCCTCGGTGGTGCGGACGCGCCGTGTGCTGCGCACCAGCAGCGTGGTGCGGAACTCTTGCTCCAGGCGGGCAACCTGCTGGCTGACCACCGCCTTGGTGATACCGAGCCGCTCGGCGGCCGCGGTAAAAGAGCCGGTCTCTACGACGGCGGTAAAGTAGGCAAGCCGATTGAGGTTGGAAGTGCCCGTCATCGTGATCTCTGGTTGTATGTCGTGAACACACAATACGTGGGTTTTGTATGCAGTTAAACATCAATGCAGGGACACTGGGGCCCGCCGTACAGGCCATGTGCGCCAGATACTCAACCGCCATCATGTACTGCTGGTTTTCATGCGTTAAACGTTTGCCAAGCGGCTGTTGAAGCAGCTGGTCAGAAAGTCTGCAAGTCTTTGCATAAGGCAGGACCGCGCTCGAGTCACTACTAAACACAGACCTTCCTGTGTTTGATTCGAGGAAAGCGATCATGGCTAACAATCCAGGCAAGGGTGGCGATCAAGGCGGCAGTGCCAACGTAGACCAGACCGGTCAACAAGGGGGCCATGGATCGGCGGGTGGCATGCCCGATACACAAAAGGGCGGTCAAGCGTCCGGGCAGCGACCCGAAGACAAGATGAACAAGCAGTGGTCGCAGTCTCAAGACACCGGGCGTCAAGGCGGTCGGCCCGAAGAGCGTCCTGGCGACAAGGAAAAGCAATCTGACCCTGGACGCACGGGCGGACAACCGCTCGATGAAGACCAGGGCATGGATAAAGAACGCTGATATCAAGGGCTTGTCACCAGGGCGGCAGCGTTCGCCCTGGTGCCCGTGTCCCTACCGCCAATACGTGACTTCAGCGTTTGGACTGGCCGTGTGATGAGGTGACGCCATGAATGCCATCGACTTACTGACTCAAGACCACACGCGGGTGAAGAAGCTGCTGGAAGCGCTGCCGAGCACCACCGAGCGAGCGGTGAAAAAGCGTGCCGAATTACTGCGCAGGGTCGGGTTCATGCTGTGTATGGCACTGCTGGGCACCTTGGCCAGCGGGCAGGTGCTGGCCGAAGGCTGCGACGTGGTCACCCGCTCATCCAGCGAGGCAATCAAACCGGTGCAGCACCACACCTGCTACAGCTACGGCAACATGCCCGCCGAAGCGATCGCCTGGTCGTGCAGCAACGAAAGCAAGGAGATGCTCAACAGCCAGAAGCGCCGGGTCGAGCGTTGCGCCGACGGCGGCGTCGGCAGCTGCATCGCGCCGCTGACCCAGGAGACCCTGGCCAACCCCGATGCCGCAGGGCGTGACGAGCCCTCCACCCGCCCAGCCTTGCCCAAGGATGCGCGGATCATCACCTATTACTACGACACCCCCAGCCTGGGCCAGGCGCGCAGCGATTGCGAACGCAACAACGGTGTCTGGCAAACCCACTGACGCAGAGGTCATCCACCATGCCACGCGCAGACAAAGACAAGTACACCGACAAGCAGAAACGCAAGGCCGAGCACATCGAACAGAGCTACGAGGACAAGGGCGTATCCAAGGACGAGGCGCAAGCCCGCGCCTGGGCCACCGTCAACAAGCAGTCCGGTGGCGGTGAGCGCAAAGGCGGTTCCGGGCAGAAGAAAAGCCCGGCGGCGAAAGCCGAGGCGCGGCGGTCCTCGGCCCGGCGCGCAGTGGCGACGAAGCATGGCGTGCCCCGTTCCGGACAGCGGCTGGAGGACATGACCAAGGCTGAATTGATGGACCGCGCGCGCAAGCGGCACATCGCCGGGCGCTCGACCATGCGTAAAGCGGAATTGATCAAGGCGTTGAGCAGCAAGGGATGAAGTTGACAGCAAAAGAGGCATGACGGGCGAGTCACGGCTTGATCTCGACGATACGCCGGCTCTCCCGTCTCACATCCTCGAATACCTGGCCTCATGGCGAAATTGGATCACTCGCCGGGAACGTTTCATCCAGCGCATTATCGACAGCGCTCTCCTTCGGCTGGGTCAGCTCACCACACTTGCAGTCGGCCATGCGACAGGGTTCCCCGTCGCGATGGCCCTTGGCACAGGCTTCGCAGCAATAGGCCTTGCCGTCCTGGACCACGGCATTGGCATCCACGGTGCAGGAACAATGGTTGCAGGAACAGCGTTGCTCGTTCATCACGGTTCTCTCCCGTCGTCTTCAGCGGCCACGTCGTCGGCCCATGGCTCGCCGTCCAACGGCGCCGAGCGGGCCAGCTCGGCCTCGTCCAGGCCGATGCCGCCACCGATTTCATGGGCTTGCACCTGGCGCAGAGTCTGGTCGGCAGGCCCGCTGCCTGTACCAGGCTCATGTGGGTCGCGAGCGCCGGTTTCATCAAACAGCGTGTCAGGGCTCAGGTCATCGAGGGTCACATTGTCCTCGTGCAGGCTGTCGCTCAGGGCCTCGCCGCCGGTCATGCCGCTTTCGGCGACACGCCGGGGCGGGTAGTCCTGGGCGAGCTCGCGCGCTGGACGTTCGTCGCCGATACGGCCTTGGCGCTCATCGCGGCGCTCGCTGAAATCCAGCTCGTGGACGCTGCCCATGCGGTCCTCGGTGTCGTCGATCTCGACCTGCGGTCTTGGGTCATCGGGTCTAGGCATGAACGTTCTCCGTCAGTGGGCTTCACACGGTCGACTGCCGCCACGAAGAAATGATTCAGAGTTTCTTCAAAAGCACCCTCCCGCGCTTTTTTGAACTCCACGCCGCGCCGCCACCTCCCAATCTTGAGACCCGCCAAACCTCCCGGAGCCCGCCATGGCCAAGCCCCTGCAGGAGTACCAGCGCAAGCGCGACTTCAACGCCACGCCCGAGCCGGCTGGCAAACGCGCCAGACCGCGCTCGGCCCACGCGCTGCAGTACTGTATCCAGAAGCACGATGCCAGCCACCTGCACTACGACTTTCGCCTGGAGCTCGACGGCACCCTGAAAAGCTGGGCGATCCCCAAGGGCCCCTCGCTCGACCCCAAGGTCCGGCGCCTGGCGGTGCACGTGGAGGATCACCCGCTGGACTACGCCAATTTCGAAGGCCACATCCCCGAAGGCCATTACGGCGCTGGCGATGTGATCGTCTGGGACCGCGGCGTCTGGGAGCCCGAAGGCGACCCGCGCGAAGCCTATGCCAGGGGCAAGCTGCGCTTCCGCCTGCGGGGCGAGAAGCTGTCGGGGGTCTGGAACCTGTTCCGCACCCACCTGGCCGGCAAGAAGGAGCAGTGGATGCTGGTCAAGTCCCATGACGGACAGGCGCGCAGCGAAACCGACTACAGCATCGTCGAGGCCCTGCCGGACAGCGTGCTGAGCGAGCGCACCCTGCCGCCACGGCGCCCGGCCAAGGCGACCACTGCCACGCGCAAGCGCAAGGCCGGCCGGCAAGCCCTGCCGGAGCGGCTCCAGCCACAACTGGCGACGTTGGTCGATTCCCCACCCAGCGGCGACTGGCGTTACGAAGTCAAGTTCGACGGCTACCGGATCCTGGCGCGCATCGACGGTGACGACATCCGCCTGTTCACCCGCAATGGCCACGACTGGAGCGCGAAGATGCCCCGTCAGGTCAAGGCGCTCAAGGCGCTGGGGCTCGACGCGGCGTGGCTGGACGGCGAAATGGTGGTGGTCGGCGACAATGGTGTGGCTGATTTCCAGGCGTTGCAGAACGCCTTCGATACCGAGCACGACGAACGTATCACCTATTACCTGTTCGACCTGCCCTGGCTGGGCGATGAGGACCTGCGCGAACTACCGCTTCAGGCGCGTCGCGCCACCCTGGCCAAGCTGCTGGAAGACAACGCTTCGCCGCTGCTCAGGTACTCCTCCGATTTCAAGGAGCCGGTCGACTCGCTGCTCGACAGCGCCTGCCGGCTGGAACTCGAGGGGCTGATCGGCAAACGTGCCGACAGCCCCTACGTCGGCCGACGCAGCAGCGACTGGATCAAGCTCAAGTGCAAGCAGCGCCAGGAATTCGTGATCGTCGGCTACACCGACCCCAAGGGCAGCCGCCAGGGGTTCGGCGCCCTGCTGCTGGCCCTGCACGACCCTGACAGCGGCCAGCTGCGCTACGCCGGCAAGGTCGGCACCGGCTTCAGCGCCACCACCCTGGGCAGCATACTCGCCCGCCTGAAACCGCTGCAGACCGTCAAGCCGCCCTTGGCCAGCCCCCCCACCGGGGCCGAAGCCCGCGGCGTGCACTGGCTCAAACCGCAGTTGCTGGCAGAAGTCGCCTATGCCCAGATGACCCGCGAAGGCATCGTGCGCCACGCGGTGTTCCACGGCCTGCGCGACGACAAACCCGCCACCGCCATCGACCTGGAGCAAGCGATGCCCGCCAAGCGTGCAGCACAGACATCCTCCGAGGGCCTGGGCAGCCTGCGCCTGACCCACCCCGAGCGCGTGGTCGATGCAACCATCGGCGCCACCAAGCGCGAGGTCGCAGAGTACTACGCCCAGGTCGCCGACCAGCTGCTGCCACAGCTCAAGGATCGGCCTGTAGCCCTGGTCCGGGCACCGGATGGCCTGGGCGGCGAGCTGTTCTTCCAGAAGCACGCCGGCCAGTTGCATATCCCCCACGTGCTCAGCTTCAGCAAGGCCCAGGCCGGCCAGGCGGCGATGGTGCTCAACCGCGCAGACAGCCTGCTGGGCGCGGTGCAGATGAACACGCTCGAACTGCATACCTGGAACGCCACCACCAAGGACTTCGACCAGCCCGACCGCTTCATTCTCGACCTCGACCCTGATCCCGCGCTGCCCTGGAAGGCCATGCTCGAGGCCACGCAACTGACCCTCACCCTGCTCGACGAGCTGGGCCTGAAGGTGTTTCTCAAGACCAGCGGCGGCAAGGGCATGCACCTCGTCGTGCCGCTGACCCGGCGTGCCGGCTGGGACGAGGTGAAGGACTTCAGCCATGCCTTGGTCGAGCACATGGCCGGCCTGTTCCCCGATCGCCTCAGCGCCGTGTCCGGGCCGAACAACCGGGTCGGGCGGATCTTTATCGACTACCTGCGCAACGGCAAGGGCGCCACCACCGTCGCGGCTTACTCGCTGCGCGCCCGAGAGGGCCTGCCGGTGTCGGTGCCGATCTGGCGCGAGGAATTGACTCAGCTCAAAGGTGCCAACCAATGGAACATCGGCAACCTGCACGAGCGCCTTGCCCAGGTCGACGACCCATGGTCCGAGATAGTCAGGACCCGTCAATCGATCACCGTGCGCATGCGCAAGCAACTGGGGATCGATTGATGGAGCGCGTGGTGGACCTGCTGCAATGGCCCGCCATGCTGCTGACCGTCGCGGCAGCATGGTGCATCGGTTCGCGCCTCCCACGCCGAAGACGCATCGGCTTCTGTTGCTTCATCGGCAGCAACGTACTGTGGGTGGTCTGGGGCTGGCAGGTGCAGGCCTGGGCGCTGATCGTCCTGCAGTTCTGCCTGTGCGCCATGAACCTGCGTGGCTGGAAGAAGAATACCCAAGGAGCGCCTGGCCCATGAACTACCTGAGGGGACTGGAGGGGCAACTACCGTAGTGACCGGGCAACAGACTATGACGCTTTGCGCGGTCGCTTGGCCGCCGGTTTCTTCGCCTTGGTCTTGCCGCCAAGGCTGCGCTTGAGCAGCTCGGTAAGGTCGATGATGTCCGCGCCCTTCTCCGCCGTCGCACCCTCGCCTTTGTCCACGGTCTCGATCTTGCCCTTGCTGGCCTTCTCCTCCACCAGGTCGAGGATGGTCTGGCGAAACGCATCATGGTACTCGTCGGGTGCCCATGGCCCGCTCATGTCTTGCACCAGCTTCCTGGCCATGTCCAGTTCGCGCTTGTCCAGCTTGCTGTCGGTCACACTTTTGTCCAGTTCCAGCGAATCCAGGCCACGCACCTCCTCGGGCCAGCGCAGGGTGATCATCACCAGCGCATCCTCCAGGGGGCGCAGCAGCGCCAGGTGCTGGCGGGTGTGCAGCACCACGGTGGCCAGCGCCACCTTGCCTGTGCTGCGCAAGGTCTCGCGCAGCAAGGCGTAGACCTTGCCGCCGCGGCGGTCGGGGCTCAGGTAGTAAGGCGTGTCGAACTGTTGCAGCGGGATGTCCCCGGCGTCGACGAAGGAAAAGATATCGATGGTCTGGGTCGCCTCGGGCCGGGCCTTGCGAATTTCCTCCTCGCTGATCACCACATAGCGGCCCTTCTCAAACTCCACGCCCTTGACGATGTGCTCCTTGTCGATCTCCTTGCCAGTCACCTTGTTCACCCGCTTGTAGCCCACCGGCTCCATGCTGCGCTTGTCGAGCCAGTCGAAATCCACCCGCTCGGTGCGCACGGCGGTGTTGAGGGAGACGGGGATGTGCACGAGGCCGAAGCTGATCGCGCCTTTCCAGATTGCCCGGGCCATGGTCGGCTCCTACGCATCGAACGGTTGGCCGGGCTGGCTGTAGCGCAGCGCGCCGCAGCGTTCGCAGCACTGGCAGTCAAGCCCGGCAATTTCCCGGACCAGCAGGCTGCGCCACTGGCAGCCACGCAACAGGCAGACGAGTTTCATCAGCCACCTCCCTGGCCCGCACATGAGGCTCTTACTAGGAGTGACTGTGCGGCGCGGCCAAGGTTTATTCGACTTTGCCCTATGGCAGTGGATTCCCCCCGACTTCCCCGGTGATATAGCTCGACTCCTGGCTGGCCAGCAGCACGTACAGCGAATTGAAGTCGCGCCCACTGAACGCAGGAGTCAGAAAAATGAACAGTCCATTCTTGAAACTCGCAGGCATCACCCTGGTGATGGGCCTGCTGATAACAGGCGTTGAACTGCGCCGATGAGATCGAGCGCCGCATATGCGCCGCATCGCGGATGAATCCGCTCCTACACGTGGCCATGACCGATAGGCCATGACAGGTGCGGCACGTTGCAACCGATGTAGGAGCGGATTCATCCGCGATGCGCCGCGCGGGCGGCGCTCGATCTCATGGACGCCGCAAGAATCCCGGCGGGCATCTGGCGGCCCTGATGCGGTCACGCCCCTGCGTCCAAAAACCTTTGTCTGTATGTCTTGGCAAGACAATGCGTTTGCTTTGTATGCATTTAAACATCAATCCATGCGCGATAAGATTTCGGCCCTGTCGTCAATGGAGTTCCCTCATGAGCAAGACCCTCGTCTACCTCTTCGATCCGCTGTGTGGATGGTGCTATGGCGCAGCTGGGCCTTTGCCGCAGATCCTGGCGAGCACGGGTGTCCACTTGCACCTGATCCCGACGGGACTGTTCGCCGGCGACGGCGCCCGCGCCATGGACGACGGTTTCGCGGCCTATGCCTGGAGCAACGACCAGCGTATCGAGCGCTTGACTGGGCAAGTGTTCAGCGAACGCTACCGCGATCATGTGCTCGCTGACCGGAACCAGGTATTTGACAGCGGCCCCTTTACCCTGGCGCTTTGCGCCGTGAGCCTGAGCGCACCCGACCACGAGTTCGAAGCGCTCAAGGCGATCCAGGCGGCGCGTTATGTCGACGGCCTGGATGTGACCCAACTGGACACCTTGGTACAGGTGCTGGGTAACCTCGGCCTGGAGGCCGCCGCCGAGCGTATCGCGCATCCGGACGACGCCCTGCTCCAGTTCAACCGAGATCGTGTCACCGAGGGGCGTGCCATGATGCGCAGGTTTGGCGCTCAAGGCGTTCCGACATTCGTCCTGCAACAAGAGAACGTCGCCCCACGGTTGTTGAAGGCGGGTGCTATTTTTTCGGATCCTGAAGCGTTCGTCCGCGAATTGAACGACTGAGCATTGCGCCCCTCCCCACGCCACCTCAATCAGTCGTTACCTCGGCGGTAGTATCTGCTGGCAGTGCGCCTTCAGACGATCGGATAACGCTTGAACAGGTCAGTCGCTTCCAGCCGTGCGGCATGGGCCTTGAGGGCCGGGAAGTCGTCGGCCTTGACCACCTCCGGCAACATCAGTTGCATGAACGACCAGACCACGGCCGTCGTGAGTGCAGCCTGGTCTGGACGTTCGCCGTGCGATTGATGTGCAGCCCAATGCTTTTCCAGTTCGGTGCAGGCCGCCAGCATTTGCCCGGTGACGCGCTCGACCCATGGCAGGTGAAGCTTTTCCGCCGGACGTACCCTGTGCTCATAGACGATCTGCACAGCCTTCTCGCACGCCGCCAGCGCGAACCCCAACGTGCTGAAGGCTACGGCCAACGCCTGCGGCTGCTGTGGCAACAATGTATTGGCGGGGCCGCTTAGGGTCTCGAAATAGTCGATGATCAGCGTCGAGTCCATGAGTACCGCGCCGTCGTCCAGCACCAGCGTCGGCGTCTTGACCACCGGGTTGATCCGGGCGAATGCCTCGAACGTGTTGAATACCGACAGCGGATCATGCTCGAACTTTACACCCAGCAGATCCAGGGAAATCGCCACGCGACGCACATAAGGCGAGTCCAGCATGCCAATGAGTTTCATCCATTACCTTCCTTAGTTCATTGAACGATTTGTCATCATAGAACCATTCCCTTGCCTCACACGCAAAACTCCTTGTCCCACCGACCGCTTTTTCCCATCGCTCCCGGTGCCCAGAATCCGCCCCTGACATGACTTCCCCTTCAGGAGAACCCGGATTGCACTACTTCAAACCCCTGCTGCTGACCCTGGCCCTGGCCACCGCCGCCCAAGCCACCCTGGCCGCCGACTGGCAAGATTCCCCCTACGGCAAGAACGACGAGATCGGCGCCGCCAACCTGCTCACCCCTGACGTGGTCAAACAGGCCGTAAGCCTGGTCAAAACCGGCAAGACCTACCCCCTCGCCGTCCCCGTCAGCAAGGACCTGCCCGCCTTCCGCCACCGCAGCTTCCACCTCTACAACATCCAGCCCGGCGAACAGGCCGGCCAGACCCTGGGCAAGAACAAGTTCAGCTTCAACGATGAGCTGGTCAACGGCTGGACCGGCGTTGGCACCCAGCTCAACGGCATCGGCCACATCGGTATCGACAACGTCTACTACAACGGCAACAAGGCCGCCGACTTCGTCACCGTCGAAGGCGTGACCAAGCTCGGCGTGGAGAAAGTACCGCCCATGGTCACCCGCGGCGTGGTGCTGGACATGACCGCCCACTACGGCAAGGCCATCGTGCCGGGCGGCACCTCCTTCACCGTCAACGACATCAAGGCGGTGCTGAAGCAGCAAGGCATCACCCTGCGCAAGGGCGACGTGGTGCTGTTCAACACCGGCTGGCTGGAGCTGATCGGCAAGGACAACCAGCAGTTCCTCGCCACCGAGCCGGGCATCGACCTGCCGGCGGCCGAGTGGCTGGCCGACCAGGGCATCGTCGCCTTCGGCGGTGATACCTGGGCCTCGGAGGTGTACCCGAACCCCACCGGCGAGGAGTTCCCGGTCAACCAGTTCATGCTGGCCAAGCGTGGCATCTACAACCTGGAGCTGATCGATACTCGCGCGCTGGTGCGTGACAAGGCCTTCGAGTTCTTGTTCGTGCTGGGCCAGCCGCTGTACAAGGGGTCGACCCAGGTCAACATCAACCCAGTGGCGATCCACTGATCATCCAGCCTCAAGTACCGTGCCCGTTGTTTGCAATGGGCACGCTCGCGATCAGCAGGCCCTTCAAGGTGTTCGACGTCAGCGTTGCAGCGCCTATGAGATCGAGCGCCGCCCGTGCGGCGCATCGCGGATGAATCCGCTCCTACCTCGGTTGCAACGTGCCCTGGCATGACTGGCCCGGAACGAACCTGTAGGAGCGGATTCATCCGCGATGCGCCGCGCGGGCGGCGCTCGGTCTCCGCGGCACTGCAAGGCTTGCGGCAGGCACCTGGCGGCCCACCTCCCCCTGCGCGAAAGAGATAGCCGTAATGACGATCGCAGGCTAGCCAACGGGGAGCTGCCCTAGTAAAACTCAAGGCTGTCCCCCTGGAGGTCTCATGCAGGATCTACGTCAGTTGCGCTACTTCGTCGCTGTCGCCGAATGCGAAAACGTCGGCCGCGCGGCGGAGCAGCTTCATATCTCCCAATCCCCCTTGAGCCGGCAGATCGCCCAGCTCGAGGACCACCTCGGCCTGGCGCTGTTCGAGCGGCGCAACCAGCGCCTGTTCCTGACCGCCGACGGTCGCACCTTCCTGTCCGAAGCCCGTGGCCTGCTCAAGCACGCCGAGCGCCTGGAATCGCTGGGCAAGCGCCTGGGCCGTGGCGAGGAAGGCGGGCTGTGCATCGGCTACGTCAACCACGCCATCCATGCCGGCGTGCTGCCCGGCGCGGTGCGGGCGATCCGCGGTGAACGCCCGAACATTCACATCGCCCTCTACAACATGACCCCGCGCGAACAGTTCGAGGGCCTGCGCCAGCGCAGCCTGGACATCGCCCTGGTCTGCGAGCCCCCGCCCGACAACGACCCCGACCTGCGGGCCCACCCGGTGCTGGACGACCCGATGCTGCTGGCCATCCCCGCCGAGCACCCGCTGGCCGCCAAGACCGATCTTGCCCCCGCCGACCTTCACGAACAGGAGTGGATCATCACCGGCGGGCAGCCCGACCAGATCAACAAGCGCGACGATTTCATCGCCCGTTGCGCCGACGCGGGCTTCACCCCGCGCCTGTCGCTGGAGGCCACCGACCCGCTGAGCGTGCTCGGCCTGGTGTCCGCCGGGCTGGGCCTGGCCATGGTGCAGGGCAGCCTGTCCGCCAGTGCGGGCACTACCGTGGTATTGCGCAAGCTTGAGTGGTTCAGCCCTTGCGTGCAGCTGTGGGCGGCCTGGCACCAGGTCGACCTGCGGCCGATCGTGGGGGTATTCCGCGAGCGCGTGCTGGCTCTGGCCGACCAGACCTAGAAGGTCTTAATTCAGTCGAATCAAGTCTTTTACAGTCTGGTCGTGCATCACTAGCATGGCTCCCATCGATGCAACTCATCCACAGGAGCCATTCCATGAACATCGACCTCGGCGGGCGTACCGCCATCATCAGCGGCTCGACCGGCGGTATCGGCCTGGCCATCGCCCGTGGCCTGGCCCGCGCCCATGCCGACGTGGTCATCGCCGGCCGTAGCCAGAAGTCGGTCGACGCCGCCCTGGCCGAACTGCGCGCCCAGGGTGGGCGTGGCCAGGTACACGGCGTGATCGCCGACCTGGCCACTGCCGAAGGCGCCCAGGCGCTGATCGCCGCTCACCCGCGTGCCGACATCCTGGTCAACAACCTGGGCATCTATGACGACGTCGATTTCTTCGACGTCGCCGACAGCGAGTGGGCCCGCTTCTACGACACCAACGTGCTGTCCGGCGTACGCCTGGCGCGCCACTACGCACCGGGCATGGTCGAGAAAGGCTGGGGGCGGATCCTGTTCATCTCTTCGGAGTCCGGCGTCGCCATCCCGGCCGACATGATCAACTACGGCGTGACCAAGGCCGCCAACCTCGCCGTCTCCCATGGCCTGGCCAAGCGCCTGGCCGGTACCGGGGTCACCGTCAACGCCGTGCTCCCCGGCCCGACCCTGACCGATGGCGTCGCCAACCTGGTGGCTGAAGCCGCCAAGGCTTCCGGTCGCAGCATTCGCGAAGAGGCCGACCACTTCGTGCGCAGCGCCCGCCCGAGCTCGATCATCCAGCGCGCCGCCGAGGTCGACGAAGTCGCCCACCTGGTGGTGTACCTCGCCTCCCCTTACTCCTCCGCCACCACCGGCGCGGCCCTGCGGGTCGACGGCGGTGTGGTCGACAGCCTCGCTATCTGAATTCACTCTGGAGACTCTCCCATGGCCAACGCCCAAGCATCCCTGAACACCCCACACAGCCCCGAGCAAGTCTGGGCCCTGATCGGCGGCTTCGACAGCCTGCCCGACTGGCTGCCGTTCATCCCTGAAAGCCTGTCCAGCGAAGGCGGCCGCGTGCGCTCGCTGAAAGACCCGGACGGTAACGCCATCGTCGAGCGCCTGATGGCCTTCGATGAACAGCAACGCAGCTACAGCTACGCGATCCTGACCAGCCCGTTCCCGGTGACCGGTTACCTGTCGACCCTGCGGGTCAAGGCCGACGGCCAGGGCAGCCGGGTGGAATGGTTCGGCGAGTTCACCCCGGTGGGCGTCAGCGACGAGGAAGCCACCGCGTTGTTCACCGGCATCTACGAAGGTGGCCTGCAGGCCCTGGCCAAGAGCCTGGGTTGATGTAACCCATCGAGATGGACACCAGGGCCGCCATCGAGCGGCCCTGTTCATTGCTGATCCCCGCTCAATACACCTTTGCCCCAACCCTGCTGTATCCCCACGCCTCGCCTCGCTACCCTGCCCCGTTTCCGCCCCTACGAGAACCTCTCATGCCCATCACTCATCGCGCCTGGGGTTGGACCCCGGGCGCAGGCCTGGACGGCCTGCAACTCATCGATAAACCCTTGCCTGAAGTCGGCCCCGGCCAAGTGCTGGTGGCCAACCGCGCCATCGCCCTGAACCCGGTGGACTGGAAGATCTGCGAATGGGGCCATGCCGACTGGCGCCAGGGCACCGTGCCCGGCGTGGATGGCGCGGGCACCGTTATCGCCGCTGGTGAAGGTGTCGACCTGCCACTGGGTTGCCGCGTCGCCTATCACCAGTCGTTGTCCCGCGACGGCAGCTTTGCCGAGCACTGCCTGCTGGATGCCAGCCTGGTGATGCACATTCCAGCCAACCTTGAAACCGCCGCAGCCGCAGCCGTCCCCTGCCCCGCGCTCACGGCCTGGCAGGCCCTGGCCAAGGTCGCCGACGGTGCGTCCCGTGATGTGCTGGTGGTCGGTGCGGGTGGCGCGGTGGGCTTCTATCTCGTCCAGCTGGCGGTGCAGCGCGGCCTGCGCGTGTGGGCCACGGCGGGCGAGAAACACCATGATCACCTCAGGCAACTGGGTGTGGTCGGGGTATTCGACTATCGCGCGGGCGACTGGCAGGCAGGCTTGCAAGCGGAACTCGGCGAGCGTCCGCTACATGCGCTGTTCGACACGGTCAGCGGCAGCCATGCCGCGAGGCTGGCGCACTTGTTGGGTTACAACGGCCACCTGGTGTGCATCCAGGACCGCCAGGAAAGCGCCCCGCTGCCCGCTTTCAGCACGGCGATCTCGCTGCACGAGGTAGCGCTCAACAGTGTCCATGCCCATGGCGGGCTGCTCGATCGCCAGGCGTTGAAGGTCGAAGGGGAGCGTTTGCTGCGAATGGTTGCCGATGGTCGCCTGCTAGCACCACAGCGCCTGGATTTTCGCTTCGAGGCGCTGCCACAGGCGTTACGCCAACTCAAGGAAGGCAGCGCATCGGGCAAATGGGTGACGCGCCTGGCGTGATCCGGCGGCCCAATGATAAAAGCCGCGCTTGACCCTTGGCCAAGCGCGGCGATGCAACGGCCATCCCCCCCGCGATGAATTGTCTGCGTTTGACCGGTCGCATTGCCTGGCCTCCCTCAGGGATGGGGCGCAACGGCAGATGACACCGGGTCAAGGAAGATCAGTTGCAAGGGTTCCGCCAACAGTTGGTCGGCCTGCGCGGCAAACCGCTGGAAATGAGTGGTGGCCAGGTGCGTGTCCAGGGCCTGTTGGTCATCGAACGCCTCGCGCATGTAGAACGTCCCGGGCTCGTCGCTGCGCTCGAACAGCATGTAGTCGCGGTTGCCAGGCTCTGCCCGGGTCGGCTCGATCAAGGCCAGCAGGGCCGCTTTCAGTGCCGTCACGTGGCCTGGCCTGGCCTTGAGGACTGCAAGGGAAACGAGGGGATAGTCTTGTCGGTTCACATCAAGCTCCTGGTCGGTTGCAAGGAGCAGGCGCGTGCGGCCTGCTTCAAAGCGCGGCTGTACGTCAACACGTTCACGGCGGCCTTGAAAATACCTGTCACATCGGTGTCAGCCATTGACGAAGAGGCGTCCGGTTTCAGAAGCCTTCCAGAACGATCTTGCCGCGCGCCTTGCCACTCTCGACCCGTGCATGGGCACGGCGCATGTTGGCGGCATTGATGGCGCCAAAATGCTCGCCCAGGGTGGTGCGCAGGATGCCCTGGTCGATAAGCCCGGCCACGCGCTCGAGCAACTCGTGCTGGCGCACCATGTCGTCGGTTTCGTACAGCGAGCGGGTGAACATCAACTCCCAGTGCAGCGACAGTGACTTGCGCTTGAGCGGCATGACATCCAGGGTCTGCGGGTCGTCGATCACGCCCAGGCGACCTTGTGGCCGCAGCACTTCAACCAGTTGCGCGAAGTGCTGATCGGTATGGGTGAGGCTGGCGACATGGCTGACCGACTCGATCCCCAGGGCCTGCAGTTGCCCTTGCAGCGGCGCACTGTGGTCGATGACATGATGGGCGCCCAGTTCGCGCACCCAGTCAGCGGTCTCTGCGCGGGAAGCCGTGCCGATAACCGTCAGGTGAGTCAGTTGCCGGGCCAACTGCACCAGCATCGAACCGACACCACCGGCGGCGCCAACGATCAGCAGGATATCGCCCTCTGCGCCGCCCTCCACGATACCCAGGCGATCGAACAGCAGTTCCCACGCGGTGATGGCCGTCAGCGGCAGCGCTGCTGCCTGCGCCGCACCCAGACTGCGTGGTTGATGCCCAACAATACGTTCGTCGACCAGGTGATATTCGCTGTAGCTGCCGGGCCTGGCGATGGAGCCGGCGTAGTACACCTGATCGCCGGGCTTGAACAGGGTCACCTGGGGCCCGACTTCACGGACGATACCGGCCGCGTCCCAGCCAAGTATTTTCGGCTCACGCGTGAAAGTGCCCGCGCGCACCTTGGTGTCGACGGGGTTGACCGACACGGCCTTGACCTCGACCAGAAGGTCCCTGGGCCCAGGGCTGGG
The DNA here is from genome assembly GCF_029478665.1 of Pseudomonas entomophila. GTDB lineage: Bacteria > Pseudomonadota > Gammaproteobacteria > Pseudomonadales > Pseudomonadaceae > Aquipseudomonas > Aquipseudomonas entomophila_F. Next base: position 60,700 of record NZ_JARPQB010000002.1, read on the forward strand.
CCTGGGCATGAAGGTGTCTTGAAGGGACGCTGGGTCTTCGATAGGCAAGCCGTTGTGGATGAAACTGATCGCTTTCATAGGCACTCGCTGCTGGATATGGTTTGATTCGTGAACCCAGTCTGGCGTGTCCGGTCCTTGGGAAAAACGGGCACTGCCCGAGAATACTTTCATTGCAGGAGTGATAATGATCCGTCTCGACGACCTGGGCATCTTCGTTCGCAGCGCGGCGCTGGGCAGCTTTACCGCGGCGGCCCGCGAGGCCGACCTGCTGCCCGGCCAGGCGGCCGAGGCGGTCAAGCGCCTGGAGCGTGAGCTGGATGTGCGGTTGTTTGCCCGCACCACACGCAGCTTGCGCCTGACAGCCGAGGGCGAGCAGTACCTGCCCTCGGCCCTGGCTGCCCTGGAAGCCCTCAGGCAAGGGCGGGACAACCTGCGTCAGGAAAGCGCCCAGCTCAGCGGAACCTTGCAGGTGGCCGCGCCCTCCGATCTGGGGCGTAACGTGCTGCTGCCCTGGCTCACGGCGTTTCGCCGCGAGCACCCGCAGTTGAACCTGCGCTTGTTTCTCTCCGACCAGGTCGCCGACCTGTTCCGCGAGCCCGTGGATATCGCCATCCGCTACGGCCTGAACGCCGACGCCAACTACATTGCCCTGCCATTGGCACCGTGGAACCGCAAGGTGCTGGTGGCCTCGCCCGAGTACCTGGCGCGGCAAGGCACGCTGCAAGCCCCCGAAGACCTGCGCGAACACCAGTGCCTGCTGTACATGCAGCAGGGCCGGGTCTACGACAAGTGGCAACTGGGGACGCAGACCGTCCAGGCGCGTGGCGCCCTGCTCTGCGACGATGCCGATATTGCCCGGCGCTGGGCGGTCGCCGGCGAAGGGATCACCTACAAGTCCTGGCTGGATGTGAGCGACGATGTACTGGCGGGAAGGCTGGTCGTGCTGTTGCAGGATCACCCGGGGCCGGCCATGCCGTTGAGCCTGGCATGCCCGCACCGCAAGCAATTGTCGCCTGCGGTGAGGCAGTTGCACGCCTGGCTGGCCTGCCGCTTCGCCGGGCTCAAGCGTGACTGATCCGCGGGAAGCGGGTGCCCCCCTCAGAGCGGCGCTTCGAACAGGTCCGATGGTGTCTGGGGCACATGGGTGACGCGCTTGGCGTGATCCGGCGGCCCAATGCAAAAGCCGCGCTTGCCCCTTGGCCAAGCGCGGCGATGATGCAAACAGGGCTGCACTGCAGCCCTGTCCTGTTCAAGCTCAAGCTGCCGGAACAGGCGCCAGTGCGTTGATCAGGCCTTGTTGACGCAAGTCGTTCCAGAACGCTGCCGGGATGACTGCGCTGAGGGCCGCAAAGTCTTCATTGGCATGCGCCACACGGGTGGAACCCGGGATCGCCGCGACCACCGCTGGGTGGGCCAGGGCGAACTGCAGGGCGGCCGCCTTGACGTCGACACCATGGGCACGGGCCACCGTGCGGATGCGCTCGAGCTTGGCCAGCACCGACGGGGTCGCCTTCTGGTACTCGAAGTGCTCGCCACCGGCAGTCACGCCGGAGCTGTAGGGGCCACCAACGACGATACCAACACCCTGCTCCGCCGCCTGCGGCATGACACGCTGCAGTGCGCGGTCGTGATCCAGCAGCGAGTAGCGCCCGGCGAGCAGGAAGCCATCGGGTTGCGGCTCGTCCAGGTCGAGGGTCAGCTCGATCGGTTCAACCCGGTTCACCCCCAGGCCCCAGGCCTTGATCACGCCCTCTTCACGCAGGCGGGTGAGGACGCGGAAGGCGCCCTTGCGGGCCGTCTCGAAACGCTCCAGCCACTCATCGCCGTAGAAGTCCTGGGCGATGTCGTGAATCCACACGATGTCCAGGCGGTCGGTCTTCAGCCGGCGCAGGCTGTCTTCGATGGAGCGCAAGGTCGCATCGGCGCTGTAGTCGTTGACGATGCGGTTGCGGTTGCCGTGCTCGAACAGGCCGCTCTTCTCGCCCAGCTCGCGGCTGGTGGGGTCTTCCAGTTCGTCGAGGATAATCCGCCCGACTTTGCTGCTGAGCACGTATTCGTCGCGAGGCCGACCGGCCAGGGCGTTGCCCAGGCGCGATTCGGAAAGGCCGGCACCGTAGAACGGCGCGCTGTCGAAGTAGCGCACACCGTTGTCCCAGGCGGCATCGACGGTGGCTTGTACCTCGGCCTCCGGTACGTTGCGGAACATGTTGCCCAGTGGCGCGGTGCCGAAGCCCAGCGGGTTGGCGATAAGCGATTTGAGATTCATGGGTGCATTCCTGGTAGGGGGAGTTGCTTGTGAACTCCAGTGGCGGCAATCCTATGCCGCCCCTATCAAGACCGTCCAAGTCATAATTCGACAGACTTGAGACCTTTAAGGCATGACCATGAGGGCTTCCGTGAGATTGCAACGCTGCCGCTGACCCAACGCAGTGTTGGCAACCGAACCTCGGCTAAGCTGCTAGCGCAAACCATGCCATTGTCACCGCAAGCCCGCCTCATGGCGCTTTTGCCCCCCCCGGCCAGCGCTCACTCATTAATTCAGGATGAATATGACAACCTCCCGTGTCTGCATTGGGCAATCTGCCAACCTTGTCGATGGACTCAACCCCCACTGGACCCCGCAGCAAGGCCTGCCCGGCCTGCTCTATCCCGTCCTGGAACAGCCGCTGGCCACGCGCCCGGCGCGCGTCGTCGAACCCCGCGGAACCTGGTCCTTCCCCGAACTGAGCCTGCACGAAAATGCACTGAGCCTGCTGGATGCATTGATTCCTTTTCAGGTGGTCTCACCCTCCAGCGAGGTCGACGCGCCTTGTATTGGCGCGGGCGCCCTGCTCGCTGGCGCACAGTCCAGTCAATCGTCGCTGCAAGCGCTGTCAAGCACCCTCGGGGTCAACCTGGATGATGAAGGCTTGCGTTACGTACTGGTCAAGTTGACCCGTGTAGATGGCACCGACACTCACGCCAGCGCCGCCAACGGCATCCTGATGCATGTCCGCCCAAGCCAGCCAGAGCCCGCCTATGGGCTCACCCCAGCGTTCCTTTCCAACGCGACCAAGCTTCCCCACGCCGGCCGCTCTCGCCAGCAGGACTATGGCGAGCAACTGACCGTGCTCAAGGCCCAAGGCATTGTGGATACCTTTGCCGTTTACGGTACTCACTATGTCAGCGCCGTAACGCTGGGCGATACCATCCTGCAGGTATTCGCTTACCGAACCGAAGCATTTGCAAGAATTCGTCAGGCCTACGCCAAGGGGCGCAATCCGTTGTCAGGCCCCAACACCCATTACTTTGACCAGTTCACCACAGACAGCACCGTGAGCCCATTGGGGTACGTGGCACAGTACGGCAAGTTGCTTTGCCTGAGCGATTGCAGCGCGTTCAATCTCAGTGTGCAAAAGGGTGATTGGGTCGACCCCCTCTGGTCGCACCAGAGCAGTATTTTTGCCCCGTTCATAAGCTCCACGGCACTCACACACCTGGACCTGGCGGATAGATTCATCGAGCAGACGACCGTACACGTGCAACTGGCCAGCCTGGCATTGATGGTCGAGCAAAAGCGCGGACTGCTCTGGCAGCGAATCTTCAAAGGGGCCATGGTGCAGAAGTATCGCGACCGCATCGGGGCCAACTTCGCGGTGTACGACACCCGCGATTTTTCCAGCCTGCTGCCAGAAGACACTCAGGACGTGGTGTCCTTCATTGCCACCCCGAACATCAACCTCTTCAAGGCTCAGATCGACCTGGCCACATTACCGCTCATCGCGCCGCAACAGGTTCGGGACTTCACCCTGCTGGCCAACGTCCTGTCCATGAGCCAGGGCGCTGCGGTCGATGTTCCCGGTGCCCAGGTCCGGTTGTTCGGGCAAGTGATCGACATGCGCACGCAGGGGCAGCCGCGCGCTATCCGTTTGAGCAACGATGCCTACAGCACGCTGCAACTGAGCTGCGATGAGTTTCTGGGCGCCCTGGCCATCAGCGATCACCAGGGTGATCGTTACAGCGTGATTGTCGACGGCCTGCGTTTCGGTCTGCGTGGCGACGGGCCGCGCGCGCAGCCGTTCATCGAATCGGATGTCCGAGGCACCCCGGCAAGCGACTGCCTGCCCGCGCTGATCGACAATCTGGAGTTCTCCATGAGCTTTGCCGAGGCGGCGCTCTGTGATCGGTCCTCCAGCAGCGCCACAGGCCTTCAGACGCTGATCAAGCAGTACCTGTCGTGGTTGATCGAACTGCTGCCGGGTGACAGCAAGGACGAACGGACCACCACATTACGGGTGAGCGCCATGGACCTGTTGCGCTGTAGCGACGATGCCCGGCAGGAGAGCTATGTACCGCTCCTGCCGTTCGACGACTACAAGGCGTACACCAGCAGCATCATCGAGTACCTGGAGCGCATCCAACTGCAGATCGCCCAGAATGAACAGCGGCTTGCCAATCGCAAGCAGCAGGAGTTGCTGGTCGAGGTTGGCAACACCCTCAATCAGAACATCATCCAGTCCGGTGAGTTGATCAGCGCCGTGATCAGCGCCAACGCCGCCCAGTTGCAAGACCTGGAGTCACTCCAGCGCTCACTCGTGGAACAAGGCGGCGCGGAGGCCGAGCGTCAGCAGCGCATGCTCAACGAGCTTGACAGCCAGTTGTTCGAAGCGCGCGCCACGGTCGATTTCGCCGTGCAGAAATACAAGTCCGCCGTGGAGCGCTGGCAGGCTCATGAGGAACTGAAGTTCGGTCTTGAAGTTGCCACCCAGCTGTTCAACCTGGGCACCGCGATCGCGGCACCGGCCTCCTCCATTTCCGCCGTCAAGGCGTTGGGCCTTACCGCCCAACGCATCCAGAAAACCCTGAAAGTGTTGAATGCCACCGTCAAGCTGTACTCAGGGGTGAGCACTGGCCTTGACGGGTTGTCTGCCGCGCAGCAGACGCTCGATGAACTGCAGGAAGCGTCGTTCGACCGCCAGAGCCTGTTGACCTGGGATGAACTGCCGGTCGAGTTCAACCAGATCATGGCAACGGGTCCGGATGTGCCGGAGAAAGGCGCGCTGCAAAGCGCATTCGCCATCATGATCATGCGCGGCAAGGCGGTCGTCAGCGCCCGCGCGTCACTGCATGGCGTGCTGCGCGACCTTTATCAGAACCAGCAGCGCCAACAGCTCAACGCCAGGCAACTCGATCGTTTTGCAGCACTGCTGCACAGGCTCAAGCCTGCCCGTGTGGAGGCGCTGGATGTCGACAACATCGACCTGGTCGCGCTCACCAGCCAATTGGCCTTCGTTCGCAACCAGATGCTGACAATCCTGGGCAAGGCCTTCCTGTTGCAGGACCAGGCCTTGCAATACACCTACCTGCAGCCGGCCACGCCGGTACCGTCAGCCAGCCTGCTCGGCTTCAGCAGAGCGGTGGTTCAGCAACACGCCAATACCCTGGCGGCCAAGACAGCCTTGGCGCCCTACCAGGCGTCCCGCACCCAGCCCATCGAAATCGTCATCAGCGGCATACGCCCCGAAGCGTTGACCGAAGGCAACAGCCTGCTGCATACCCTTTACCTGGACAACGCCGCGTTCCAGGAGTACGTGGATGCTCGCGTCGTGGCCGTCGTGGCCACCGTCGAAGGCATCAAGTCCACCGACAGCGGTAACTACCTGCTGCGGCTCGCCTGTAATGGCACACCGTTTCACGACCGTAACCTTCAGCGCAAGCGCATGAGCTTCCACACGCCTGGACGTGAACGCATCTACAGCTATCGGGCCAACGATAACGCTCCAAACTTCTCGGACCAGGGGCAGTCCTGGTCCGACGGGGTCAGCCGCATCACCCCGTTCACCAACTGGGAAATCTCTCTGCCTGCCAGCAAGGTCAACGCAGGCCTGACCTTTGATCGCGAACTGCTCACGGTCCGGCTGTCCTTCGTGCTGGAGGCACGCATTGTCGATGCCTACGGCACGCGAGCGCCACTGGCGCGTGCGCGGCTTGAATCATGCACGGCCGAGCGTGCGCGGCCTGCCGCCACCGCCCCTACGACGTCGCAAAGCCTGCTCAACCAGATGTTTACCGAAGGTCCCTGCACGAACAACTGGGACGTGGTATTCAACATGCGCCTCGACAGCATCAACGAGGCATTGGCCGCACAATACGAGCGTTTTAACACGGACTCGCAGTTCACCAATAAATTCGTTTACGAAAAAGATGAAGACCTGAAACACCGCCCGAACGCCATGACCATTCGAACCAACCACCTCGAGTTTGAATACGGCTATCCCAAGCTTGAGTTTTCTGCGAACGACACCTCGACGGTCACGGTGAAGATGAAAATCAGCAAAGGCTATTTTCAAACGTGGGAGCGCAGCTTGAAGCACCCAGAGGATCCTATCGAGTACAACCCCAAGGAGATAATGGACGGAGAAACACTGACCATCGCCGCCATCCCCCTGCAGAAGGTCAGTGGCGTTATCAATAACGAGAACCCTGACGGTACGCCGAGCTCGACCAGCAACACCTTGGCGGTGACGTTGGCGCTGGCCGAAGGCGTATTCAACCTGGATATGGATTTCAGCGACACCGAAGCAATGATATTCAACGAGGAGCTTCAGAATCACTTCAGAAAGCTTAATTTCGTATTTGAAATCAATCGACTGGACCTGAGCAATGTCCCGACGTTGAACGAACTCAAACCCAACGGGTTCAACTTCAAGGTCCTCAAGACCCCGGCCGGCAATGAAATGCTCCAGCTGTTCATCATGACGGGAGACCGCCCGATGCTGGACAAGTCGTGCATGTCACTCAACGATATTGCCGAACCGCTGCCGGACGATCAGCAATGCAGCCTGTTCGTTCGTTCGTCGTTGGTGTTCGGCAGTATCCTGCCTGCCAGTTTGCGCAGTGACAATGGCTGGACCCTGCGGGGTATCGACCCGCAAGCCGCGCACACCTCCTGGTCGGCTGAATTCAGCCAGGCCAACCTGGGCGCAAGCCTTGACCTGAGTGCCTTGAATCACACCGCGTCAGTGGGCGGTGGCCAAGTCTACGATGTCACCTACAACATGCCCAATGGGGGCGGCATCACCTGTTCACTGGCGGGCACTCAACTAAAGGCACAAGCCAACGGCCAGTTGCACTTCAGCGGCAGCCATAAACAGGCCTTCGATTTCTTCGAGATCAGGTCCTATCATGGCCACCAGATGGAGAAGAACAGCTGCTCGACCGATGTGTCACTTGCCGTCAATGCATACTTGCCACTGTCTGTCAGCGGCCAAGGGCGCGAGCAAAGTATTCAGATCAGCCTGGAAAGCAAAGCCATCACCCTGGACGGCCACTTGTCCGGTGGTGGGCCCAGTGGCACGGACGACCTGAACGCACAGGTCAACCAGCAGTGCCGGGATCAACTGCCGGAGCAGGTCAAGCGCAACCTGTCTTTCTCGTTCAATCCGATTTCAGTGTTCGCCCTGAAAAACCTGCTCTTTCCGGAGAAAAACTACATCACGTTCAGTGCCTGCGCCGTTCCGGCTGATCTTGTGCTTCTAGGCCGCTTCAACAAGCAACCCTGAGGCGACTGTAAATGAAACATCCCGCCCTTGCTCGAGCATGAAGGGCGGGATGCCAATTACCGGCAATGGCCGCAATGCCGCTTCCATCAGACAACTACCCTTTCGACAGCACAATCATGTGTGAACGGCGCCCCTCGCCAACCACTTGGTGGTGCTGGCTTCTGTGGGAGCGAGTGTATCGAGGCGTCGAACCGCCGCGAAGCAGGCACCACGGTGCTTGGCACCGGCCTTGCCGGTGTTCGCCAGCAAGGCTGGCTCCTACCGTTTGGGGGCCGGCCCACGGGATGCATTCGCGTACCCAAGCACACCATGGATCTCTGAAACCACCTGCATCGTTGCCGCCTCGATCGTGCCTTCATTACGGCACAGCACCCAGCTGTTATCTGCAACTGCCCGCTCGAAGGCCTTGGTACTGGCGACATGCTCTTCCAGTTCATGCATCACCGTGCTGCTCAACCCACGCGTTCGCGCCGCTGCCCTCGCCCACGAGATTTCCGGGGCGGTGACGACCCCGACATGCAGGTCTGGCACGCGCACGTTGCGTTCGAGGTTCAAGCGCAGAATCTCGGCAAACGGCACCAGCCGGCGAAACGCGGCATCGGAGGGGTACCAGCGATCGATCAGGATGATGCTGTCCGCTGGCTGCTTGGCCAGTACGTGTTGCGAGATCCAGTGACGGCTGTCGGCAAAACGCTCGCAAACCCTCAGTTCCAGCTCCCGGCAGGGGTTCCTGACGAACTGGTTGACCAGAGCCATGGTTCCACCCCGGTAGGGATCGCTTTTCTTCTCGCAGATCCGGATCACCTTCCGGTTGTCCGCCCTGAGGGCTTTGGTGACGGACTCCAGCAGCGTGGTCTTGCCGGTGCCCTTGGGCCCATCCAGGGAAATGAACAGCGAACGATTCATGTTTCAGACAACTCGTTGATGTGTGTGGCCTCTGTTGGGGCGGCTTCAGCCGCGATGCAGGCATCACGGTGTGAGGCACCCGCTTCGCGGGTGATCGCGGCTGAAGCCGCTCCTACAGGATTGGCACCAAGGTGGCGGCGTTACATCAGGCAGTAGAACTCGCTGACCTCTGCCACGATCTTGCCCTCGGCATCATACAGCCTCGCCCCTGGCGTCATGGCCATGGATGATTATGTGTAGCCTCCGTAGGAGCGGCTTCAGCCGCGATGCAGGCATCACGGTGTGGGGCACCCGCTTCGCGGGTGATCGCGGCTGAAGCCGCTCCTACAGGATTGGCACGAAGGTGGCGGCGTTACATCAGGCAGTAGAACTCGCTGACCTCTGCCACGATCTTGCCCTCGGCATCATACAGCCTCGCCTCCGGCGTCATGGCCATGGAGCGCGCTTCGAGCACGTATCGTTGCCCCGCCTTGAAGTGCGCGTAGTTCACGGTCAGATAGCACTGCCGGACAGTGGGGCCACCCATCATGCTCATCCCTCCGCCACCATTCACTTCGTAGTCGAACCGCACGACCAGCTCATGGCCACCGGGGCTGACCTGGAAGAACCGGCCGTCGCTCAGGCGCTGCTTGTCCAGGCGCTCGGCCAGCAGCACGCGGTCATTGGGGAAGGGCATCGAGAAGTCGACCCAGGCCATCTGCGGGTTGGCGGCCGGCATGGGGGCCTGGCAACCGGCGATGGTCGTGATTGCCAACAGCAACGTCAAGCTGCGCATGATAGATGCCCCGATGACAGTCGTTCGATAACACATTACCCCTCGTTCAAGCCTTAGTCTTGCGCCGTCTGATCCACAGCCAGGCAACACCTGCCAATGCCGCCAACCCCAACGGCAAGACCTGTGCCTTGTACGGTCGCAGCACGTCGCGCGCGGCATCCAGCGCCTCGGTCACATAGCGCTTGTTGGCCTGGTCGAACCGTGGCGCCTCGCACTGCTTGCCGAAGTCCTCCGCCCATTCGACGAAAGGCCCCTGCTCGACATAGCGCTTGTACAGGGCACTTTCCTGATCACTGCCGGGCACCCAGCCGGCCGCCGTGCACAGCACCGCGGCGAAGGCCTGGCTGCTATGGGGCAGCTGGTTCGCGGCCTGGTTGGCCAGGTCGGCGGCGACATAGCGGTAGTGATAGCGCAGGTCGGGCTTGGCTTCGGTTGCCTGCTGACGCTGCAGCTCGCCGGCGCCAATCAACGGCCCCGGTTGCACTTCGCCGCCTCCCAGGCTGAAGCCGCCGCCCAACCAGGCGTAGTCGGGCGCCATCTCGTAGCCCAATATCTCCATGCCGGACGTGCGCGCCAATGTCGCCGCGGCATACAGTGCCTCGGCTCGACCGGTGGCCGTCCAGCGCGAGACAGCGTCCTTGCGGTGCTGCACGTAGGCCTTGACGTCGGCTTGCTGTTGCGGCGTATCGAAATAGGTCGGCGCTTCGTCGTAGCGCCCTTCGCGCAGCAGGCGGCGGCCGAGCAGCTCGCGCAACTGCGTCGCCAGCGGTCGCGGCACGTAACTGCCCTCCTCGGCCTCGGCGGCCGGCGGCGCGGGTACATGGGCATCGACATACCCCTTGAGCTCATCGAGGGTCAGCACCCGCTCGGCCACGTTCGCCGCGTCCTGCCAGTAGACCTCCTGGCTTCTGTACAGCTGGTCGAACGCCTGCAGGTAATCGCCGCGCTCCAGGGCCAGGATCGCGCCCTCGCCTTCGACCCGGCAGCCGGGTTTCACGCTTTCGTAGTCCCAATCGGGCGTTTGCCGCGAACCCCAGGATTCGTCGCGGGGAAACGCGGCGGCGGCCTTGGCGTAGGCAGTCGCCGCCTGCGCCTTGTCACCCTCGCGCAAGGCCAGCTTGGCGCGCAGCCACCATGCAAGACCGGTGTCGCCGGCATGGCGCAGATACCCTGCGGCAGCGGCGAAGTCGCCCTCTTGATAACTCAGCGCAGCCAGCCGGTCGGCATCATCCAGCTTGTCGCCGACACTGGCCTGCAGCAGCCGGGGGAGGCGCTGTTCTTCAGCCGGCTGCTGCCTGTCGTAGTCCCAGCCGATATGGCTCAGCAGGTAGGCGGTGAGCAGCTTGCGTGCCATGGGTTGCCGCAACAGGGCTTTCAGTGGCTCGTCCGGCATGGCCACCAGCTCGTCGGCGAGCTGCCTGAGCGAGCTGTAGCCATTGCCCGAGCCCAGCCGGCTCTGGTTGGCATACAGTTGGATGGCACTGTTCCAATCGCCGGCGAGCTTGGCCAGGCGGGCCTCCTCTCCGAAGCTGGCCACCCCCAGTTCGAGCGGGTCGCTGAAGCCTTCGGCGCTGAATGTCCGGGCCTGCTGGAAAGCCTGCCGTGCCCGAGCCCGCAACGGCTCGGGTACTGGCTGCGGATCGTCGCCGGCTTCAAGGCTCTGGGCCGCCAGTGCCCGCCCCAGGGAGTAGGCCGCCCAAGTGCTGCGCAGCTTGCGTTGCTCGGCGGGCAGCGCCAGCACCTTGTTGAAGTACTCCACTGCCTGGGCATTGTCACCGGTGTCGAACGCCACCGCGCCGGCGATGTACAGGCGCAGTTCGTCCGGCAGGTCGACACCCTGCGCTTCCACCTGCTGCGGATCCTGCAAGGTGCGCAGCCGCGCGACCTTCTCCCGCAGGTTTTCCGGCAGCTCGCTGGCTTCGACCTGGCTGCGCTGCGCACGGTACGGCCGGTCGTTGTCGTCGCTGTCCCAGTAAGGCGTCAGGGTGACTTCAGTGGTGGGCTTGAGGCCCGCCAGCGGCTGGCCGAGACGGTTTACTTCGAAAGCGAAATTACCTTCCGGCAGCTCGGCCAATGTCTGTGCCCGATCCCTGAGCAACTGCATCGGGAAGTCGGGGCCACAGGCCAGCGCCGTGCCGAAGGGTACGCCCAGCGACAGGCACAACAGGTGCCGAGGCCAGTTACGGGTAGACATGCCATGCTCCTTGATCGATTCCTTGGCAACGTGCCCAACCGAGCACGCGCCGGCCCCCAGCCACGACACGCGCGCTGGACTGGCGGTTGAAGACGAGGTGTTGGGGGGATAGCTGCAAGCGGTAACCGTTGAGCCCGTCCGCGGCGTCGCAAGTGCCGATGTCCAGTGCTACCCGCTCGGGCAGTGGCAGGTCGAGATTGCCGACGTTGGCCAGGCTGATGTCGTAGAGCCCATCGCGACCAGTCGTTTCGACCTGCCACTGGCTGGCCAGCGCGTCGCCGCGCGCCACCGCCTTCAGGGTGGTCAGGCTCCAGGCGCGGCGGTCGCCGGGCAACGGCAGGCGAAACCAGATCAGCCCGGCCAGGTGCGCGGGCGGCTGGTTGCGCAGTTGCCGCCCCAGCTCCAGTAGTTGTTGCGGGTCGGCCAGCAGCTCTCGACGCTCGCCGGCAATATTCAATGGGGCTTCGCTTTCCACCACGGGAGCGCCACCGGTATCCGGCAGCAGCGCGGTGCCATAGGCGGGCAAGGCGAGGTAGAACGGCTTTTCGCTGACGCGGCTCCATCGTTCGGCCCATTGCCTGGCTTGTAGTGGGTCGAACAGGCCCCGCCGTGGGTCGCTCACCGCATGCACCTGCAGCACGCTGCTGTCCACGGCCTGTAGCAGCGCAGGCAGCTGCGGGCTGTCGAGCCAGGCGGGCAATGCGGTGATGCTCAGTTTCAGGCCGGGCGGCAGCTGTTCACGCAGGTTCAAGAGAAAGTCGGTGTAGCCCGGCAGGCGGGCGCTGCCACTGTCGTGGTCGATTTCGAGCCCGCTCAGGGTCACGCCGACAGCCTGCCAGTCGGCCAGCAGTTGCGCGATCTGGGCACCTGCCGCCTGGTCCAGTGCCGGGAGTTGGCCGTCCAGGCGCACGACCGCGATCAGCGGCCGGCCATCGGCCTTCAGTTGCTCCAGGTCGACCAGCGCCCTGCTCCACCCGGCCTTGGGCTGGGCCTGCAGCGCCAGTACCCGCAAGGTCGTGAAATCCGCCCGGCTGTCGGCCAGGGCCTGGGCATGGACAGGCCGCCACTGGCGCTGCCAGATGTACAGCTGCTGGTCGAGTGGCGATGCGGGTTCGGGCTGGCAGCCGGCCAAAGCCCCGAGAACGACACAGGCAAACAGGCGGCGCAGGGACGGGGTGACGGGCATACAGTCCTTTGTCTGGCGCGCTCGGGCGCCGTTGCGAGGTGGCGATATTACCTCAATGCGGCACCTCGCGAACACGGCCACGCTGCCGCTGTGCGGCACTTCTCGTGGTCGGTGACCTAAGGGCTGCACAGGCCTGGACGGGGCGGCCTGCGCCGTCCAGGCTCCTTCCACACACCTTGAACATCCCGCCCACTGCGCGTACAAGACTCCTTGCCCTCCCCACCCCGCAAGGAGCACCGGATGCTGGAGCTGCACACTGATCGGCTGTATCTGCGCCCCCTGGTCGAAACCGATTGGCCCCTGTTCCTGAGGCTCCATCGCGAGCCCGACACCATGCGCCACGTGTTCGACGACTTGCCGGAAAACGAAGTCCGCCGCGGCTTCGAGCACCGTCTGCCCACCTGGACAGTTGAAGCCGATCACTGGCTTTGCCTGGTGATGACCGACAAGGCAACCCAGCAAGGCCTGGGGGTCACCGGCTTGCGCATCCTGCGCCCGGGCCATGCCGAGGTCGGTTACCTGCTGCTACCGGAACATCAAGGCCAGGGTTTTGGCACCGAGTCCCTGCGGGCGGTGATCGACTACGCCACGGCCGTTGGCCTCGACACACTGGAATCCACCATCACCGATGGCAACACTGCCTCCTGCCGGGTGATGGACAAATGCGGTTTCACCTTCGAACGCCGGGACCCCGAAGCCTACCTGCTCGGCGGCACCTGGCGCGACGATCTCATCTACCGCCTCGACCTGCACGGATAGCCCATGAACCCCTATCAATGCCTACCGCCGCGCGCTTTCTGGCGCACGGCGGTCGCCGCCAGGCCCGCCGAGCAGATCGGCGAGCTGTGGTCGCCCGCGTTCGCGATCGACGCCAAGGACGCCATCGTCACCGCCGGTTCCTGTTTCGCCCAGCACATCGGCCGCGCCCTGGTGGCGCGCGGGATGAACTGGCTCGACGCCGAGCCGGCCCCGGTCGACATGCCCGAAGACGCACGCAAGGCGTGCCAGTACGGGGTGTTCTCGTTCCGTACCGGCAACCTGTATACCCCGGCAATGCTGCGCCAGTGGCTGGCGTGGGCCCTGGGCACGCAACCACCGTCACGCGAAACCTGGCAACACGAGGGGCGCTTCTTCGACCCGTTCCGCCCAGCGCTGGAAACGTGCGGTTTTGACAGTGAACAGGCGCTGTTCGATTCGCGGGAAGAAACCCTGGCGGCGATCCGCCTGTCCGTGCGCCGGGCCAAGGTGTTCGTCTTCACCCTGGGGCTGACGGAAGCCTGGGTCAATCGCGAGACCGGCGTCGTGTACCCGGTGTGCCCGGGCACCGTGCGGGGCGAATTCGATCCTCGGTTACATGAATTTCGCAATTTCGGCTTCAACGACACCTGCCAGGCCATGATCGACGCCATCGCGCTGATGCGCACGGTAAACCCCGCGCTGCGCCTGCTGCTCACTGTCTCGCCGGTGCCACTGACCGCCAGTGCCACCGGCGAGCACGTGCTCAGCGCCACCACCTACTCCAAGTCGGTGCTGCGCGCCGTGGCCGGCCAGCTTTGCCAGGACTTGCCACAGGTGGACTACTTCCCGTCCTACGAAATCATCACCGGCACGCCGTTCAAGGGCGCCTTCTACCAACCCAACCAGCGCGAAGTGACGCCTGAAGGCGTGGCTTTCGTGATGCGCCAGTTCTTTGCCGGCCTCGATGCCGAGCCTGCGTCACCGGCACCTGCGACAACCCCTTCCCTGGCCAGCGAGGACCTTGTCTGTGAAGACGCCATTCTCGACTACTACGCCTAGCTTCCTGCTGTTGGGCGACTCACATGTCGGTGTCGTCGGCCAGGCCGCCAAGGCGCGGCAACTGCCGTTCAGCGGTGGGCCGCTGGGCGCCGGGCGGGATTTCGGGGTGGACTTCTTCAGCCTGGCGCCGGACGACGTGGTGTTCCGCGACGCCGGACTCGAGCGGCTTTACCGCCAGGCCCTCGCCCAGCTCGATATCCCCAGCCTCGGCAAGATTCCCGGCCCGCTGGTCAGCAGCATCGGCTTGAGCCTGCATTACCTGGCCACCCGGCAGAACTGGCTGTGCTATCAGGGCCAGGATGGCGAGTTCGACCCCGGGTTTCTCGAAGGTCCCTTGTTTGCCACGGTCATCGACACACTGTCGCGCCCTGCCCTGGCGTTCTATGAGCAGGCGCTTGGCCTGGGCCTGAAGGTGTACGCCGTGCTGCCGCCGCAGCGGGTGCCGCCGATGGCTGATGCCCGGGTGTTCATGGCGGCCCAGGCGCTGCTGATCGAGCGCCTGACGGCCCTGGGTGTCGAGCTGGTCGATGTGCGTGCCTTGGCGAACGACGACCAGGGCCTGCAGCGCGCCGAGTTCTGTGAGGTCGACGACCCGTTGCATGGCAACCTGGCGTTTGGCGAGCTGGTGCTGGGGCAGTTGCTGCGTCAAGTGCTTTCGAAGGATCCGGCTTTGGCGTTGCAGCGCCCATGAGACCGCGCGCGGCGCATCGCGGATAAATCCGCTCCTACATTTCGCCTGCCCGTAGGAGCGGATTCATCCGCGATGCGCCGCACCGGCGGCGCTCGATCTCCAGGACGCGACAAGACCACCGCCAGACACCCGCCCGCCAACACGCTTGTAGGAGCGGATTCATCCGCGATGCGCCGCACCGGCGGCGCTCGATCTCCAGAACGCGACAAGGCCACCGCCAGCCCCCGTCCGCCAACACGCCCGTAGGAGCGGATTCATCCGCGATGCGCCGCACCGGCGGCGCTCGATCTCCAGAACACGACAAGGCCACCGCCAGACACCCGTCCGCCAACACGCCCGTAGGAGCGGATTCATCCGCGATGCGCCGCACCGGCGGCGCTCGATCTCCAGAACGCGACAAGACCACCGCCAGCCCCCCGCCCACCAATACCCAATCAAGCTCGCGGTCGCCCCCCAAGAATCGTCACCCGCTCCCCATACCGCGAATGCGGAAAATAATCCCAAACCGCATGGTGCTGGGTGCACCGGTTGTCCCAGAACACCAGGGTGCCCGGCGCCCAGCGCACCCGGCAGCTCAACACCGGTTCACGCGCCACCAGGTCGAACAGCATATTCAACAGCACCTGATTCTCGCCAGCCGACAACTGCACGATATGCGAGGTGAACCCCGAGTTGACGAACAACGACGGCCGCCCGGTCTCGGGATGACGCACCACCACCGGATGCTCGGTCTTGGGCAGGCCGGGTGGCGGCGTATAACCCTTCCAGGGAATCTCGCCGTCATGAATCGCCGTCAGCGTCCCGAGAAACGCCTGCATCGCCGGCGACAGCATCTCCAGCGCCAGGTGCATGCTGGCAAACAAGGTGTCCCCACCTGTACCAATGGCCGGGGTTTCCTTCACATACAGCATCGACCCCATGGACGGCTCCAGGTCTGCGGTGCCGTCGGTGTGCCAGGTCTCACCGGCGACAAAGCGCGATTGAGCGTTGGCACGGATCACCACCAGCTCGGGGTCGTCGCCGTCGATGTCATCCAGCGGCAAGGCCCGCAATTCACCGAACAGGCGCCCGAAGGCCTTGTGCTGCTCGACGTCGAGGTGCTGATCACGGAACACCAGCACGTGGTTCTCCAGGAAGGCCCGGCGAATCTCTGCCAGTTGCGCCGCTGCCAGGGGGCGCGACAGGTCGACCCCGCCGATTTCGGCGCCGATGACCGGCGTGAGCCGGTCCACGCTGATGCTGCGGTACGGCGCACGCTGGGCGCCGGCGATGCGTTCGATGGCCTTCAGTGCCTGTTGATCCATACGTTCCTCCCTGATTCGTGTTGGTTGGCCAAGTGTTGCAACCCAGCCGCCAGTTGTTCGCGCACCGCGGCGTGCCTTGCCATGGAGTGCGCCATGGAGTCCGCGCAGGCCCAGATGCAAACCCTCGCCAAGGCGCCAACGACACTGGCACAGGCCTGTTCGTCCTCGCTGGCGTAGGCGCGGGCGGCGATCATGCTGCTGGCCGTCGCGTTGGCCGTGGCGAACGCCTGGGCGTTGGCGTCGGTGCTCAGTTGCGCGTAATGCCGGGCGAAGGCCTCGGCGTCGCCGAACTGCCCGGCGATCATCGCCTGGTTGGACGGTGCCAGGCCGTAGTCCAGGGCGCTGTCATAGGCCTGGGCATAGGCCGAATCGAAGGCGTAGGCCCGACGAAACACCGCCAGCAGCACCGGCCCGAGCGCGATCCGCCATTCACCGACCCGCCCACGCAAGCCCAGGCTCGCGCGTTGATGCAGGCGCCGCAATGTGGTCACGGCGTGGTCATGTTCGGGCAGCGCCCGGGCGAGCAACGGCAGCACCACCTCGGCTTGCCAGCAATGCAGCAGCCGCCAGTGCGCCTGGCAGTCAGACTGCTGGGGCAAGGGGCCGGTTTCCAGCACACGCAGCAGCGGGCCCTGCCACGCGGGCACCTTTGCATGCTCACGCGCCATGGACACCCTCCTCCTGCGCAAGCAGGTCGCTATTGATTGCCTCGGCTATCTGGCGCGCCCAAGGGCCGCTGACAATGCCGTAGTGATCGGTATCCAGCGCCGCCCAGTTGCGCAGGCCCGGCAGCAACGCCCGCCAGGCCTGGCACAGGTCCTGCGCCTGCCAGCCAGTGCCGATGCCGTAGGGGTTGGGCTGGGTGGCGATGAACAGCTGCCCGGTCGTCTCGGCCAGCCCACCAGGCACATGCCCCTGCATGCTCGCCAAATTGTTGCGACAGCAGGTCACCAGGCGCTCCAGGTAACGCGCGCCGTCCGTCTCGCCATTGCGCAAGGCGAACTCGCGTTCGAACACCCGCTGGATCTGCCCCTCGTCGATCGCTTTCAACTCGGTCCCGGCGTCGGGCGCAGGTGGGTCGATCAGGTACAGCGTCGGCAGCTCGAGCCCGGTGTCGCGGGCCAAGGCGCACATGGCCTGGGCCACCCAGGCACCAAAGGACCAACCGACCAGCCGCCAGCTCGCGCCATCGGGCAGTTCGGCTTGTATCGCTTCCAGGTACAACGCCGCGCGCGTTTCAAGGGTGACATTGGCGAGTTCGGGCTGACGCAGCACCGGGTCGGCGATCACTCGCACCTCGAGGTCCGGATGCAACGCCGCGGCCAGCTCGCGATAGGCCTGTACATCGCCACCGACCGGGTGGAGCAAGTACAGCCATTGGCGACCACTGCCCTGTTGCCATGGGTCGATCCGCAGCGCCTCGCGCCAAGGGTCGCCAACGCGTTGGTCGCGACCTTGCTCGGTAGCCACCAGTGCCAACACCTCGCGCAGGCTGACCGTGGGGCTGAACTGCGACAGCTGCACCACCACGCCCGTGGCGCGCTGCAGTTCGTCGATCAGGTCCAGCAGCGTCAGCGAGTCGGCGCCCAGGTCATACAGCGACGCATCGTCTTCCAGTGCGTCCACGCCCAGCCATTGGCACAGGCAGACGCGCAGGCGTGCAGGCAGAGCGTCCGTTTTCGGCTGTGCCTCGACCGGCGCTGCCACGGCGCCATGGCGCACGGGATAGAAGCGTCGGGCATGCTCCAGTGCCATGGTCGAGACCAGCACCTGGGGCAGTTGCACGGCCATGGCCCGGTCGAACACCTCGCAGCCTTCCTGTATCGACAGCCCGACGCTCAGATGCTGTTGGTGCGCGGCATCATTGCCACTCGCCTCGGTGGCCATGCCGATCTCGCGCCAGATATCCCAGTTGATGCCCAGGCGCAGGCAGCCCTGATCACCCGGTGCGCGGTAATGGGTGAAGCCGTCGAGCACGCCGCTGGCGGCGGCATAGTCCAGGTGGCCGGCACCGCCGAACAGCGACGACATGGACGAGCAGTACAGCACGAAGCCTGGCGTCATCCGTGCGATCAGCGCCTCGACGGCGAGCATGCCAAGGGTCTTGGCGGCCATCGCGGTCGCCATTCGCTCGGCGTCGCGCTGGCGGATCAGGCTGCCGGCCCCGACGCCTGCGGCATGGATCACGCCATCGAAGCGCTCGTACCGTTGCGCCAGATGCTCGAGCACCTGCGGCCAGCGCGTCAGGTCGCCGAGGTCGGCCTCCAGCCACTCGACCCGCTCGTGGTCCACCATCCAATCCGCAGGCCAAGTCGCCGAACGCGACAGCAGCACCACGCGCCGCCCTGGCGCGCGCAGCAGGTGCTGGCACAGGGTGCGCCCGATGCCACCGCCGCCGAGGATCAGGAAGGTGCCGTTGTCTGGCAAGGTTGTCGGTGCAGCCAACGGCAGCGGGCTTGGCACCAGCCGCGGTTGCCACAGGTAGCCGTCGCGCAGGGCCAGGCGCCGGGGCAAGGCATCAGGTTCGGCCAGTAGCGCGGCGACTGGCTTGGCGTGCTCCAACAGCGATGGGCTCGGGCAATCCAGCCAGTGGCAGCGCACCGGGTACTCCTGGGGCACCACCTCGGTCACACCACTCAGTGCCGCCAGTTCCGGCCGCCTCACCTCGCCGTGTACCGGACAGGCCTGCCATGACAGCAGCCACAAGCGCAGGCTGGCATCGCGTGGTGCCTGGCCCCAGGCCTGCAACAGGCTGCTGGGCGCGTCCAGACAGGCCCAGCGGGCGGTCGCCAGGCTCTGCTCGTCGACCGCGCCATCCACCGACAGCGGCAAGGCGTGCAGCCAGTCCAGGTCGCCCGGCAGTTCAACGAGCAGGCGCCCCAGTGCCTGGGCATCCAGCACATCGAGCTCGAAGCGGTTCGCGGCAAGCTGGCGATAGCCATCCCCTGCGCGCACATGTACCACTCGCCGGTAGGCAGATCCCAGCGTGTCGAGCAGCGTTTCGTCGGCCGCTTCATGGCTGCACACCACCAAGGTCTGGCGAGTTGCTGTTTGCGGCACGGTTGCCGCCATGCGTCGCACGCGCTGCCATTGCCGTTGGTGGAACCAGTCGGCCAGCGGTTCGCGCGCGGGCGTGGCGCGGCTGTGGAAGCGATAGGTTTCGAGGTCGAAGGAGGACGGCGGCAGGTCCCAGGGCGGTGGCGCCGAACGGCGCGCCCACTCGATATGCGCGCCTTCGTACCAGGCCTCAAGCAGCGCCTGGGGCGAATGTTCACTGGCCACGAGGCGCACCTGCGATGGCGCGACTTCGCGAATCGCCGACGGTGGTAAATCGTCACCTGTCCGGTATGGCACTGCAAAACGCCAGCGTGCCTGGCGGCGTCCGGTCTGCAGGTGACGCAGTGCTGCGGGTACATGTTCGGGGTTGGCCTGCAGCCACTTCGCCATTGCCGCCACATCGCGCTCCAGCGCCGTGCGGCTGTGGGCTGAAAGCAGTAACAGCGGCGCGACGTCATCACCCGTTTCCAGCACGGCCTGCACCGCGCCGACGATCACATGGGCGTTGGTGCCGCCAATGCCGAAACTGCTGACCCCAGCCATGCGCCGCCGCCCTGAAGGCCAGGGGCTCGCCGTGGTCGGGATGTGGAACGGCGAGCGTGCCAGGTCAATCTGCGGGTTGATGCGCGAGAAGCCCAGGTTCGGCGGGATCACCCCGTGGTACACCGCCAGGGTGGCCCGGATCAGCCCGACCACCCCTGCCGCCGCCCCCAGGTGGCCGACCTGGCTCTTGACCGAGGCCAGGGCGCAGTTGCCTGCCGGCGCCTCGCCGAACGCCTGGGTCAGCGCGGCGACTTCGATCGGGTCGCCGAGCAAGGTGCCGGTGCCGTGGGCCTCGACGTAACCGATATCGGCGCCGGTCACTCCGGCCTTGCCCAAGGCCCGGGCGATCACCGCGCCCTGCCCGGCCACCGATGGCGCGGTGTAGCTCATCTTGCCGTGACCGTCGTTGTTCAGCGCCGAACCTTCCACCACGGCGTAGATGCGGTCGCCGTCGGCTTGGGCACGGTCCAGGGGCTTGAGCACCACCACGCCGTAGCCACTGGCACCGAGCGTGCCGCTGGCGTCCTCGCTGAACGGCCGGCACAGCCCGTCGCGGGAAAAGATGTGCTGCGAGCGGTGGCGGTAGCCGTCGCTGAGGGTCGGGTCGATCAACACGCCGGCCGCCAGCATCACTTCGCTGTCGCCCTGGCGCAACAGGTTGCAGGCCAGGTGCACGCCGATCAGCGAACTGCCACAGGCGGCCTGCACGCTCATGGCCGGGCCGCTGAGGTCCAGGTGGTAGGCGGCCTTGGTGGCGAGAAAGTCCTTGTCGTGGTGCAGCGCCAGCTGGAAGCCGTCCGGCAACTCGCCCTCGCCGCATTCGCGCAGCATTTGCTGGAAATAGGTGGTTTCGCCGCAGCTGGCCACCAGGCCGATGCGCGGCCCTTGCGCCGAGGGCACGATGGCGGCGTGCTGCAGGGCCTGCACGCAGGCCATCAGCAGGTGGCGTTGCTGCGGGTCCATCAACCGCGCTTCCTGGCGGCTGATGCCGAAGTACTCGGGGTCGAAGTCGAGCATGCCCTGCAACTGGCTGCGGGCGCCGACCAGGCCTTCGGCGGCCGCGAAGTGCTCGATGCCCAGCGCGTTGCCCTGGACCATCGCCCAGAACTCGCCCAGGTCACGCGCGCCGGCCACATTGACTGCCATGCCGATGATTGCCATCGGCTGATCACGGGTCTCGCCAGGCTGCTCGCGGCGAACCGCCACGCCCCCGGTGCGAGCCAGGTATGCCGCCAGTTGGCGGATGCTCACGTGCTCGAACAGGTCGGCCATGCTCGGCGCATGGGCCAAGGCCTGGGTGTAGCGTGCATGCAGGCGCATCAGGCCCAGGCTGGTGGCGCCGGCTTCGAAGAAGGTCTGCTCGGGTTCGATAGCGTGGCCGATCACCTCGCGGAACAGCGAGGCCAGCTGGCTTTCCAGCGGATTCAACGTGGTCGCCGCCGTATGCTGGCGCTCCAGCACCTCACCCTGCCCGGCAAGCGCCTTGCGGTCGATCTTGCCGCTGGGGGTACGTGGCCAGGTGTCGAGACGTCGGTACCGGTCGATGCGCACATGGCCCGGCAACTGCCGCGCCACCCGGCGGTCGAGGTCCTGTACCGAAGACGTGGTGCCGGTCAGTTGCACGTACGCCGTCAGCCGCGCAGGTTCGCCTTGCACGGTCACCACGGCGTTGGCCACGCCCTCCAACCCCATCAACGCCGCTTCGACCTGCCCAAGTTCCAGGCGATGGCCGCTGAGCTTGACCTGCTGGTCGTCACGGCCCACGTAGTGCAGGCAACCCTGGGCATCGACCCAGGCCAGGTCGCCGGTGCGGTAGTACAGGCAGCGGCGGCCGTCGGCCTGTGGCAGTTCGACGAAACGTTCGGTATTGAGCGCCGTCTCCCCCAGGTAGCAACGGGTGACCATTGCGCCAGCCACCAACAGGTAGCCTTGGGTGCCCGTGGGTACGGGGTGGTCCTTGGCGTCGACCAGCAGCAAGCGGGCATTGTCGACGGCCTGGCCGATGGGCGCGCGCAGCGGCCAGTCACGCACTTGCGGCGGCAGCCGATAGGCGCTGACCACATGGGTTTCGGTCGGGCCGTAGTGGTTGAACAGACTGGCCTTGGGCATGCCGCCGAACCAGGCTCGCAATGCCTCGGTGCACAGCAGCTGCTCTCCGGCCGTGACCACTTCGCGCAGGCTCTGGGGGTAGTTGCCCTGGGCCACGGCGGCCTGCGCCAGGTGCTGCAAGGCCACGAACGGCAGGTACAGCCGCTCGATGCCCGCTTGCTGGATGTAGGCCAGCAGCGCCTGGGCGTCCTGTCGCCAGCGGGGTTCGATCAAGTGATAGCAACCGCCGCCACACAGGGTGCCGAACAGTTCCTGGAATGCCACGTCGAACGACAGCATGGAGAATTGCAAGGTCACCGAGCGGGCCGGCAACTGCCCGGCGTCGCGCTGCCAGTGCAACAGGTTGCACAGGGCGCGCTCGGTGACCTGCACGCCCTTCGGCATGCCGGTCGAGCCCGAGGTGAACAGGGTGTACAACGGCCGCTCGCCACGGTGCCGGGACCGTTGCAGGGGCAGCGGCGCGGCCTCCAGGTTGATTCGATGGCGGGCGGCCGTCTCGATGGCCAGCCCGTCCAGGGCGGCCTCGGTGGCGCTGCTGAACAACACGCAGCGCGGTGATGCCTGGGCCAGCACCTGGCGTTGCACCGCCACGGGGTAGTTCGGGTCCAGCGGCACGGCGGTGACATTGAGCTTGGCCAGGGCCAGCAGGGCGACCACATGCTCCACCGACGGCGCCAGGAACAACACCATGTTCGACGCGCCATCGAGTGCGTGCTGGCGGGACAAGGTCGCGGCCAAGGTATCGGCCAGCGCATCCAGCTCGGCGTAACGCAGGTGCCGCTGGCCGGCCACCAGCGCCGTGGCGTCGGGCGTTTCGTGCACCTGGTGCTCGAACCAGTCGGCCACCGTGGCGAACGGCAATGGTTGGGTGGCCCCTTCGCTGGCCGGCGGCAGGCCCAGGCGGTAAGGCGCCACCAGCTCGTCCAGGGACGCCTGCGGCTTTTCCAGCAGCAGGTCCAGGGCGCGGTGCACCAGGGCATCCAGCGCGGCCACCTGGTGGGCGTCGAAATGGCTGCACTGGTATTCCCACCAGCACGCCAGCGGCCCGTCGCCGCCGACCACCAGCAGGGTCAACGGGCACTTGGCCTGGGGCGCCGGGTGCGGCTCCAGGGTGGCCCGCAGCGGAGCATCGGCGAGCCTGGCGTAGTCGGTGTTCTCCAGCACGAAGAGGTAGTCGAACAAGGCCTGGCCGGTGGACAGCCGCAGGTCCTCGACCAGATCGGCCAGGGCCACGTCCTGCAAGGCCAGCACTTCACGCACGGTGGCGGTCTGTCGATGCAGTTGCTCGCCAAGTGATTGCGTACCGCGCAGGTCGGTAGGGATCAACACCGTATTGGCGAACATGCCCACGCTGGCCTCGAATTCAGCCAGCGGCCGATTGGCCACGGGGCTGGCGATCCGAGGGCGATCGCAACCGACCAAGGCGTGCAGGCTCCAGGCGAAGACGCTGAACAGCACGTCGAAGCGGGTCAGCCGCTGCTGGACGCAGAAGCGCTCGAGCGCGGCGCTGCGCTGCTCACCCAGGGGCTTACGGTACAAACGCCCTTCGTTGCTGGCCGGGCGCATGGCCTGCCGGGCCGGCGTCGCCTCGCCGTGACGAGCGTGCAGGGCTGCCAATATGCGGCGCTGCTCCCGGTAATGCGCGGTGATGCTCCATTGCCGTTGCCACTGGGCGAAGTCCAACGTGTTCAACACCGGCGTCGGGGCGGTGCTTTCATGACCTTGCAGGGCGTCCTGGTACAGACCAGCCAGGTCGTCGAACAGCAGGTTCATCGACCAGCCGTCGGTGACGATATGGTGCAGGTTCAGCAGCAATCGGCAGCTGCCGTCGGTATCTGGCGCCACCCAGGCACGCAGCAGGGTCGGGCTGGCCAGGTCGAACGGCGCATCGAACACCAGGCTGGCGAAAGCCTGCCAGTTGTCCTGGCTCAACGCACCCGGGTCCAGCACCCGGCATATCGCCGCCTGCTCGGTAACCACCTGTTCAGGGCCATCGCTGCCCGCCACGAAGGCGCTGCGCAAGGCTGGATGGCGTGCCACCAGGCGGCGCAGCGCTTCGGCCAGGGCCTGTGGATCCGCGCCTGCCGCCAGGTGCAGCACCAAGGGCACGTTGTAGGCGGTTGAGCCGGGGGCGCGCTGCTGCTCCAGCCAGAGGCGGCGCTGCTCGGCACTGGCCGGCCCGCGCCGTGCGCTCGACGGAGCCGGAGCCGGAGCCGGAGCCGGTGGATAGTCGGTGCTTGCGCCCTGCTCCTGTTCAAGACGCTCGGCCAGCGCCGCGAAGGGCTCAGCGAGCAGTGTCGCGATGCTGATCTCCTGCTCCCAGCGGCCACGAATGGCCGAACGCAGGCGCATGGCTTTCAGCGAATCGCCACCGCTGCCCAACCAGTCGTCCTGGCTACCGATCGCAGGTTGCCCAAGCAGTGCACGCGCTTGCTCCAGCAGCCAGGTCAAGGCTGGCGAGTGCTCGCCCTGCTCGGCTGCCGGCCGCCAGGGCGTGGTGGCCTGGGCTAGCAAACTGCCCTGGTCGATCTTGCCGTTGGCCGTCAGCGGCAGGCGTGGCACCTGGAACAGATGGTGCGGGCGCATCCAGGGCGCCAGGTGGGCACGCAGGTAGGTGTCAAAGGCGCGATAGTCCAGCTCACCGCGTGGCACGACGAAGGCCAGCAACTGATGGTCCTCGGCGGCTTGCCTACGGCTGCATACATAGGCCTGGGCCACCTGGGGGTGTTCGAGCAGGCACTGTTCCACCTCGCCCGGCTCGATACGGAAGCCACGCACCTTGACCTGCCGGTCGACGCGCCCCAGGCACTCCACCTGCCCTTCGGCATTGACCCGGACCAGATCTCCAGTGCGGTAATGCACCTCATCGCCACCTTCCAGCGCAGGCAGGCGCAGGAAACAACGGGCGGTCTCACCGGGGCGGTTGCGGTAGCCACGGGCCACGCCACTGCCGCTGAGGTACAGCTCGCCAACCTCGCCTGGCGCCACTGGCTGCTGCTGGGCGTCGAGCACCCGCATGCCGGTGTCTGGCAAGGGCTGGCCAATGGGGACGGTGTCGGCGGCGAAGTCCCGCGGGATGGGGTGGCACAGGGCGAAGGTGGTGCATTCGGTGGGGCCATAGACATTGAACAGGCGGCAGGCGCTGTCCGGGTTGGCCTGGTACCAGGCCCGCACCGCCACCGGGCTGACCTGTTCGCCGCCGGTCAGTACCTGGCGCAGGCCGGCGAAGCAGGCCGGGTATTGCGCATTCAAGGTGTTGAACAGCGACACGGTGATGAACAGGGTGTCGACCCGCTGGGCTTCCAGTACCTGGGCCAGGCGCCGGGCATCGAGCAGGTCGTCGTCGGCGACCATCACGCAACAGCCGCCATTGAGCAAGGGCGCCCACAGCTCGAAGCTGCAGGCATCGAAGGCCGGGTTCGACAGGCAGGCAAAACGGTCGCCCTGCTGGATGTCGATGTAGCTGCCGGCCTGCGCCAGGCGCAGCAAGCCGCGCTCGCCGACTTCCACGCCCTTGGGCACGCCGGTGGTGCCGGAGGTGTAGAACAGGCACATGACCTCGGCGAAGGTGCCAGGTAACGGTTGGGCGGGTGCGTCCGGGTGGTCGAGCAACGCCTCGACGCTCGATTCCCATGGGGCGGGCAGCCCTTGTGGCGCGTCTGCGAGGCTCAGCACCCCCACACAGTCGGCATCGGCGAGCATCAGCGCGCGGCGCTCGGCGGGGCTGGCCCGGTCCAGCGGCATCACCACGGCCCCGGCCTTGAGCGCCCCGAGCAGCGCCGCGGCCCACTGCCAGCCGCGGGGCAGGTACAGCGCCAACGCCTGGCCCGGCAATAGCCCCTGCGCTTTCAAGCCACGCGCGATGCGCTCGCTGGCGCTGGCCAGCTCGGCGTAACTGAGGCGCACCTGCTGGTCGATCACCGCCAGGGCCTGCGGGTCTCGCCGCACCTGGGCGGCAAAGCGTGCGAGCACGGGTTCCTGGAGCACGCTCATCATTTCCCCTCCTGGGCATCGAAACGTTGCAGTTCGCGCTGGATCGTCCGTGAAACGCGGTGGATTTCGGCGCTCTCCAGCATGTCCCAGTGACCGCCCTGCACCAGCGTGGCCAGGTAACCATCACCGGCGCGGCGGCGCCAGAACCCGCGCAGCGCCCGCAACTGGCCACGTGGCAGGTCTTCCCGGGCCTGTACCAGCACCACCCGGCCGGCCTCTGGTGGGCAGGCATAAGCCGCCATGGCCAGGCGATTGTGGTTGTACAGGTGGTAGTAGCGTTCGACCTGGGCATCCTCGATACCGGGGTACATGCCATTGAAGCGCACCAGCTTGTCGCGGAACTCCGCCATGTCGACGGTGCTGATCTGCGCGCGGAAGGCCGGGTCGTCCGAGCCCTGGGTGTCGAGCAGCACCACGCTGACCTGCCCGCGCCCGGCCGCCCGCAGGCGCCGGGCCATCTCGTAGGCCACCAGGCCACCGAACGACAGCCCGGTGAGCACCAACGGCCGCCGCAACAGCGGCTCGATCAGACGCAGGTACGCCTCGGCCATCGCCTCGACCGTGGGCTCGGTAGCCTCCCCCGGGTTGAGTCCCGGCGACTGCACGCCGTACACGCCGAGCGCCTCGGGCAGCACCTTGGCCAGTGACAGGTAGCAGAATGCGGTGCCGCCGGCCGGGTGGATGCACACCACGTTGCGCTGGCCGTCCCCTGATCTGAAGGTAATCAGGTTGCTGTTCTCCTGGTGGGGGTTGGCCCCCGCCCGCAACCAGCCGCCCAGCGCCTCGATGGTCGGATGGCCCAGCACCACCCGCACCGGCACTTCGACAGCGAAGGCCTGGCCGATCTGGTAGGCCATCTTGATCGCGGCGATGGAGGTGCCGCCCACGGCGAAGAAGTTGTCGCGGATACCGATGTGCGGGGCCAGCAGCAGGCTTTTCCAGATCTGGTAGAGGGTCAGCTCGATGTGGTCGCGTGGGCTGCTCAGGTTGACCTGGCGCGCCGCCAGGTCGTGGTCGGCGCGCTCGGCCAGCGCCTGGCGGTCGACCTTGCCATTGACGGTGAGCGGCAAACTGTCGAGCCACAGATAGGCGCTGGGCAACACGGCGCTGGGCAGGGTTTCGGCCAGGTGCGCGCGCACCGCTTGCTCGTCCGGCGCCTGGGGCACCACGCAGCAGGCCACCAGGCGTTGATGCTGGGCCTCTTCGCCGAGCATCAACACCACGCTGGCAGCGATGCCGGGGAAGGCCTGCAGCCGGGCCTCGATCTCGCTGAGTTCCAGGCGCACGCCACGCAGCTTGACCTGGAAGTCGTTGCGCCCGAGGAACTCCAGCTGCCCATCGGCACGGTAGCGCGCCAGGTCGCCGCTGCGGTACAGCCGATCACCAGCCACGAACGGGCTGTCGATGAAACGCTCGGCGCTAAGGGCCGGCAGCCCCAGATAGCCACGGGCCACGCCCACGCCACCGATATGCAGGTGGCCGGCGACACCGGCCGGCACCGGGGCATCGAAGTCGTCGAGCACATGGAAACGATTGTTGGCGATGGGCCGGCCGATTGGCAGGCGCAATGCGGGTACCTCGTCACCCGGCGCCAGGGTCCAGATACTGTTGATGACCGTGGTCTCGGTGGGGCCGTAGACGTTGTGCAGCCGCGCCTGCGGCAGGCGTGCCTGGAACAGCCGCGCCAGGGCCGGCGACAGCTCGCCGCCGCCGCAGAATACGTCCTTGAGGCTGTGGCATTGGCTGACCGCCTCCGTTTCCAGGAACAGTTGCAGCATCGCCGGCACGAAGACCATTGCCGTGACCTGCTGCTCGCGCACCACGTTCGCCAGGTAGCCCGGCTCGAAATGCCCACCGGGCCGGGCGATGACCAGCCGCCCGCCGGTAGCCAGTGGCCAGAAAGTCTCCCAAGCCGAGGCATCGAAGCCGAACGGGATCTTGTGCAGCATCGCGCCAGCCTCGCCGCAGACACCGAGGCACCACAACAGCAGGTTACCCAGGCCACGGTGCGCGACCATCACGCCCTTGGGCAGGCCGGTGGTGCCGGAGGTGTAGATCACATAGGCCAGGTGTTCGGGCGTCACGCCCACTTCATGGGGGGCCAGGTTGTCGCTGGCCTGGCGTCCCCAACTGGCCGCATCGACCTGCAGGTCGAGCATCGGTGCTTCCCAACCCGCGCTTTGCATGGCTTGGCGGACGATGCCCTGGGCCGAGCCCAAGGTCAGCAGCACGGCGGGCGTGCTGTCACCGAGCATGTGGCCCAGGCGCCCGACCGGGTAGTCCGGGTCCAGCGGCACATAGGCACCACCGGCCTTGAGTACCGCCAGCAGCGCCACGGGCAGTTCCAGGGAGCGCTCCACGCAGACCGCCACGCGCACGTCCGGGCCGACGCCCAGGGTGCGCAGGTGGCGGGCCAGGCGGTTGGCCTGGGCATTGAGTTCGGCATAGCTCAGCCGCCGATCCTCGAATGTCACGGCACACGCCTGAGGATGGCACGCGGCTTGCGCTTCGACCAGGCGATGCACGCAGTCGATGGGTGACTGCAAGGCCGCGGACGCGTTCCAGGCATGCAGCACCTGTTCGCGCTCGTGCTCGTCCATCAGCGACAACTCATGCAGCGCCCGCTTGGGCTCGGCGACCACCTGGGCGAGCAGATGGCGGTAGTGATGGCTCAGGCGCTCGATGGTCGCACGGTCGAACAGGTCGGTGTTGTACTCGACCAGCAGGTGCAACGCAGCGTCGCGCTCGACCCACTCGAACGCCAGGTCGAACTTGGCGGTGGCGCTGCCGGTGCCATGGGGCGACAGCGTCAGGCCCGGCATGGCGACTGCGGCGCCCGGGGTGTTCTGCAAAACCATCATCACCTGGAACAGCGGCGAATGGCCGGGGTCACGAGGCGGGTTCAGCGCCTCGACCACGCGATCGAACGGCACGTCGTGGTGCGCATGGACCTCCAGCATGTTCGCCCGCACGTCACGCAGCAGCGCGGCGAAGGTCTGCGCCGGGTCGAGCCGCTGGCGGATCACCAGGGTGTTGATGAAGTGGCCGATCAACGGTTCCAGCTCTGCCCTGCCCCGGTTGGCGAACGGCGTGCCCACGCACAGGTCGCGCTGGCCGCTGTAGCGCCACAGCAGCACGTCCAGGGCGGCGAGCAGCACATTGAACAAGGTGCCCTGGGTATGCCGGGCCAGTGCATTGAGCTCGGCCAGGGTCGCGGCGTCCACCGTCGAACTGAACGTGGCGCCGACAAAGCGCTGCACCGGCGGGCGCGGGCGGTCGCCAGGCAGGTCCAACAAGGGTGGCGCGTCGGCCAGGGCACGCCGCCAGTAGTCGAGCTGGCCCTGCAACGCCTGCTCGTCCAGGTGCTGCCGTTGCCAGCAGGCATAGTCGGCGTACTGCACCGGCAGCGGCGCGAGGCTTGGGGCCTGGCCGCCCAGCAGGTCGCCATAGAGGGTGGCGACTTCGTGCAGGATCACACCCATCGACCAGCCATCGGCGACGATATGGTGCACGCTGTACAGCCACACATGCTCATCAATGGCCAGGCGCACCAGCATCGCCCGCAGCAACGGGCCGTTCACCAGGTCGAACGGGGCGCGGGCGTCAGCCTCGACCGCCTCGGCCAGGCGGGCCTGGCGCGCGGTCTCGGGCAGGTCGCGCAAATCCAGCACGGCCAGGGTCAGCGGCTTGCTCGCATGCACCACCTGACGCGGCTCGCCATCGACGCTGACGAAGGTGGTGCGCAGCATGGCATGACGCTCAACCAGCAGATTGAGCGCCCGCTCCAGCACGACCACATCCAACGGCCCCTTGAGCGTCAGCGCCGAGGGCACGTTGTAGAACGGATTGCCCGGTTCCAGCTGGTCGAGGAACCACAACTGGCGCTGCGAAAACGACAAGGGGCAACTGGCTTGCTCATCCGCGCGGCGCGGGATTGGCGCGCTGTCGTCAGGCGGGGCGAGCAAGGCGATCAGCGCCTGCTTGTGGGTCTTGAGGGCCTGCAGCAGGCCCTCATCGAGAAAGCCCTTGGGCGCCTTGCAGCGCAGTTTGTCGCCGTCCACCTCGAGGGCCACGCCATGGCGATCGAAGAACGCCAGCAGTTGATGGGCGTTCATACTTCGAATTCCTCCATGTCAGTGTCGTCCTGCGCCGTGATGACCAGCGCTTGCGGTTGTGGGCGGTGAGGCATAGGGTCCCCACGCAGGCCGCCGACCATCGAATAGACCAGCGCATGGCTGGCACCCAGGTCGAACAGCGAGGCCAGCTGTCGGGGCTCCAGCGAACCGACGCCGCACAGGCCCAGCCCTTGGTCGGCCGCTGCCATGGTCAGCAATTGCGCCATCGCCCCCGCCTCGATCAGGCAGAAGTCGTGGCTCCCCTCGCCGTACAACGGACGGATCGCCGCCAGGTCGGCGACGAAGAACAGCGCGAACGCCGCGCCTTCGTATACCGGGCGATTGACGAAGTAGTCGTAGGTGTCCGGGTCGAGCACGCCCTCGCCGACGGCCACCAGGCGATGCCCCACCGGGTCGTGGTAGTAAGCGCCGCCTGGTACACCAAGCACCCGGCCAGGCTTGATGTAGAGGTAGGTCTGCAGCGGGTAGGCGCCGCCCGCCGACGGGAACAGGTACTTCGCCTCGCCGTCCAGCTGCCCTTGGGCCAGCACCGCCAGGAGCTCGGCGAACGCCTGCGCGGCAATGGGTTGCTCCAGGTACTGGCGCACCGAACGGTAGTCACGGTAGCGCTGGGCGAAGGCCGGATCGACCGGCAGCGCCAGGGCCACCTGCGGCGTGTCGTGGGCGAAGCGCCGTCTTGCACGCTGCTCGGCCTTGAAAGCCGCGCGCTGCTGCGGGTCTTCCAGCACCTCGTCGACGCTCGTGCCTGGCGTTTCCTGGCGCGGCGCTCGCTGGCGATACAGCGCGAGCAGGTTGAGCAGGGTCGGCTGTGCCAGCAACTGCGCTACGTGGGGGCGGAAGCGCAGTTCGCTCGACAGTGCATTGCTGATGCGCACGATATCGATGGACGTGGCGCCGAGGCTCAGCAGGTTGGCGTCGGCGGCGATGCCTGGCTGGCCCAGCACCTGCTGGACGATCGCCACCAGCCGCTGTTCCAGCGGCCCGTCGACCTCCAGCTGCAGGCCACCCGCTTGAACCTGATCGGGCTCGGGTAGTCGGCTCTTGTCGACCTTGCCATTGGCCGACAGCGGCCAGGCCTCCACGAAGGTGAACGACGACGGCACCATGTACGCCGGCAGCTTGTCGGCCAGGTAGCTGGCGAAGTCGCCGGCCTGCAGCGCCGGGTCGGCCTTGAGCACGTAGCCGGCCAGGCGTTTCTGCGCCTGGGCCTCGCCGAGGATACGCACCACCGCGCTGTGCACGCCGGGGTGGCGGTTGAGCACCGCCTCGATCTCGCCCAGCTCGATGCGGTAGCCCTGGACCTTGACCTGGTTGTCGTCGCGGCCAAGGAACTCGATGTTGCCATCCGGCAGCAAGCGCCCCAGGTCGCCGGTACGGTACAGGCGCTCGCCGGTCAGCGGGTGGTCGAAGAAACTCCTGGCGCTCAACGCTTGGTCGCGCCAGTAGCCCTTGGCCAGGCCGATACCGCCGATGTACAGGTGGCCGGTGACCCAGGTCGGGCGCACTTGCAGCGCGTCGTCCAGCACATGGAACCGCTGGTGGTCCAGCGCCTGGCCATAGGGGATGCTGCGCCAGGCCGGGTCGACCTGGGTGATCGGGTAGCCGATCGACCAGATCGACGCTTCGGTGGCCCCGCCCAGGCTCATCAGTTGCAACCCTGGGCGCAGTGCCCAGGCACGCTCGGGCAACGCCAGCGGGATCCAGTCGCCGGACAGCATGGCCAGGCGCAGGCTCGCCGGCAGCGCCCTGCCCTCGCCCTCCAGGTACTCGACCAGCATGCCCAGCAGCGCCGGCACCGAGTTCCACAGGCTCACCTGGTGGCGCTCGATCAACGCGGCCCAGTGCGCCGGGTCCAGGCTCTGCTGTGGTTCGAGCATGACCACTGCGGCGCCCGTCGCCAGGGTGCCGAAGAAGTCGTACACCGACAGGTCGAAGCTCAGCGACGAGATCGCCAGCACCCGGTCCTGCGGGCCCACGGTAAAGCGCCGGTTGATGTCGAGCAAGGTGTTGACCGCGCCCTGGTGGTCGATCACCACGCCCTTGGGCGTGCCGGTGGAGCCGGAGGTATAGATCACATAGGCCAGGTCATCGGGCCGCACCGGCACCTCACGCAGCACTTCGGCCTGGCTGCCGGGCAGGTCGGTGACCACCAGGGCAGTCACCTGCGCCGGCCACGCCACCCGCTCCAGCAGGCACGGCTGGGTCAGCGCCAGGGTGGCCTCGGCGCGTTCGAGAATGTGCCGCAGGCGCGTGGTGGGCAGGTTCGGGTCGATGGGCAGGTAGGCGCCGCCGGC
This sequence comes from Pseudomonas entomophila, assembly GCF_029478665.1. GTDB lineage: Bacteria > Pseudomonadota > Gammaproteobacteria > Pseudomonadales > Pseudomonadaceae > Aquipseudomonas > Aquipseudomonas entomophila_F. The sequence continues at coordinate 93,226 of NZ_JARPQB010000002.1, forward strand.
GTAGAGGATGGCCAGTGTCGCCACCACTTGCTCCCAACCGCGCTCCATCACCACCGCGACCAGTCGGTTGGGCTGCACGCCACGGGCCTGCAGCTGTGCGGCCATCTGCCGAGCCTCCTGACGCAACTGGCCGTAGCTCAGTTCACGGGCCCCCAGCACCGCGACGGCCTGTGGCGTGGCCAGGGCCTGGCGCTCGAACAGCTCGTGCATCAGCGGCAGGTCGCACGGCGCGGGAGGCGCTTGCGGCAGGCGCGCCTGCGGCAAAAGCTGCGGCGTGCTGGCGGCCCAGGCTTCAGGTGCCAACAGGCGGTCGAGCATGGCGTTATAGGCGGCAAACATCTGCCCGATCATGCCCTCGGGGAACAGCGCGTCGATGCTGTCCCAATTGAACAGCAGGCGGCCTTCTAGCTCGAGCAGGGTGTGGTCGAGCCACACATGCGGGGTCTGGGTGATGCTGTGCTCCAGCGTCGCGCCCAGGGCCTCGCCCAGGTTGAACTCGGCCAGCTCGGGCGCCGCTTCCGACAAGGTGCTGTTGAACACGATCGGCATCGCCGTCTGCTGCACGCCACGGGCCTGGGACAGCTCGCGCAGCACGCGCACACCGCTGACCACCGAGTGGTCGATGTCCTGCCACAGGCGTGCCTGCACGGCGCGGGCCTTGTCGGTGAAGCTGGCGCTGCCATCGATGGCCACCTCCAGCAGCACCAGGGAGGTGAAGTCGCCGATGATCGCGTCGACCTGCGGGTGCAACGGCAGGCGGTTGAACAGCGGCAGGCTGAGGGTGAAGCGCGGCTGGCGGCTCCACAGCGCCAGGACTTCGCTGAACGCGGTGAGCAGCATCACCGACGGGGTGACGCCGAACTGCCGGGCCAGGGTCTTGAGCTGGTGCCATTGCGCCGCCGGCATGTCGCGGTCGCGGCGGGTGAAATGCGGGTTGGCGATGCTTTCCGGTTGGCACACCCGCGGCAGGTCCGGGGCTGGGGCCAGGGTCTCGATACGCCCGCGCCAATAGTCCAGGGCACGTTCATAGCGTTGGCCACCGCGCAGTTGGCGTTCGGCGAGCACATAGTCGCGGAAGCTCACGCCGGGTTCAGGCAGTTGCAGACCAGGCGTGGCGTAGTGCGCCATCAGCTCGCGGGCGAGAATCTGCGTACTGGCGGCATCGACCACCAGGGCGTCGAGGCTGATGTGCAGGTGGCTGATGCCGTTGTCCAGCAGCGATACGCTGAAGTCGAACAGCGGCCAACGGCTGGCGTCGAGCACCTGGTGCGACTGGCGTGCGCGGGTGGCCAGCAGGGCTTCCCGGGCCTGCTCGGCGCCCATGCCGCGCAGGTCGCTACAGGCCAGGTGGTAGGTCGGCACCTGCTCGAGCACCTGCTGGGTGCCGTCGTCCAGGAACACCACGCGCAGCATGTCATGGCGCCGGATCATGCGGTTCAGCGCGGCCTCGAAGCGGGGTACGTCAAAGTCGGGGATGCGCCACTCTTCATAGCCATGGGCACTGACACCGCCGAGGCTGATGCTGGCCTCGCGGCCGAACCAGTAGGCCTGCTGGATGTCGGTGAGGGGAAATGGCGCATGGCGCCCGGCCGGGTCGGCCGCCAGGGCCGGCGCTTCGGGCTCGGCCTGCTCGCCGCCCAAGGCCGAGACCTGCGCGGCCAGGTCCATCAGCACCGGCGCCTGGAACAGGCTGCTCAGCGACAACTGCGCACCCAGGCGCTGGTTGATCGCGTAGACCAGGCGCGTGGCCAGCAGCGAGTGACCGCCGAGGTCGAAGAAGTTGTCGCGGATACCCACCCGCTCGCACTTGAGCACTTCGGCCCAGACCTGCGCCATGCGCCGTTCGGTTTCGTCGCGCGGTGCTTCATAGTCGGCTGTGCCGCTGCGCTCGGGCGCCGGCAGGGCCTGGCGGTCGAGCTTGCCGTTACGGGTCAGCGGCAGCTGCGCGAGGCTGACCCAGGCCGTGGGCAGCATGTGCTCGGGCAGTTGGCGCTGCAATGCCGCGCGCAGGGCTTGCGCTTCACGGGTGCCCACCACGTAGGCCACCAGCCGTGGATCGCCGGCAACGTCCTCGCGCAGCAGCACGGCGACATCCTGCACGCCAGGCTGCTGGCGCAACAGGCTGTCGATCTCGCCCAACTCGATACGCAAACCGCGCAGCTTGACCTGCTGGTCCACGCGCCCCAGGTACTGCACGTTGCCATCGGCTTGCAGCCGGGCCAGGTCGCCGCTGCGGTACATGCGCGCCCCCGGTTCAGGGCTGAACGGGTCGGGCAGGAAGCGCTCGGCGCTCAGTTGCGCCCGATTGAGGTAGCCACGGGCCAGGCAGTCGCCGGCGATGTACAACTCGCCGGGCACGCCCACCGGCTGTGGGTTGAGGTCGCCATCCAGCACATAGAGCCGCGCATTGGCGATCGGTTTGCCGATGGGGGGCAGTTCCGGCCAGTGTTCGGCGTCGGCGCAATCGAGGCTGAACTGGCTGACCACATGGGTCTCGGTCGGCCCGTACTGGTTGCGCAGGCGTGCGCCGCCCAGGCCAAGAGCGAACGCGCGTAGCGCGTCATTGACCTGCAACGCCTCGCCGGCCGTGACGATTTCGCAGCCGCCAGGCGGCCGCGGCGCGTCGGGCTCGGTCACCGCGGCCAACTGCTGCAGCACGGCGAACGGCAGGAACGCGCGCGCCACGCCCTCGGCCACCAGGGCCGGGCGCAGGGCGGCCAGGTCCTTGCGCCCAGCCTCGCTCATCAGTTGCAAGGTGCCGCCCTGGCACAGGGTGCTGCAGATTTCCTGGAACGACACGTCGAAGTTCAACGAGGCGAATTGCAGCACCCGGCACGCCGCGGGCATCTCGTCCAACTGCCAGGCGATCAGGTTGTCCAGGGCACGACGGCTGTGGGCCACGCCCTTGGGGCGGCCGGTCGAGCCGGAGGTATAGAGCACGTAGCCGAGGTTCGCGGGGCTCACCGCCACTTGCGGGTCGCTGTCCGCACAGTTCGCCCAGCGCGGCGCGTCGCTGTCCAGGCACAGCAGGTCGACCGCTTGCGGCAGGCCCGGGCACAGCGAGGCCTGGGTCAGCACCAGGCTGGGCGCGGCGTCGGCGAGCATGAAGGCCAGGCGCTCGGCCGGGTACGCCGGGTCGAACGGCACATAGGCGGCACCGGCCTTGAGGATGGCCAGCAGGCCGACGACCATGTGCGCCGAGCGCTCAAGGCACAGCCCCACCCGTTGTTCGGGGCCGATGCCCAGGGCGACCAGGTGGTGGGCCAGGCGGTTGGCCGCACGGTTCAGCTCGACGTAGCTCAGGGCCTGGCCGTCGGCGACCAGCGCCGGGGCATCCGGCATGCGCCGGGCGACGGCCGCCAGGCGCGCCATGCAGCCAGGCTGGCTGGCGATGTCGCGGGCCGTGCGGTTCCAGGTATCCAGCACCTGCACGCGCTCCCGCGCGTCCGGCAGTTCGAGCGTGGCGATCGACTGCCCAGGGGCACCGACCATCCCCTCTAGCAGATGGCACAGGTAGCCGCCAATGCGCTCCACGGTGGCGTGCTCGAACAGCCCACAGGCGTATTCCAACCCACCGACGACCTGCCCATCGCGCTCGCTCAGCGCCAGTTGCAGGTCGAACTTGGCCATGTGCTGGCTGGCGCGCACCGGCGTGATGTCCAGCCCGGGCAAGGCCAGGGTCTGGCCCTGGTCCTGCTCCCAGGCGAACAACACCTGGAACAGCGGGCTGTAGGCCAGGCTGCGTGGCGGGTTCAGCAGTTCCACCACCTGCTCGAATGGCAGGTCCTGGTGGGCTTGGGCCTGCAACGTCACCTGGCGCGCCTGATGCAGCCATTCGCCCAGCGACGGTGCGCCAGTGCGGGTCATGCGCAGGGCCAGGGTGTTGACGAAGAAGCCGATCAGGCCGTCCAGCGCCGGGTCCGGGCGGTTGGCCGAGGGCACGCCGATGACCACGTCGTCCTGCCCGGACAGGCGCATCAGCAGCAGTGACCAGGCGCCCAGCAAGGCCATGAACAATGTGCTGTCGTGGGCGCCGCACAGGGCTTTCAGGCGCGTGGTCAGGGCCTGGTCCAGCACCAGCGGCACGAAGCCGCCGCGATAGTCCTGCACGGCCGGGCGCGGGTGATCGCTCGCCAGTGTCAGCAGCGGCGGCGCGCCCTCCAACGCCTGGCGCCAGTAGCGGCGCTGCGCCTCGAGGCGTTCGCCGCTCAACCATTGGCGATGCCAGGCGGTGTAGTCGACGTATTGCACCGACAAAGCCGGCAAGTCCGCTTCGTGGCCCAGCAACGCGGCGCGGTACAAGGCCTCCAGGTCACGCGTGAACACGCCTACCGACCAACCGTCGGAGATGATGTGGTGCTGGGTCAACAACAGCACATGTTCATCCTGCGCCAGGCGCACCAGGCAGGCGCGCATCAGCGGCCCCTGGGTCAGGTCGAATGGCCGCGCGCCCTCCTCCTCGATCAACGCCTCAAGACGTGCCGAGGCAGCGGGCAGGCCCTGCAGGTCGACCTGGGTGAATGCCATGCCCTGGTCGGGGGCACCGACACACTGGCGGCCCTCGCCTTCGACACTGACGAAGGTGGTGCGCAGCGCCTCATGACGCGCCACCAGGCGGTCCAGGCTGGCGGACAGCGCCCGCACCTGCAAGGCCCCTCGCAGGCGCAGGTTCAGCGGCATGTGGTAGGCGGCGTTGCCCCCCTCCATCTGCGCCAGGAACCAGAGACGCTGCTGGGCGGACGACAACGTTTGCGCGCCGCTGCGTTCGACGCCGGTGATCGGCAGGCGCCCTTCGTCCTGGCTGGCCTGCAGCCTCAGGGCGAAGTCCATGAGCCGCGGGCTTTCGAACAGGGCCGAGGGCGCCGCTTCCAACATCAGGTCCCGGCGCACCTTGGCCAGCACCCGCATGACCAGCAGCGAGTGACCGCCCAGGCTGAAGAAGTGGTCTTCACGACCAATGGACGCGATCCCCAGCACCTCGCTCCAGATCGCCGCCAGGGTGTTCTCCAGCGCGCCTTGCGGGGCCTGATAGTCGCGTTGTTCGAAGGCGCTGGCATCCGGCGCGGGCAAGCCGTTACGGTCGTACTTGCCGTTAGCGGTCAGCGGCAAGGCGGCCAATTGCACAAAAGCGCTCGGCACCATGTAGTCCGGCAGGTGCGTATGCAACTGCTGGCGCAGCCCGGCTGGGGTCAGCGCAGCCCCCGCGTGTTGGGCGTAGTAGGCCACCAGGCGTGGCTCTTGCGGCGTGTCCCGGCGCAACTGCACAAGGCTTTCCCGTACCCCGGGGACCTCAGCCAGGCGCGCCTCGATCTCGCCCAATTCAAGGCGTAGGCCACGCAGCTTGGCCTGGTGGTCGTTGCGCCCGAGGAACTCGAGCTGGCCGTCGGCGCGCAGGCGCGCCAGGTCGCCGGTGCGGTACAGGCGTTCCCCGGCGACGAAGGGGTTGTCGACAAAACGCTCGGCGGTCAGTTGCGGCAGGTTCAGGTAGCCGCGGGCAACGCCGACGCCGCCGAGGTACAGCTCACCCTCCGCGCACGCCTCGCCCTGGGCATCGAGCAGATAGACGCGGCAGTTCGCCAGCGGTCGACCGATGGGCAACGCCCCCTCGGCCACCTCGGCAGGCACCTCGTGGCAGGTGCTGTCGATGCTCGCCTCGGTGACGCCGTACGCCTGCACGACCTGCACCCGCTCGCCGCACAGACGGCGCAACTGGCGGGCACTGTGGGCGGTCCAGACATCCGAGCCGCACACCACCGTGCGCAGGAACGACAGCTCCCGGCCATTGGCTTCGACCCAGTCCAGCAGCGGGTTGAGTACCGCCGGCACGAAGTCGCCGAAGCCCACTTCGGCTTCGCACAGCAAGCGGTACAGCGCAGGCGGGTCCATCAGCGTGTCGCGTGGACACAACACCAGGGTGCCGCCAAAACCCAGGGCGCGAATCAGGTCGGCGCTGAACACATCGAACGAGAAGCCGGCCATCTGCAGGTGGTTGAGCGGCGCCTGCAACGGGTACAGCCGCGCCCAGGCCGCGCTGAGGGCAACCAGGCCACGGTGCTCGACCATCACCCCCTTGGGCGTGCCAGTGGAGCCGGAGGTGTAGATCACATAGGCCAGGTGCCGGGGCGTCAGCCCGATCGCCTGTGGGTCCGGGTCATGGGCTGGCTGGTCGGCCCAGGCCACGGTGTCGTCGAGGTCGAGCACCACCGGCGCCAGCGCCAGGCCGTCCAGTGCCGCCCGTGCCGGGCCATGGCTGAGCAGCACCGCCGGGGCGCTGTCGGCGAGCATGTGCGCCAGGCGTGCCCGCGGGTAGGCAGGGTCCAGCGGCACGTAGGCGCCACCGGCCTTGAGCACCGCGAGCACGGCCACCAGCATGTCCAGCGAACGGGCCAGGCACAGCCCGACCCGCACCTGCGGCCCGACACCGAGCGTGCGCAGGTGATGGGCCAGACGGTTGGCCTGGGCGTTGAGTTCGCCATACCCCAGCGCCTCCCCGCCGAAACGCGCGGCGATGGCGCCTGGTGCGCGCCGCGCCTGGGCTTCGAACAGGCCGTGCACGCACAGTGAGGTATCGAACGGCACGTCGTGGTGCCAGTTCTCGGGTAATACGGCGGGCTGCGCGCAGGCGTTGGCGCGCGAGGAGGAAGTGTCGAGCATCGAGGCTACCGTCCGTGATTATTGTTCTGGTGATGCGCGCAGGACGACGGGCGTCCTGCCAGTCAGGCCCGGCGTTCAGGCCGGGTCGGTCACTCGGGGGCGATCAGGGGCAAGGCGCGCCACGGGCACGCGCGGGGTGGTGGGCGGGACGCCGTGCGGCCAGGCGGCAGCGCACGTGGGGGGAAGACTGGCGACGACGGGCAAGCGGCCCGCCACATCGACGATTCCAAACTGCGAGACCCATTGAAACCTCACCATCCTTATGGGGGGCGTGGAAGGGCCACGAGCGTTGAGCCTGGGTGGTCCCTTCGGCTGCGGTGCCGGTGGCCTGTGGGCCGTCGGCATTCCATTACGCGCCGGGCTGCTGGCGCCAGCGCTGGCGGATGATAACCACGAGGGTCAGCGGCAAGGCAACAAAAAGAAAAACTTTATGGGATCCGTCTGGATGTCTTCGCCTGCCCCATCACATTGAAAGAACATGAAGTTTAAAATCTAAACAATTGATATTTATTATTTTTATCTCGAAACCTAAACAAAAACATGAAGTGATCGTTACGCCCCTTGACCTTAAAGTGGCCTTTAAAGTTAAGGTCATATCCGAGCACCGCTGTTCACCACCGGCGACTACGCTCCTCCCACCTTCCCGACAGATCGAAGGACACAGCATGCAAACCATCCTGGGCGCGACCGGCCAGATTGCCGTGGAACTGGCGCGCGAGTTGGCCGCCCACTACACCCAAGACCTGCGCCTGGTCAGCCGCAACCCGCGCAAGGTCAACGCCACCGACACCCTGGTGAAGGCCGATCTGCTGGATGCCCAACAGACCGCCGATGCCGTCAAAGGCAGCAATACTGTCTATTTCACCGCAGGCTTGCCACCGGACACCACGCTCTGGGAAACGCAGTTCCCGGTCATGCTGCGTCATGCCCTCGACGCGGCCCGGGCGGCCAACGCCCGGTTCGTCTACTTCGACAACACCTACATGTACCCGCAGGATGCTCGCGTGCTGACCGAGGAAACGGCGTTCGCGCCGGTCGGGCGCAAGGGGCAGGTGCGTGCGGCGATGGCGACGCTGGTGCTCGAGGAAATGGCCCGTGGCGAAATTCCGGTGCTTATTGGCCGGGCACCGGAGTTCTATGGGCCTGGAAAGACCCAGAGCATCACCAACACCCTGGTGCTGGACAACATCAAGGCCGGCAAGGTGCCGCGCGTGCCGGTGCGCGACGACACCCGGCGCACGCTCATCTGGACGCCCGACGCCAGCCGCGCGCTGGCGGCGCTGGGCAATGCGCAAGATGCCTATGGCAGCACCTGGCACCTGCCTTGCGACGACCATCGCCTGACCTATCGTCAGCTTGTGGCGCTGGCTGGCGAGATCTGCGGCAGTGATCTTTCGTACAAGGTGCTGGGTAAGTGGACATTGACGGCCGCCGGCCTGGTTTCCCGGCAAGTCCGCGAACTGCAGGAGCTGCTGCCGCGCTATGGGCATGACAACCTGTTCGATTCATCGAAGTTCAGTGAGCGTTTTCCGGCGTTTGAAGTGACGACATACAAGCGTGGGCTGGAACAGGTTCTGCTCGGGACAATGTCTTGAACATCGAGGATAGGACCGAGCGCCGCCCGCGCGGCGCATCGCGGATGAATCCGCTCCTACAGGTTTGTTTCGGGCCAATCATCACAGGAGCGGCACGTTGCAATAGCTGTAGGAGCGGATTCATCCGCGATGCGCCGCGTGAGCGGCGCTCGATCTGGTGAACGCAACAACGCTTCAGGTTGATTTCTCCGCGCATCAGGGTTATCAAGCGCTCCCCATCACCACTCAAGGATGAATCCCCCATGCCCCTGCGCCTCACCCAGGAACAGTTCCTGCGCGCCTTCGAATGCGCCGAACTCAACGGTATCCCCGACCGCGCCACCCTGCTTGCCGAGCTTGAAGACCCCGACATGCGCGAGACGCTCAGCTACTGGAGCGCGCAGTTCTACAAGGCACCGGAGGACCTGGTCTGCGTGGCCGACCTGCAAAGCAAGGAAGAACTGCACTACGTGGCATCGCACCTGAACTGGGACGACGGCCTGGTTGCCCCACGGGCGATTCTCGCCCATCCGTTGTGCGACGCCGGGACCGCCTTGCTGCTCTATTGGTACGGCCAGGGCTGGTGGCATTCCGGCGCCGACGATGCACAGAAGGATGACGCAATCTTCTACGCCCACCTGGTGCGGCGCTTCACCGAAGGCGACTTCAGCACCTGCAGCATCGCCTTCGATCCGTTCGCCGATCAATTCGTGCCGGACCTGGCGACACTGCGCAAACGCGGCTTGCAACTACCGGGTGTGCTGTTCGCCACTTACCGCTGCCAGGTCGTCGAAACCAACCAGGACGCCTACCAGGCCTACCTGGACGAGTGGCAAGCGCGCCACGCCCAAGGTTAAGAAGCTGCGCGGGAATCACTTCGCGCTCGGGGTCACCAGTTCAGTCTCGCTGCTGTCGAGCACGAACACCGCCATCAGCCGCGCGGGCTTGGTATCGCTGGCATTGGCGCTGACCGCATGAAACGCGCCTGGCGCCTCGTACCAGCTCTCCCCGACCTTGTAGGTGCGCGCCGGCTCACCATCGACACTGCTGCGGATCTCGCCCTCGAGGACGGTGGCATAGATGAAGGCCGATTTCGGGTGCCGGTGCGAAGGCGACGCCGCGCCGGGCCCATAATCGACGATCACACCCTTCATGCTTTTGCCAGGCACGTTCGGCAACGGCTGGTCGAAAACCACGGAGACCTTGCTCGCCGGGCGTGCATCAGCGGCAACCCCCCACGCCGAAACGGCTGCGGCAATGAGCGCGGCCAAGCTGGCGGCCATCAGTTTCTTGCTGGACATGGTGTTCTCCTTCGATTGGATGAGTGTGGGCTGGCCCCGTCAGGAACGCGCCAGCCAGTCCTCGAAACGCGTCACGCCCAACCGGGCGTGCTGGCCTGGGGTCAGTGACTGGTCGTCGAGCTCGGCGCCGAAATAGCAGGCATGGACGTCGGGCACCACCTTGCGTGGGTCACCGGTCAGGCGCAGGTAGCGGCGAATCAGTTCATCGAGCGGCACGGCCTCCGGGCCGGCGATTTCCAGGGTGGCGTTGGCGGGCACTGCAAGCGCCACCTCGGCCAGCGCCGCCACCACGTCGTCCGAGGCCATGGGTTGGATCAATGCCGGTGACACACGCACTTCATCGGCCACGGTCGCCGCCTGGGCGATGCCCCCGACGAATTCGAAGAACTGGGTGGCCCGCACCAGGGTGTAGGGCATGCCGGATGCCTTGATCAGCGCCTCCTGCGCCACTTTTGCGCGGAAGTAGCCATTCTCGGGCAGGCGCTCGCTGCCAACGATCGACAAGGCGACGTGATGCCCGACGCCGGCAGCCTTTTCCGCCGCCAGCAGGTTGCCGGTGGCCGTCTGGAAGAAGTCGAGCACGGCCTGGTCCTCCCAGGACGGCGCGTTGGCGACATCGACCACCACCTGGGCGCCGTCCATGGCCTCGGCCAGGCCCAGGCGGGTAATGCTGTCGATGCCGGTACTGGGGGCCGCGGCGATCACCTCGTGGCCGCTGCCGCGCAACCGCGCGACCAGTTTCGATCCAATGAGGCCGGTGCCTCCAATGATGACGAGTTTCATGGGGTCTCTCCGCAGGTTCGATCGCGGCCGTTGCCGTCGATACCCCTGAACGATGCGCCATGCTGCGTGAAGGGTCCTTGCGTCAACCTTGGATTTTTCTTGGAATACCCCTGCATCCACGTCCATTGCCAGCCCTTGGTCAGCCACGGTGCAGGCCGTTTCACCGTGCCTTATCATCGAGGGTCGACATCATCCATCGGCAGCCTGGGAAACACCGTGCAGTTCATGTTTGAAGAGTACGTGCTCGATCAGCAACGCCGGGAACTGACCCTGCGCGGGCAAGCCGTGACCATCACCCCGCAAGCCTTCGACTTGCTGCTGCAACTGGTCGACAACCAGGACCGCGTGGTCAGCAAGGATGAGCTGCTGCAGGCGGTCTGGGGCGGCCGTATCGTGTCGGAATCGACCATCACCAGCCATGTCAACGCGGTGCGCCGGGCCATTGGCGACTCAGGCTCGGAGCAGCGCCTGTTGCGCACGGTGGCCCGCAAAGGCTATCGCTTCGTCGGCGATATCCGGCAGATCCCGGATGGCCTGGGCGACGAACCTCCGGCGCCCCCTGCGCAACCGCGTCTCGAATTCCCGGACAGGCCTTCGATCACGGTGCTGCCCTTCCAGAACCTCAGTGGCGACCCCACGCAGGACTATTTCGCCGACGGCGTGGTCGAGGACATCATCACCGCCCTCTCGCGGATCCGTTGGCTGTTCGTGATCGCCCGCAACTCCAGCTTCACCTACAAAGGCCAGCACGTGGACATCGCCAGCGTCAGCCGCCAGTTCGGCGTGCGCTATGTGCTCGAGGGCAGCGTGCGCAAAGCCGGTAACCGGATCCGCATCACCGGCCAGCTGATCGACGCCAGCGCTGGCACACATTTGTGGGCCGAACGCTTCGAAGGGGAACTCGACGACCTTTTCGAATTGCAGGATCGGATCGCCGAGAGCGTGGTGGGCGCGATCGCCCCACAACTCGAGCGGGCCGAGATCGAGCGGGCCAAGCGCAAGCCCACCGCGAGCCTCTGCGCCTACGATTACTACCTGCGCGGCACCGCGAAGCTGCACAAGGGCACGCGCGAAGCCATCGAGGCGGCCTTGCCGCTGTTTCACCAGGCCATCGAGCGCGACCCGGAATTCGCTTCGGCCTACGGCATGGCGGCGTGGTGCCACTTCTGGCGCAAGCTCAACGGCTGGATGGTTGATCGGCCGGGGGAGATCGCCGAGGGCACCCGCCGGGCGAGGCTAGCCGTGGAGCTGGGCCGTGACGATCCCGTGGCGTTGACCCGCGCCGGCCATGCCTTGGCGCACTTGGCCGGCGACCTCGACGGTGGTATCGCCCTGCTCGATCGGGCGCGCCTGCTCAACCCCAACCTCGCGCCCGCCTGGTACCTGGGCGGGATCCTGCGCGCGCTGCGTGGCGAGACCGAGGTCGCGATCGACAACCTCGCCCATGCCGCGCGCTTGAGCCCGGTGGACCTGGAGATGTTCCGGATTCAGGTGGGCATGGCCATCGCCCACTTCTTCGCCGGGCGCCTCGATACCGCCCTGGGCTGGGCCGAAAAGGCCTTGTACAACCTGCCGGCCCTGCTCCCGGCGCAGGTGGTGGTCGCTGCCTGCCATGCGCTCGAAGAGCGCCAGGGCGAGGCCCGGCAGGCGTTGGCGATCGTGCGGCGGTTGGCGCCAGCGTTATGTGTGTCCCGGTTGAGGGAGTGGCTGCCGATTCATCGGGACGAGGATTTCGAGCGTCTGGCCGAAGGGTTGAGGCGTGCTGGATTGCCGGAGTGATCGTCAGGGAAGGTGCGGTGTTCATGAGATCGAGCGCCGCCTGCGCGGCGCATCGCGGATGAATCCGCTCCTACAGGTTTGTTGCAATCGAAGGAGCGGACTCGCCGCCCAGCCGCCGAGGCAGCCTTCGGCGGATGCCCATTGAAACAAGAACAAATACCTGTACAAGACTATTGACCTGTACAGATATTGACCTAGGCTTCTCCTATACCTGTACAAAACAATTTCGCTGTACAGGTTTACCTGGAGCGGCCTATGTCAGCGTATCTGCAGCGATTCGCCGAAGCCTTCGCCAGCCTTGACGGACAACGCCTCGACGCCCTGGGAACCCTGTACAGCGCAGATGTGACCTTCAGGGACCCACTGCACCAGATCCACGGCCTGCCCGCCTTGCGCGCCTACTTTACCCAGCTCTACGCCAACGCCCACGATATCCGCTACTCCTTTTCCAGCATTGATGAAGTGCGGCCCGGCCAAGGGTACCTGCAGTGGTCACTGCAGTTCCGCCATCCGCGCCTGGCCAACGGCCGGCCGATCCGCCTGCCGGGCTGCAGCTACCTGCGATGGCATGGCCGGGTTCACTTCCATCAGGACTACTTCGATGTCGGCGCCCTGCTCTACGAGCATGTTCCGGTCATGGGCGGCGCCATCCGCTGGCTCAAGGGGCGGCTGACATGAGCCGCTGCTGGTTGACCGGCGCCAGTAGCGGCATCGGCGCGGCGTTGGCCCGGCTCCTGCTCGAGCAAGGACACCACGTGGCCCTGGGCGCTCGTCGGCGCGACAGCCTGGTGCCTCTGATGGCGCAATACCCAGCGCAGGTACTGCTGGCCATCGGTGACCTGGATATGCCTGAGCACGTGGCGACTATTGCCGAGCAGATCACCCGACGCTGGGGTGCGCTCGACCTGGTGGTCCTCAACGCCGGCACCTGCGAGTACCTGGAGCCCGGGCAATTCGACCCGGCGCTGCTGGAGCGGGTGGTGCGCACCAACCTGTTCGCGGTCAGCCACTGCCTTGCCGCCGCCCTGCCACTGCTGCGGCTCGGCGAACGGCCACACCTGGTGGTGATGGGAAGCTCGGTCACCTGGCTGGCCCTGCCACGCGCCGGTGCCTATGGCGCCTCCAAGGCGGCCGTGCGCTATCTGCTGGAATCGCTGCGCATTGACCTGGCCAACGAAGGAATCGATGCAACGCTTGTGAGTCCGGGTTTCGTCGACACCCCATTGACCCGGCGCAACGACTTTCCCATGCCCCAGCTCTGGAGTGCCGAGCACGCCGCCCTGCACATCGCCGCGCGCCTGCCGCGGCGGCCCCAGGAGATCAATTTCCCCACCGCCTTCACCCTGCTGCTGCGCCTGCTTGGCGCGCTGCCGGTGCGCTGGCGGCTGAAGCTGGGCCAGCGCCTGGCGCGCAACCCGAAGGGCTAGACCACCATGCGCATCGCCATCATCGGCAGCGGCATCGCCGGCCTGACCTGCGCCTACCTGCTGGCACGCCGGCACGAGGTGACGGTGTTCGAGGCGGCCGACTGGATCGGCGGGCATACCCATACCGTCGAGGTGGCATGGGGTGGCAGGCACTATGCGCTGGACACGGGTTTCATCGTCTTCAACGACCGGACCTATCCGCATTTCATCCGGCTGCTCGACCACCTGAATGTTGCATCGAGGCCCACCCAGATGAGTTTTTCCGTGCATGACCCGCTCACGGGCTTCGAGTACAACGGCCACTGCCTCGCCTCCCTCTTCGCCCAGCGTCGCAACGCGCTGTCTCCCGGCTTCTGGGGCATGCTGCGGGATATCCTGCGCTTCAACCGCCAGGCCAGCGCCGACCTTGACCAGCAGCGTATCGACGAGAGCACTTCCCTTGGCGATTACCTGCAAGTTCAAGGCTACGGGCAACGCTTCATCAAGCACTACATCGTGCCCATGGGCTCGGCAATCTGGTCGATGTCGCGCGCAGACATGCTGGCCTTCCCCTTGCGCTTCTTCATACGCTTCTGCCGCAACCATGGCCTGCTGTCCCTCACCCAGCGCCCGCAATGGCGGGTGATCGAGGGTGGCTCGCAGCGTTACGTCGAGGCATTGTGCCGCACGTTTCCCGACCGAATCAGGCTCAACTGCCCCGTGCGCCGGGTCAGCCGCGACGACGGCGGCGTCACCCTGCTGGGCGGCGCTGGCACGGAGCGCTTCGACACGGTGGTGTTCGCCTGTCACAGCGACCAGGCCCTGGCCCTGCTGGAGTCACCCAGCCCGGAAGAACGCGCCGTGCTGGGCGCCATCACCTACGCCAGCAACGCCGTGGTGCTGCACACCGACACCCGCTTGTTGCCGCACCGCCGCCGGGCGTGGGCAAGCTGGAACTACCGCCTCGGCGGCCCGGAGCAGGCGCCTGCCGCGCTGACCTACGACATGAACATCCTGCAGGGCATCGAAGCACCAGTGACCTTCTGCGTGAGCCTGAACCAAACCGCGCTGATCGACCCGGCTCAGATACTCGCCCGCTTCGACTATGCGCACCCGCAATACAGCCTCACGGCCCTTGCCGCCCAGGCCCGTCAGGGCGAATTGCAGGGGCCCCGGCACAGCTATTTCTGCGGTGCCTACTGGGGCAACGGCTTCCACGAGGACGGCGTGCTCAGCGCGCTGAAGGTGGCCGAGTACTTTGGTGAGCGCCTGTGAACAGCTGCCTCTGCCGGGGCTGGGTCAGCCACCGCCGAATGACCCCGCGCGCCCATGCATTCCGCTACCGGATCGGCATGTTCTATGTGGACCTGGACGAACAACCCCGGCTGCTTGGCCTTTCCCGTTGGCTCGGGCGCTCATGGTGGGCGCCGTTGAGCTGGCGCGAAACCGATTACCTCCCGGCACTGACCGGCCCGGGCCAACCGCTGGCCCAAGCGGCCCGCTCGCTGGTTGCCCAGGCCACCGGGCGGCCCCCCGAAGGCGCAGTGCACCTGCTCACCCAGCCGCGCTGCTGGGGGCTGTCGTTCAATCCGGTAAGTTTCTACTTCTGCCATGACCACGATGAACACCTGGCGGCAATCCTGCTGGAAGTACGCAACACGCCCTGGCGCGAACGTTTCCACTATGTGCTGCCGGTGAACGGTGACCCTGCACGCCCGTTCGCCATGGCCAAGGCCCTGCATGTCTCGCCGTTCATGCCAATGGACATGGAGTACCGCCTGCGTTTCCTGCTCGATGCCCAGCGCATACGCATCCACATGGAGAATTGGCATGCCGGGCAGCAGGTATTCGCGGCCGACCTGGCACTGCACCGCCAGCCACTGGATCGCGCAACCCTGCACCAGCACATCCTGGGCTTTCCATGGATGAGCCTGCGCACCCTTTTGGCGATCTACTGGCAGGCCCTGCGCCTGCTGCTCAAACGCATCCCTGTCCACAACCACGCCGCCAGCCAGGGCAACCTGGAGCCCGGCCATCCCAGCGAGGAGCCCGATCATGCCCGATCCGACCCTGAGCGTTAGCAAGTCGGCGGGGCTGAGCCCATGGCTGGGTGGGCTGGCCAGGGTGGCCGTGCTGGCCCACCTGCGTCACCTGCGTCATGGCCACCTGCGGCTGGTCGACGGCGGGCGGCAATGGGCGTTCGGTGACCCCGCCAGCCCCTTGCAGGCCGAAGTGGAGATCCTCGACGACACGGCCTGGGGCCTGGTGGCCAGCAATGGCTCGATCGGCTCAGGGGAGGCATACATCCACGGTTACTGGCGCAGCCCGGACCTGGCAGCCGTCACCCGCCTGTTCGTTGCCAACCTGGAGGTGCTCGACGCCATGGAAGGCGGGCTGGCACGCCTCGGGCGCCCGCTCCTGCGCCTGCTGCACCGGCTCAACCGCAACAGCCGGCGCGGAGCCCGGCGCAACATCATGGCGCACTACGACCTGGGCAACGCCCTGTTCGAGCGGTTGCTCGACCCGACCATGATGTATTCGGCGGCGCAGTTCGACAGCCACGAGCAACCCCTGGAACAGGCCCAGTTGAACAAGCTGGAACGTATCTGCCGGAAGCTCGAACTCAAGCCCCACGAGCACTTGCTGGAAATTGGCAGCGGCTGGGGCAGCCTGGCCATTCACGCCGCCACCCGCCACGGCTGCCGTGTCACCACCACGACCCTCTCTACGGCGCAATACGCGTACACCCTCGAGCGGGTGCGCCGGCTTGGCCTGGAGCAACGGATCACGGTGCTGTGCGAGGACTACCGCGCACTGCGGGGGCGCTTCGACAAGCTGGTGTCGATCGAGATGATCGAGGCGGTCGGCCACCGTTTCCTGCCCACCTACTTCCGCCAGTGCGCCGCGCTGCTCAAGGACGATGGCCTGATGCTGCTGCAGGCCATCACCATCCGCGACCAGCGCTACGCCCAGGCACGGCGCTCGGTGGACTTCATCCAGCGCTACATTTTCCCCGGTGGCGCACTTCCGTCGTTGAGCGTGCTGCTCACCACCGCCAGCCGGCAGACCACGCTGAACCTGGTCCACCTCGAAGACTTCGGCCTGGACTATGCGCGCACCCTGCGCCACTGGCGCGACAACCTGCGCCAGGCGCGCACCGCGCTGACGGAGCTGGGCTACGACGACACCTTCCAACGCCTGTGGGAGTTCTACCTGTGCTATTGCCAGGGTGGCTTCGAAGAGCGCGCCATTGGTGTGGCGCAGTTGCTGTGGGCGGCGCCAACGGCACGTCGGGCGCCGTTGCCGCGCGGCTGAAATGGAGCGCCGCTGGCTGATCGGCAACGCCCTGTGGTTGCAGGCTGGCTGGTGGGGGTGCGTGCTCGGCGCTCGCTGGCCTTGGTTGCTGCTGGTGGTGCCGTGCGGCCTGGCCCTGCACCTGTGGCATTGCCCGCAGCGCGGCGAAGAAGTGCGTGCGCTGATGCGGGTGGCCCCGGCTGGCTGCTTGCTCGACAGCTTGCTGGGCGCACTGGGGGTGTTTCGTTTCGAGCAGTGGCCCCTGCCCCTGTGGCTGGCATTGCTATGGCTGGTATTCGCCAGTGGACTGCGCCATTGCCTGGCTTGGGCAGCGCACCCTGGATGGCGGGCGACCATGCTGGGGCTGGTCGCTGGGCCGTCGACCTATCTGGCCGGCGCCGGGCTGGCCGGTGTCGATTTGCCATTAGGGTCTTGCGGCACGGCCCTGCTGCTGGCGCCGGTCTGGGCATTGGCCCTGCCCCTTGCATTGCGCCTGGCACTGTAGCCACGCGCACGTTCGGCGGTGTCAATGGAATGCCCAATCAAGAGAGCCAGCCTCTCAACGTCGCTGGCATGTCCACCGTGATCTTGGTTGCGGCGCAGATGCACACATGGGTCACCGAACACCGGAAGGCGGGCTGGCCATCCTCCACGCGCCCCTCGACCAGGAAGGTAAACGAACTGCTCCCCAATTTTTCAACGCTGACTTTGATGTGCAGAACATCGTCCCATGTCACGGGGCTCAGCAGTTCCAATGACATGGCTCGCACGGGCGGCAGGATATCAAGCGCCATGAGGTTCCTGAGCCCAGGCGCCCCGGCCCAGGTGTCCAGTGCCGAGTAGATCGCTTCGACGACGAAAAATGAGTATTGAGGCGTGTAGACAACCCCGGCGGGGTCGCAATCGCCGAATAGCACCGCGCGGGTGACAACGATGGGAGTAGGCATAAGGAAACCTTGCTAAAGCGTAAATATAATCAAAGCCAAATGCGCATTGCTATCGAAAAGTACAATACCCACTGCTCCACAGAAAAAATTTCAACAAATTTAAGCGAACGCCTCGAAGGATACCAGCCTCTCCATTCGAGTGCTTTTACCCCCGAAAATATTCACTTGAAATAATAATGACGGGAAACCTGAAACAATGGTCCCAATTAACCTGAAACAATAGTTCCAACTCGCACGCATTCTCTTATCATGATCGACGGCACAAATCTACAAGTCACCCGCATTTCATGACATTGCATTCATTGAGATGATCGATATACTTCGTCGCGCCGCCAATACCACCAAAACTTTCCGCCGCAACATAAAGTGGATTGCCGCGCAGACGCCGGCGCACCTTGTGCCAACATGGAGATTCGAGTTTTGCAAGGGACATCTATGAATATCTTTTATCTTTACTCTGGAACGGAAAACACCACGACCATCTCGTTGGTTGATCGCAAGGGTTATGTTGTTATTGAAAAAGCTATTCATCAGTTCGTCAGCGAATATTCAGCGGCGCGCGGCGAGTGCTGCGTCATCCTGATAGCCTCCGACCAACTCGCGGATGTAGAGCAGGTATTGGAAGCCCTCAAAAACCCGGGTTTGCTGGTGAGCACCCGCGCCGTGCTGCTCAGTGATGCCCCTGACGTTTGCGCGCTGGGAGACTCGGTAAAATACGACGTACAAGATGTAATCTCGCCGCGTTCAACGCTCGCCGACATAGAAAAAGTCATAGAAAAAGCGATTTTTGCCTTTACCACCCTGCAGTCCAAGCACAACATCAAAGAGTTCTACCTGGACAACAAGTTCAATGAAGTCTTCGACTGGTTTGAACAGTCGCGTTGGGAGTGGTCCGAAATCGGTGACTTTTCCGATATCGACCGTAGCCTGTTGACGGATGAAGACATTCAGTTGCTGCACGACGGTGCCGTGGTCGAACACACCACCTTGCCGGGGTCGCATAACTTTCTCAATGAATGGCGCGATGAATTCGGCTTCTCCACCTGGTCGTTGATGTGGGGGGCGGAAGAGGCACGCCATGCGCTGGTCCAGGCAAAGTATCTCAAGCACCTGGGGATCGAGGTCAGGTCCAAGCACGCCATGTTTACCCGCAAGCCTTATGAAGTGGGTGACTACCCGTCGGCCACCTTGATGATGAACGTGATTTCCGAATACCGCGCGGCCAACTATTACAGCCAGCGGGCACACCGCACCCAGGAGCCCACGCTGAAGAAAATCTGGCGGTTGTTGAGCAAAGATGAAGCACGCCATGCGAAAGCGTTTTATATCTTCTGCAAAGAACTCTGTGATGAAAACGATACCAACTTGTTGGAAGCGCTGAAGATGGCCTATGTCTGGTTGATCGATGCCGACTACGGGGTCAAGCATCCGGCTGGACTGTTCTTCCCCAATGCCGACTCGCCGGATTCGGTCAAAACCATCGAGCAGGATGTTGTCGGCGACAACGACAACGAACGTGGCGATGCCTTTGTCTACCGGGCACTGCGCAACTTGACCGGCAACAAGGACATCATCGACACGCGCTCTTTGAAAAATGAAATTCGCGCCAGAATGTAGGGCCTATCAATGAGCGCAAGCCTGAATGAAACATGGGACAGTCGTTCGAACTGTTTCGGTTGCAGCGAAACCAATGATATCGGCCTGAAGCTCAGCTTCGACGATCACGCCACGCACGTCAGCACCCCTCTCCTGCTGGGTCGCGCCTATGAGTCTTACCCCGGCATTGTTCACGGCGGCATTGTCTCCACCGTGCTCGATGAATGCATGGGCAGAGCCATCATGGTGTTCACGGGAAAGATGGCCGTCACGATGGGGCTGCGTGTCAGGTTCATCGGCATCTGCGAGTCCGATCGCCCCTACCAGGCCAGCGGGCACATTCTCTCGACCGTGGGCAACATCATCAAGGCCGAGGCACGCATCGTGACGGCCGACGGCCACTTGATCGCCATTGGCGAGGCGTCCTGGATGGTCATCGAAGCCGCCGATGCGTTGAGTGGAAAGAGCAAGGTCCCGCCTAGGACCTTGGGATACATAAAACAGGAGTTGGATAAAAATGGAGCATGTTGTGAACGAACTTGAACTGGATATCTTCCAGATCATCACTCGGGTTGTCGGCCTCCAGGACGATGGGGTTTCGAAGGAAACCAGCATCCGCGGGCTGGGCATCACCTCGATGAAAATCGTCGAAATGATCCTGCTCATCGAGAAGAAGTACGGCATCGAACTGCCTGACGATGCCACCTACACCATTGACACAGCGTCCCAACTCGTGGATTGCGTCCGCCAACTGATCAACGAGAAAAACGCCCAGCCCGTCGAGGCTTGAGCCACGCCAAACGTGTCTGGTCACGTCGGCCGATGCGACCAGACGCAGGCGCGTGATCGATCAAGGAATGATATGAAAACAATTCTAGAGGCCTTGGCGGTTGCCGCCGCGCTTCCTGGCGGCCGTGGTTTCCACGCTCTGAAAAATGGCAAGGTGAGCGCCAGCCTGAGCTATGCCGAACTGCAACAGCGTGCTGAGAAAAGAGGCGCTCAACTGCGCCGCGAGCTCGAATTGGGCGAGCGTGTGGGGCTGATCTTTTTCAACGAAACAGACTTCATCGAGCTGTTTTTCTCGATCATGATCGCAGGCGCGGTGCCGGTCCCGATCGCCCCGCCGCAACCGTTCTCGCCGCTCAATGGGTTCTACAGGCGTGTTGGCTTGATTGCGCGTCAGTCATCGATCAAACGCTTTTTCGTGTCGACCTCCATCAGCGAGGACGTTCGCGAGACCTTGGGCGTTGACACCGCCTCCGTCGTCCAGACGATTGACGAGCACAACGTTGCCGTGACATGCGGAGAGCCGATCCCCTGCGATCACTCCGAGACCCGTTGCGAGGTCGCACTGGTCCAATACACCTCAGGCAGCACGTCGGACCCCAAAGGGGTGGTCGTGTCGCACAGCAACCTCATCCTGAACGTGCTCGCCATGCGCGAATCGTTCGCCATGAGCCCGACGTCCTCTGGCGTGACATGGCTGCCCTTCTTTCATGACATGGGCTTGATCGGCGGGTTGTTGCTGCCGATCGCCTCCGGGTCGGACGCATACATCATGCGAACCGCTGAATTCATAAAGTCCCCCCTGTTGTGGTTGAAAGCCATCTCTGATTTCTCGTTGGAAATTTCCCCGGCCCCCAACTTCGCCTACCGATACTGCCTCGAACGTCATGACCCTCAAGCGCCCTTGCAGCTGGATCTGAGCAGATGGCGCTCGGCAACCAGCGGCGCGGAGCCCATCAATCCGGGTGTCATGCGTGCGTTTTCGCAAGTGTTCGAGCCCCATGGTTTCAACCCCGCCGCGATCATGCCGTTGTATGGCATGGCGGAAGCCACCTTGGGCGCCACGTTTTCAACGCTGGGGCAAGGTATGCGAAGCGTCTTCGTAGACCGCGATGCCTTGCGCCAGGGCAACGTCTCGGTCGTCGCCGAAGGTGCCCCTGGCGCCAAGGAGGTTGTCTGCTGTGGCACACCTATCAGGCACGTTGCCGTGGCCATCCATGCCGAAGGGTCAGCCCCGTCGGCTACCCCCCTGCTGCTCGGTGAGATTGCCCTCAAAGGCGAATCGGTATGCAGTGCCTACGACAACGATCCCGCCAATACCGCAAGCATGCTCAGGGATGGCTGGTTCATGACCGGAGACGTGGGCTTCCTGTACAACGACAACCTCTATGTCGTAGGCCGGAACAAAGAAGTCATCATCATCCATGGTTCGAACTATTTCGCCAACGACATCGAAAGCTGCTGTGCCGAGGCCCCGGGCGTTCGCGGCGTGGCCGCCATTGCGCTGGTCGACTCGGACGAGGAAGGCTGCGCCCTGCTCGTGGTGCCAGCCAAAGGCACGGACCCGGCATACCTGGCCACCACCCTGCGACGCAAGATAAGTGGCGAGTTGGGCATCAATGTCCGCGACATCCAGTTCATCCAGGCCAGCCACCTGCTCAAGACCACGAGTGGCAAGATCGACCGCGCCAGGATGAAAGCTTTCTACATCGACACCTTCCTGACACCCATGGAGACTGCCGCGCCATGAACCTGTTCTTTCGCTTGCTGTGCCTGTTGCTGGTGGCGCTGTTGTCGCGTGGGAAAAAAGCGGAAAGCTATCGTCAGCCATCGACCCTTCGGCTGACCGTCGCTGCGCTGGATATCGATTTGAACATGCACATCAACAATGGCCGCTACCTCTCCTTGGCCGACCTGGGCAGAATCCAGTTCTTGCACAAGACAGGCGTGCTGCCAGGTATCCTGAAAAACCGCTGGATGCCCTTGGTGGGGAGTGTCGACATTGACTACAAGAAGTCGATCAAGCTGTTCCAGCGCTTCCATATCAAGACTGAACTGATGTACTGGGACGAGAAATGGTTTTATTTCCAGCACACATTCATCGTCAACGGCACGATTTCGGCGGTGGCAAACGTCAAATCGCTGCTGATCGACCGTTCACGCAAGACCGTGCCGCCAGCTGCGGTCTTTGCGCTGCTGGGCGACATCCCCACCCCACCCGAACTGCCCGAGAGCATTGCCGGCTGGGTGGCGGCCAAGGCCCCACGCCCTACCGCTTGAGCCCGGCCAGGCGCGGGACGCTTCACGTACATGCGGCCATGCGTACTGGCTACCTGGAAAACCTGTCCATCGATTCACTCGGCTGCTGAATCTTTGACGAGTGCCTTGTATCCTTGCCTGATTCGGAAAATAGCCTTGTGCCATGGCCATCAGGCAATGGCTGCCGCCACTGGCACTTAGACTTCCCTCCAGGTACTGACGTGAAGCGTGACATCCACCTTGTGTTCCTCCTGTTATTGGTCATCGCCTGTTCGCTGGCATCATTGACACTGTGGAAGGTGGTGGCTTCACGGGAACGGGCGCTGGAGGACATCAACACCCACAGCCTCAACTTGACCCAGGCCCTGGCTACCTATTCCGAAGGTATCGTCAAGCAAAGCTCGATGATCCTCCTCGGCCTGGTCGAGCGCCTGGAGACGGAGGGCAGCGGAGTGGTCCAGATCGAGCGCCTGAGCCAGTTGGTCAGCCGCCAGCAGCCCCTGATGCCGCAGATGAGCGGTGTCACCATCTACGACAGGGACGGTCGCTGGCTGATGTCCTCCAACCGGCCAATCCCGGCAGGCGCCAACAGCAGCGACCGCGCCTATTTCATCCATCACCGCGACGACCCGTCCCCCGAGCCCTTCATCGGCCCGCCGATCCGCAGCCGCTCCAACCAGGAGTGGGTGATCACCGTCAGCCGTCGGTTCAATGGCCCGGACGGCGAATTTGCCGGCGTGGTGGCGGTGACCCTGGGGATCGAGAACTTCCTGCGCCTGTTCGGCAAGATCGACGTGGGCCAGGACGGCGCGATCGGCCTGTCGCATACCGACGGTTCGCTGCTGGTGCGTTACCCGTTCCGCGAGCAGGACATGGGCCGCAATTTCTCCAAGTCGCCGATCTATGCCAAGTACCTGGTCGATCAGTCGGTGGGCACCGCGTCGTTCACCTCCAGCCTGGACGGCGTGGAGCGGTTGTACGCCTTTCGCAAGAGCGACAGGCTGCCGCTGCTGACCACGGTGGCCCTGGGCAAGCGCGAGGCGCTGGCGGCCTGGCGGCTGGAGGCGTTGCTGTCGCTGCTGGTGGTCGCCGGCCTGCTGGCCCTGACCGGGGTCATCGGCTGGATGCTGATCCGCGCTATCCGCCGGCGCATCACAGTGCAGGATCAGTTGCGGGAGGCGCAACAACAGTTGCTCGTCAGCAACCAGCAGCTCGAACGCCTGGCGATGAACGATGCGCTGACGGGCCTGGCCAACCGGCGCCGCTTCGACGAAACGCTGGCCCTGGAGGCCCGTCGGGCCCAGAGGGACGACACATCGCTGGCCTTGCTGATGGTCGATATCGACCACTTCAAGCGCTACAACGACACCTATGGCCACCCTGCCGGTGATGCCTGCCTGCAACGGGTCGCCCAGGTGCTGGCGGCGTGCATCCGCCGCCCTACCGACCTGCTGGCCCGCTACGGTGGCGAGGAAATGGCCGTGATCCTGCCCAACACCGACAGTGTCGGCGCGGCGGTGGTCGCGCAGCAGATGCTCGCTCGGTTGGCGCTTGAAGCGATCGTTCATCAGGGCAGCCCCTTCGCGCGGGTCACGGTGAGTATCGGTGTGGTCAGCGTTCCGGGGCCTGCACTGGATGGCTGGCAATCGTTGCTCGGCTCGGCGGACCAGGCGCTCTACCGCGCCAAGGAAGCGGGGCGCAATCGCTTGCAGATCGGCGAGTGCAGGCCCGTTGGCGCAAATCAATGACACGGTCACCGCAGAGCGGCGCCTCAGGCGGCCGGCTCGACCTGGGGGCCTGGCACATTCGTCCCCACGCCTTCAGGCAAGTACGGACGAATCTCCTCCAGTTCGTCGCTGCCCAGCCGTACCTGCATGGCCGCCAACAACCCCTCCACTTGCGCCGGACGCCGGGCACCGACGATAGCGCCCGTCACCACCGGCGCCCGCAGTACCCAGGCGATGGCCACCGCCGCGGCACTCACGCCGTGCCGCGCACCGATCTGCGCCAGGACCTCTACCAACGCCAGGTTCTTGCTCAGGCGAGGCTCCTGGAAGTCCGCGCTGCGTGATTTGCGCCAGTCATCCGCGGGCAACTGTGCAATCCGCTCGCGCGTCATGCTCCCGGCCAGCAGTCCGGACTGGAGGGTGGAATAGGCGATGACACCGATCCTGGCGGCCTCGCAATACGGCAGGATCTGTCCTTCGACATCGCGCATGAGCGCCGAGTACGGCGGCTGCAGGCAAGCGATCTCGGTCACCGCCTGGGCCCGTTCGAGTTGTGCGACATCGAAATTCGACACCCCGATCGCGCGAATCTTGCCCTGCTCTTTTGCCTTGGCCAAGGTGGCCAGGCCTGCCTCGATACCCTCACTGCTGCCGCCCGGCGGAAATGCCGGCCAGTGGATCTGGTAGAGATCGATCACCTCGACCGCCAGCCGCCGAAGGCTGTCCTCGATTTCTGTCATCAGTGATCGCGGTGCAAGCGAGTGGGAAATCTCACCGGTCGCACGGTCCCACACCAGGCTGCCCTTGGTAAACACCAGCGGGCGGCGCGAGCCCGGCAGCTTGCGCAGCAACTGCCCGACCACAGCCTCGGCATGGCCCAGCCCGTACACCGCCGCGGTGTCGATCCAGTTCACGCCCCGCGCCACCGCATGCTCCAGCGCCGCCAGGCTATCGGCGTCATCCTGCGCGCCCCAGCTGTACGCCCAGCCCTGCCCGGCCATGGCCCACGTTCCCATCCCGATGGGCGAAACCCACAAATCAGAGGTCCCCAGACGCTTCTTCTGCATAACCACCTCGTTTCAATGAAGGTACACAGTATCGAGGCGCCCAATACCAACGATAAGATAGGCAATCCAACACGAACTACTGAAGCAGGCTCATGAAAACACACTGCGACCTTTCCGAACTCGACGCTTTCGCGGCGGTCGCCCGACACCGCAGTTTTCGCAAGGCGGCGGATGAACGAGGTGTGTCGCCGTCGGCCCTGAGCCACGCCATGCGGGCCCTGGAACAACGCCTGGGGGTGCGCCTGCTCAACCGCACCACGCGCAGTGTGACGCCCACGCAAGCCGGGGACGAACTGCTGGCCACGCTGCAGCCCGCCTTGGCGGACGTCGTTGCCGCGCTGCAGAAGCTGACAGCCCGTCAGCAGGTCCCCACCGGCAATCTGCGGCTGAACGTCTCGCGCGCTGCCGCACGCCTCGTCATCGGGCCTTTGCTGGCCCCGTTCATGGCGGCTTACCCGCGTATCAACGTGGAACTGGTCGCCGACGATGGGCTGGCCGACATCGTGGCCGAAGGGTTCGATGCGGGGGTGCGCTTTGGTGAAAGCCTTGCCGGCGACATGATTGCCGTTCCGATCGGTCCCCCCCAGGTCTTCGTCACCGTGGCCGCGCCCGGGTATCTCGAGGCCCATGGTGTGCCACGGTCACCGCGCGACTTGCTTGAGCACCGCTGTATCGGCAGGCGTTTTCCCAGCGGCAAGCTCTACGCCTGGGAGTACCTGGCCAACGGGCAACCCACACGCCTGGCAGTGCCGGGAACATTGGTGCTGGAAGATGACGGGCTGATGGTCCAGGCAGCGAAGGATGGCGCAGGGATTGCCTATGTGTATGAGCAGTTGGCCAGGGAAGACCTGGCCCTTGGGCCGTTGCGGGAAATCCTCGCCGACTGCAAAGCCCTGCCCAGCCGGTTCTTCATCTACTACGCCAGCCGGCGCCACGTGCCGCCAGCGCTCCAGGCATTCATCGCGTTCGCGCGTGAGCGCACTGCGCCATGACCGCTCGCGCGTTGGCAACGAGGGGCCGGCTCACCCGACAACACCCGCGCGGTTCTTCAAGATGGCAATGACACCCTGGTCGGCACGCAGGTAGCCTTCGGCAGTCACGTGGTACTCCTGCAGCCGGGTGTTATCCCGAACCGATCCAGCGTATCGCTCGATCGCGCCGTCTGACGCGAATTCACTGGCTGAGTATCCGCCCCCCGGAACACGCCAATTGCCCCACCATTGAATGCGACAGGGTGATCACGTACCCTGCGAAACGCCCGCAAGACGGCCACATTGCCCATGGATGGAAGCATGTTCCCAAGAAGTAAGTTAGTTCCAGAACTGATCGTTACCGACCTTCAGAGAAGCTTGGCATTCTGGGTGTCTGATCTCGGTTTCCAAGTAGCCTATCGGCGCCCTGAGGAGGGCTTCGCCTACCTGGACCTAGGGGGTGCCCAGATCATGCTCGAACAAGTCAATCTGCAAGATCAATGGATCACCGGGCGACTGGAAGCCCCCTTGGGCAGGGGTATCAACTTTCAGATCGATGTCGGCGAAGTCGCACCTGTCATCGAGCGCCTGAACCGCCGTGGATGGCCACTGTTCCAGGCCTGCGAGGATGCCTGGTACAGGGCGGGGGCCGTCGAGGTAGGGCAGCGCCAGTTCCTGGTCCAGGACCCCGATGGGTACCTGCTCAGGCTTGCCGAACGACTCGGCGAACGCCCCCTGCCCCCTACAGCGCTCCCGTCGGATGCCGTCACTGCGCCGGCTTGATCCACACCCCCTCGAGCCAGACATCCTGCCCGCCCTGGGCGTCGCTGAAGCCCAGACTGGCCAGGTAATCGTCCTCGCCCTCAACAGCCAGGCTGACCCGCACCGCGACATCGCTGTCCAGGTCGATCCGTTGACTCAGCGTATGCCCTGCCACGCTGGTGGAGGTCAGGCTGAATTGGCCACTGCCGGCCAAGGTCAATGTGCAGCCAACGCGCATTTCGATGCCAAGCGGCGCCTCGAAGGACATGCCTGTGCTCAAGCGTTCGAACGGCAATCGCAACACGCCCTCTTCGTCACGGGCGCCCTGCGCGCGCAGCAGGTCACTCAGGTCATCACCACCCAGCCCACTGCGCAGCGTCCTGGATTGCTGTTCCAGCCCGCTCAATTGCGCCAGCAGCGAATGCCGCAGGCTCGGTAGCTCATCAGGTTGCGACGCCGTGGCGACGAGGGCGTTGAGCGTGGCGTCGACCGCCGCCTCGGCCTGTTTCGACAGCGCGCCGGTATAGGAGGCAAGCAGCGCGAACGGGGGCGACAGCTGCGCCTTGGTGTCTGCCGACAAGCCTGCCTGTGCTTGCAGATAGGCCACCACACGCTGACTGCTCCAGCACAACCCCAGTACCTGTTCCAACTGCTGTGCACTGGCCCCGGCCAGCGCCAGGAACAGGGCCAACCGCGACAGGCAGCCATCGAGCCGTTTCAACTCGCCGGCACAATCAAGCGCAATGCGCCCGTTGTAGGCGGCGATCCACTGCTGCTGAAGCGCGTGGCAATCCTGGCCAAGGGCAACGAACAGGCCGTTTTCGCGCAGCAACAAGGTGGCTTCGATGACCCGGTCGTCCTGGAACTTCATCTCCACCAGCGGCACTGGCGCGCCGCCATACTGCATGACCAGCTGGCGCGTCGTGTCGTCGCCGACCAGGCTCAGGTCGCAGGCATTGAGCGCATGGCCCAGGGCCAGGGCACGGCACACCTTCTGTTGACGCCAGCCACCGGCCGGGGCATTGAGGAACGCCTGCACGGCGGCAAGGTCACGCTCGCGCCATTGCTGGCGGTCCGACTCGATGGTTTCCAATGCCAGGTCGGTCAGGGCCAGCCGCGCAAAGCGGTCGAACATCAGCGTCAGCAGGAATGGCGTGTTGCTCAGTTGCGCCGTGGGTAACCGCAGGTTCTGCCCTGCATCGCGCACGACAATACCTCGGCTGGCGTGTTGCAGGGCCTGCGCGCTGTCCAGTACCTGGTCGAGCAAGCGGGCGAAGAAGCCCTTGTCCTGCTGCAGGCTCACCAGGAAGTGCCGGGACTTGGCCAGCGGTGCATCCACCAACTCCACCACGCTATCCAGGATGCTCAACGGGTTTTCCAGCTTGCCGGCATACAGCGTCTGCACATGCAGGTAGCGGCGGACCAGCGGGAACGCTACCGCGGTCGACAACCACACCTTGCTGGAGCGATCGATGCTGTCTGTGGTCTGGGCTGCATGGTAATAGGCAAAGCACTCGGCGAAGTGATCGGTGGCCATGACCCGGGCGCGGTTCATCACCTCGGCGCTTTCGAAGCTGTCGAAGCACAGGTTGGCCAGTGGCCGTTCGATTCCGCCCGCCAGCAGCTTGTGGCGCATGCCGCTTTCCAGGCGGTCGCGCATCTGCTGCAGGCGCTGTGGATCCTCGCTCAAGGCAATCAGGGCCGGGGTGTTGCCACGCTCACGCTCGGCGTTGCGGACCACCACATCGATCTCGTTGAGCTCGGCCAGCAGTTGGGTGTTCATCAGGGCATTCAGCCCGTCCAGGTCGGCCCTGAAGCCTTGGTTGGCCAGTTCGATGCGGTTGGCCAGGTCGTCATGGCTCCAGACGATGCTGGCCAGTACCTGCTGGGTGGACCCACGGATCTCATTACGGGTCATGCGCATGCCGCTGATCAGCGCCTCGTTCAACCGGTCGAGGTGCTGGGTCAGCTCCATGGACATGTCGTCCAGCTGGCGTTGCAAGCCATCGAAGCGGGCATCGACCTGATGGTTGAACACACTGATCTGCCAGGTCAGGCTCTGGTTCATGTTCTGCAACTGCTCCATGACCTGGTCGAAGCGCTTGTTCAGTGCTTCGTAGACCTGAGTGATCTGCTGGGAAATGGCCTTGGCCGCTTCCAGGTATGGATCGGGCTGCGGGTTGAACATGCTGTAGATGCTGGAGGCCAGGCTCACCACCGACATTGCCGCACCAAACAGCCCCATGGCGCCGCCACTCGACAGGGCATTGGAAATGGACTTGATGGTGTCGATGGTGGCGATCGTGATGCTGATGGTCAGGTCGACGTAATCCAGCACCGTGTTGAAGTCTTCCGAGCCACTCCAGTCACCGGCAAATTTATTGACCAGCGTCCGGGTGAACTTGCTGATCCCCTGTAGCCCCTGCAGCACCTCCCGGGTGTTGTCCAGGCCGCTGTTGAGCTTCTCCAGCGAGGCCTTGCGATTGGCCAACCGAGCCACCTCCTTGTCGGCGTTGACTTCGGTGGTGCGCTGCTCCTGCATGCGCTCGACATCCTTGCGGCGCTTGTCGACACTGCTCTTCATCCTGCCGATTTCGGCTTTCTGACCGTTGACCCAACGTGTGACTGCCTGCTCCTGGTCCGCCCGGGTCGCGTTCGGGTCGGGCCTGGTGCCGCTCTTCTTCGCCACGTACTCGTACTTGCGGCCGGTCGAGGGCAGCAAGTCCAGCTCATCCAGGTCATGGCTCTGGATGTTGATCTGTTTGTTGCTGCCGTCAATCTCCAGCTTGGCGATATCGATCTTCTTGCTCAGCGGGTGAGCGGACTCGGCCTTCGCCCGGGTGCGCTCGAAATAGTCGCTGAAGTAATCCTTGCCAGGGCTGGACTTTTCCGCCATTTCCTCGCCAGCGGCCCTGACCCTGGCGATGTAGCTGCTGTGGTCGTCGAAATCCGGGGCATCGGGTTCGTGCGACGGTTGCGCCGGAACCTGCGTACCCCCACCCTGCCCCGGCGCCTGCCAGTGGGTGTCGCTGCCCGGGGCCTGAGGCGCTTGCACCGGCACGGGGTTGGCGGTGCGGCTGGGCGGTGGATCGAACGCCCAGTTGACCCAGCCCAATGGCTGCCCCAACGGGTCCGGCGTGGGCGACCAGGGCGATGTGGCGTGTTGCTCGAGAAACGCCGCCGCCTGTGGCGCGCTGATCGGCGGGCGCACGGTGGCCACCAGCAGTTGGCGCATGGCCTGGTGGGCACTGTCGTAGGCGTCGCCTGGCAGGTCGAAGCTCTCCTGCGGCGTGTCGGTGATACCGCCGCAAGCCTCGCTCACCCGCTTGGCCAGCGCTGGGCTCCAGCGTTCGAGTTGGCTGGCCATCGACGCCCCCGCACGTGGGTACAGGGTCAGGAAGTCGAGGGTTGCCGATGGCAGGTCGCTGGCGCCAAGCGGCACCTCGAAACTCAACAGGTCACCCGCCTGCGGCGCGGCCAGGGCAGCAAACTGCTCCATCAGTTGTTTGTGCTGGATCGCCAGCAACGGTTGCTCCAGGGCGTGTTCCAGCAGCCATTGCAGCACCGCGATGCCCTGCTGGTAGATCGCCTCGCCGTAGCGGCCTTGCCCTGCTTGCTCCGGATTGACCCGCCGGGCAGCATTTTCTATTGCGTCCAGCGTCTGCGAGGTGGCTGCGGCGAGTTGTTGCGACAAGCTCGCACGTAGCGCAACGTCGTCCTCGAAAGCCTGCCGGTACAAGGGCGCCAGGTCAGCCACCACGCCAGGGCATTGCAGGCGCAGTTCGGCCAGGCAGTCATCATCGATGACGAAGTGCGACAACAGGTTTTGCAACTGCCGAGTCAGGGGTGGCATCAGCAAGTAGAGGCAGATTGCCAGGCGCCCAGTCAGCACGGGATAGTCCATCAACAGCCCAAGGTGCTGCGCCGGCAGTTGCGCCAGGCGGAAGTCCGCCTTGAGCCGAGCTATCCGCACCTGCGTCGGGAGCGTCGCCAGCAGCGCCTCGGGCATCAGTTGCGCCAGTAGCTCATCGGTCAGCAACTGGCCATGGGCACTGGCCTGGCCGGCTTGCCACAGCGGCGCTCCCGCTCGCAACAGCAGCGCTGCAGTCCCGGCCTGCCCGGCCGCCATCGCTTCGGCCAATAGCGAGGGGCCGTTACCTGGGATGACCGGGTCCGCTGGCGCGCCACTGGCGAGCAACTGCTCCAGGTTCTCCCCAACCGCTCGCCGAGCCAGCCAGTGCAGCGCCGTGCGGCCCTCTTTGTCGGTGGCTTGCCAGGGTGTGAAACGCGCCCCCTGCACCTGCGGCCAACCTGGGAAGTCCAGCCGGCGCAACTGCCCCCCCTGGGCGACCAGCAGATTGCCGTTGTCGAGTACCGCCAGCGCGCGCGCATCCTGTACGCTGATCTGCTGAATCACCTCATACGGGTGAGGGCTATGCGCCCCTTGCCACAGCACCAAGCGCTCACGGCTCAGCGAGGCGAAACCACCATTGGGCAGCGCAACGATGTCCAGCCAGCGACGAGCGCCACCGTTCCAGGGCTGTGGCGTGATGCTCAGGCCTTGGATGCGACCATTCTCGCGCACCACCTGCCACAACTGCAGCGTGCCGTCCTCCTGGCAGGCCAGCAAGCGCCCATCGGGCAGCAGCCGCAGCAGCCGCGGCACCGGCACCGCCGTGGCCCGGGGCAGAACGCGTAGCGCAGTGGTGCTGGCTTCCCAGAGCAATACCTCGCCGTCGAGGCTTACCAGCAACAGCTGCCCGCTGGCCAGTGGCGCCAGCACGGCCAGTTGCACCGGGCTGTTCAAATGGGCGATCGGTTGCAAGCCCGCGCGACCATTGCACCACACCTTCAAGGCCTGCCCTTGCAGCGCAGCCACCTTGTCCGGGCCGAAGCGCACGACCTTGGTTGTATCGTCAGCCAGTTGCGCTTGCACCTGGCAACGGCCACCTTGCAACTGCAGGCTGAGCAAGGCGCCATTGCCACGCTGTAGCAACAGGCTGCCGTCATCGAGCAACAGCAACTCGCTCCATGGCTCCTGCGTCTCGGCCAGGGCCAGCGAACGCTGGGTCTCGAAATCCTGGCGCTGTGACGTCAACAGGCGCACGGCACTGGCGCTGGCCACGGCGATGCCGCCACCGGGCAAGGCGGCCAGGGCCTGTACCGCCTGATCGCCCAGGGCCTGGATGTGGCTGCCAGGCACCGCGCCATACTCGCGCACCTGGCTGGCCAGGTGCGCGGTCGCCACCGGCTCGCCTGCCTGGGCCGCCACCAGCCACAGGTCCTGCTCCCGCGCTTCGAGTGGCTGGGTGGTGGCCGGGTGGCACTGGCGCAATTCGTCTGACACGGCGGCGATCAACGAGTCCTTGTGATCAGCGTGCAGGTCGCCGGAAAGGTCCCAAAGCATCACCCCGCCCAGTTGTGCCTTCAGTGCATGACGGACCTTTTCACGCAGCGAACGGGGGTCGTCATACGTCAGCGATATCGATCGATCCCCATTGATGGCATAGGCATAGGGCGCGCGGGCGATGGCCTCCAACTCGCTGACGAAGGTCAGGCCAGGCCAACCAACAGACGGGCTCGTGCCTTCTGCGGGCCTGTAGCCACCGGCCTCGCGTATCTCGACGATGTAGCGGTACAACAGCACTTCGTCCGGCTGGACATCTTTATTGACCAGGCAACGCAAGCCTTTGTTGTCATCAGTGGCGCCCTTGACCGTCACCGGGCGACCGTAAGCGGCCAGGCCCAATGCCAGTTGCCGGCGTGTCAGGCAGTTTTTCTCCACCAGGCCCAGAAAGCAGTCGATCGTTGCAGTGATGCTGAACGTAGGGTCGATAGCCGGCTCCGCGCCGGCGCCTGGCGTGCCCATCGGCGCATTGAACCAGGACTTGTCCGACCAGGCACCGTGGTAGTCGTAGCTCATCACGTTGACGTAATCGACCCTGTCGCCAATACCACGCCATTGCGCTTCGGTCAGGAACTTGACCTTTTCTGGCGAGGACGGCGCGGCAATGGCCAGCTTGCGCGTGCCCAAGGCATTTCGCAGGTCGTCCAGCAGGCTGACATAGCCATCGCCATCCTCGCTTTTGGGGTACTCCCAATCCACCTCGAAACCATCGAATGCCAAGGCGTCCAGGGCCCTGGCGGCGGACTGCGCCAAGCGCTGACGCTGCGCCGGGTCTCTGGATATCTGCCGAAACTGGTTGCTGAACGGGGCGATGTCCTGCTGGGCGTCGAACGCGTTGCTCAGCAGCCGCATCAGCTCGAGGTCGAGGGCTGTGGCTTCACCTTCGGCAGCGTCGATGCAACGCCCCTGGCAGAGGCTGCCGTGTTTCACCAGCCACGCCCAGAGCTCACGTTTGCCTGCCTCGTCGTCGAACAGCCCGCCGGGATCCTGCCGGGCGTAGCGATAGAGGCTTGGAGGACGCAGCAGATCAAGCGACTTTGCGGGGCTGTCGGCGTCTTCGGGCAGGTAGACGAGCTTCCATGCGCTCTCATTGTTCTGCTGCGCGATGTAGATGCCAAAGGCAGGGGTCGGCAACGCATGACACGCCGGGAAGAGCGCCAAGTCGTCCACCGTCGTGAAGGTGACCTTCGGGCTCTTGGGCCAGCCACCGACGATCAACGACACCTGCAAGTTGGGGTTGAGCTGCTTCATGAACTGCAGCGCCGCCACCTGGAAATTGTCGGACCACTCATCACTGCTGCATAGGGTACCGTCGCCCTGAAGGTTCATCATGCCGTAGGAGATGCAGTTGACGTGGTCGACCGGGATGTCCGTGACGAAGTAGTTGCGCTTGTACATGAAGTAATTGGCGTAATAGCCAACGAAGCGCCGGGTCAGGTCCGCCGACTTGGCCTTGCCGGCCATGCTGCGATCCAGCACCCGGCGCTCGCCACCTTCCTTCTGCAGGATCACCGCTTCCAGCGGCACCTCCTGCAGGCACTGCGGCGTGGTCATGGCTCGGGCCAGGCCGGCGCCCCCCTGTCCGCTGGTATTGGCATCCAGCAGTACGCTGACCTTGGGCAGGCATTGCACGCCAACGATCGGTGAACGCATGGGCAAGCCATAGAACGAGTTGGCATAGAACAGTTCAACTTGCTCATAGGGCCCGATCACCACCGGCTCTGCGTAACCGAGGGTCAGCAGGTAGTGATCGTCGAACTCCTCACGGACCAGAGGCGCACGCTTGGGGGCGTTGAACAGGCTACCCCAGGGACAGAAGAAGTCTTCGTACAGCGACTTGACCGTGTCATTCGGCCCTATCAGCTGGAGCGGATCCCAGTCGACCTGCACCTTGGATCGCAGGAAGGCGACTTTCTGCCGGTTCTCGATGTTGTCGTAGGGCTGCCCGTCGTTCTTCAGCCACTCGATGGTCTGGTCGGTCAGGTTGGCCGGGATGCCCTTGCCAACGAACACGTTGGTGCGGATGACCAGCTTCCTGAGTTTGATCGGCGATTTGCTGGCGTTGTACAGGTACAGGGAATCGACGCCTTTGTTCTTTTCGAACAGCAACTGCAGGCCTTCATTCGATTGCGCTTGCATGTAGGACTCCATGGCCAATGTCGTGGCCGCCAAAAAATGTCGCCCCTGAGGTCAGCGACCATCGCTGCAAGGGCCTGGAAAGTTGCATCGCGACAGGCAGATGGGCCGCTCGAAGGAAAGGCGACTTTGGCACCTGAAGGCTCGCCAGGGTGGTGAGCAGCATCAGGTTGCAGGCGAGCGTAAGTGGGGACGCAAGGCAGTCTTGGACCTGCAGCGGACGGCAGGAGACGAAATGAGTCTGCATGCGTGAACACTCCCTTGTTCAGCCTGCCAGCAACGTAGTTCAAGCATGCTGGTTTAGCAATGGCCAAATAATGGCACTGCTCTGACTTACCCATTCGAACCGGCCAGATCAGGTTCGGCGACTGATCTGCCAAAACGCAGGCAAGTCGTGCCAACCTGCCTGCCCCTGGCTGTGCATTCGCCCCCTGGACGTTATGGTGGTCATCACCTTCCTTCCGGGGCGCAATGGCCATGACCATGACTACCCTCAGCCGTCTCAGCCTGCTGGCATTGATCGTCGGCATGTTACTGGGCGAGATCGTCCTGGCCAGTCTCGGGCTGGCGGGCTTGTGTGGCGCTGCGGTCTACCTCGATGTGCGACAGGATGCCCAGGCAGAGGACTGCCAGGAAACTACCGCGTCGGATCCGCAGTTCCTCGCCTGATAACGTCCTGGTGCGCCAGGCCTGGGATATCTGTCGCCTGTTCCGGCCCTTTCGCCGGCAAAGCCGGCTCCTACCTGTCCAGCGTGGATAGCGTGAGGCGCAACCTCGCCACGCGCCATGCTAAGCTGCGCCGCCCTACCCCATGCCCCGAAGGAACGCCATGCTGCCCAAGCGCGTATTGATAGTCGAGGACGACGCCGATGGTGCCAGCATCCTCGAGGCCTACCTGCGCAAGGACGGCTTCGAGGTGGCGGTGGCCGAGGACGGCGCCAGGGGCCTGGCGCTGTTTCGCCAATGGTCGCCGCAGATCGTCCTGCTGGACATGATGCTGCCCAAGCTCTCCGGCCCCGAACTGCTGTCGGAGATCCGCCGCAACGACAACACCCCGGTGATCATGGTCACCGCCATCGGCGACGAGCCGGACAAGATCGGCGCGCTGCGCTACGGCGCCGATGATTATGTGGTCAAGCCCTGCAACCCACGGGAGGTCGTGGCCCGGGTGCATGCCGTGCTGCGCCGCTACGGCGCCTCCACCGCCACCCAGCAACGCTTCGAGTGCGCCGGGGTGTGGGTGGACAACGAACGCATCGTCGCCGGGGTGCGCCAGGCCAACGGCGACGAGACGATCCTGGACCTCACCCGCTCGGAGTTCCTGCTGCTCGCCGCGCTGCTGCGCGCACCGTCCAAGGCCTTCAGCCGCGAGGCACTGCTGGAGCTGTGCATGCCCGACAGCGATGCGCTGGTGCGGATCATCGACACCCATGTACACAACCTGCGGCGCAAGCTCGAGGCGGTGGGCATCACCGAGGTGCTGGTGACAGTGCGCTCGGTGGGCTACCGGTTCCGCTGATGGCCCTGGGCAGGAACTCGTTGTGGGCCTGGGTCGGCTCGCGCATGACCGTGCTGGCCATCAGCGCGGTGCTCACCGTCGTCGGCTGCATGTACCTGTACTACCACGCCGTCGAATACCACGTGATGGCCTCGATGACACCCGCCGACCGTGCGCAGTACGTCGCCGCGCTGGCGGACGTGAAACAGCACGAGGGGGTGCTCTGGGAGCTGCTGCAACGCTACTACGACGTCGAGAGCTTCCTGCCCGACATCGGCAACGACGCCGACTGGCTGGCGCTGTACAGCTTCGTCGCCCTGGTCATCCCGCTGGTGATCATCATCGCGCTGTGGCTGTCCCGGCCGCTGTCCCGGCAGTTCCGCAAGCTCGCCCAGGCGGCGCGCCAGGTGGCAGG
The DNA here is from genome assembly GCF_029478665.1 of Pseudomonas entomophila. Classification (GTDB taxonomy): domain Bacteria; phylum Pseudomonadota; class Gammaproteobacteria; order Pseudomonadales; family Pseudomonadaceae; genus Aquipseudomonas; species Aquipseudomonas entomophila_F. The sequence continues at coordinate 129,588 of NZ_JARPQB010000002.1, forward strand.
TGGCGACCTGGAGGTGCGGGTGGTGCAGTACCCGGGCCAGCCGGCAGAGATGCAACGCCTGTGCGGCGACTTCAACAGCATGGTCGAGCGCCTGTCGCTATATGAACGCGAAGTGGCGCAGTCCAGCTCCAACCTCGCCCATGAACTGCGCACGCCGCTGAATGCCGCGCTGGGACGGGTCCAGGGCATGCTCGACGACGTGTTCCCGATGAGCCCGGAGCAGTTGCGCCTGGTGCAGAGCCAGTTGAACAACCTCAACACCCTGGTGGGCGACCTGCACCTGCTGTCGCTGGCCCATGCCGGCCAGTTGCCGTTGCACGTCACCGGGTTCTCCCTGGCCCGGTTGGTCGAGGAACGCCTGGACTGGTTCGCGCCGCAGTTCGAGGCAGCCGAAATGCGGGTCACCTCACGCCTGCCCGGCGCATTGGACATCGAGGCGGACAGGAGCCGGCTGGGCCAGTTGATCAACATCCTGATCGAGAACGCCATCAAGTACGCTTCCGACGGCCGCACGCTGGAGGTTACGGCACGTCGCGAGGGCGCGTGGCTGCGCCTGGAATTCCTCGACCGTGGCCAGGGCATCGCGCAGAAGGACCTGGGCAACATGTTCGTGCGCTTCTGGCGGGCCGAACAGTCCCGCGCGCGGGTAACCGGCGGCGGCGGCCTGGGGCTGTCGATCGCCCAGGCGATCTGCGAAGCCCATGGCGGGCATATCGCCGCGCAACGGCGCGACGAAGGCGGGTTGGCGCTGCTGGTGTCGTTGCCCCTTCACGACCTGCACCCGTAGAAACCAGCCACTGCCGCGCCTGCTTCGCGGGCCCCCCGACCATGCCTTGCGCGATCCCCGTAGGAGCCAGCCTTGCTGGCGAACACCGGCAACGCCGGTGCCAAACACCGCGCCGCTGATTCGCAGGCATCCCGACGATTACCTGCTGTTCTTGACCGAATCTTGATCATCCCTGAACCGCACCTTCAGCAACCGCCTTTAGCATGCCCGCCGGTCAGCCATGAAGGCTGGCGCCGCGCGCGGCCTCATTCAATTCGGTGCTGTGATTCTCATGCCAAGACCTTTCGCTCCAACCCTAGTCCTCCTCGCGCTCTGCGCGTTCACCGGCAGCAGCCAGGCCACGGACATCAGCGGCGCCCTCGGCACCACCGGGCAGAACGGCTTCGTCGGCCGCATCGGCCTGGGCTTCGACTGGGACAAGCGCTGGCTGGTGAGCGACACGGGCCACCTCACCGGTTACTGGGACGCCGGCCTGACCCACTGGGAAGCTGGCAAGCGCGCCTCGGCCCGCACCTCGCTGTCCTTCGCGCCGGTATTCGTCTACGAGTTCAACACCACCGGCAACGTCGTGCCCTTCATCGAAGCGGGCGTCGGCGTGGCGCTGTTCTCGGGCACGCAAGTGGGTGACCGAACCCTGGGCTCGGCGTTCAACTTCGAAGACCGTCTCGGTGTCGGCCTGAAATTCGCCAATCAGGACCGGGTCGGGCTGCGGGTCATCCACTACTCCAACGCCGGCATCAAGCAGCCGAACAACGGCATCGAATCGTACTCGCTGTTCTACCGCCACGCGTTCTGAGGTCCGCACGCTGCCATGAATCCAATTCGCATCGCGCTCGGCTGCCTCACCTCATCCATATCTCCGCCTGAAGTACCGGCATCGTAAGCACACTAACAGTCATCCCTTGCAAGGTCTTTGGACACAGAGGCGTGAGCGCATCAGGGCCGCCAGATGCCCACACGGATTCTTGCAGCGTCCATGAGATCGAGCGCCGCCTGCGCGGCGCATCGCGGATGAATCCGCTCCTACCTCTGTTGCAACGTGCCGCACCTGTGAGGCCATGATTGTTAACCGATAAACGCGTCGTACCCACACATGGCCTATCGGTCATGGCCACGTTGCTACGAATGTAGGAGCGGATTCATCCGCGATGCGCCGCGCAGGCGGCGCTCGATCTCATAGGCGCTGCAACGCCAACGTCGATCACCTTGAAAGGCCTGACACTGAAAATTAAAAATTCACCGGCGAACTTTAAACAAATTTACATCTTTCATACACAATCACATGTTTCCGAACACTCATTAAAATTCTTTCACCAAAAACGCCCACCTGTAACAGACCAAACAATTGAAAACCGGCGTCGAGCCAGGGAAAATGGCCCACCGCTTAATTTGAAGCGCCTGTTCTGCTGCCCATCCGGTCGGCAGGAAGTAGCCACTTACAACCAGCGCCATCATGGCCGCCAACACGCGCAACCCACGGCCCGCCGCATGGCCATCGAGGCTCGGCGAATACACAGGTTTGATAAAAACCTTGCAACCGAAATAACGACCCACTTTTCACAAAGTTTTTACATCAACTTTGCGTCGTCACGCGGGCAACTAAGTTGCCGAGGATATATATGAACTCCCACGTCACTGGTGCGCCACACTCGCTGCATCAACTCCCTGAACGCATCCTGCTGACCGGCGCCACGGGCTTCCTCGGCGGCTCGGTCACCGCCCAATTGATCGCCGACGGCCAAGCAGCCAACCTGTGCTTCCTGGTCCGCGCCGAAACCCGCCAGCAAGGCCTCCAGCGCCTGCGCGACAACCTGCTGCAACACGGCGTCAGCCACGCTGACAACCTGGCTTTGAGCGAAGAGCAGATCATCTGCGGCGACTTCCTCGACACCACCTGGCTGCCCCGCGAAACGCCACGCCTGATGCAGGTCGACCGGGTGATCAACTGCGCGGCCGTGGCATCGTTCTCGAAGAACCCGACCATCTGGCCGGTGAACGTCGAAGGCACCTACGCCTTCGCCGAAGTGCTGAGCCGCTCCAAGCGCCTCAAGCGCTTCCTGCATGTCGGCACGGCGATGTGCTGTGGCCCGGAGCGCGAATCGCCGATCAGCGAATCGTGGGAGTTCCCCGAGGCCGAGCAGCAACTGGTGGACTACACCGCGTCCAAGGCAGAGATCGAGCGACGCATGCGCGAACAGCTGCCGAGCCTGCCGCTGGTGGTGGCGCGCCCGTCCATCGTGGTCGGCCACCGCAGCCTCGGCTGCCAGGCCTCCGGCAGCATCTTCTGGGTGTTCCGCATGGGTTTCGCCCTGGAAAGCTTCACCTGTGGCCTGGACGAGCAGATCGACGTCATCCCGGTGGACTACTGCGCCGAGGCCCTGATCGGCCTGGCACTCAAGCCGCAACTGGGCCACGACCTCTACCATATCTCCGCCGGCCACGGCTCGGCCTGCACCTTCGCCGAGATCGACGAGGCCTTCGCCCTGGCCAATGGCGCCGAGCCTGTGGGTAAGCGTTACCGCAAGGTCGACGTCGACGACCTGAAATCGCTGGCCAGCAGCTTCGAAACCCGCATAGGGCCGGCCAACCCGCGCCTGGTGCTACGCGCACTGCGCCTGTACAGCGGCTTCGCCGACCTCAACTACCTGTTCGACAACAGCCGCCTGCTCGAGGAAGGGATCGCGGTGCCGCCGCGCTTCACCGACTACCTGGACGTGTGTGTCAAATCGTCCAGCGGCGTCAGCATCGCCACCCAGATGCAGTGGGACTTCAAGTAACGATGCCCCCCGGTGCCGCGGGTAACCGCCCGCGGCGCCCCCTCGCTCAGCCCTTCATGTCCCTTTCGTCATAGCGCAGCAAGCGCCCGGCATTACCCAGCACCAGCAAGGTACTGAGGTTGTGCAGCAAGGCCGCGATCATCGCCCCCGCCGCCCCCAGCCAGCCAAACGCCGCCGCCAGCATGATACCGAGCGTCCAGCCCAGCCCGATCAGCACATTCCATTGCAGGGTGCGCCGGCACAGGCGGCTGAGGCGAATGCTGGTGGCCAGGCGGCGCAGGTCGCCGTTGATCAGCACGATATCCGCCGCGGCCATGGCGATGTCGGTACCGCCCGCCCCCATCGCCACCCCGACCACGCCGGCCTTGAGCGCCAGTGAATCGTTGATGCCGTCACCGACCACCAGGGGCCGGAAGCCGGCGTGGATTTCCTGGTTGACATGGCGCAGCTTGTCTTCGGGCAAGGCCTCGGCGACCACGCGGGTGATTCCGGTCTGGCTGGCGACCGCCTCGGCGACACTGCGCCGGTCACCGGTGAGCAGCAGTTGCCGGCCCAACCCGAGTTCGCGAAGCTGTTCAAGTGCTTGCGGCGCCTCCTGGCGGATGTTGTCGGCCAGCAGCAGCCAGCCCTGGAAGCGACCGTCCAGGGCCAGCCCGGCGATGGGGCCGTCGTGTTCCGGCACCGACGGGATTTCGATGCCCAGGCGCACGAACAGCTCCGGGCGGCCCAGCGCCGCTTCGCCCCGCTCGGTGCGGGCAACCACGCCGAAACCCTGGCGCTCATGCAGCTCGCTGACCACCAGCTGTTGGTCGTGAGGCACCCGGCTCGCCAGGGCGCGGCTGACCGGGTGACTGCTGGCGGTGCCGAGGCTGGCGGCCAGGCGGATGATCTCGTCTGGCGCCAGGCCCGGCGCCACCGGCAGCACCCGCTGCAAATGCAGCGCGCCATGGGTCAGGGTGCCGGTCTTGTCGATCACCAGCGACGACAGGTCGGCCAGTTCCTCGAGAAACGCCGAGCCGCGGATCAGGATGCCGTGCCGCGCGGCCACGGCGATCCCGGCAATCGCCGTGGCCGGCGCCGACAGCACCAGCGCGCATGGGCAGGCGGCGACCAGCACCGCGAGCATGGCCTGGGCATCGCCGGTGACGAACCAGGTGGCGGCGGCGATCAACAGCACCAGCACCAGGTAGCGCCCGGCATGGCGCTCCAGCAGGCGGGTGATCGGTGGCTTGGCCTGCTCGGCGCGTTGCATCAAGGCGATAACCTTGCCCAGCGTGGAGTCGTCGCCGATGCCGGTGACCTCGACGCGCAGCAGGCCATCGAGATTGATCGCGCCACCGTACACCTGCGCCCCGACGTCCACTTCCTGGGGCAAGGCTTCGCCGGTGATCGGCGCAGTGTCCAGGCTGGCCTGCCCATGCAGCACCCGGCCATCGGCCGGCACCCGGTCGCCGGCGCGCACCTCCACCTGGTCGCCGGGTTTCAGGCTGGCGTTGTCGACCTCCCGCACCTCGCCGTCCGCGCCGATCAGCCGGGCCTGGCTGCGGGTCAGCCGGCCGAGGGCGCCGATGGCCTCCTGTGAGCCCAGGACACTGCGCTCTTCGAGGACATGGCCGAGGATCATGATGATCGGCAGCAGCGCCGCGGTGGCCAGGTCGCCGGTGGCCCAGGCACCGAGCATGGCCAGGGCGATCAACTGGTCGGTGACCCCATGCAGGGACGGCTGCAGCAGGCTGTGCCAGGCCGAGCGCAGCACCGGCACGGCCACCAGCAGCGACGCCACGCCCAGTAGCAGCTGTGCCACGCCATCCTGCGAAGGGGCCAGCCAGCGCCAGACCAGCCCGAGTGCCAGCAGGCCAAGGGCGAGCATGGCCAAGGTCAGTTGCTGCCCCGCTTGCCGACGCTCGTCAGCGGACAACAGCCCGGCGCCGAAGTGCAGGTGGCCATGGTGATGGCCGTGATGGTGGTGGGCGCTCATCGCAGTCGGCTCCGGAGGCAAGTGGTCGCAAGGCGCGGGTGGCGAAGTTCATGGTTCACGGCTTGGGGCCCTCGAGGATCAGGTGTCCGCTGTCATCAGGGTTGACCGTGGTGACGGCCCCGGCGCGGGACAGGATCGCCGGCATGCGTTCGCGGTACAGGCGCAGCATCAGCCCGGGGTCTTGCTGCTGCGCCAGGCCGGCGATGGTGGCGGTGTCGGCATTGGCCCGGGCCAGACGCTCGCGGGCCTCTGCCTGGGCAACCTGCACGGTATGGTCGGCGGCCTGGGTGGCCTGCTGCAGTTGCCGGGCGGCATCATTGCGGGCCTGGGCCACCTCTTTCTCGGCTTGCTGACTGGCGGTGAGCACCGCATTGAACGCCCCCACCGCCGACAACGGCAGCGAGGACTGCACATCGACCCGCACCACCTCGATACCCAGGTCAGTGCCCGCCGTCTTGAGCGCGGCGAGGCTGCGGTTAATGCCCCGTTGCAGGTCGCCGCGCAGGCGCTCGCGGCGCTCGGCGACCTGGGCGTCGGCGCCGACCAGCTCCGGGCGGGCCACCAGGATCGTGTCCATGTCTCGCGAGGCACAGACTTGCACGGCGTTGCGCTCGACCAGGCGATCCAGCGCCGGCTCCAGGTGCGCGCCCTGGCGAGTGAAGGCATAGGGTGCGTTGACCTTGTAGAACACCCGCACGTCCAACTGCACGATGCCTGCGTCACCGGTCAGCAGGTAGCCGGAGCCGGCCGTGGCGTCGCTGGCCAGGGTGCCGTTCTTGTCCGACTTCAGCGCCAACTCCGAACGCAGCAGCAGCTCGACCCGGCGTTCGCTGACCCGGTCGGCCGACGGCAGCATCAGCACCTGCTCGAACGGGCGCGGCCAGGCCAGCAGCAGGCCGGCCTCCTGGATGCGTTGCTCGGCGCCCAGCCGCAGCACCACCGCTCGGCTGTCGGGCCCCACTTCGCGAACATTGCCGAACAACCAGCCCAGCGCCGCGACCAGGGTCACCCCGTACAAGGCGATGAAGCCGATGCGCGCCGATTGCAGCCAGGGGTTGCCAGTGGCATCCATCCGACCGGGGCTAGTCATGGCCATGCCCTGCCCCATTGCCAATGCTCAAAGGCGCGGGTGGGCCATCGACCAGGGCGCGGAACGGCGCGGCATCGGTGCGCAACACCAGGCGCGTGCCGGGGGTGACGACCGTGCCCAGCGTGTCGAGCGAGCGCAGCAGCTTGTACAGCTCCGGCGCGCTGGCGTAGGCCTTGCCATAGACCTGCGCAGCCTCGACCTGGGCCTGGGCCTGGACCTGCGCCGCCTTGACGTTGGCGTCGGCCTCGAGGATCCGCGCGTCACGCTCCGCCGCCGAGCGGATCTCGGCGGCCTTGCGCTTGCCTTCGGCAGTGCGTTCGGTGGCGATGGTCTCGCGCTCGGCGCGCATGCGCTCGACCGTGGCTTCGAGGGTCACCTTGGGCAGGGTGAGGCGCTCGATGCCCACCTGCACCACCTTGATGCCATAGGTCTGCGCCAGTTGTTGTTCGATCTGCGCCTGCAAGCGCTGCTCGAAGGCATCGATCCGCACCCGGCTGGCATCGACATTGACCAGGTCCGCCAGCTCGAAGCCGCTGGCACTGGTTTCCAGCGCCGAGCCCACCAGGGTGCGGATCTGCCGTGCCGCCTCGTCGGGCTGGTTCTGCACCGCGCGCATGAAGCGCTGGATGCTCTGCGGGTCGGCGGCGACCTGCCAGGCGATATAAGCCTGCACGATGATGCGCAGGCCATCGCGGCTGCCGACATCCTGCAGGCCGCTGGAGGTGGTGCGCAGGCGCAGGTCGACCGGCACCGCGTTCTCGAACGGCAATGGCCAGCGCCAGGCCAGCCCAGGCTCGGTCAACACTCGCGAAGGGTTGCCGAAACGGGTGATGACCGTGGCCTCGCCCACCCGCACCTGGACGAAACACGCCGCCGTGGCCAGCAGCAGCACCAGCAGCAACGCGGCGAGCACCCGCCAGCGCGCGCCCTTCGCCGGTGGCGCATGGGGATGGTCGTGGTCATGGGCATGATCGTGGCCGCACGCGTGGTGGGCATGGGGGGCGTGAGAGCTCAATGGGCGCGCTCCTGCTGAGGTCTGGAAGTGGTCGGGTCGACGGGAGAGGCAAAGGTGCGCAGGTCCACGGTCGGGGCCTGCGCCGCGGTCAACCGGTGGTCGATGATCAGGGCATTGCCGGCGGCCAGCCCCTGGCTCAGGCGCGCCAGGTACTGCTCGAGGATGAAGGCCTGGCCGGCCTGGCGCCAAGCCGCGCCTTCGGCCTTGAAGGCGATGTCCTGGGCCTGCGCCCTGGCGGTGATCTCATGGGCATCGGCGCTGGCCTTGTCGGTCTGCACAACGGCGTTCTGCCGGGCCAGGGCCGCCTGCCGGGCGGCCTGCCCACGTTCCTCGGCAACCAGCGCCTGGGCGCCGATCTGCGCCGCCTGCACGCCGTGATAGGCATTCGCTGCGCCGGCCGGTGGGTGGATCGCCTCCACCGCCGTGGCGAGGATCTGTACGCCGCTGTCCAGCCGATCGAGGTCGGCTTGCACGGCGTTGCCGATGTCCCGGCCAAGGGCTTCGCGCTGCGCGCCCAGCAGCCCGTCCAGCGAGCGATTGGCGAAATCGTGGACCAGCACCCGGTTGGCGATGCTGCGCACCAGTTGCGCAACATCGCTCGTGTGATAAGTGGCGGCGATTGCCGAGGCATCGTCCAGGCCGATGCGGTAGATGAAGCGCACGTCCATGTTGACGATCTGGAAGCTCTGCCGGCCGCCATCACTACCCGCGATGACCTGGGCGTTCTCGGCGGCGTGGGCGGCATCCCACAGGCGGTTGGCGCTAGAGGGCGGTGGCCCTTCGGCATCGGTCAGCGGGTCGGCCAACGCGGCGTCACCCGAGGTGGCCAGCTCATGGAGCGTGCCGTTGTCCACCGCCAGCACCCGCCCCAACGGCCAGGGCAACCCTATATGCAGCCCGGGCGGATAGACGTCCACGGGGTCGCCGAAGCGCTCGTATACACCCCGGCCGTTCATCGGCACCTGCACCACGCCCGTCAGCAGCCACCCCAGCAGCGTTACCAGACCAGCCACCGGCAGCAATGCCCGGCGCATGAAACCGAATGCCCAGACCTGCCGCAGGTCGATACCCAGGCGCTGGTGCAACTCGCCCTGGAGGAACGCCAGTGGCCGCGGTGGCCACTGCAACAGCCCTGCCGTCAGGCTGTTCGCCACCAACGTCGGCTCCTCGCGCGGGCGCTGTGGGCGGAACACCGAAAGCACGGCGCGCAGCAACAGTTCCAGGGCCAGCAGGCCAGGCAGGATGGCGATCAGCACCGCCAACCGCGCAGGCCACAGGCGCAGGCCGTCGGCGAACACCAGGCAGGGAATGGACAGCACCTGGACGGTGATGACCAGCCGCACCACCGCGGCCAGGGTTCCGGCCTCCGGCCAGTCCGTGGCGGGCGTTGCCGCCAGGTGACGCTCGAACACCAGCAAGCCGAAGGCGATCGCGCCGAACACCGCCACCGCGACCCAACCAGGCTGCCCCGCCAGTGCCGGCGCCGGCAGGTCGAAGCGCCAGGCGCCCGCCAGCACGGCCAGGGCGAGCAGCGCCAGGGCCGCCAGGCGCAAGGCGTCGTAGCCGATCCGCCGCAGTTGCTTGCGCCAGGCATCAGCGATACGCGCCAGCCAACGTTCATAAGCATTCGCCGGTGGCTCGTCGTCGTGCGCCAGGGCGCGCCAGAATGCCAGTGGCGCCGGCCGCTCGCCCAGGGCCTCGGCGCGCCAGCTGACCGGCGTCCACACGGACTGCGCCACCGCGCCAAGCAGCATGAACGCCGCAGCGTTGACGGCCAGCAGCACGGGCCAGTGACTGGCAGGTGCGAACAACCCGACCAGGAAGGCCAGCAACCACAACGCACCCGCGACTGACAAGGCGCAGTAGCTCAACAGCACCAGGCGCCGCGCCTGGCCGAGCGATTGCTGGAAGCGGGGCATGCCCTCCAAGTCCAGGTCCGTGGTATCCAGATTGACGCTCATGAGGGCTCCAGGCTTGGTGCGCAGCCGAACGGGATGTAGCGGCCGTGCATTTGACGACGGGCGAGTTTATTTCGTTATGTTATAGCGACGCACGTGAAAATATCGTCCGTCGTTTCATCCAATCCCCGCCCTTGCGACTCATCCATGAGGCTGACAAGCCGCTGGGCTGGTCTCGCACTTTTTTCACATCCGCCTCACTCTTCGCCAACATCTGCCTTCATACAGTGCAGCCACTTTCGGATGGGCTGCCGTAGCGCGCCTTGTCCGCCCCTTCCGCTTCCATGGAGTGTTTGCATGTTGCAGGGCACTATCGATAAACCCGCCACGCTGAAAACGCCCAAGGTGTTCCGCTGGTCCTCCCTGGCACTCGTCGCGGTCGGCTTGTGCGCGTTGCTGGCCCTGGTGGCGGCGACCCGCTGGGCAACCGCCACGCAGGTCGCCGACCTGGGCAGCGCGCAGCAGATGCGCAGCCAGGGTGTGTACGGCGAATGGGCAGCCGGTTCGGTGATCGTCCTGGTACGCCATGCCGAGCGGTGCGACCGCTCCCATGGGGCCTGCCTGAACGACCCCACCGGTATCACCGTTGCCGGCAGCCAGGCCGCCGAAGGGGTCGGCGCTGGCCTGCGCCAGTTGGGCCTGGACAGCGCGGACCTGCTCGCCAGCCCCGAGGTGCGCACCCAACAGACAGCCGGCTTCATGTTTGCCAAGCCCATTGCCACCCAGGAATGGCTGGCGCAATGTGACCAGGATTTCAGCCAGGCGGCCTTCGCCCACAAGCGTGCCGGGCATAACCTGGTGCTGGTCACCCACAGTGGTTGCATCGACCAGCTTGAGCGCACGCTAGGGGTCGCCGGCGGCGAACGTTCGAGCAGCTACGCCAGTGCCTTGTTCGTCACCCTGGGCAGCCATGGCAAGGCCAGGATCCTTGGCCAGATGAACGCCACCCAGTGGCGCAAGCTCGAAGTCGGCAAGGGAGCCTGACATGCCATTCACACCGCGCGCGCGTTTCTACCTGAACAACCTCGGCCTGCCGCTGCTGCTGTCGGTGCTGGTCTTCGTGCTGTTCGACCTTACCCGCCTGGACCGCTGGCTCAGCGACCTGCTGCTGGACCCAGCCAGCGGCCAGTTCATCTTCCAGCACAACGTCTGGTTCGAGAAAGCCACCCACAAGTGGCCGCGGATTCTGCCGGACTGGACCGGCGAACTGGCCGTCATCGGCCTGCTGCTGTCATTGCTGTGGCCGTTGTTGCGTCGTTCCGCACAAGCGACCCGCGCCGTCGAAGGTATTCGAATCGCCCCGCTGCTGCGCTTTACCGCCGATCACCGGCGCGACTTCCTGTATGTCGTGGTGGCCTTTGCCCTGTGCACCGGCGTCATCCATTACCTCAAGAGCCACACCGGCGTGTACTGCCCGGTGGAAACCACCCTGTACGGGGGCAGCGAGGCGCACCTGGAGTGGTACCAGCAGTTCACCTGGCTGGACAAGGCCGGGCCAGGCCGCTGCTGGCCGGGCGGCCACGCTTCCAGTGGTTTCACCTTGCTGGCCCTGTACTTCGTCGCCCTGCGCCACCGCTGGCCACACGCCCGCAAGCTATTGCTGGCGATCCTCGTGGTCGGTTTCATCTACGGGACCACCCGTGTACTGCAAGGCTGGCACTACATGTCGCACACATTCTGGGCCGGGATCTTCGTCTGGCTGACCAGCTGGGGCACCGCGCTGGTGTTCTACGGCCGACCGGCGCTGCAGGCGTCGGCCGTCGCCACGGTCAATAGTCCCCGCGCTTGCGAAACGCCCAGCGCCCTGCAATTACCGTGAAGGTCACCACCAGCGCCACCAGCACCCAGAAACCATGAGGGTCGTCCGCCAGCGGCACGCCGCCCACGTTCATGCCGAAGAAGCCGGCGATGATGTTGATCGGCAGGGCCAGCACCGTCACCACGGTCAGGGTGAACAGCGTGCGGTTGTTCTCCTCGGTGAGCTTGGCGGCGATCTCTTCCTGCAGCAGCTTGATCCGCTCGACCAGGCTGGTGAGGTCGTTGATGATCACCGAGAACTCCTCGGTGGAGGCCCGCAGCTGGCGGATATCCTGTTCGCCCAGCCACTCGGGCGGGCGGTTGAGCAGGCGCAGCAACGAACCGGGCTCCAGTGCCAGCAGGCGTTGCAGGCGCACCAGCACGCGGCGCAGGCTGCTCAACTCGGCACGGTTGTCGCTCAAACGCAGCGATAGCAGCTGGTCTTCGATACGGTCGACCTTCAGCGTGGTCTCGCGCACCACCTGGGTCAGCAGGTCGCTCTGGTCGCGCACCAGATGCACCAGCAGTTCCACCGTGGAACCGAAGCACTCCCCGCGCTTCACCGAGGAGCGCAGCTCGTCCACCGAGTGCAACGGCTGCCGCCGGGCACTCACCAGCAGCCGGCCGCGGGCGCAGGCCCATAGCGTCGAGACATCGGAAGACACCAGACCAAAGCTGAACACCAGGTCGTTGACCACCGCCAGCAAGGCTGAGTCGACGTGCTCAATTCGCGTGGAGCGCGAACCCTCGCGCAAGGTCTCGAAGAAGGTTTCCGGCAGGTCGAGGTTGCTCTTCATCCAGCGCTCGCAAGCGGCGTGGGCAAGGTTCAGGTGCAACCAGAGGAACTCGTCGCTGTGGCCGGGCGCGAGCAGGCGAGCCGTCGCTTGCGTCGCGTCGAGTTCGCGCCCCGGCAGGCCGGGGCGAAACACATAGGCGTAGAGCAGGCCGTGCAGGTCCGCTTCGTGGTGTGGCGTGGTGGCGTTGAGCATGCGCGATGCGATCCGGAGGTGTCCTGGCATCCTAGAGTCAGCCTCATGACAAGCGCATGACAGTTTCACGGCCCTGCCCGCCCGCCGAGCGGCATTACACTTCTCACACCTTGCCTGCATCGCTGAACAGCTTTGCTCGCGGCCGCAGCCATGCTAGCCTCCGCGCGCGCCGCGCAATGCGGCGCGTCGTAAACGTCAAGGAGTCAGGCAATGGACCTGCAGTTTCTGGGCACCTCCTCCGGTGTGCCCACCAAGGCCCGCAATGTAAGCGCAACCGCCGTCATCGAATCCACCGGCCACGGCTGGTACCTGGTCGATTGTGGCGAGGGCACCCAGCACCAGCTGCTGCGCAGCCCGCTGTCGATGCGCGACTTGCGCGCGATCTTCATCACCCATGTCCACGGCGACCACTGCTTCGGCCTGCCGGGGCTGCTGGCCAGCGCGGGCATGTCCGGGCGCAAGGCGCCGCTGCCGCTGATCATGCCCACCGCCCTGCACGACTGGGTGCGCCAGGGCCTGGCGGTCAGCGATACCTACCTGCCGTTCGAGCTGCAATTGCAGCCTCTCGAAACCTTCGATGGGTTCACCAGCGGCAATATCCAGGTCGGCAAGGTCGAGCTGTCCCACCGGGTGCCGTCCTATGGCTTCGTGTTCGATGAACAGGACCCCGAGCCACGGCTGGATACCGCGCGCCTGCAGGCCGATGGCGTGCCGGCCGGGCCGCTGTGGGGTCAGCTGGCCCGTGGCATGACGGTGGAGCATGAAGGACGCCGACTGGACCCTCAGCACTACCTTCAGCCCCAGCGCCCGCCGCAACGCATCATCGTCTGTGGCGACAACGACCGCCCTGAGTTGCTGGCCGAGCTGGCCAAAGGTGTGGATGTGCTGGTGCACGAGTCGACCTTTACCGAGCCGGTGGTCGAACGTGCCCAGGCCACCTTCGGCCACAGCACCGCCGCGGCGGTGGCGCGGTTTGCCGAAGCGGCGCAGGTGCCGAACCTGGTGCTGACCCACTTCAGTGCGCGGTATCAGGGCGCTGGCGCGGCACGTGGCAGCTCGATCGAGGATGTGCGTGAAGAAGCGGTGGCGCATTACTGCGGCAATCTGGTCCTGGCGCAGGATCTGCAGCGCTATCACCTGGGGCGCGATGGCCGGCTGATCGAGGTCTTGTAGCGGCTTTAGCCGCGATACAGGCACCACGGTGGTGGCACCCGCTTCGCGGGTGATCGCGGCTGAAGCCGCTCCTACAGTTTCAAAACCGCTCCGCGACCATCTTGAACGGATAAGGCGCAGCCTTGTATTTACCGATCTTGCCGCGCTTGGGCAGCGTGACCTTGTGCGCCTGGCTTAAATCCTTGTAGGAAATCTGCTGTAAGAAGTGACTGATAATGTTCAGCCGCGCCTTGCGCTTGTCTTCCGACCGCGCCATGTACCACGGCGCCCAGGATGAATCCGAGGCGGCGAACATCTCGTCGCGGGCGCGGGTGTACTGATCCCAGCGGTTATAGGACTTGATGTCCATCGGCGACAGCTTCCACAGCTTGCGGCCGTCGTCGATGCGGTCTTGAAGGCGCCGCGCCTGCTCCTCGGCGCTGACTTCCAGCCAGTACTTGATCAGGATGATCCCCGACTCGACCATCATCCGTTCGAACATCGGCACCACGGTGAGGAACTTCTGCGCCTGCTCGTCGCTGCAAAAGCCCATCACCCGCTCGACGCCGGCGCGGTTGTACCAACTGCGGTCGAAGATCACCACTTCACCGGCGGCCGGCAGATGGGTGAGGTAGCGCTGGGCGTAGATCTGGGTCTTTTCCCGCTCGGTCGGCGCCGGCAGCGCCACCACCCGGAACACCCGCGGGCTGACCCGCTCGGTGATGGCCTTGATCGTGCCGCCCTTGCCGGCGCCATCGCGGCCTTCGAAGACGATGCACACCTTCAGGCCCTTCTCCACCACCCACTGCTGCAGCTTCACCAGCTCCACATGCAGGCGCTTGAGTTCGCTTTCATAAGCCTTGCGCCCCAACCGCTTGCCGTCGTCACCCTTGCGTTTCTTGCCTTCGGCCTTGGCCATCTGCCTGCTCTCCTGGAAAGTCCCCGGTTGCCCCGGTGACGCCGGGGCGGATCAGAGCAGTATGGATGACCCCTGGTTTTTCACCCGTCCCAACACCCTGCGGTGCGCGCATAACCCCGCCGATATGTCCAGATGCCATGATTGCGGCTGCTCTGGCTTGCGGGTTCTAATCCCGATCCGACCGGCCCGGCCGGTGTTCGCTGCGCAATTGGCAACTACAAGGAAGCCTTACGATGAACAGGAAGATCGTACCGCTGGCCCTGCTGGCCACGCTGTTCGGCTGCTCGGCCGGCCAGGACACCCGCGAAGCCAGCTTTCGCCAGGCCGCCCAAGCCTACCTCGACACCCAGTACCCGCACTGCTTCGTGATCACCGCCTTCCCCGCCCGGACCCGTGACTTCGACGTCGATGGCACCAACAAGGCGCTGCGCGCCCTGGCCAAGGTCGGCGTGGTCAGCGAACAGGAGATTTCCCGCACCGAGGTGCCCGAGCGCCTTTGGCAGCCCGCACGCACCGACATCTATTACGCCTACGAACTCACCGACGAGGGCCGCAAGTACTACCGCGCCGAGGCCGCGAAACGTGCGGATGGCGGCAGCACCGGCGGGTTGTGCTTCGGCAAGGCCCGGCTCACCGAGATCACCGCGTTCAGCAAGCCGGCCGAACGCGAAGGGCGCAAGGTTTCTCAGGTGACTTACCGCTACCAGGTCACCGACCTGCCGAGCTGGGCCGGCGATGAGGCGGTGCAGGCCGGCGTCATTGGCCTGGGCCAGGCCGCCGGCAGTGCCGCGAAGCCGCTCGAGGAGACCCGCGCCATGGTGTTGACCGACCAGGGCTGGGTGCATGAGCGGTTGATCACCCGGTGATCGTGAGACTGGCTCGATCCCTGTAGGAGCGGCCTTGTGCCGCGAAAGGGTCGCAGAGCGGCCCCGGCGATCTTTGCCAAAGCTGAAATCCTGGGGCTGCTACGCAGCCCTTTCGCGGCTCAAGGCCGCTCCTACAGATGCCACGCTGATCCTGCGTCTTAATCCGGGGAAAATCCTGCTCCGCCATCATGCCCGTCAACAGGTCGCTACCCGACCGCACTGCCCCCCATGATGGAGATGACTTCGATGAAACCCCTGCTCTGTGCCCTCGCACTGCTGACCATGACCGCAATGACCACGGCATTTGCCGAGGGCGGCGCAGACCGCCTCAAGGAGCGCAGCGATCAATGGGCCCTGCAACGCCAACAGGCCCAGGAGGCCTTGGCCAAAGAATTGCCCCGGCAAGATCAGCATCAGGCCGAGGCCTCCGACTCATCGAGCTGACCGCCGCGGTTGCCTCAGAACAGCGTCGACTGACTTTTGCGCGGCTCCAGCAACGCTGGCGATACCCCTTCCGTACCACCAATGAGGAATGGGCTGGCCGGATCGTGCTGCTGACGCTGGGCAAGCGTCTTCTCATGGTTGAACGTGGCATAACAGTACGCGCAACCATGCAGACAGGTGTTGTAGACACCGATATCGACGCTCTTGATACAACCACAGGCCGCACGCTGACCGACGTCCTTGGTGCCTTTGAGCGTAATACCGAACAAGTCCGCCAGCAGTCGGTCATCGATGCATTTACCATGAGCGATACCCGCCGCGTCGGTATCCACTTCTTCGGCGCAACTCTGTATCTGCATGCCGTGCGCCTGTGCGACCTGCGCCATGTAGTGGGCAAGGTCGAGCAGTGCGTCCGGGGTGGCCAGTACATCGGAGCAGATCAACCCCTCCACCTTGGCCAGGTTGCTGCTGGTTTTCTTGTAGAAGTCGGCAAAACTGATGACCACCCGCTCGGTATGGCCTGCCAGCAGGCCAGCGATCTTGGCGAACAGCCGCTTGTGCTCGGCAAGGTCGATCAGGTTGGACACCAGGATCGGGTCGTAGCGCCAGATCACCTTGCCAGAGCCCACGCGCTGGCTCAGGTCGATGAAGCAGCGGATGGCGTCCATCGGCCGCGGGACGGACTTTTCAATGGCACGCGGATAACCGGTGATCGTGTAGTGGAAGTAGTAGCGCAGCCCGCGAGCGTCCAGGGTGTCCAGCGATTTCATCAGGTGGCGGGGGTTGCGGGTCCAGAACACGATGGCGTCGACATCGGCCGGGGCGAGGGAGACCCGGGAGATCTGGTGATAGTTGAACGGATTGCGGGTCAGCAGGAAGCCCTGCTGGACACGGTTCATGAACCAGTCGGCATAGAACGCAGGGATATCAGTCCGGCGACTGGCGCTGATGATCATGTACGGGTGTACTCGAGCAGTTGGTAATCCATGAAGCGATTGGTCATCACGGGCAGTTTCACGACGTTGCAGCCCTCACACGATGGAAACTTTCCTTGGTCAGCGCATTTTAGTTTCAGCTCATCGGGGTAACAAAAATCCCATGAAACCTTTCTGAGACCTTCACCAAACGTACCCTTGAATCGGGTTTTATACCTGTCGTCCTGAGTGCTGAAACCCACTTTGCTCAACGCCTCGTGAACGACATCAAAATGACGAAGATTTCCTGAGGACTTTTTACTTTCACTGCCGTTGGAAACGTAAGAGTTAAGGAAAAAAATCCGATCATTCTCTGTTGCCGAGATGCTTTTCGCCAGGCGTTCCAGCCCGCCACTCGCCGCAATGTCGCTGATTGACTTCGGGAAGACGAAAACGTCGATCTCCTCGAGATCCACCCGCTTCAGCGCCTTCGTATTAAGGTGATGAAAAATCAGGTTATCGTCCTCGTTCTCCGGAATCAGCCGCTGTGTGGACCATTGGCAATTGTCGAAGCCATAGTAATCGAACTCGACATCCCCAAGGTTATCTCGCAACGCGTAGTAGTCGGGGCAGATACCACACCCGAAAGACGCGACCTGAATACTCTTGCAATCCGTTGGCAAGCGCTGTTTCAGTTCACTGGCCAACAAGCAATACTCAAGATAGTACGCGGGAAAAAAACGTAGCGTGTAGAGCTTCTGGTACATTTTCTTCTTGTAGGCATTACCCTCGGGTCCTACTTGAGAGATAGTGCACCACTTGTCTTTGTTCTTGAGAAACGATGCATGGAAATTACCCAACAACTCGTTGACGAATTCAGCATTGTATATCACGCCCTGCTCTCCCTGAGTACGTAGCGGATATAATCCTACCGCAGATAATATCAATGAGCTACCACACAAAAGCCAGGACATGTAAGAATGATTATCGATTGTATTCTGATGATTAAATACAGCTCTTATTGAGCGTGGCCCTGACGTCTTCCCTGCGTCCTCTCGCCGCAGCCTCGTCCCCCTTGGCAAATCCCCCACAGCCCGTAAAATCGCGCTTCCTTTTCGCCCGTCGCCCAATCCGGTGGCAAGCGCCCGCAAGGACCGCGTCCGTGCCTCGCCACATCGCCCATGTGCACCAGGCTCAACCGCCCCCGCCCGGCCTTTCCCGCAACAGGCCCAGCGGTTGACCCTTGCCAAGGTCGCAGCCTCTCCGGCTCGCCGGCTGTAACCGAAAAGGCGCACATCCGCGTTTTCCAACCTTGAGGTACGTATGTCTCCGCGTTTGCTGGCGATGGCGCTGGCACCCCTGCTCGGCTTGTTCATCATTGCCCTGGGCAATGGCTTCATGTCTTCCCTGACCACCCTGCGCCTGGGCGCTGCCGGCGAGTCGGCCACTACCATCGGCGTGGTGTCCTCGGCCTACTTCATCGGTTTGACCCTGGGTGCGGTGTTCAACGACCGGCTGATCCTGCGCATCGGCCATATCCGCGCCTATAGCAGCTTCGCCGCGCTGATCGGCGCGACCATCCTGCTGCAGGGGCTGTTCTACGACACCACCTGGTGGTCGGTGCTGCGCCTGCTCAACGGCTGGGCCGCGGTGGGCGTGTTCCTGGTGATCGAAAGCTGGCTGCTGCTGGCCGGCGACGCCAAGATCCGGGGTCGCCTGCTGGCGCTGTACATGATCGCCTTCTACGGCGCCGGGGTGATCGCCCAGGCCACCCTCGGCGAGATCACCAGCTGGGGCGATACCGCGCCCTTCATGCTCGCCGGCATGCTTGCCACCCTGTCGGTGCTGCCGATCGTGATCCTGCCCCGAGTGTCGCCGTTGCTGGACCAGGTCGAACCGCTCAAGCCACGCCAACTGCTGGGTGTGGCGCCGACCGGGCTGGTCGGCTGTTTCGGTTCGGGTGTCGCCATCGCGGGCATCTATGCCCTGCTGCCGCTGTACCTGCAGCGCATCGGCCTGGACATCGGCGAGATCGGCGACATGATGGCCTGGGTGATCCTCGGCGCCATGCTGCTGCAATACCCGGTCGGGCGCTGGTCCGACCGCAAGGACCGCCAGGACGTGCTGATCACCCTGGCCGGCGCGTGCGTCGTGTTGTCGGTGCTGATCGTGCTGCTGCCGACCGACACCGTGCTGCTGCCGGCGTTGCTGTTCCTGCTGGGCGGCGGCGTGTTCGCGCTGTACCCGGTGGCGGTCAGCAGCGCGGCCGACCGGGCGCCGGCCGATGCCCTGGTGCCGATGATCCAGGGCCTGCTGTTGATCAACTCGCTGGGCTCGGCCATGGCGCCGCTGGCCATCTCGCCGATGATGACCTCCTATGGCGAAGTCGGCCTGTTCTGGGCCTTTGCCGTGATCAACCTGGCCATGGTCGGCTTCTTCCTCTGGCGCCGCGGCAAGCGCCCGGCGCCGGAGCACCCTGCCCCGTTCGCGCCAACCGCGACCTTTTCGCCGACCGGCGCCGAGCTGCGGGTGACCGAGGATCTGCGCCAGGCGGCGCAGGAGCATCCGACGCTGGATGCGATGGATGGCGGCACGGCGGCGCCATCACCGCGCCCTGAAGGGCACTGAACAGGCACAAAAGGACCAGGTGTTTGCACCCATGGTTCGCCGGTAAAGCCGGCTCCTACAGGATGATCGCAGACGCGGACCTTGTAGGAGCCGGCCTTGCCGGCGAATACGACCTAAAGGCCACGAACAATCCCGCTGGCGACAGCTGCATAAGCCTGGGCGCCGCTGAAATTCAATCTTCACCCGCCAACGCCTGCTGGGCATCCCACCCGCCCCCCAGCGCCGCGATCAACTGCACACTCGCCACCAACCGCCCCTGCAGCAGGTTCAGCACGCTGCGCTCATTGCTGAGCGCCGTGGTCTGCACGTTCACCACATCCAGGTAGCCGATCAAACCCGCCTTGTACTGGTTCTCGGTCAACCGCAGCGACTCCCGCGCCGCCTCCAGCGCCTCTTGCCGCACCCCTGCCTCGTCGGCATACACCTTCAGCTGCACCAGATAGTTCTCCACCTCCTTGAAGCCATCCAGCACGGTCTGGCGGTACTGCGCCACGGTCTGGTCATAGACCGCCACGGTGCGATCAACCTCGGCGCTGCGCTTGCCGGCGTCGAACAGGTTCAGCGCCAGTTGCGGCCCGACCGACCAATAGCGGTTGGGCAACTCGATCCAGTTGCTGAAGCTGCTGCTGGAATACCCGCCGCTCATGCTCAACGACAGGTCCGGGAAATACGCCGCCCGGGACACGCCGATATTCGAGTTGGCCGCCATGACCTTGCGCTCGGCCGAAGCGATATCGGGCCGGCGTTCCAACAACTGCGATGGCAGCGAAACGGGAATCTGCGGCAAGGCCGGGATGGCGTTGGTGGCGGCCAGGGCGAAGTCGGCCGGGGCCTTGCCCATCAGCACGGCGATGGCGTTCTCGTACTGCGCCCGCTGCCAGGCCAGGTCGATCAGGTCGGCCTGGGTGCTCTTGAGCTGGGTGCGCGCCTGGGCGACCGCGTCGGGGCCGGCGACCCCGGCGCGGTACTGGTTTTCGTTCATCTTCAACGAACGCTCATAGGCGGCGACGGTAGCCTCCAGCAAGCGCTTCTGTTCATCGATCACCCGTAATTGCAGGTAGTTCTGCACCAGTTCGGACTGCTGGCTCAGGCGGATGGCCGCCATGTCGGCGAGGCTGGCCTCGGCGCTGGCTTCGTTGGCATTCATCGTCTCGCGCAACTTGCCCCACAGGTCGATCTCCCAACTCACGCCAAGCTGGGCGTTGTAGGTGTTGCGGATGCCGCTGCTGTTGTTCGACAGGCTGGAGCTGGAACTGCCGGTGCCCTGGGCGGAACGGTTCTTGGTGGTGGTCAGGTCGAGCGAAGGGAACAACGCGGCTCGGCTGCTGCGCACCAGGGCCTGCGCCTGGCGGTACTGGGCTTCGTACTGCGCGACGGTCTGGTTGCTGCGATTGAGCTCCTCGACCAGCGTGTTGAGCTGCCGGTCGCCATAGATCTCCCACCAGGCCCCCCGGGCGATGGCATCCGACGGGTTGGCCTGGGTCCAGCCTTCGGCCTGCTTGAACTGCGCCGGGGTGCTCAGCTCGGGGCGGTGGTAGTCGGGGCTCAGGGTGCAGGCGCTGAGCATCGCCACGCACAGGCCCGCGCCGAGCAGGCGCGAACCGCGCCCCTCGGTCAGCAGCTTGAGGGCACGGTGCAGGCGGGTCTGGGCAAAGTTCATAGCGGGGTATCCAGGGCAGCGTCGGTGCGCACGCCGCGCCAACGGTTGAAACGGTGGCGCAGGCGGTCGAGGTACAGGTAGACCACGGGCGTTGTATAGAGGGTGAGGACCTGGCTGAACACCAGGCCACCGATGATGGTCAGGCCGAGCGGCTGGCGCATTTCGGCGCCCTCGGCGCGGCTCAGCAGCAAGGGCAGCGCACCGAGCATGGCGGCCAGGGTGGTCATCAGGATCGGCCGCAGGCGCAGCAGGCAGGCACGGCGGATCGACTCTTCCGGCGACAGGCCCTCATTGCGCTCCAGTTGCAGGGCCAGGTCGATCATCAGGATGGCGTTCTTCTTCACCACACCGATCAGCAGGAACAGCCCCAGCAACGAGATCAGGCTGAACTGCCCGCCCGTCAGGTACAGCGCCAGCAAGGCGCCGACACCGGCCGAGGGCAGCGTGGAGAGGATGGTCAGCGGGTGGATGTAGCTCTCGTACAGGATGCCCAGCACCAGGTACACCAGCAGCAACGCGCCGAGAATCATCAGCGGTTGGCCTTCGGTGGTCTTGCTGAAGGCATCGGCCGTGCCGCCCAGCTTGGCGATCACCGCCTCGGGCAGGCCGAGCTTGGCCACCGCGCGCTCCAGCGCCGCCAGAGCCTGGTCGGGGCTGTAGCCCTCGGCCACGTCGAAGTTGATGCTCTCGGAGGCGAACTGGCCTTCGTGGCTGACGCGGTCGTTGGCCAGCGAGTTCTCGTAGCGGGCGAAGCTCGACAGCGGCACGCGGGCGCCGTCGGCGGTGATCACCTGCACCTGTTCCAGGGTGCTCGGGTCCCAGGCGTACCTGGGGTTGATCTCCAGCACCACCTGGTACTGGTTGAGGCTGTCGTAGATGGTCGAGATCTGCCGCTGGCTGTAGGCGTTGTTGAGCACGGCGGTGACCATGTCCATGTCGATCCCCAGGCGCTTGGCCTGGTCGCGGTCGACCACCAGCGTCACTTGCTGCGTGCCGGCGCCGTCGCGGGCGTCGATGGCAGTCAGCTCCGGCAGCTTGCGCAGCTCGGCGGTGACTTTCGGGAACCATTCGCGCAAGGCTGCCAGGTCGCCGCTCTGCAGGGTGTACAGATACTCGGAGGTACTCTGGTCGCGGCCGCCGCCGCCCAGTTGCAGGTCCTGGTCGGCCATCAGGTACAGGCGCCCGCCTGGCACCTTGGGCAACGCCTTGCGCAGGCGGTCGATCACCTTCTGCGCGTCTTCCTTGCGTACGTTGATGGGTTTCAGGCGCACCAGCACGAAGGCGTTGTTGGTGCCGCTGTTGCCGCCGATGAAACCGGCGACGCTCTCCACGGCCGGGTCCTTGAGCAAGGCGCGTCGATAGATTTCCATCTTCGGTTGCATCACGCTGAACGACAGGCCATCGTCGCCACGGATGAAGCCTTGCAACTGGCCGGTGTCCTGCTGGGGCATCAAGGTCTTGGGCACCACCACATAGAGCGCGATGTTGAGCACGATGGTGGTCAGCAGGCTGAGCAGGGTGAGGCGCTTGTGGCGCAGGGCCCAACCCAGGCTCCGGTCATAGCCGGCCACCATGCGCTGGTGAACGCGGTCGCTCCAGCGTTGCAAGCGGGTCTGCTGCTGCGGGCCATGGACCTTGAGCCAGCGCGAACAGAGCATGGGGGTCAACGTGAGCGACACCACCAGCGAGACGATGATCGCCGCCGCCAGGGTGATGGAGAATTCCTTGAACAACCCACGGACGATGCCGCCCATGAACAGGATCGAGACGAACACCGCCACCAGCGACACGTTCATCGACAGCAAGGTGAAGCCCACCTCCTGCGCGCCCTTGTAGGCGGCGCGCAGCGGTTTCTCGCCGTTCTCGATATGCCGGGAAATGTTCTCCAGCACCACGATGGCATCGTCCACCACCAGCCCGGTGGCCAGAATCAGCGCCATCAGCGACAGGTTGTTCAGCGAGAACCCGCACAGGTACATGACCGCGAAGGTGCCCACCAGCGACACCGGCACCGCCAGGCTCGGGATCAGCGAAGCACGCAGGTTGCCGAGGAACAGGTAGACCACCAGGATCACCAGCACCACGGCGATCAGCAACGTGTGCTCGGCCTCCTTGAGCGTGGCCTTGATCACCGGCGAGCGGTCCATGGCCACGTTGAGCTTGACGCTGGCCGGCAGCAGCGACTGCAAGGCCGGCAGTTCGGCCTTGATCTGCCCGACCGTCTCGATGATGTTGGCGTTGGTCTGGCGGTTGATCACCAGCAGCACCGCGCTTTCATCGTTGAAGAAGCCGCTGTTGTAGCGGTTCTCCACGCCATCGGTGACCTTGGCCACGTCGGACAGGCGCAGGATCGCGCCATTGGACTGGCGGATCACCACCGGTTTGTAGTCCTCGGCCTTTTCCAACTGGTCGTTGGCACGCACCTGCCAGTTGCGTTCCTGGTCCTCGACGAAGCCCATGGGCCGGCGCTGGTTGGCGTTGGCCACGGCGCTGCGCACGTCGTCCAGCGACAGGCCGTACTGGTTGAGCAACTGCGGTTCCAGCTCGATGCGCACGGCGGGCAGCGAGCTGCCGCCGATCTGCACTTCCCCTACCCCGCTGACCTGGGACAGGCTCTGGGACAGGATGGTGTCGGCCAGGTCGTACAGCTTGCCTTTCGAAAGCACGTCGGAGGTCAGCGACAGCACCATGATCGGCGCCTGGGACGGGTTGATCTTCTTGTACGTGGGCATGCTGCGCATGCCGCTGGGCAGCAGGTTGCGGGTGGCGTTGATCGCCGCCTGCACTTCGCGCGCCGCGCCGTCGATGTCGCGGCCCAGGTCGAAGCCGATGATCACCCGGGTCGACCCCTGGTTGGAACTGCTGGTCAGGGTGGTGACACCGGCGATGGCGCCCAGCTTGCGCTCCAGCGGCGTGGCCACGGTGGAAGCCATGACTTCCGGGCTGGCGCCCGGCAGGTTGGCCGACACCACGATCACCGGGAAATCCATCTGCGGCAGCGGCGAAACCGGCAGCAGGCCGAAGCTCACCGCGCCCAGCAACATGATCGCCAGGCTCAGCAGCATGGTGGCTACCGGCCGGCGAATGAACGGTCCGGACAGGTTCATGCTTCGGCCTGCTGTTGCTCGGTGGCTGGGCGCCAACGGCGCGCCAGGCGATCGAAGTACAGGTAGATGACCGGCGTGGTGAACAGGGTCAGCACCTGGCTCACCAGCAGCCCGCCGACCATCACCAGGCCCAGCGGCTGGCGCAGCTCGGCGCCGGAACCGGTGGCGAGCATCAGCGGCACGGCGCCGAGCAGCGCGGCCAGGGTGGTCATCAGGATAGGCCGGAAGCGCAGCAGCGCCGCCTGGTAGATCGCGTCGTGCGGGGTCATGCCCTGGTGACGCTCGGCCTCCAGGGCGAAGTCGATCATCATGATCGCGTTCTTCTTGACGATGCCGATCAGCAGGATGATGCCGATGATGGCGATCATCCCCAGGTCATTGCCGCTGAGCAGCAGCGCCAGCAAGGCGCCCACCGCCGCCGATGGCAGCGTGGAGAGGATGGTCACCGGGTGGATGTAGCTCTCGTAGAGCACCCCCAGCACGATGTACATGGTCACCACGGCGGCCAGGATCAGCAGCAAGGTGCTCGACAGCGAAGCCTGGAACGCCTCGGCGGCGCCCTGGAACTGGGTCTGCACGCCGATCGGCATGCCGATCTCCTGCTGCACCTGCTCGATCACCTTGACCGCCTCGCCCAGCGACGCGCCATGGGCCAGGTTGAACGACATCATCACCGCCGGGAACTGGCCGATGTGCGAGATGGCCAGTTGCGCCTGGCGCTGCTCGATGCGCGCCAGCGCCGACAGGCGCACCTGGCCGCCGTCGGCGGCCTTGACGTGGATCGACTCCAGCGCCTGCGGGCCGAGGCTGGCGGCGGTCTGCGACTGCAGCACCACGCGGTACTGGCTGGCCTGGGTGTAGATGGTCGAGATCTGCCGCTGGCCGAAGGCATCGTACAGTGCGCTGGTGATCTGCGAGACGTTGATCCCCAGGCGGCTGGCCATGTCGCGGTCGATCACCAGGTACACCTGCAGGCCCTTGTCCTGCAGGTCGCTGGCCACGTCGCGCAATTCAGGCCGCTGCTGCAGGGCCTGGACCAGCTTGCCGCTCCACTGCGCGAGCAGTTCGGCGTCCGGCGAACTGAGGCTGAACTGGTACTGGGTACGGCTGACCCGGTCCTCGATGCTCAGGTCCTGCACCGGCTGCATGAACAGGCGGATACCCACCAGCTTGTCGAGCTGCGGTTGCAGGCGGCTGATGACCTGGGCGGCGCTGACGTCGCGCTCGCCGTGGGGCTTGAGGTTGATCAGCAGGCGGCCGCTGTTGAGGGTGGCGTTGTCGCCGTCCACGCCGATGTACGAAGACAGGCTCTGCACCGCCGGGTCCTCGAGGATGACCTTGGCCAGGGATTGCTGGCGCTGGCTCATGGCGGCGAACGAGGTGGACTGCGGTGCCTCCGAAATCCCCTGGATCACCCCGGTGTCCTGCGCCGGGAAGAAGCCTTTGGGCACGATCAGGTAGAGCACTACGGTCAGCGCGAGAGTGGCCACCGCCACCAGCAACGTGAGCGGCTGGCGCTTGAGCACCCAGGTCAGGGCGCTGCCGTAGTGCTTGATCAGCCAGTCGATCCAGGCGCCGCTGGCGCGGTAGAAACGGCCCTGCTCCTCTTCCTTCGGTTCGCGCTTGAGCAGGCGCGCGCACATCATCGGCGTCAACGTCAGCGACACCACCAGCGAGATCAGGATGGCCACCGCCAGGGTGATGGCGAACTCGCGGAACAGCCGCCCGACCACATCGGCCATGAACAGCAGCGGGATGAGTACCGCGATCAGCGAGAATGTCAGCGAGATCAGGGTGAAGCCGATCTGCTTCGCGCCCTTGAGCGCGGCCTGCAAGGGCGTCTCGCCTTCCTCGATATGCCGGGAGATGTTCTCGAGCATGACGATGGCGTCGTCGACCACGAAGCCGGTGGCGATGGTCAGGGCCATCAACGTGAGGTTGTTGACCGAGAAACCGGCCAGGTACATCACCCCGAAGGTACCGATCAGCGACAGCGGCACGGCAATCGAAGGGATGATCGTGGCGGAGACGCGGCGCAGGAACAGGAAGGTGACCATCACCACCAGGGCGACGGCGAACAGCAGCTCGTGCTGCACGTCGCGCACGGCGGCGCGGATGGTCTGGGTGCGGTCGGTGAGCACACTGACGTCAAGGCCTGCCGGCAGGTTGTCGGTGATCGATGGCAGCAGTTCCTTGATCCGGTCGACCACCTCGATGACGTTGGCGCCGGGCTGGCGCTGGATGTTCAGCAGCACCGCCTCGTTCTGGTTGGCCCAGGCCGCCAGGCGCTCGTTCTCGGCGCCGTCGACGATCTCGGCGATGTCCTTCAGACGCAGCGGCGCGCCGTTGTTGTACTTGAGGATGAGGTTGGCGTATTCCTCGGGCGAGCGCAGCTGGTCGTTGGCGTCGAGCATCGACACCCGGGTCGGGCCGTCGAAGTTGCCCTTGGGCTGGTTGACGTTGGAGGCGCCGATCAGGGTGCGCACGTCGTCCAGGTTGAGGCCGTTGGCGGCCAGGGCGTCGACATTGACCTTGATCCGCACCGCCTGGCGCTGGCCACCGGCGATGCTGACCATGCCCACGCCGCTGATCTGGGCGATCTTCTGTGCCACGCGGGTGTCGACCAGGTCGTTGAGCTTGGGCAACGGCATGGTTTTCGACGAGATGGCCAGCGTCAGCACCGGAGTGTCGGCCGGGTTGACCTTGTTGTACACCGGAGGCGCCGGCAGGTCGCTGGGCAGCAGGTTGCTGGCGGCGTTGATCGCGGCCTGCACCTGCTGCTCGGCGACATCCATGTTCATGTCGAGGCTGAAGCGCAGCGTCAGCACCGAGGCGCCACCCGAGCTGGTCGAGGCCATCTGTGTGAGGCCGGGCATCTGCCCGAACTGGCGCTCCAGCGGCGCGGTGACGGCGCTGGTCATCACCTGCGGGCTGGCGCCGGGGTACAGGGTCATGACGCGGATAGTCGGGTAGTCGACCTGGGGCAAGGCCGCCACCGGCAGCATTTTGTAGGCGATCAGGCCGGCCAGGACGATGGCCAGCATGCTCAGCGTGGTGGCGACCGGCCGCAGGATGAACAGGCGCGAGAGGTTCATGCGCCCGCCTTGTCGCTCGGCTCACCGACCTGGGCCGAACCTTTCGCACCCTGCCCTTGCAGGTGCTGGCCGGGGGTGGCCGGCACTTGCGAGCTGTCCTCGACCACCTCGACCTTGGTGCCTTCGCGCAAGCGGTCGGTGCCTTCCAGCACCAGACGGTCGCCGGCGGCCAGGCCTTCCACGACTACTGTGTGCTCGCCATCGCTGGCGCCCACCTTGAGCTTGCGGATGTTGACCTTGCTCTCATTGTTGACCACGTAGACGAAGGTGCCGTCGTTGCCGAACTGGATCGCCGCGCTCGGGGCCAGCACCACCTGCTTGAGGGTGTCGGCCAGCAGGCGCACGTTGACGAACTGGTTGGGGAACAGGGCGTGGTCCTTGTTCTGGAAGGTGCCCTTGAACTTCAAGGTCCCGGTGGTGGTGTCGATCTGGTTGTCGAGGCTGCCCAGCACGCCACTGGCCTGCAGCTTCTGGTCGCCACGGTCCCAGGCCTCGACCGGCAGGCTGGCGCCGCTGCGATAGCGGGCGAGCACGGTGTCGAGCTGGGTTTCAGGCAGGGTGAAGGCAACGCTGATCGGCTCGGTCTGGGTGATCACCACCAGGGCGGTGGTGTCGTTGGCCGCCACCAGGTTGCCCAGGTCCAGCTGGCGCAGGCCCACGCGGCCGCTGATCGGCGCGCGGATCTGGGTGAAATCGAGGTTCAGGCGGGCGTCGTTGACCTGTGCCTGGTTGGTCTTCACCAGCCCCTGGAACTGGCCCACCTGGGCCTCGGCGGTGTCGAGGGTCTGCTTGGCGATGCTGTCTTCGGCGTACAGGCCTTTATAACGGGCCAGGTCGACCTGGGCGTTCTTCAACTGCGCCTGGTTCTGCGCCAGGGTGCCTTCGGCCTGTTGCAGGGCGATGCGGTACGAGCGCGGGTCGATTTCAGCGAGCAGGTCGCCGGCCTTGACCTGCTGGCCTTCCTTGAAATGTATCTTGACCAACTCGCCGGCCACCCGGCTGCGCACGTTGACCGTGTTGGTCGCGGTCACGGTACCCAGGGCCTTGTAGTACAGCGGGAAGTCACCGACCCGCACCGGTTCGACGCGCACCGGCACCGCCTCGGTGGAGGCACCGAAGCCTGGACGGCCGCCCATGCCCATCCCCGCGCCCCGGCCCGGGCGACCGCCCGTGGCTTCGTGGTGGGCCGACGGCGCGGGCCACTGCCACCAGGCCAATACGGCCACCAGCAGCAGGATCAGCAGGCCGAACAGCCAGCGACGGAGGGAACGGGAATTGGAGGCTTGCATGGGTCGAACGAACCTTGTTCAGAGAAAGACGGCGTGGAGAGCCTGAACGATAAGCACTGGCATCGGTTTAGCAAAGTGGCTTTACCCGCGCTTTACCTTCGGCTGACGTTGAAAAGACGGTGAACTTTAAATGAAAACGGCCTGGAACAGGGTCCAGGCCGTTACCGGGTGTTACCTGGTTCGCCGGCAAGCCGGCGAACACTGCGAACGCTTACTTCAAGACAGCCAGCGCCGCCTCATAGTTCGGCTCGTCGGCGATTTCGCCGACCAGCTCGCTGTGCAGCACCTTGTCGTTCTCGTCCAGCACCACCACGGCGCGGGCGGCCAGGCCGGCCAGCGGGCCGTCGGCAATGGCCACGCCGTAGTTCTGAAGGAACTCTGCGCCACGCAGGGTCGACAGGTTCTTCACGTTCTCCAGGCCTTCGGCGCCGCAGAAGCGCGCCTGGGCGAACGGCAGGTCGGCGGAGATGCACAGCACCACGGTGTTCTGTACGTCATTGGCCTGGGCGTTGAACTTGCGCACCGAGGTGGCGCAGGTCGGGGTGTCGACGCTCGGGAAGATGTTCAGCACCTTGCGCTTGCCGGCGAAGTCCTTGAGCGACTTGTCGGACAGGTCGCCAGCGACCAGGGAGAACGCCGGTGCCGCGGCGCCAGCCTTCGGCAGTTCGCCTTTGACCTGAACCGGGTTGCCTTTGAGAGTCACTTGAGCCATGGCGGAATTCCTTATGCGGGTTTGAAAAAGACCCTGAGTTAAGCATGAAGCCGCGCAAGTGCCTATAAGCAAACATGAAATTGTTCTATTGCCGGACAATTCCTGTGGACAAAAAAATGCCCGGGTGGCGACAACCGCCCCGGGCATTTGTATCGCTCAGGCGTGGATCAGGCCAGCAGGCCGTACACCACCGAGGTCAGGGCCACCAGGCCGACGACCACCACGAACACGTTGGACAGCGCGCCGCTGTACTTGCGCATCGACGGTACACGACGGATGGCGTACATCGGCATCAGGAACAGCAGCACGGCGATGATCGGGCCGCCCAGCGACTCGATCATGCCCAGGATGCTCGGGTTGAGGGTGGCGACGATCCAGCACACCACCAGCATCAGCGCGGCGACCACGCGGTCCAGGGTCTTGGCGCCTGGACGCATGCCGGCCTTGACGATCATGCCCTTGAGGCCTTCGCTGGCACCGATGTAGTGGCCCAGGAACGACTTGGCGATGGCGATGAAGGCGATCAACGGCGCGGCGAAGGCGATGGCCGGCTGCTCGAAGTGGTTGGCCAGGTACGACAGGATCGACAGGTTCTGCGCCTTGGCTTCGGCCAGCTGGGCGCTGCTCAGGGTCAGCACGCAGCTGAACACGAAGAACAGCACCATCAGCACCATCAGCAGGTGGGCGCGGCGCAGGATCTGGCCGCTGCGCTCGTCGGCGTGGTCGCCGTAGCGGCGTTTCTGGTCGACGGCGAAGGCCGAGATGATCGGCGAGTGGTTGAACGAGAACACCATCACCGGAATGGCCAGCCACACGGTGTGCAGGAACGCCGAGCCCGACGGCACTTGCGCGGCGGTGTCGAGGATGCCGCCGGTCCAGTGCGGCACCAGGTACAGGGCCAGCATCGCCAGGGCGACGATGAACGGGTACACCAGCAGGCTCATGACCTTGACCGTGGCCTGCTCGCCGCAGCGGACGATGGCCAGCAGGCCGAGAATCAGCACGAACGAGAGGATCGCCCGCGGCGGTGGCGCGATGTGCAGCTGGTGCTCGAGGAAGCTGCTGACGGTGTTGGTCAGGGCCACGCTGTAGATCAGCAGGATCGGGAAGATGGCGAAGAAGTACAGCACGGTGATCAGCGCGCCGGCCTTGATGCCGAAGTGCTCTTCGACCACCTCGGTGATGTCGCCGCCGTTACGCCCGGAGAGCACGAAGCGGGTCAGCCCGCGGTGGGCGAAGTAGGTCATGGGGAAGGCCAGCACGGCCAGGACCAGCAGCGGCCAGAAACCGCCGAGGCCGGCGTTGATGGGCAGGAACAGGGTTCCGGCGCCGATGGCCGTGCCGAACAGGCCCAGCATCCAGGTGGTGTCGTGACGCGACCAGCTGCCGAGGGTGGCGGGGGTCGATTCTACAAAGCGTTGTTCAACGCTTGGGGCCTGCTCATTCATCCGGGTGAAGCTCCACTCGCAAGACTGCAACAGGCTGAGAATGGCGAACTAGACGATTCGCCCAACTCAACCGGGGAAGAGGGGCGCGATTGTGCATGCAAAGGTTGCACTTGGGGAAGCCCCGTCCGAGAGACGGTTGCACTTGTCTTTACAAGCGGGTTGTGCTGGACGGGGCTGCTTTGCAGCCCTTTCGCGGCACAAGGCCGCTCCTACAGAGAAACGCAAACCCTGTAGGAGCGGCCTTGTGCCGCGAAAGGGTCGCAAAGCGACCCCTGGCAGGTTACCGCTGAACGGCGGCGAACGCCTCGGCCACCTGGCGCAGGTTGGCCGGGCGCAGGCCGGACATGCACATGCGGCCGCTGTCGATCAGGTACACGCCGAACTCGTCGCGCAGGCGGCGCACCTGTTCGACGCTGAAACCGGTGTAGCTGAACATGCCGCGCTGGCGCAGGAAGAACTGGAAGTCCTGGCCCGGCAGCAGTTCGCCGAGCAGGTCGACCAGGCCCTGGCGCATCTCGAGAATGCGCTTGCGCATCACCTCGACCTCCGCCTCCCACTGGGCGTTCAGGCCAGGCTCGCCGAGCACGCCGGCCACCAGTTGCGCGCCGAACGCGGGCGGGCTGGAGTAGTTGCGGCGCACGGTGGCCTTGAGCTGGCCCAGCACGCTGACGGCGGTGGCGGCGTCGTCGCAGACCACCGACAGGCCCCCTACCCGCTCGCCGTACAGCGAGAAGATCTTCGAGAACGAGTTGCTGACCAGGCAGGGGACGCCGGCACGGGCCATCTCGCGGATGGCGAAGGCATCTTCCACCAGGCCTTCACCGAAGCCCTGGTAGGCGATGTCGAGGAACGGGATCAGCTGGCGCGCCTTGACCACTTCGACCACCTGCTGCCACTGCTGGGCAGTGAGGTCGGCGCCGGTGGGGTTGTGGCAGCACGGGTGCAGCAGGACGATGCTGTTGGCCGACAATGTCTGCAGGGCGCCGAGCATGCCGGCGAAGTCCACGCCACGGGTGGCCTGGTCGAAGTACGGATAGGTGTGCACCTTGAAGCCCGCGCCTTCGAAGATCGCCCGGTGGTTGTCCCAGGTCGGGTTGCTCACCCAGACTTCGGAGCCTGGGAAGTAGCGCTTGAGGAAGTCGGCGCCGACTTTCAGCGCGCCGGAACCGCCGACGGTCTGCACCGTGGCCACGCGGCCGTCGGTGACGGCTGGGTGGTCGGCGCCGAACAGCAGGGCCTGGATCGCCTGGCGGTAGGCGGCCAGGCCTTCCATCGGCAGGTACAGCGAAGCCTCGTGGGGCTGGCCGGCCAGGCGTTTTTCCACCTCGCCCACCGCCGCCAGTTGCGGCACCACGCCGGCTTCGTCGTAGTACAGGCCGATACTCAGGTTGACCTTGTCGGCGCGCGGGTCGGCCTTGAAGGTTTCCATCAGCGAGAGGATCGGGTCGCCGGCATAGGCATCGACATGTTTGAACACAGCGTGCAGCTCCTTGGAAATCAGGACAGTTCAGGGAAGGCTCTGGCGAGGATACCCGCAGTCGGGCGCCAGGAACATCACCGATGCGCAAGCGGTCGATGCAGGGGTGCAAAGGCGCGGAGGTTCAAGGGGGCGGCGGGAGCCTTGTGGCGCTCTCGAGATCGAGCGCCGCCACGCGGCGCATCGCGGATGAATCCGCTCCTACACAGGTTTGTTTCGGGCCAGCAGTGCGGCACGTTGCAACCGATGTAGGAGCGGATTCATCCGCGATGCGCCGCGCGGGCGGCGCTCGATCTGATAGGCGACGCAACGACTGCGTCTGGCGCCTGGAGGCCCCATCCGGCCAATCTCACCCCACCAGCGCCTTCAACTCGTTCCACTCCCGCTCACCCAACGCCACCCCTTCCCGCCCAGCCACCTCACGCTCCCGATAGCGCCGCTCCCCCGGCATGCGCGTCAACCCCGCCGCCTGCATCTGCTCCACCAGCGCCCGACTGCGCTGGGCAAACCGCTCCCCTTCGGCCTTGCTCGGGTCGATGACGATGATCAGTTGCCCGGTCCACGGCGTCTTCGCCCCCGGATGCCCGGCCCAGTCGAATTCCCAGGAGAAATTGCCCCCGGTCAGCGCCGCCGCCAGCAACTCGACCATCATCGACAGCGCCGAGCCCTTGTGCCCGCCGAACGGCAGCAGCGCCCCACCCTCGAGAATCGCCTTGGGGTCGATGGTCGGTTGGCCGTCGGCATCCACGCCGATGCCCGGCGGCAGTTGCTCACCGGCACGGGCGGCGATCTGCACGTCGCCGTGGGCCATGGCGCTGGTGGCCATGTCGAAGACGATCGGGTCATGCCCGGCGCACGGCGCGGCAAAGGCGATGGGGTTGGTACCGAACAGCGGCTTGCGCGCGCCATGGGGCACCACGCAGGTCATGCTGTTGACCACGCTCAGGGCCACCAGGCCTTCGTCGGCGAACGGCTCGACATCCGGCCACAGCGCGGCGAAATGGTGGGAATTGTGGATCGCCAGTACCGCAATGCCCGCCGCCCGGGCCTTCTCCACCAGCAGCGGCCGGGCCGCCGCCAGCGCCGGCTGGGCGAAGCCACCCTGGGCATCGACCCGCACATAGCCGGATGCCAGGTCGGTCACCTGCGGCTCGGCGCGGCCATCGACCCAGCCGCTGGCCAGGGTCGAGACATAGCCGGGAATACGGAACACGCCATGGCTGTGAGCCCCATCGCGCTGGGCGCTGGCGCAGTTGTGGGCGAGCACGGCGGCCACCGCCGCGCTGCAACCATGACGCTCGAAGATCGACTGCAACAGCACCTGCAATTCGTTGAACGCTACGCGCACGACAGGGCCGGTGGACGGTGAGGACATCTGGAGCTCCTTTCTTGGAATTGGAATAGCTACAGCGCAACGACACAGACTTTCCCGCCAATGACAGCAATCTGTCAAATATTGACTTGATGACAGAAAACATCCATTTTCTATCCCACGCCAGAAATCAGCCGGAGCCGTCCATGAGCCAATCGATCAAGCAACGCCTGGAAAGCAGCCTGCACACCGCAGCCGCTTCGGGCCGCCAGATCGCCAGCTACATGCTCGCCAACCTCCACGAACTGCCGTTCCAGACCTCGGCGAGCATCGCCGGCAAGCTGGGGGTGAGCGAATCGAGCGTCGGCCGGTTCTGCCGCTCCCTCGGCTATGCCCACCTCAAGGCGCTCAAGCAGGACCTGCAGAACGACCTGGGCGACGGCCCCTGGCTGGTGGGCGATCGCCTGCAGGAGTTCCGCCAGCAACCCGAGGACGACCAGCGCTCGGGCAGCCTGGAGCTGGAGATGGCCGCGCTGGTGCGCGTGCATGAGTACAGCCGCGGCGAAGCCTGGCAGCAGGTCGCTCGGCGCCTGGCCGACAAGCCCCGGGTGTTCATCGCCGGGTTCCAGACCGAACGCGGCATCGCCATGTGCATGAGCCACCTGCTGCAGTACCTGCGCGACGGCGTGCAACTGGTTGATGGCAGCGCCGGGCACTTCGGCGAAGTGCTGCTGGGCCGCCCGGAGCATTGCGCGCTGGTGGTGTTCGAGGCGCGCCGCTACTCGCGCCACGCCCTGCAGCTGTGCCAGAAGGCGCGCGCGCTGGGCATCCCGGTGACGCTGGTCACCGACACCTTCTGTGACTGGGCCGATGCCAACGCCGACGAGGTGTTCCGCATCCCCAGCGAATTCAACCTGTTCTGGGAATCCACCGCGACGATGCTGTCGTGGGTGCACCTGATGGTCAACGAGGTCTGCAAGCAGCTTGGACCGGATGTTGAAAGACGCTTGGAAGCAACTGCCGCTCTACATAACGAGTTCGTCGGCTACACGGCGGGCAAACAACAATAGCAAGAGTGCAACGACCGAGGTGCGAGATGAAAAGAACCATGGCTGTGGTGGGTGCGTGCGCCCTGTGGCTGGCGGGCAACGCCAGCGCCGAGACCCTGCGCTTCGCCACCGAGGGGGCCTACCCGCCCTTCAACTACGTCGACGCCAATAACCAGCTGCACGGCTTCGACATCGACATCACCCATGCCCTGTGCGAGCAGATGAAGGTCGAGTGCACCCTGGTGGCGCAGGACTGGGAAGGCATCATCCCGGCGCTGATGGCGCGCAAGTATGACGCCGTGGTCGCCTCGATGATCGACACCCAGGAGCGGCGCAAGAAGATCGCCTTCACCGACCATTACTACCGCACCCCGTTGACCGTGGCGGTAGCCAAGGACAGCAAGATCAGCGACGCGCAGACCGACTTCAAGGGCTACACGGTCGGCGCGCAATCCTCCTCGACCCAGGCGATCTATGCCGAGGACGTGTACGGCAAGGCCGGTGCCGAGGTGAAGCTGTACCCGACCATGGACGAAGCCAACGCGGATCTGGCCGCCGGGCGCCTGGACGGGGTGATCGCCGACAAGTTCCCGCTGCATGAATGGTTGAGCAAGAACGGCCAGGATTGCTGCAAGGTCCTCGGGGATGTCGCCAATACAAAAGCCGACGCGGCGATTGCCGTGCGCAAGGAGGACGAGGCCCTGCGCACCCGGTTGAACGAGGCGCTGGCGGCGATCGTGGCCAATGGCACGTACCAGAAGATCGCTGGCAAGTACTTCGCCTTCGATATCTACAACTGATTCAGTTGACTGATAGGCACCTGGGGCTGCTGCGCAGCCCTTTCGCGACATACGGCCGCTCCCACAGGGAGTACACCGCATCCGTGGGAGCGGCCTTGTGTCGCGAAAGGGGCACAGCGTGCCCCCAAACATGCCGAACCTGAGGGTGAATTCATGCTCGATCAACTCTCCCTGCTCTCCTTCGCCAGCGGTGGCTGGGGCCAGGCGTTGCTGGCCGGCGCCCTGGTGACCGTGTCGCTGGCCCTGGCCTGCCTGCCCATCGGCCTGCCGCTGGGCCTGGTCGTGGCGCTGGCCGCCCGTTCGCGCAAGCGCCTGCCGCGGGCCTGGGCGACCACCTTCTCCACGGTGTTCCGTGGCCTGCCCGAACTGCTCACGCTGCTGATCATCTACTACGGCTGCCAGATCGCCGCGCAGAAGATCCTCGCCGCCCTGGGCTACCCGGGCGAAGTGCTGATCAACACCTTTCTCGCCGCGATGATTGCCTTCAGCCTGGTGTTCGCGGCGTTCTCCAGCGAAATCTGGCTGATGGCCTTCAAGACCCTGCCCAAGGGTCAGCTGGAAGCCTGCTCGGCCCTGGGCCTGGGCCGGCGCACGGGGTTCTTCAAGGTGGTGCTGCCACAACTGGCGCGCATCGCCCTGCCGGGCCTGTCGAACAACTGGCTGAGCTTGCTGAAGGACACGTCGCTGGTCTCGACCATCTCGCTGATCGACCTGATGCGCCAGACCAACCTGGCGGTCAGCGTGACCAAGGAACCGATGTTCTTCTATGGCGTCGCCTGCCTGGTCTACCTGCTGTTCTCGGCGCTGTCGGGCAGGGTCTTCGCCCTGCTCGAGCGGCGCAGCAACCGCCACCTGCAAGGAGCCCGCCCATGAGCCTCGAGCAATTGCTGGCCTATGTGCTCGACCCGGACCTGCTGGAGCGCTATGGCCCGCGCTTCGTCGACGGCCTGCTGGTAACCGCCAAGCTGGTGGCGATCTCGTTCACCCTCGGCGCGCTGCTGGGGATGCTGCTGGCCCTGGCGCGGTTATCGCGCAGCCGGGTGCTGCAACGCCTGGCCGCAGGCTATGTGTACTTTTTCCGTGGCTCACCGCTGCTGGCCCAGCTGTTCCTGCTGTACTACGGCCTGGGCTCGCTGAAAGGGTTCTGGCAGGACATCGGGCTGTGGTGGTTCTTCCGCGAGGCCTGGTACTGCGCCCTGCTCGCCTTCACCCTCAACACCGCCGCCTACCAGGCCGAGATCTTCCGCGCCAGCCTGATGGCGGTCGCACCCGGGCAGTACGAGGCGGCCAGGGCGTTGAACCTCAAGCGCTCCACCACCTTCTTCAAGGTGGTCCTGCCGCAGTCGCTGCTGGTGGCCATCGGGCCGCTGGGCAACGAGCTGATCATGATGATCAAGGCCAGCGCCATCGCCTCGCTGGTGACGATCTACGACCTGATGGGGGT
Source organism: Pseudomonas entomophila (assembly GCF_029478665.1). Lineage (GTDB taxonomy): Bacteria > Pseudomonadota > Gammaproteobacteria > Pseudomonadales > Pseudomonadaceae > Aquipseudomonas > Aquipseudomonas entomophila_F. The sequence goes on from NZ_JARPQB010000002.1 coordinate 166,295, forward strand.
GACCAAGCTGGCCTTCTCGCGCAGCTTCGACTTCCAGATCTACCTGTGGGCGGCGGTGCTCTACCTGCTGATCGTCGAGCTCGTGCGTCGCACCCTGAAACATCTGGAGGCCCGCCTGGGCCGCCACCTGAACTGACCGAGGGAACCGCTCCATGCATTGCCAAACCATCGTTCTGGGCGCCGGCATCGTCGGCGTCAGCACCGCGCTGCACCTGCAGGCGCGTGGGCGCCAGGTGATCCTGATCGACCGCGACGAGCCCGGCAGCGGCACCAGCCACGGCAATGCCGGGCTGATCGAGCGCTCCAGCGTGATCCCCTACGCCTTCCCGCGAAAGTTCGGCGCATTGCTGCGCTACGGCCTGAACCGCCAACCGGACGTGCGCTACAGCCTGACACACCTGCCCAAGGCCGCCCCCTGGCTGCTGCGCTACTGGCAACAGTCGGCGCCGGGGCGCCTGGCCAAGGCCGCCGCGGACATGCTGCCGCTGGTGCAGCGCAGTGTCGAGGAGCACGACGCGCTGATCGACGCCGCCGGGTTGCAGGACCTCGTGCAGGCCAAGGGCTGGATCGAGGTGTACCGCGACAGCGCGCTGTTCGAGCAGGCCAAGCATGAGCTGCCTGGCCTGGCCCGCTATGGGCTGCGCTACGAAATCCTCGAACGCGATCAGCTCCAGGCCCGCGAACAGCAGCTCGACGGCGGCGTGGTCGGCGGCATCCACTGGCTGGACCCGAAGACCGTGAGCAACCCCGGCGGCCTCACCCGTGGCTATGCCGGGTTGTTCGTCCAACGCGGCGGGCAGTTCCTCCACGGCGATGCGCGCAGCCTGCGCCAGCTCGACGGTGGCTGGCAGGTGGACACACAGCGCGGCCCGGTCCGCGCCGACGAGGTAGTGGCCTGCCTCGGCCCGCAGTCGGCCGAGCTCTATGAAACGCTGGGCTATGACTTCCCCCTGGGGATCAAGCGCGGCTATCACATGCACTACGCCACCCGCGACGGTGCCGAGCTGCGCCACTCGGTGTGCGACACCCAGGGCGGCTATGTGCTGGCGCCCATGGTCCGAGGCGTGCGCCTGACCACCGGTATCGAGTTCGCCGCCAGCGACGCGGCCGCCAACGAGATCCAGCTGCGGCGCTGCGAAGCCTTGGCCCGCAAGCTGTTCCCGGCCCTGGGCGAGCGCCTCGACGACAAACCCTGGCTGGGCCGGCGCCCCTGCCTGCCAGACATGCGCCCGGTAATCGGCCCGGCACCCCGGCACAAGGGCTTGTGGTTCAACTTCGGCCACGCCCACCACGGTTTGACCCTGGGCCCGGTCAGCGGCCGCCTGCTGGCGGAACTGCTCACCGGCCAGCATCCCTTCACCGACCCTGCGCCCTACAGCGCCGCACGCTTCGACTGAAACCAGAGCGGGAGAACAAAAACGATGTCCGCATCCTCCAGTCTTGCCAGCCTTGCCCCGTTGCACCCCGCACCCGACCCGCGCCCGGAGCTGATCCGCATCGAGCGGCTGAACAAGCACTACGGCGCCTTCCATGTGCTGCACGATATCGACCTGTCGGTGCGCGAGGGCGAGCGCATCGTGCTCTGCGGCCCTTCCGGCTCGGGCAAGTCGACGCTGATCCGCTGCATCAATCGCCTGGAGATTGCCGAACAAGGCAGCATCCAGGTCGGCGGCATCGACCTCGCTACCACCACGCGCCAGGCCGCCCAGGTGCGCAGCGAGATCGGCATGGTGTTCCAGCACTTCAATCTGTTCCCGCACATGAGCGTGCTCGACAACTGCCTGTTGGCGCCGATGAGCGTGCGTGGGCTGTCGCGCAAGGATGCCGAGGAGCGGGCGCGGATGTACCTGAGCAAGGTCGGCATCGAGAGCCAGGCGCACAAGTACCCCAGCCAGCTGTCCGGCGGCCAGCAGCAGCGCGTGGCGATTGCCCGGGCGCTGTGCATGAAGCCGCGGATCATGCTGTTCGACGAGCCGACCTCGGCGCTGGACCCGGAAATGGTCGCCGAAGTGCTGGATGTGCTGGTGCAATTGGCGGGCACCGGCATGACCATGCTCTGTGTCACCCACGAGATGGGCTTCGCTCGCCAGGTGGCCGAGCGGGTGCTGTTCCTGGAGGGTGGGCAGATCATCGAGGACAGCCCGCCGGAGGTGTTCTTCGGGCAACCGCGCACGGCGCGGGCACAGGCGTTTCTCAGGCAGATCCTGCATTAGCGAACGGTGGCACCGGCTTTGCCGGTGTTCGCTCCTACAGG